>JAZQDD010000040.1:0-39768 GCA_045546615.1 Eubacteriales bacterium | reverse complement strand
CGCTCGAACAACGTGTATTGGTAAATCTTGGCACAAGAAAATGTCCAAAATTGCGCTTTTCAGCTTGCTCCTTCGCATCCACGCGGTATCGAATCGCCCCACATTGCAAAAAATGATCGGGTGATGACCATCCTGTCTTGTAGGCGTAGCAGTCAGACCGTACACATATTTTGCATTTGCATATTTCAATATCATTTCAAAGTTCACAGCAGAAACGTGATGACACTCGTCTACGATAATCATACCATAGTTTCGCACAAGTTCTTTAACTTCATCACCGTTTACAAGAGACTGCATGACGGCAATGTCAACAATGCCATGTATCGTATCTTTTCCTGCACCGAGAACACCAACGGGCGACCAAATTTTCTTACGCCCTCTGCCTTTCTTTTCTTCAGGCGGAGCAACATCAAAGCGCAGAAAGGTTTCAAGCGACTTTTTCCATTGTGTCATCAACGCTTGCGTATGAACCAATATCAAAGTATTCGTTTTCCTTTGACTGATCAGATACGATGCAACGACAGTCTTTCCAAACGCTGTTGTTGCAGAAAGAACACCGATATTGTTCTCAAGAAGCGCTTCTGCCGCAGGTCTTTGTTCTTCTCGTAATTCACCGTTAAACACAACAGGTATCCGCTCGCCTGCATTTGTTTTATCTTCAATCGAATATGACACATTCACATCGTCAAGCAAATTGCAAAGTGCATCCTCACAGCCACGAGGAATGGCAATATAATCATCCGTGATATCTGCTGTACATATAATTCGCGGCTTATCGTATATGGGCAGTCGCATAGCCTGTGCGCGGTAAAAGTCAGGATTTTTGAATGCCGCAAGGCGTTTGATCTGATTTTTGGCGTTTGCCGATAAATCAGTCGTTGGAATATACAGCATATTAGCTCGGACGATGTTCAGAATCATTGGAAAATCATGATGGGTTATTTGACTTTTCTTTTTGATTTCCCAAGGCTTACTGTCTGATTCATTGACGAGCGTTCCAAGTCCATCATTCTTACCCAAGGACACAATGAACGCTTCAACAGAGGCTGCGCTCATTCTTTTAACGGTTGAAAGATATGCCCATTGATCGTCATAAGGACGAAATTGCTCATCTACAAACACGCTGTTTCCACTTTTTCTTGCCAGTCCTTGTAAAGGCAAAGCAACAAGATTACCGAATCCGCCGTCGGGCATAGTGTCTTGGTTGGGAAATAGTCTGTCGTATGACTTGAAAGATAACTCACCGCGCTTCTCCATCGCCTTAGTCAAAATACCGCTTCCAAGCTTACGAGCTAATACAGCAGGAACAGGCGACTCGAAGAATATCCAAGCGTGAGCTCCGTTTCCCGAACGGGATCGTTCCACGCATATAGGAACATTTAATTCTTCACAGACCTCTCTAAAAGCAGTAATATCTTTTTCAAACGAGTCATCATCAAAGTCGGCACATAGAAAATGACAAGTCTCATCCTGTAGCATTGGATAGATTCCTATCACATCACGTGCTAATCCATCCTTGCCCTCAAGATGTTTATAAATGTCTTCATCAGTTAAGGATTTTAACACCCGATTGGGACAATTGGCGCATTTGTACTTCCTTTTGTCGCACAATCCCTCTGCCCATTCGTTTTTACATACAGGCTGGTATCCGCTTTTTCCGGTTGCTGTGCTTTGCCAACGGCGGGCAAACACATCTTCTCTACCTTTGAATAAAGAGCGAAATAAATCTATCTTTTCTTTCGCGGAACTGTATTTATTGATGCAACAAATTGTATTTTCAGCCGTTTCAGTATTCGAGGCAGATTGCTCTGTCATTCCAAGCATCTGTCTAAACCGCGCGTTTTCTTCTTCGAGCTGCTTCGTCCTGCCCTCTAATTCGTTATAGCGAAGTAAAAGCTCTTTATATAGCTTCTCATACATTTTTCGTCCTCGTTTTATTGCATTATATCGTAACTCTATTTTTCAAAAAGTATATGCAGAGCCAGCAGAGGGAAATCTGAATATCTTTCTTCCGGATATGCATTACGCATTTTTTCATACTCATCGAGCAAAAACTCGCCTTCCTGATCCATCTCCTTCATACCAAATACGAGACATGCGACTGCTTGGGCATACGGATTTCGGATTTCTTGATATCGCTTTCTCAGTTCCAACACATACCGAAGATCATTTTTGACAAAACAACGGCCGGCAGTCTCAATAAAGCTGTCAAGCGCGCTTGTCAAATAACGTTTCAAAATCAATGGCATTGTTGTCTCAGCATATTCCGACACCTTTTCTATCATTTCGTGACGATTCTCTATAGCTTTGAGTTTTCTCATGTAATTTACGATGATTTCCGGATCATTCATAGAAGCAATCATATTTCTTTCATCCGAGTTGTCGGGAACAGTAAGGCCATTTACTTTGGCTAATTTATCAAACTGCTGAAACAAATCCGGTAGTGCAGCATTTACACTGAAATAGAAAATATTTGCCGCAGACACTTCGGGAACCTTATGCGTTTCAAAAAACTTCTTGTCCAATTTGTATCTCATAGTTGCATTTTTCTTCCTGTTCTTTCTTTTTCAATCCCATTATATATCACCCGGGATATGCAATTTCACGTATGCGCCAACCACGACTTTTTCTAATGCGCCAATCTCAAGCATTTTTCCAATGGTAGATGATAGCTTGGCAGATATACCTTTATATCCCATAGCCTTCGCAAGCTCATTCATAGACAACGTTCGTCCGCTAAGTGCTGCGAAAATACGTTCTCTGTATTCAAGCTCCTTGGGGCTACTTTCGCTCTTGGGAAGAAAATACGAGTGAATTGGAAGAGTCACCGAAAGATATATCCGGTTATCATCCATATCAAATTTCGGCAAACTCGAACCGTTCTCTCGAAGTACTCTTAATACGGTGGGATAGCCTGTATTGCGGCCTTCAATCAAATGAAGCTCCTTAAGAAAATCTCCGATTCTTCTGTTTCTATAAACAGGAGACGTAATATTATAAGCCGAGATATTCTCCATAGTGATACTTCTGTCAAACCCGGGAAAGCTGGTGATCGTGATAGCTGTAGGCGTTATCTTAACTGTTATAGGTTCATTCACTTGATACGATCTATGATATACAGCATTCGATAATAACTCTTCAACAGCAGCATACGGATAATTATAAATTTTTATTGATTCTGCCTTGTTTGCTTCCTTAATAGTTGCTTCTTTCAAAATATAGTTTTTGATATATGCAAGCGCATCCTTAAGCTGTCTTTGGATAGGGCCTGTAAATACCTTTTCTACCATATTTGTTCCGGTTGGATCGGGAATGTCTACCACTTCAATTCTTGCATATCGAAAGTACTTTTCGGGGAGTTCTGAGAACATCAGTATTCCCACGTTCAAAGGCTTAAGATTTTCTACAGACCCCGAAACCAATTGCATATCCTTTGCAATTTTTATTGCATCTGCTTTCAGTGAAATTTCATACAAGCTACTGCCAATCTCCTTCAAATGCTGACGCATAAGACCAATATCCAGATCTGAAATATCTGCTGCAAGATTTGCTCTGTCATCAAAAGGTATATCAGACGAAACGTAAAACAGTTGCTTTTCTTCCTCCGCAGAGGCTACAATGGTACTGCTGAATTTTCTAATATAATGCAGTTTATTTGACCTTTCCGTGAAAACGTCTTTAGAAGCTTTATACGGCCGTCCGTATCCACCGGATACCCAAATCACGATGATATACTGTCCATCAAAAAGAACCGGCTCCACTACAGGATTATATAGCGGTTCAATACAATGACAGTATCCCACGAGTTCTTTCAATATTCCGTCAATTTCATTTTGCTTGATTCCCTTAATGGGAAACACCGGACTTCCATCAACTTCCTCAACGCCTATGATAATATAGCCCCCACCCACATTATCAATATCGTTTGCAAAAGCGCAGATACTGTGAATGATTGGATTGGGATTCCAATCACCCTTAAATTCTATACGCGTTGATTCCACCACTCTCTTGTTAATAAGCTCTTCTACATTTACCGGTATTGCCATATTTGCCTCCATGTTTGATTTAAGTACACCATCATTATATCATAAAACAATTGTTTTGTCAACGCTTTCGACGGCGTTCCATCGAATGTTTCGACGCCCAAGCGTCGACAATGTCGAAAGTTATTGGTAGTGGCAATCTCCGCTTCCGGTTACTCGCGGAGATCCGATTCGTCAACCTCTATCTCATTCATTGCCAGCAATGTTAACTCTAATTTCTCTCGCTCTTGGGAAATGATGTTCATACGAATTCTTCCTCCGAGTAAAATATCAAACAATGCTTTGTTTTCAATATTCTGCGAAATCTGTATAGTATTAGCTTGTCCTTTGGCTCTCTCTGTTTTCTTTGGCTACTGCGGAGCAATTATTGCTCCATATCATTTGCCATTTTACATACAACCGCCTAATGTAAGTATTATTTTTGCATACTTACAGCAAAACCGCTCTTGGACTCAAAGCTACTGACGAAGACCATATTAGCAGTCATCTTCTCATCCAGCTGACTTAAAAGAAAATTATATCTCTTACGAACATAGTTTGAGCGAAAATCACTCTCTATATTGGTGACTAATTTTGAAAATTCTTCTAATACGATTTGCTTTATTATTTTTCTCATAATAACGAAAGTGATGAACACTCGATATTTTTTGCCTACGGAATGTTTTCGAATAGGTCTTGAAATTGATAATATCCCCACAATACTCTTGCTGAGCAAGCATCTTGGCGATTGTGGTCTTGCTCTACTTGTATGGGTTCGGCTGTGTTTTCTTACCTCCGCAACCAAGTCCTTTACTTTGCCAATACGCTCGCGGTACCTCGCTCCATTTCGGAACGAGGGCTTTCTGACTATTCAGCATATAGTATCCCCCCATATTCTTTTGATCGATCGGTGCGATATTTCTCCATCCTTCAAGGCTTGCCTCTACCTTTTGGACGTAGCCTTTTTTGAAGAAAAAGCACTTGGATGGATCCACGCCGAACTTATCTCCCGTCAACGTCAATGCGATAGCTCGGCAACCACCGACACAATGTTTAAAATACGGGCAATTTCCGCAAGTTTCATTCTTCTGTGCAAGAGTGCCGACCGTTGTACAGACCTCCGAGAGATATCTCCCTGCTTGCAAGAGTGGCTGCAAGCCCTCTTTTTTCACATTTCCGAGGATATCATTTTTTGCCTCGTAATACCCAGACATCTGCATACACGGAAATACGTTTCCGTTAGCGGCAACGGCGATCATTCCTCTGTTGCCTCTGCAAACGGGGATGCTGTCGCGATATTCCCCAATTCCGCATTCTACTGAACGGATGCGGTATTTTTTCTCCTTGGGGAAAACGGTGAGCATTTGCCAGATATCAAGGTTCATCCGGCAGTCCTCCGCAATGTATGCCGAAACCAGCTTCAGCATTTCGTCAAAATATTCGTGAAGCTCAAGCGTTGCTCCTGCGGCATTTTGATTCCACCTCGGCACCTCTGTCGTACGGATAATACGAGTTTCCTCAACACCGATGCTGTCGAGCAGTTTCAGAGTCGGGAGCATAGAATCGAGATTCCATCTGTGCACGTTGGTTTGTGCCTTGACGCGGAATCCATTTTTCACGCAAAGACGGATGGCGCGAAGCGCGTCCTCCTCTGCTCCCTTTTTATTGCGAAGCCAATCGTGATGACCGATGCCGTCAAACGAAATCTTGATCAGTGGGCGACATCCGATAGCGCTCATACGGTCGAGTGCCGTCTGATCGATATAATAGCCGTTCGTGTTCAATTCCTCCACGAACATACCGCGGCGGTAGATACTCTCCAAGATCTCAAAGAAATGCTTATGCGCCATAGGCTCACCACCCGTGATGGTAAATGCATTGATACCGCAAGCCTCTGCCTCGTCAAGCAATCTTTCCGCTTCGTCAAGGGAAAATTCACTCATCAACGGAGCGTTGTCCGAGGCATTGAAACAATGCAGACAGTTATAGTTGCATTTTCCCGTGATCATCCAATTCATCGCCGGAAAATATCGGTTATCGCACTCCCGCTTCTGCCACGGCGAAAGCTCTGCGTTCTCATCGGGCGAAACGGCAAAGACCATTCCCGATGACAAAAAACGCGTAAGTAATGGCGTTTCTTCGAGATCGTGCTTACCGTCGCAAAGCGAGAGCAGATCAAATTCTTCTTTTTTGAGTCCGATAGCGTTACGATTTCCCTTGATATAGTAGGCCCACGGCACCAGCCGCCAGGATCTCAGAGCAACATTAGGATTTAAGATACAGTACATTTTTACATATCTCAGTCAATTTCAGACGTCCAAGCGTTGTCTTTCCACAAGCTCGGCAAAGAACCCTTTTTTCGCGATCAATTCATCATACGTACCGTCCTCTATGATCTTACCTTGATCAAGAACTATAATACGGTCGCAGGCACGTATGGTGGAAAGCCTATGAGCGATCACGATACGGGTGCATTTTAGTTTTTCAAGCGAGTCGGAGACCTGCTTCTGCGTAAGATTATCCAGCGCAGAGGTCGCCTCGTCAAACATAAGGATCTTCGGTTTGGGTGCAATAGCACGAGCGATGGCAAGGCGTTGGCGTTGACCGCCCGAAATGCCGCCCGATCCCTCGGATATCATAGTGTGCATACCCATCGGCATATGGCGGATATCCTCTGCTATGCCTGCCATCTCGGCAGCTTCCCAAGCCTCGTCCATTGTGAGCCAAGGGGCAGAAATAACGATATTGGAATAGATATCCCCCGAAAAAAGCTTGCTGTTTTGCATCACCGTTCCGATATGGCGGCGGAGAGATCGCAGATCAAGCGTGGCAATATCCTTACCGTCGAAATACACCGTACCCTTTTGCGGTGTTTCAAAGCCGAGCATCATACGCATCAACGTAGATTTTCCACATCCGGTTTTGCCCACGATAGCAACGTACTGCCCTGCCTTGATCTTAAGAGAAAAATCATCAAGAACATTGGGCTGCGTTTCGGTATAGCGGAATGACACGTTGTGTAATTCAATTCCGCCCGAAAGATTGGTAACGACCTGCTTCTTTTCGGATACTTCGGGAACGGCATCCAAGATAGGCTTTGCCATATCCACGATCGGCTTGATCTGTGCCACAGTCAGCGCAATACTCGCAAGAGACATAAACGCTCCCGACACCATACCGTAAGCCGTATTGAACGCGTAGTAATCAGCAACGCCGATACCGCTCTTTACAGCCGCCCAATACATCACGAGCGCACCAACAAGAGAGATCGCCATATTTATAACTCCGTTGATCTTGATGAACATCGGCGGATCGTATGTATACGACGCGCCCTTGGCATACAGATCTGCCCAACGGGCAAACGCGCGTTTTTCCGCACCCGAAAGCTTGATCTTCTGCACACCCGATATCATAGCATACTGCATACCGCTCTCTTTTGTCGAAAGCATCATACGGCTTTTGCTGATATGCATCTGAACAAAGGAAGATATGAGTGAGAACAGGATCGTAACAATGATAATAGCAAGCGCGGGAAGCACCAATGCGGGCGCATATGTGAATATCTGCGTGATATACACGAGTGAGAATATTGAAGTAAGACCGGTGGAAAGCAGAGTTGAGATCAACATATTGCACAAAGAGCCGATATACTGTGCTCTTCCCGAAAGCTCACCTGCGCTGTAGTTCTTAAAAAAGCTTGGCGGCAAGGACATAACTCTCATCATTGTCGCCGCTTCGACGGCGAGGCTGAGCTTGGTATTGATCCGCGCCATCAAGAGTGATTTCATCACCCCGAAAAGAAGCGTACTCACCGAAACGCAAACGAGAAATACAGTTATGGCAAAGAACAACTGCATACTCTCATTCTCGACCACGTCCGAAAAAATGATGTGGTTGATCTTTGGCGAAAGCATACCGACAAGTGTGACCGCCAAGGTCGCAAGGCAGAAAAAGACCAAGTCTGCAACAGACAGCGTTCCCAATACATATTTCATAAGCGCCGGAACACCGATCTTTTTGAGTGGGAACGGTTTATAGAAGGCAATCCCCTCAAGCTCGAACAGTCCCTCGTTTTTTCGCGATACCTTGATGCGTTTTCCGCTTTCACGATCAAAATAGCTATATCCCGCCATCCCCGTCGGTATCAATGCCACGATCTCTTGACTATCCTTTTTCGTTGCCAGCATAGCACCGCAAGCATCGCGATACCATCCCTTTTCGAGATGCACGGTGCGGCGCATGATCCCATACGGGCGCAACAAGTATTCAAGCTGTTCGTTCATATCCCGAATATTATCGGGAACCTCGCGGCTTTTGACGTGATAGTATTTCAGGATCTCGTCAATGGCGTTTTTGGTGATCTGTCTGTTATCATTGAGCGCAGCAGAGATCTTTGATCCCATAACTGCACCCGCAAGATTCACGAATGAATCCGAAAAGACGCTGTCATCATTCTCTTTTCTTTGCTTTATTTGTTCATCAAACCAGCCCATTGCAAGTCCTCCTTTCGTGAATTATGTAAAAGCATCTTACTATCATTCGTTTGAAACAAGCTGTGTGTAAAGACCGCCTTTGGCATAAAGCTCATCGTGAGTACCTCGTTCGACTACATTTCCGCGGTCAAGCACGATTATCTCGTCGCAATCGCGTATGGTAGAAAGTCGGTGCGCCACCACAATACAGGTGATCCCTCTATCCTTGATAGCCTTTACCACGTCGTATTCAGTTTTCGCATCCAACGCCGAGGTCGCTTCGTCCATGATGATAACGGTTGGTTCCTGAGCAAGCACGCGAGCGATCTCCAGACGCTGACGCTGACCGCCCGAAAAATCCTTACCGCCCTCGGTGATCTTATATTGATATCCGCCGTCACGGCACAAAACATCTTCGTGCAAGCACGCGTCGCGTGCGGCAACTATCATTTCAAAATCTTCGATCGAATCATCCCACATCTTGATATTGTTGGCGATCGTATCTTCAAAAAGGATGATATCCTGATCAACGACGGCAAGAGAGCTTGTAAAAATGCTTCTGTCGATCTGATCTATCGGTTTTCCGTCAAACAAGATCTCACCGCTCCACGGTCGGTAGAGTCCTGAGATCAGCTTTGAAAGCGTAGACTTTCCACATCCCGAGGAACCTACGAATGCCACGCGAGCCCCCGGCTTCAGTGTCAGATCAAAATCCTTGATCAGCGGCTCTCCCAGGCGCGAATATCCAAAGGTCACATTTTTCATCTCGATCGCGCCCGAAAGCTTATCAAAGCGATCCGCTTGTGTCTCGTTCTCAAATATGGGATCGAGCGGATATTCCATTACGTCCTCGATGCGCTCCATCTCGGTCCTCATCTCCTGCAGAGTCTGTCCTGCGGAAATGAGCATAGAAGCAGGGGCAGTAAAGGAAGATAAAAAGCCCTGAAACGCCATGATCATACCGACCGTAAACTCGCCCTGCATTGTGAGCCATACGCCCAACATCAAAACAGCGGTACTCGTTAGCGAGGAGACGAGCGAGGGAATCATTCCGAGATACTGATTAAGCTTTGCAAACTTTACCTTACCCGTATTGACGCTTGCCTGATATCCCGCCCATTTTTCAAAATATCCGTTCTCCGCGCCGCTCGCCTTGATCGTTTCTATCATTTCGATTCCCGCAACCGTCGCTCCCGCAAGCTTTCCCGCGTCTCTCGCCTGCCCTCTCGTCAGGTTGACACGCTTCTGTGAGATAATGTGCGACATCAAGAGATTGACGAGGATAGAAACAAGACCGACAAGAGTAAGAAGCCAGCTATAGCGTATCATAACGACAAGATAAAAGATCATCATAGCCGTATTCAGCACAAGCGGAGCAAAGGTATTGACGAGGTTTTTAGAGATAGATGCGTTCAATCCCTGACGGCTGGCGATATCCCCTGCCATACGCTGAGAAAAGAACTCCATAGGCATCCTCAGCACCTGCCACATAAATGAGGTCGTACCGACAACAGCCATTTTTCCGTCGATCTTAAGCGAATATACGGTACGTATCCACGCGACAAGAAGCTGTACTGCCGAAAGTGCCGCAAGACCTATGAGGAACGGATAGAACCAATCGGGATTTCTCCCTGTCAGCAGTCTATCCAAAAAAACACGTGAAAACGCAGGAGAAATGATGCCGAGAAGCGATGAGATCACAGTTGTCAGCATCACGAAAGCGACCGCCACGCCCGCGCCTTTAAGACGCTTACGGGCAAAAGTGATCATACTTTTCGGTTTGCCGCTCGGTTCAAATGCTTCACTCGGCTCAAACATCAGACAGATCCCCGTAAATGAACGGTCAAAGGCTTCCATCGTCACGCTGTACGTGCCTTTGGCAGGATCGTTCAATATCGCTTTGTTGCTCTTAAATCCGTTCAATACGACGAAGTGGTTGAAATTCCAATGAATGATGCACGGAAATTTTCCGTTTTTCTTAAGATCCTCAGGCTCGTAGCGATAGCCCTTGGCTATCAATCCGTAGCTTCTCGCGGCTTTCAGCACGTTTTTTGCATTCGATCCGTCGCGTGAAACGCCGCAATCCGCACGGACCTGCTCGAGAGGTATCCACTTGTTGTAATACGCCAAGATCATCGTAAGCGACGCAGCCCCGCATTCCAAGGCTTCCAGCTGCATGATCACCGGAACCTTGGCAACACCGTGAGTC
Organism: Eubacteriales bacterium; assembly: GCA_045546615.1. Classification (GTDB taxonomy): domain Bacteria; phylum Bacillota; class Clostridia; order Oscillospirales; family CAG-272; genus CAG-390. The sequence continues at coordinate 29,065 of JAZQDD010000040.1, read as the reverse complement.
AGCGGGGCTTTTATCTTTTTTGTTTTATTTTTCATACCGCCTCACCCCAGAATGAAGGAGAAAGGAGCAATGCTCTCGACCACGATCTGAGCCTTATAGACACCGTCAGCGAGATCGGTATCCATCGCTGTTACGCCAAACACCCATTCTCCAACCTGCATACCGCTCAGGTGAAGCATATATTCATCAAATCCCTCGGGAATGGTCTTCGGAACGGTTTCGACCGACGTGATCAGATACTCCTGCTCCTTTACTCTTACCGTCATACCCTCGGAAATTTCACCAAGATGTTCTTCTTTGATATAAAGTGTCATAACTCCGTCCTTGACGACTGCCGCACTGCCGACCGTCGTTTCAAGCCGACCGAATATACCCCAGATACATACGCCAAAAAGCAGAACGATCACCGCCATCAAAGCGATCCAGACTCTCGGATTTGAAACGCGGATGTAATCGTTGAGTTGTTCGGGTGATGAGACCTTGTCAAGACTTTTTTTCCTGAAAAGTTGATTATCCATTAACATCATTCATCCTTTCTTCTGATATGATCATTCAAGTGTTAAGATCGAGGTAAAGCCCGTGATCTCAAAGAGCTCTAAAACAGCCTCATTTGCGTTGGTAACGAGCATTTTTCCTTGTGTATCCATCACTTTTTGGGCGGCACGCAACAGCCGAAGCCCTGCGGCAGACATATATTCAAGTTCCGCCAGATCCCAGATCAGCACTGTGACTCCGTCAAGGAGAGGTCTTATCTCGTTTTCAAGCTGACGAGCCGTTGCGGTATTCAATCTACCCTGCAAGGCAACGCTCAAGGTAGTTCCCTTCTTCGCTTTAATGATATTCATATCCTTCTCCATTCTGCCACCTCTAAAGAGCACCAATATTCTTTGTCACTCGATTATATCATATTTTTGAGTGAAATGCAACGCTTTCGATGAAAGTAAAAAACAATGCAAACAGCGAAGCGGAGAGTGGTGACTCTCCGCTTCGAATATCTGTTTGTTTTGATTCGGGCTTTTCGTTTGAGGATCACAGAGATCACAAACAGAGACAACAGCCAAAGCATATATACCGTGCCGCCACACGCCCATATGTATAACGGATCAGATCGTTCTGCACGTAAAATTAATCTTACAATGCATAGCGCATATTTGAACGTTTATTTTCTCGTATCGGGGTGCGTGCAGATCTGGAAGGGGAAACGGTATTTCATATATTCGCAAGTCGCACAGCCTTTTCCGCAGCCATTGGGATGTCCGCCGCACTTATGCGCATAAGCCCAACCGCTATCGCTGGCTACATGCATATATTCAAATCTGTCCCCGCCGCACTCATCACATTTCCAACGGTCGCATTCGTGAAAATTCGTCACGATGAGATAGCCGCCGCGCAAGGTATAAGCCGCGCCGCCCGTCACGCCGCCCAGCGCTTCATCGGAAATCTCGCCGCTTTTTGCATTTGTTTGGATATACATTTCCGCATCCTCGCGGCTGACCTCCAAACCGTTCTCCTTTGCAATCTCAAGGATATCATCTGCGCTCTTCGCGCTCTTTGCTTTCAGCATCAATTCTTCGTGTGTCATTTCGATTCTCCTCATTTCCATAAATTTTATTTCCGATTGGAATCATGATTACAGTACCAAATTCCCTTTTCGTAAGAACAATATTTGCAACAACCGCAAGTCAAGCTGGAATGCGTAATAGGTCCATCTTCTTTGCATCTGTGGTATGGTGTCTCGGGAAATCCCTTGCTTTGATTTTTCCCGCCGCAATCCTCGCATCTCCAGCGTCCACAGCTATTTATCGTAGTCACAACCAAGCGGTCTCCGCCAATTTCATAACAACCGCCGCCCGCTACGTTATCAAGCTCATCGTCGGCAAGCTCGCCTTTTTTATTTAACTGCTCAAAGTAAGCTTGTGCGCTTTCTTCGGTCATCTCTATGCCGTTTTCTTTGGCAAGTGTAAGAAGCTCTTGAGCGCTTTTTGCTTGCTTTACTTTCGAAATCATTTCTTCATATGCCATAAATACACTCCTATTTGGAATTCTCGGGATTATTACATAGGAAAAGACCGCGTTCCCATACATAATAAGTGCAATTCTTGCAGGTCCAATCCTCCTCGGGACAGTAAATAAAACCGCAACCCGTATAGCTATGTGCCCAATCCGTATAATAATGCTTGTGGGTTCCTTGATACACATACTGCCTTACGTATTCAAGTCCGTGACCGCATTTTTTGCAGACCCATTTCTTACATCCGTGTCCGCAGGTCACGACCAAACGTCCATCGCCTGCATAGCATCCGCCGCCGGAAACGTTACCAAGCTCCTCGTCGGAAAGCTCTCCTGCTTTGTGGAGTTGATCGAAGCACTCTTTCGCACGTTCCTCGTCCATCTCAACGTCGTTTGCCTTTGCGAGCGCGAGCAGCTCCTCTGCGCTTTTCGCTTGCTTCGCTTTCAATATCATTTCTTCGTGTGTCATTTTTCCTCCTACTATCGTAACATCAGATTTTATCTTCGATTGGAATTATGATTGCAATACCAAATACCCTTTTCATAAGAGCAATATTTGCAGCAGCCGCAAGTAAGATTTGAATATGTGATAGGTCCGTCTTCCTTGCATCTGTGGAAAGGCAACGCAGGATATCCGCCGCTGGTATCTTTTCCGCCGCAATCCTGACAAGCCCAACGGCCGCAACTATTAATCAGTGTCACGACCAAGCGGTCACCGCCTATCTCATAGCAACCGCCGCCGGCGACGTTATCAAGCTCATCATCGGCAAGCTCGCCTTTTTGTGTATCTGTTCATAATACGCTTTCGCGCTTTCTTCGGTAAGTTCAACTCCTGTTTCTTTTGCAAGTGAAAGAAACTCTTGAGCGCTTTTCGCTTCTCTTGCTTTCAGGATCAATTCTTCGTGCGTTATAGATTCGCCTTCTTATTTTCGCTTATACGTACAGAGCCACAAAGCATCGATATATTTACACCAGATGCACGCTCCGCAGTTTTCCACATGCAACGCGGTAGTGTAAGGACTGAAATGAGAAGTCATCGGTCCCAAACCGCCGTCAGTCTTGCGCGAGCCGCATTTTTCGCACATGAAGTTTTCACAAGCATTTGTGCCAACGGTTACAACAAGCTTTCCGTCATGATAACATCCGCCGCCGGCGACGTTATCAAGCTCATCATCGGCAAGCTCGCCCTTTTTGTGTATCTGTTCATAATACGCTTTCGCGCTTTCTTCGGTAAGTTCAACCCCGTTTTCTTTAGCGAGCGAGAGAAGCTCTTGTGCGCTTTTCGCTTGCTTTGCTTTCAAAATCATTTCTTCGTGTGTCATATCAAAATCTCCTCTTTTGTATGTTCTCGACACACTCATTATAGCATACTCTCCCATCAAATACAAGAGATTTGACTAAAGTTGCAAAAAACGGTTCAGGGTAATTTTTATCATCCTTTTTCCGTTTGAGTTATATTTTTACCGTTTGAGTCAAACGGGTTGTCATGCAGTCCAAAAGATGTTATAATATCGCCAAAAGAGGACAAGGAGGAGATCGTGCCAAATATTATTATCTACGGAAATTATGAAGAAAGTTCAACACTTATATCATTCGCAGACCTTTCTCCAATGCATATTTTCAGACATACCGACGTTTACGACACATTTTTATCCTACCTTGCTGAATGCGCACCGCAAGCAATTTTTATTCTTACGGACGGCGCGCAGGCATGGAGGGAGTGATCGCAGTCAAAAATTTATATCCTCAATGCCCGGTTGCCTGGATATCAAACGATAAGGGCTTCGGCATTCAATCATATCGGTTGGGTTGCGCATTTTTCGCTGAAAAGCCTTTAACAAAAAAGAAGATCGCGATCGCTTTTGAGAGAATCGCCAAGGCACATTGTGACGATATGCCGCTTACAGAAAACCGTTTTGCACATCTCAACGATCGGATCGTCAAAAAGATCAGCCATTCGCCAAATGCCGACGAGCTGATCTCTTTGGCAAAAAATACGGAGTCGCGATAACGAAAGAAGAAGCCGAGAACTATTTTCATTATTTAGCCGACTATAAAAACGGAGAGTTGGACGACGATATGCTGGAGGATGTATCGGCAGGTATCGATATCAACCGGTTTAAACTGTTCTTTGACTCATTACACTGAAGCCTTATCCGACATTCTGTTTCCTTCGTATTTTCGCCCCTACCCTTTTCTTTGACTGCAGCGGCGCAGACGTTGATACTTGGCTTAATGATTATTTTCATTGAGAATATTTTCCGCGCAGATCAAATGCGTGATTCATCGGGCCCGACTCTGCACCGAGATCAAGCATTGCTCCGAGCGCGCCCGATATGTAGTCCTTCGCTCTCCCGATGGAAGTTTCAAGGTCATATCCTTTTGCAAGATTGGACGCAATCGCGGACGATAGCGTACAGCCCGTGCCGTGAGTGTTGGGATTATCGATACGTTGCCACAGAACCACTTATAGTTGCCGCCTACATAGAGAAGGTCGTTTGCATCGTTCACGCTGTGACCGCCTTTCAGAAGCACGGCGCAGCCGTGAGTATCGCCGATAAGCTTTGCCACGCGCTCCATATCCTCTTTGCCTTGAATGCTCTCTCCCGAAAGAACCTCGGCTTCGGGAATGTTCGGCGTTACAAGTGTGGCAAGCGGAAGGAGCTTTTGCCTCAATACCGTAACTGCATTGCTTTTCATAAGTTCAGAACCGCTTGTCGCAACCATAACGGGATCGACAACAATGTTTTCTGCTTTGTAGTAGGATAATCTATCTGCAATTGTTTCGATAAGCTCCGCAGAAGCTACCATACCGATCTTTACGGCATCGGGGCGGATATCCTCGAATACCGCGTCGATCTGATCCTTCAAAAATTCGGGAGTGGACTCCATAATTGATCTTACGCCGGTCGTGTTCTGCGCCGTGAGTGCGGTAATTGCGCTCATGGCATAAACACCGTTCATTGTCATCGTCTTAATATCTGCTTGAATACCGGCGCCTCCGCTGCAGTCGCTTCCTGCAATGGTCAATGCTGTTTTCATTTTCATAAAAATACTCCTTTCATTTTTCAGCATCGTTTTGTATAGCGGCATAAGGTGGTGCCCCCGATCTGCCGCTTTTTATCTTAAAATTCGCCTTGATCGGTTTTATTCGCTCTTTATCATATAATTCCGAGTTCCTTTGCTCTTGCCTTTAGTTCTACCGTTGCCGTTTTCGGACTTTCGGCTTTCATGATAGCGGATACCACGCAGATACCCGCGATGGGAATTCCTGCGAGAACGTCGATGTTGTTTTTGTTCAGACCTCCGATGGCGTTCACGGGAATCGGCACGGCCTTGCAAATGTCAGCCAAGGTTTCGGTAGAAGTGAGAACGGTTTTTACCTTGGTAGTTGTCGGATAGATCGCGCCGACACCGAGGTAATCAGCTCCGCTCTCGTATGCTTCAAGCGCCCAAGGAACGGTTTTAGCTGTCGCTCCGATGATAAAGTCGTTCCCCAGGATTTTTCTTGCAGTTGCGATGGGCATATCCTCTTTTCCAAGGTGGACACCCTCTACTCCTACGGCAAGAGCCACATCCACACGGTCATCAATAATCAGCGGAACGTTGTATTTCTTTGTAAGCTCGTGAACCTTTTCCGCAAGGTCTATATACTCCATTGTGGATTTGTTCTTCTCACGGAGCTGCAAGATCGTCGCGCCGCCTGCGAGCGCTTCTTCCACACGGCGAAGAAATTCTGCTTCTTCAAAGCCCGTGGAATCGGTTATAAAATAAAGTGTTGTATCGAAATTTTTCATATTTGCTCCTTATACGTAGAGATAATCGTTCAGCACGGGCTGAAGTCCTTCGCCCTCGATATCCCGATACATCCGTTCAAGACTGCGGTTATCGTCGATTTCAAACTGCTCGTCGCCTTGAACCTCGTCGCTCTCTTTTCCGCTGTATTTGCTTTCGTGGTCGCCAATGCCCGTAGAAACACCTGCGGACACCTTGGTGGCTGCGATCTTTACGATGCCGTTGCGGAACTCCGCGCTCTCACGGGAGGATACGGTGATACCGACGAACGGAAGGAAGATACGGTATGCGCAAATGATCTGACAAAGCTGTTTTTCGTGAACGTCAAGGGGATTTATCTTGTCATTGTTGATTATGGGACGAAGTCGGGGACAGGACAGCGACATTTCCGCGTGAGGATACTTTCTCTGCAAATAGTAGACGTGCAATGCACTTGCCAAAGCATCCTTGCGGAAGTCCGAAAGTCCAAGCAACGCCGAAAACGCCACACCGCGCATACCGCCGCGCAAGGCTCGCTCCTGCGCGTCAAAGCGGTAGGGCCACACGCGCTTGTGTCCGAGCAGATGAAGTTGTTCGTATCTATCGGTATCGTAGGTTTCTTGGAATACGGTCACGTAGTCCGCTCCGCATTCGTGAAGATACTTATACTCATCGGTATTGACGGGATATATCTCAAGACCGACCATTCGGAAATACTTTCTCGCCAGCTTGCAGGCTTCGCCGATGTATTCGACGTTGCTCTGCGCACGGCTCTCACCCGTCAGAATCAGAATTTCTTCCATTCCGCTGTCGGCGATGACCTTCATTTCCTTTTCGATCTGCTCCACAGAGAGCTTCATACGGTTGATGTGGTTATAGCAGTTGAAGCCGCAATATACGCAATAGTTCTCGCAATAGTTTGCGATATAAAGGGGTGTGAAGAGATACACCGTATTGCCGAAATGCTTGCTTGTTTCAAGTCTTGCACGCTCTGCCATCTGTTCGAGAAACGGCTCGGCGGCGGGTGATAAAAGCGCCTTGAAATCTTCAATAGAACAAGTCGTATGTTCAAGAGCCGCACGGACATCTCTTGCCGTATATTTGCTGTAATCATAGAACTTCATCTGCGCCATGACCTGCGAGCATACATCCGACTCGATGATCTCCATGTCGGGCAGATATTCCATATGACTCTTACGGCTTGCGGGATCGTTTTCGACGCGGTGTTTTTTTGCAAGCGCTTCGGGCGACAGATGCTCCGAGTCTACAAAGAATTGATTTTCCATATTGCGCTCCTTAATCACGAAGGAAGCCCGTCAAGGGGTCGGATGCGGATGCGCCGCGGGTCAGCACTCTGCCAAGTCCCGAAAGATACGCCTTACGCCCTGCTTCGATCGCCTGCTTGAACGCCGCCGCCATCATAGGAAGGTCGCCCGCGGTTGCAAGCGCGGTGTTCGCCATAATTGCCGCCGCGCCCATCTCCATCGCTTCGCAAGCCTGCGAAGGTCTGCCGATGCCTGCATCAACGATTATGGGAAGATCTATTTCGTCTATGAGAATTTGAATGAACTCCTTTGTAGCAAGTCCTTTGTTTGAGCCGATGGGAGAAGCCAAGGGCATCACGCTTGCCGCGCCCGCGTTTACGAGGTCACGGGCGGTGTTCAGATCGGGATACATATACGGCATGACCACAAATCCCTCGTTTGCGAGAATTTCGGTTGCCTTGACGGTTTCCGCATTATCGGGAAGCAGATATTTGGAATCGCGCATAATTTCGATCTTTACGAAATTACCGCATCCAAGCTCACGGGCAAGGCGTGCGATACGGACTGCTTCCTCGGCGTTTCTCGCTCCCGATGTGTTGGGAAGAAGCGTGATTCCTTCGGGTATGTAGTCGAGAATGTTTTCGTGTTCTTTGGTGTTGGCACGGCGTACCGCAAGCGTGATAATTTCCGCGCCTGCATCCTTGATTGCCGATTCAATCAGCTTCATCGAATATTTGCCCGAGCCGAGAATGAAACGGGAGTTGAATTCGTGACCGCCGATAATAAGCTTGTCGTTGTTCATTGTATTTTCCTCTTTTCTTTATACTTCAAATTGTTTTGCTATTATTCGCACTACCGCGTGCGCCTGATGTGCGGCGCAAAGTGCAACACGGGGAGCGACAAGACCGATATCCTCTGATACCTCACTCGTTTCATCGCCGCAAAGATAGAACCTGCTCGTAATTCTTCTTGTCTTAATGCTGTTGGACACGCCAATTCCTGCCATTCCCGAAGCGGCAACAAGATATTTGTCGGGGAGTTCGGAAAGCACGGTGTTCGTAAGCATTGCCTTACATTCCGCGCCGTCAAACGCTTCGCAGATGATATCCGCGCCTTTCAAAAGTGTTATTGCATTATCTTCCGTGATACGCTCTGTATGTACTTCAAGCAAAATATACGGCGCTATTTCTTTAAGATTCTCCGCAAGCGCTTCGGTCTTATACATACCGATCTGATCAGCCTTATACTGCTGACGGTGAAGATTCGTCATATCCACACGGTCAAAATCGATCAGTATCAGTTTTCCGATGCCCGCTCTTGCGAGAGCTACGGCGATATTTGAGCCAAGACCGCCAAGACCGCACACGGCAACCGTTGCCGACGCAAACGCCTTGTGCAATTCTTCGCCGTGGCGCTCTGCCAAGGCGTTGTTCCATTCTTCTTTTGTCGGGATCACTTACCCACCTCCCACGAAGCTGACGATCTCTATGCTGTCGCCGTCCCGAAGCACGGTTTCACCATACCGTGCCTTGGGAACGATATCTCCGTTGCGCTCGACAGCAATTCGCTTCACATCGTAGTTCGTTGTCGCAAGATATTCGGCAAGGGTCTTGCCCGCAATATCCTTTGGTTCTCCATTCACCTTTACCATTTCACACCTCCGCAAAAAATTGCAACAAAAAAGGAGCTACCGATTCGGTAACTCCAAAAATTCCTTTGTTCCTCCCAATATTCTCGTATCAGGCATCCCTACGTTGGCATTATCCAAATCAGGTTCTCGGTCGAAGGTCACACCTTCCTCTCAGCCTGTATACAAGCTCCCGTTTGTTCAGTTGTGAGTACATTATACACCCTATTGCAGAAAAAAACAAGTATATTTCATGAATTTTATCAAATTTTTCCATTTGAGTTCATCTGCATTTTAAATATAAGCCATCCCGTTTAATTATTCATCGTCCGCAATCGGCATCAAGAAGCCCTCTGCCATAAGGTACGCACCTAACTACAGTTAAATCAAAACCCCATTACAATGATCCACCTCGTGCTGAATGATCTGTGCCGTTCAGCCGGTGTAGGTCTTTATGCGTGTTTGCATTTCGGTGGTTTGGTACTGCACCTTGATGGTCTTATAGCGCTTGCAAGAACGTGGGCCGCCGAGAAGCGACAGACAGCCTTCCTCGGTGTCGTACGCGCCGTCCTTCTTGATAATTTCGGGGTTGAGCATCACGGTATACGTCGGTGCTCGTCCGCTCTCGTCAAGAAAGGCAATAATGCGTTTACGCACGCCTATCATATTCGCCGCCATGCCGACACAGCTTTCCTTGTGCGCCGTCAGCGTATCAAGCAAGTCCTTCGCGATCCGCAAATCTTCTTTTGTTGCGACTTCCGACTTTCCTGCGAGGAATATCGGATCGTGCATTAATTCCTTTATCATCTCTTCACTCCGTAAGTCCAAAATGCTTGGCGATCGCGTCGCACACCTCTTTGCGCGTATCCGCGCCGCCCGCCTCGCGCACGACGGTGAAAAAACCGCTGTTTGCGTACTCGTCGTAATGCTCTTTACTATTGATCAGCTCAAGCCCCTTGCGGTAATTTGCCATTACCGCCACGGGATCGTCACAACTGTCGATCACACCGAGCAAAAACTGTTTATCGGGATCGGCACGGTCAAAAAATCGCTCCACGCTCATGGACTGCGGTGAAAGCATAACTGCAACGTGATGGTAATCGGATATTTCTTTCAGCACGTCCACGGGAATATTTGTGTCCACGATGACCCTTTTGTCCTGCGATATGGCGATCAGCTCGGCGACCTCAAACTCTGCCGCCTCGCGCCCGACGGCGTATATCCAACGCTCGTATTCCTCGGGCGTGCGTGTAACAAACTCGCGCCAATCGGTGAGGCTCTTGTTGTAGCAGAGATCGGGATGCGTTTCGGGTGTTGCCACAATCTCGGAGACCGCCATGTGATAATTCTCACCGCAGCACACCATGTCGTACCGCTCAGCAAGCATCTTGACCGTGGTAGACTTGCCTGCATAGGCAGTTCCGGTGATGAAATATACGTTTTTCAGATAGTGCTTCAGGACGTTATTTTCAATCTTCATTTTTCTACCTTTTCAATTACTTTGAGCTATCCACTTTTTTGCAAAGGCAAGTAAAGCTTCGGACGCCGGAGAAAAGTCAACCGCTTCGCCGTTTTTCAAATCCAAAAAGGTTCTAACAACACCCTTCTCATCGTCAGCAGCAACCGACAGCAATTCTTTTTGATGCTTTATGTATTTCCCCGTCTGCAAAAACACGATAGCCTGCACAACGAAAGAAGCGGATTTATACAGTCCGCGCAAAATTTCATCACTCTTTTCGTGCAACATATTATGCACACATCCGTGGTAGATATTGCAAGCACCGATCTTGATCGCTCGCTCCACAGCCGCTTCGTCAATTACCGCAAGCAATTCATCAAGGCTTCCTTTGATGGGCGTTGTATCGTAATAAAACTGAAAAAGATCGGACGGCTCCCAATTAAGAAGCTCATCCTTTCCCGAAAGAAAACCGCAGATCAGCTCTCTGTGCGGCAAAGTGTCGAGCATTGCATTGTAGTCCCTAATATCCGAGGTGTACAGCTCGTCAAGTATCACAACAACGTCAATATCGCTCGTCTCCCTTGCTTCGCCGCGGCTATAACTCCCCTGCAAACCCACAAACCATACGCGATTTGCAAAAGTCTCATTTAATATCTGCAAGAAATCTTGCATCCAAGCAGTAATATCTATCACTTAACTTACCTCGTCAAACTTGATTTTTGATTTTTGATTATTGACTTGTTGAAAAATTAATGGTATAATAAGCACCTATAGAATAGTTCGTCACCGGAGGCTGTGTACCGTAGTACCGTAATGCCGGATTAGGTGTCCAAGTGAGCTTGGGTTATTGTGCAGCAATAGCCGAGGCTCTATTTTTATTTTGGAGGTATTTTTATGAAAAAAACAAATGTTACCCTTGTTCCGCTTACGGCAGAAGACCGCGAGCAATTCATCATTGACAATCAATGGGCGTTTAAGTACGGCGCATTGATAGAGTTCGGAGAGCGTGACGATCACATAGACGGTGACGGTGAAATTATCTCCCGCGCGACTATTGAGAGATCCATTGACAATCCGCAAAGCGAGACCTACCGCATTATGCTTGACGGGCAAACGGTCGGCGGCTTAATACTTACAATCGATAAAGAAACGCATCACAACCATTTGGATATTCTATTCGTGCTTCCCGAAGCGCACAGCAAGGGCATCGGCTACGGCGCATGGCAGGCGGTTGAGGCTCTGCATCCCGAGACGAAAGTCTGGGAAACCTGCACTCCGTATTTTGAAAAGCGCAATATCCACTTCTACGTGAATAAATGTGGCTTTCAGATAGATCAGTTTTGGTGCGAATATTTTGCATCCGAGAACGAAACGTTCAAAGACGAAAAGTACGCTCCCGACGAAGGTCCTGACGAAATGTTCCGTTTTATTAAGGTGATGAAGCCGTAAGTTTTACGGCATGTAATCCTTAATAATATCCATAATATCGCGCTCGTACACATTTCCGCCGAGAACGTTGCCGTTCGGCTCGAAGGACACGCACCGCACGTCACGCGGGTCGTCCTCGTACGGATTTTCGGGAAGAGCGCCCGTGAAATACTCCGCGAGATATTCAAGCGCGTTTCCCTCGGGGAAAATAACGTTTCCCGCGCCCACGGGAAGCTCCATATCGGCAAAGCTGCCGAGAATCTCCCGCGTTTTTCGATTGTACGGGTTGTCATCGTCCTCGCTAACCAGCCACGCGGGAGACAAGCGGATCGGTATGCCGTTTTTCTTTATTTCTGCGGCGAATATTTTGACAGTTTCAAGCGGTATCGTTTCCTGATGAAACGCATCCACCGACAAAAGAAGATCGTTCACGCCGCACGCGGCAAGGCTCTGTGCGACCTCGCGGATCTTATCGACATTCTTTGAAAAATAGCCGTTGGTGATAACCTGCCGCCGAGGAATATTCAGTTCTTTGGCGGTTTTCATGACTGCGTATACCGCATCCGTGTACAAAAGCGGCTCGCCGCCAAAGGTCATGACCGTTTTTACGTCATACTCCGCCGCGATCTTGCGAACCGCGTCTGCGGCGATCACGGGATCGATCCGCTCGCCGCAGGACGTGTGTTCACCCTCGGAGCAGTGCTTGCACCGCCCCGTGCAGGCGTATGTCACGACGAACTCGATCTTGTTCAGATTTTTAAGATATTGATTTTTCACTTGATCTTCTTTCCGTCCGAGAAAGCCTGTCCGACCTTCTCTCCAAAACCCCAATACGCGTGGCTGACGCCGTCGTATATGATGGGCTTAAGCTTTTTGGCATCGACCTTGCCGTTCTCGTCGAGAATGCTCTCGTCTGCCGAGACGTTGACGATCTCGCCGACGCAGATGCCGTCCTCGTTGAACCTTATGAGCTTGCACTCAACGGCCATGGGAAGCTCCTCGATAACGGGCGCGTTGACGTACTCGCTTCTCACTGCGTGGAAGCCCGCCTTTGCAAATTTATCGGGAACGTCATTTGCCGAAACGATGCCGACGTAATCGCAGGGCGTAACGGTGCTTTCCGTAGCAAAGCTGACGGTGAAAGCACCCGTCTTTTTGATATTATCCGTGGTCTTGTGGTCATCCGCAAGGCAGACCATGACCTGGTTTGTGTCGTAAATGCCGCCCCAAGCCGCATTCATGGCGTTGGGCGTGCCGTTTTCGCCGTAAGTGCCGATAATCAGCACGGGCATGGGATACAGCCAGCTTTTGGCTCCGAAATTTTTACGCATCGTTACTTTCCTTTCAGTTTTTACAGTATGCGGCGATTGACAAAGACGTGAACTCTGCAGTTCCTTCGCCGCACTTGTCGATATTTTTCTTAAATCGCTCGTCGGCAATATACATCTGACCAAGCCCCGCGAGGATCTCGTCGGTGCAAGTATAGTAGCTTTCCGTAATGTGCGCCTGAAGCTTGGCAACAAGAGCTTGCGCCTCAGCAGAATCTGCACTCGCACCGCTTGCATTGCAAGCCGCAAGCTCGGCAAATATCGCCATCAAGCCCTCGTTTGCCTCTGCCCTCTTCTCTTTCGTGTAGTTCCTTGTTTTCTGCTCATGCTCACGATAGGCTTCGGTGTCACCCCAACGAAAGTGAGCTTCGGTTTCGTAATCATTCTTCATTATTTGACCCCATTTGACTTACATTAGTCTGTTCTTTTTGTTTTAGTTAAACTGAGCTTGGGAGATATTCGATAGGCACTCCCTGCCGTGAGTCGAGCTTGTAGGTGTGCTTGGGTACGATGCTCGGCAGTTCGATGCAATCCACAAAGCGATAATGCGCTTCAAAAAACGAAAGTTGCGAGCGATAGTTATACAAAATTTCTAAAAATCCCAAAAATAGCAAATAATACCGCCAGAGAGCAGATAGCTATCGGATGCGTTACAGCTTTACATACTTTTCCGATTTTTGCATTGTCAAAAAAGACCGATGCATTCCAGACCAACAGAACAAAGGCGAGATAAAATATCAAAATGAATATAAATTGATTATATTCAAATGCTGTTGCCAGATTTCCGCTAAAAAAACTGTATACACAGCGCGTAGCGCCGCAGGTCGGGCAAAGGAAACCGCGCCGATAGAAAACGCAAGTGGGAATATATGACATCATCAGCGTTGCAAAAAAGGGAGCGAGCAACGCAAAGGCGACAATAAGCGCATCAACGCATAAAACCAAACTCTTTTTATTTTTCATTTCCTATATTAAAATGAGATTGCGCAAGCGCAATCGCATTTTGCTTCTTTCATAAATAGTGTTTCTCGGGACTTACAGCATAAAAGACTCTAAAAAATCCACAGCAGCAATGTATGCAAGAAGGTAGATGATCAGCATCAAACCAACGCCAATACAACCGCAAACAAGACCTGCTACGCCGAGGGGGCTCTTTGCACCTACCGCCTTCGCCTTGTAAATGCCAACTGCTCCCAAAGAAATAGCGAGCACGCCAAGAATCAAGCAAAGCCACCAAATGCAGAAGGTCAAGATAGAAACAATTCCAAGAACCATACTTGCAATTGAAAGACCGGTGCCGGGAACGCCCGCGGGAGCTTGCGCCACAGGAGCGCTCTGAGCAGGCTGCTGTGCATTATTCATCGGAGCACCGCAGTTAGGGCAAAACGCATTGCCATCGGTTACATTAGTACCGCATTTTGAACAGAACATATCTGTTTTCTCCTTTCGGTGTATAAAATTCAAAATGTACTAAGGATATTATACAATGATTAATAATTTTTGTCAATACTATTAACAAAATATTAGTCAGAATATGTCGAGAAACTACTATATTTTTTAATATTGATACACCAGACATTGACTAAAATCCATAGCGAGTGGTTTGTGTTTTGCAATGTTTTACTTTATTTGGGACCAGTGTTTAATATCACAGCTAAATCAAATCAATATATCTATCAATTTTCATCTATTTAATTCCATTCAATCAGCTGCACTTGTCTTTCAATATCGTTCAATAACCCCAACAGTTCTTTTATACGGTCATTACAAGAAGGCATACCCTCTTCGTATCTGCTTGTGCGCGCTTCAGATATCTTCTCAAAAAACTTTTCGACTGTGTTTTTAAGTTTTCTTTCGTTTTCGGTCAATATTTGATTTGTTTTGTGTAGTTTTATATATACTTGGCTTGAACGTATACTGTCTGTGAAAATCATTTTTTCTTTTTCCAGTAATTTATCTATTTCCAATTCAAGAAATTTTTCGTCATTGTAGGATAGCATATACTTTCTCCTTTAAAAAATGCATTTACTAAATATAATTTTTATCCCAACGCATTCACGGAAAAAAAAGTTATTTTGTATTTTCCTGGGTCAAGAATCAAATATTCATCTAATATATATTTTTCCCCACTAACAGCGCCGGACTGAATCATTTCACCTTTTTTAACAGTTATACCATTTGAATCCGTAATTTTATAACCGAAGCAAATCATACCTGATTTAGCAGTTGTTACAACTACTTTCAAATACTTTCCATCATAACTGAATTCTTCAATATATCCTGCGCCTCTTTCATCATAACTTCCAGTAGAATATAAATAGTAATATTTTACATACTGTCTATCGCCAGTATATGTATTGGTCAAAACGACAGATGAAATTCCACAAAAAGAACATTTTCCGGAAACAAAATTATGCTCTGTTTTTGTCCCTTGCGTTAAACCGCAAGATGTACAAGTGGAAGGAGAGGCACATGTGGCATTTTTCCAATCATGTCCTTTAGCTGGGATGTTTTGACTTTCTTTATCGCCGCAAGAACAAATTCGTTCTTTGGAACCGTCGGTTGTACATTTCGCTTCTTTAACAATGCGCCAATCACCAAATTTGTGCCCTGTTGCCGGAATACTTTGTTTTTTTATTGTTTCATTGCAAACAGAACAAACTTGATGCTTGCTTCCGTTTTCGGTGCAGGTAGCTTCCAAATCTGTGATCCATTTGCCGCCGGTATGTCCTTTGGCCGGAATACTTCCCGTTTTTATTGTTTCATTGCAAACAGAACAAACTTGATGCTTGCTTCCGTTTTTGGTACATTTAGCTTCATAGTCTGTAATCCATTCGCCATCTGTGTGTCCCTTTGAGGGAATGATTCCTGTTTTGATTGTTTCACTGCAAACAGAACAAACTTGATGTTTCCTTCCGTTTTCGGTACATTTAGCTTCCGAGTCTATGATCCATTCGCCATCAGTGTGTCCTTTTGCAGGAATACTTTCCGTTTTTATTGTTTCATTGCAAACAGAACAAACTTGATGTTTGCTTCCGTTTTCGGCACATTGAGCATCAGAGTCTGTAATCCATTCGCCATCAGTATGTCCTTTTGCAGGAATACTTTCTGTCTCTTTTTCTCCGCATTCACACAACCGGATTTTGCTTCCGCTTTCTGTACAAGTAGCGTCCTTTTCCAGCACCCACTCTCCATAGGAATGCTCATGTCCGCAAGCAGCAAGTAACAGCAGTGCTACAAATACTACTAACAAAGGCAGAATACGTGATAACCATTTTTTCATTTTCTTTCCTCCTAAAAATGAATATAAAATAAAAAGTGCGGCTACCGAAGCAACCGCACAAAAACGCAAACCCCGATAGTCGCCAAACTAACTTTACGTGAAATATGAGTGTAACATACTATTTTCACCCAAAAAGGAATTTGCATTTTATCAAATTCACGGGTGAATAAAGTATGCACAAAAGAGAGTATAGCTATCCCTAAAAATAAAGATAGTACACCCTTGTTTCACGTTTATTAAGTTAGTTTGGCACAATCATTATATATCAGAGTACGAATTTTGTCAATAGATATTTTCACTTTTATATCACCCGAATGACTTAAAACGCATAGTACTATCCCACCTCCAAAAAACGACATATACTGTAATGGTGGTTTCACCAAATCTATAAAGGAGGTAATTTTTATGAGCAGACAAAATTCGTTTATGCAAAACGGCAACGAGTGTAATTGCAACGAATGCCAAGGCAACTGCAACAATCAGCAGCACTGTTGCTGTGATGATAGGGACAAAAATCCTTGCGTAGTCTGTCCGCCCGGCCCCGAAGGTCCGCAGGGACCCGCAGGACCGCGAGGTCCTGCGGGTGTGCGAGGTCCTGCAGGTCCACAAGGCCCCATGGGTGCTGCTGGTCCCGCCGGTCCGCAAGGCCCGATGGGTGCTGCGGGCGCGCGAGGTCCTGCAGGTCCACAAGGCCCCATGGGTGCTGCTGGTCCCGCCGGTCCGCAAGGTGAGCAAGGCGCGGCAGGCGCACAAGGAGCTACAGGCCCGCAGGGTACTGCGGGGCCGAGAGGCCCTATCGGTCCGCAAGGCCCGCAGGGTATAGCGGGCGGCGTTTTGAGCTATGCAGATTTTTACGCCCTGATGCCACCCGATAACTCGGCAACTGTCGCCCCCGGCACGGACGTGAGCTTTCCGCAAAACGGCCCTATCGCCAACACGAATATCGGTCGTCTCGGCCCCTCATCCTTCAACCTCGGCCCTATTGGCAGCTATCAGATATTGTTCCAGGTCAGCGTTGCCGAAGCAGGACAGCTTATCCTGACCTTGAACGGTGCGGATCTGGAATACACCGTCGTGGGACGCGCCACGGGAACGTCACAGATCGTGGGAATGGCTATCGTCAGCACCACTTCCGTCAACTCGGTACTGACGGTGCGCAACCCCGCAGGAAACGCCGCGGCACTCACCATCACACCTCTCGCAGGCGGGACCCGCCCGGTATCCGCGCATCTCGTGATCACACAGCTATCTTGAATTTGACAGCAGGAAGTTAAAAAAGGGGAGTCAAATGCATTTTGCATTTGACTCCCCCCACGTTTTCACTTTATCGACCTATTATCATCCGTTGCGGGGTTGTCGATAAGCTCCCCGCTCTCGGTAAATCGCGAGCCGTGGCAGGGGCAATCCCAAGAATGCTCCGCACGGTTGTATTTAAGCGCGCATCCAAGGTGCGGACATCGCGGCGCGGTGGGCGTGAGAAGTCCGACGGCGGATTCAAAAGCATTGACGGCAAGCTGTGGGTGAAGCATCGTGCGCGATGGGTCAAAAACGGCGGCGTGCGGATTCGCTTTTCCCCTGACAAGGTCGCAAAGAATATCCGCGGCTACCATGGCGTTTGTCATGCCCCACTTGTTAAATCCCGCCGCCACGAACACATCGGGCGTGGATCTTGAGTATTGCCCTATATACGGAACGTCATCAAGCGTCATGCAGTCCTGAGTTGCCCACTTGCCGACGGTCTCGGCGTTTTTGTAATGCTTCTTTGTAAAATCTTCAAGCTCCTGCCAACAACCGCCCTGCTTTCCTGTGCGGTGTCCGCCGCCGCCAAGGAGCAAAAGCTCGCCGTAATTGCGAAAAGACAACCCCGTATCAGCTTCGTCAACGTACATTCCCCGCACGTTCTTCGCCCCCTTCAGAGCGAGAACGTAGGAACGGTGCTGATAGAGCTTTAGCGGGTACAGACCGTGCTTGTTTAGCATCGGAAAATGCGTTGCGACGATCAGCTTTTTATAGCTGATATCTCCGCGATTTGTGATAGCCTTGTGCGACATCAGCTCCACGACCTTGGTGTTCTCGTAAATCGGAAGCGCCCTTGCTATGGAAAAGAGAAATTTTAGCGGATGAAATTGAGCTTGATCCTTTACCCGCACCGCGCCCGCAACCGAAAACGGAAGCTCACGAGCATTTGAAAACTCGGCATTCACCCCAAGGCGTTTCAGCGCGGCGACTTCCTTTTCTATCGTTCCTCGGTCTCCCAAGGAATAGACGTAGGAATCCCGCGTTTCATAGTCACAGTCAATATTTTCGCAAAGCTTGGCGTATTCCCTGCACGCTTTTCTCTGTGCTTCCGCATACAGCCGCGCCTTTTTTTCGCCAAATCGGCGTATCATTTTGTCATAGACCGCTCCGTGCTGCAAAGTGATCTTCGCCGTGGTATTTTGGGTAATGCCACAGCATATCTCCCTCGCTTCCGCCAGCATACAATCCACGCCCGCATTTTTAAGCCTGTGGGCGCATAAAATTCCCGCTATCCCACCGCCGATTATCAAAACGTCGGTGCTTTTATTGCCATTGAGCGTATCGAAGCGCACACGCGGCAGATCATTTTTCCAAATAGATTCCATAAAAATTCCTCCAAGCCTTAATACGATTAGTTTAATCGTTTTGGCGGCGTATATACGCATATTTGGGCGTATTTTGCCGCACACTAAAAAGAAATGCTTGGAGTGAAAATGGAAATAATCAAGCTAATATTAACAACGCTGCTTTCGGTAGCGGCATTGTTCATCGTCACAAAAATCATGGGACACAAGCAAGTAGCACAGCTCGATTTTTTCGACTATGTAAGCGGTATCACCATCGGCTCTATCGGCGCGGAGCTTGCAACCGAGCTTGAAGCCCCCCACAAACCCTTGATAGCCCTTGCCATTTACGGTCTTGCCTCTCTTATTTTGAATCTTCTTGCTCACAAATTTCCGCGCACACGCAAGTATATCAACGGAACGCCTACGATACTTTTAAATAACGGTAAGCTATATAGAGAAAACCTCAAAAAAGCAAAGCTCGATATTTCCGAATTTATGTTGCTTTGTCGTGAGCAGGGGCATTTTGACCTTGACGAGATACAGACTGCGGTATTTGAGCATAACGGAAAGCTATCCGTCCTTCCCAAGGCGGCAAACCGCCCCGCAACACCCGACGACCTTAAGATCACGGCAAAAGCGACGCACATTGGAGTGGAGGTCATTATGGATGGGCGCATAATGGGCGAAAATCTTTCGCGCATGGGACGTGATGAACGCTGGCTCGAAAAACAATTGTTGGCGCAGGGGTACAAGGACGTAAAAGACATCTTCCTCGGTGTCTACCGACCCGAGGAAGATAAATTAACGCTATATAAAAACGAGTAATTTGGCTGAATTATGCTCAAATAAACGATTTTGGCTCACAAAAAGTATTGAGCCGCCGCCCTTCCCAAAAGTCAAGCACCGCAATTGCCGTGTTTTTTATATGCGGGTTTATATCTGCGCTTTTGAGTTCCTCACGCCCAAACCACCTAAATTCCGTGCTTTCACCGCCCTTCGGGTGCGGAAGCGTTTCGTCCGTTTCTGCTATGTATATAAAATCCAAAAATTCCTCATCGCTCCCTATCCCCTCGTGGAGGATGCAAAACGGCGCGGGAATCCTATTTACACGCGCAAGCTCTATCTTTGGAGCAACCTCGGACTCAAAAAGAACCACGTCAAAGCCCGATTCTTCCTTTACCTCTCTTATCGCCGCCTCGCTTGGAAATTCGTCTGCCTCGACGTGACCGCCAAGCGCAAACCAAGTTTTATATTTTTTATGATGGTGAAGCAACACCCTGCCGTTGTTTACCACGTACACGGTAGCCGTTATCGATCTATTATATTTCATTGTACCTTCTCCGCTTTTTGAACAGCTTTTTTATATTGTACCATCTTACCGCACACAAAAACAAGTGTTTACGGCAAATAAATGTAAATTTTATTGTCCGCAAGCAAAGCAACCCTCAGTTGCTAACAAAATCAACTCATGGTTGCTTGTAAAGTGAAGTTTACTTTGATATAATATAATTGTCGAAAAACATTTCTTACATTAATATAGAAACGGAGAAATATAATGACAATAGGTCAGAAGATCGTACAGCTCAGGCTTGCAAAGGGAATCTCGCAAGAACAGCTTGCAGAGATGCTGAATATCTCAAGACAGTCGGTTTCCAAATGGGAAATGGATCAAGCTCTTCCGCAGATAGACAAGGTTCTTCAACTCTCGGAGCTTTTCTGCATTTCCACCGACGAGCTTTTGAAGGACAAAGTGGATATAGCCAACTCCGCAAAAAAGAAAAACAAATATTTCGGAACGGACGGGTTTCGCGGCGAGGCTAACATAACGCTGACCTCTATGCAAGCATACAAGGTCGGACGCTTCCTTGGCTGGTACTATTCCTCGGCTCTTTCGGGATGCACCAAAACGGGATACCGCCCCCGCATAGTCGTCGGTAAGGACACAAGACGCTCCAGCTATATGCTTGAATACTCGATAGTCGCGGGAATCACCGCATCGGGCGCGGATGCCTATATGCTCCACGTAACCACCACTCCCAGCGTTTCCTACGTTACCCGTATGGATGAGTTTGACTGCGGCATTATGATAACGGCGTCACACAATCCCTACTACGACAACGGCATTAAGGTCATAAACTCCCGCGGCGAAAAGCTCGATGACGAGACTACAGCCCTTATTGAGGCATATATCGACGGTGACCTTGAAACCCTCGGCGTTTCGGGCGCAGACCTGCCCTTGGCACAGAAAGCCAAAGTCGGCTGTATCCATGATTACGTGGCAGGAAGAAACAGATACATCGGTTATCTTATTTCTATCGCATCGAACTCCTATAGAAAGCTCAAAATAGGACTTGACTGCGCAAACGGTGCATCATGGAACATTGCAAACGCCGTGTTCAGCGCACTCGGCGCGCAAACATACGTTATCGGCAACGAGCCCGACGGTCTTAACGTAAACGAAGGTTGCGGTTCAACTCACCTTGAAAAGCTGCAAGCGCTCGTCCGCGAAAAACACCTTGACGTGGGCTTTGCCTTTGACGGCGATGCAGACAGATGCCTTGCCATTGACGAAAACGGAAACGTCGTTGACGGCGACTCCATAATTTACATTCTCGGCAAGCGTCTCAAGGCAAAGGGAACTCTTAATGACGATACCGTTGTAATGACGGTTATGTCCAACAGCGGATTTATTTCCAGCCTTGAGGAAATAGGCATAAAATGTGTCCAGACCGCAGTAGGCGACCGTTTTGTTTACGAGTGTATGCAGGACAAGGATTACGTCATCGGCGGCGAGCAGTCGGGACACATCATTATGAAAAAATACGCCACCACGGGCGACGGAATCCTGACAGCTATAATGATAGCCGAGGAGATGTGCGATTCCAAATCCAGCCTTGCAAAGCTCGCTGAACCGATAAAGCTCTATCCGCAGTACCTGCAAAACGTCAGAGTAAAGGATAAAACCGCCGCCGTTGAGGATATCGGCGTAAAGGAAGCTGTAGAGAAGGTCAACGCCCTCATCGATGGCAAGGGCAGAATACTGCTCCGCCAGAGCGGCACAGAGCCTGTTGTACGAGTAATGGTCGAGGCAGAGAGCCGCGAAAAATGCGTTGAATACACCGAAATGGTAGTAGACGCGATAAAGAACGGAGGACACGTAGTTGAATAAGCTTGTTAAAACCGCACAGCTTTACTCCTCAACTCCCGAATATCTCGCACCCCTCTTTGCGTCTGCCGAGTACCCATGGGAGATGCTCCCGAAGCTGAAGCAATACATCACCGACCTCATCGAAAAGGGCATTGAGGGCTACACCCTCATTGCGGACGGCGTTCTCGTCGGTGAAAACGTAAAGATATATCCCACGGCAACCATCGAAGGCCCTACGATAATAGGCTCGGGCTGTGAGGTGCGCCCCGGCGCGTTTATACGCGGAAGCGTGATCACGGGCGAGGGATGCGTTATCGGAAACTCCTCGGAGCTTAAAAACTGCATTTTGCTTGACAAGGTTCAGATACCGCACTACAATTACGTCGGTGACTCGGTGCTTGGCAACCGCGCGCACACGGGCGCGGGAACTATCTGCTCGAATTTGCGCTCCGACGGCAAGCCTGTAATAGTACACGGGGATGAGGACTACGAAACGGGACTTCGCAAGATCGGCGGAATTCTTGCCGATGGCGCGGACGTCGGTTGCGGCTCGGTAATTAACCCCGGCACAGTTATCGGTAAGAACACCACCGTATACCCCCTCACCTCTCTGCGCGGCGTTTACCCCGCCGACTGCATCGTAAAGGCGACCTACAACGTGGTTAAAAGGAAATAAATAAAACTCCCCGTAGCGTACCTGCCGCAGAGCAGGTACGCAGTTATGATCGCCTGCGGCGAGTTTAGAGCTATGATACGCTCCGCGTAGTTATGATGCACCTTCGGTGCAGTTTAAATCAGAGAGGCGATCATATCATAACGTTTGCACAGCAAACTCATAACGATGAGCGTAAGCGAACCTCATAACTCATAACTAAAATAGCATTTGTGCTCACAAACACAGTGCTTATCAAAAAAAGAGGACAGAGAACGTAAAAATTCTCTGCCTTTTTTCTATTGGTGGGAAGATACCGTCCTATCACGCATACACATTTGGGCACTTCTTTATTTTTTAAAATATTCCGCAATCTCGTCCATTCGGCTTTCCTGCTTTACCGAGAAAGGACAGCGGCTCTCGCAATGGCCGCAATGCAAGCACGCCTCGGCGTTGACAGAAAGCTTTGTATAATGATTTGCCGCGATGGTATCTCCCGCGAGCGCAAGATCGTAGTACTTATTGACAAGACCTATATCGATTCCTGCGGGGCATGGCTGGCAATGGTTACAATAAACACAAGTGCCCGTTATTGTTTCCGCGGTAAAACCGCCTATTATGGAATAATCTCTCTCGTCTTCCGTCGCGGTAAGGAATTTAAGCAGCGTGTCAAGATGCTCCATAGTCTGCACGCCCGGAACCGCCACAAGCACACCCGGACGGTCAATGGCGTACTGCAAGCATTGATTGTGCGTAAGCGCCACACCAAATGGGGATTGCTCCGCCGTGAGAAGCTGACCTGCGAAAAAGGGCTTCATGACCGAAATACCAACTCCTTCGCGCTCGCACCTCTTAAAAAGGTCAAAGCGCTCGTTCACCGAGCCGATACCGTACTCGTCACCCTTTTCAAAATCGTACGCGGGATTGAGCGAAAACATCATCATATCCACAAGTCCCGTGTCGATAATGCGGTTTGCCACGCGCGGCGTATGCGAGGAAAAGCCGATATGCCTGACAACGCCCTGCTCTTTCAGTTCCTTTAAGTAATCCAGCACGCCTATTTCGGAGAGCTTGTCAAAGTCTTCGTCATCGTCCACACAATGCAAAAAGCCAAAATCGGCGTAGTCCGTGCCAAGCGTTTCAAGCTCCCACCAAAACGTTTTTTTGATAGTTTCAAAATCGCGGCACCAGCCGTACTCGCCGTTTTCATCGTAGACAGCGCCAAAATGCATCTGCAAAAACACCTTGTCGCGGCAATCGCGTATGGCTCTGCCAATAGGAGCGTAGGATGCGCCCGCAGTGCAAAGGTCAAAAAAGTTTATACCGTTGGCAACAGCCTTGCGCACGATAGCCTCTATCTCATCGGCCGGCGTTTGTCCAATACCGCCCATACCGATACCAAAAACGCTGAATTTTTCATTCTCGCCGCCACGCGGCAGTTTTCTGTATTCCATATTTATCAAGGCTCCTTTTTCATTTCCATATAGGGAAGTACCCCATAGCCGCATTTTTTATATACGCTCACGGCTCTTTCGTTTTCTTCCTCGACCTCAAGGCGAAAAACCGCGTGCGGATATTTATTTTCAATATAATTCAGGAAAAGACTTCCTATTCCTCTGCCCCTGTACTCGTCTTTTATAAAAATGTCCTCTATCCAGATGCAAGGCTTGCCAAACTCCGTGGAGAAGCTCTTGGCGACCATGGCGTACCCGCAAATGCCGTCCGCCCCCTCGAAAATGTAGCCCTCTATATAAGGATTATCCCCAATGCAATTATCAAAATCTGCATTAAATATCTCCTCGGAGCCGTCTGTGAACACGGCCGGCGAAGTGTAGAAAACCCGCATCATTTCAAGGACTTGGCTCTTGTCCCTTGTCTCCATTGGTCTTATTATGCTTTGCACGTCAACGCCCCCTTTTTCTCGTTTAACAAGGGGCTGACCATCAATCAGCCCCGCTATGCAGTTAAAAGCTATCGTAATAAACTACCTCGTCCATCGGTCTTGTCTCATAGTGCATATCAAGCGGCTTTGCATTCTCCGACGGATATCCCATAACGAGAAGCGCCGCAGGCTCAACACCATCGGGAATATTAAACTGGGCCCGCATCGAGTATGGGTCAAAGTGCATTACCCAGCAAGAGCCAATGCCGATATCAAAGGCGGCAAGCATCATGTGCGTAGCCACTATCGCGGCGTCCACGGGCGAGGACAGCGCACCGTCGTACGGTCTTTTCCAGCTCTCACTCGTATCGTGGCAAACAAGCATCGCCGCAGGCGCACCGAAATGACACTTGGTGCATTTTTTAAGTTTTTCCATTGCCGCGTCGGTATTAAGCACAAGGATCCTTTGCGGCTGATTATTACAGCCCGTCGGTGCTTTATGCGCCGCCGCAAGAATTTTGTCAACCGCCTCACTCGGCAGATGCTCCGCCTTAAAGCTCCTTACCGAGTATCTTTCCGAAATCAATCTTTCAAATTCCATATCTTATCACTCCATAGGTTACATTAAAAGACAATCAGACCGTTTCGCTCTTGAGCTTGCGATTCATCAGTCTGTCGATTGCATCCGTGGGCAAAACACCGTGGTGTATAACCTCATACACCGCCTCCGTTATCGGCATTTCAACACCGTATTTTCTCGAAAGCTCCATAGCCGCCTCAAGCGCGTAATAGCCCTCGACGACCATTCCTATCTCCCGTGCCGCCTCATCGTAGCTCATACCCTTTCCGATAAGCTCACCGCAACGGTTGTTTCGGCTGTGTACGGACGTGCAAGTAACAATAAGGTCGCCAATACCCGCAAGTCCCATAAACGTCTCACGCTGACATCCCATAGCCATACCGACACGCGCCATTTCCGAAATTCCGCGCGTGATAAGCATAGCAAGCGTATTGTCGCCAAGACCTACACCTCTTAGCGAGCCTGCCGCCATCGCGATAATGTTTTTGAGCGCACCGCAAAGCTCCACGCCAAGCACGTCGGTATTTGTGTAAACGCGCAAGCAGGAGTTTGAAAACACCTTTGCCACGCACCTTGCCACCTGCTCGTCCTTGCACGATGCAACGATAGAGGTGGGAATACCGCGCACTACCTCCTCGGCGTGAGTAGGCCCCGAGAGGGCAAGCACACTGTATTTTATATTTCTTCCCGCGGCGGCTATCTCGTCCTCGATAACGTCCGTCATTGTCCGCAGAGTTCCCTTTTCCATACCCTTTGACGCACTTGCGATTATACAACCGTCAGGAATGTGCGGTGCGGCGGCACGCGCCGTATCACGCATATAGACGGACGGCACAACGAATATGATAAGCTCTTTTTCGGCACACGCCTCTGCCATATCGGCAGTATAACGAATACCGCTCGGCAGAGAGACGCCCGGCAGATTTCTATGCTCCCCCGTGCGCACTATTTCATCTATCTCCGCGCGTGAGAATGACCACACCGTAACGTCGTGTTCATTTCCGACGAGGACTGCGGCAAGAGAAACGCCCCAAGTTCCCGCGCCAAGTATGCCTATTTTCATGTTTCGCTCCTTGCAAATTTTTTCAATTATATTATACCACACATCTACCGCGTTTGCAACCTTATAAATACTATGTTTTCCTTGAAAAGCGCTGGCGTTTATGATATAATCAAAATGAATATACGCAAGGAGGATAAGTAAAATGGATATTGATAAACTGCTGCACGGCGGCGGAATTTATATGACTTATGACGAAGAACTGCTACACAAGCAGGCGCTCTGCCTTGAGAAGCTTTACGACTTCAACGCAACACGCCCCACAGAAACGCAAAAACGCGCCGAAATGCTTTCGGATATGTTTGCCGAGATAGGCGAGGACTGCTACATAGAGCCGCCGCTTCGCTCCAACTGGGGCGGAAGGCACGTTCATTTCGGGCGCGGGGTATACGCCAATTTCAACCTTACGCTCGTTGACGACACGCATATATACGTTGGCGACTACACCATGATAGGCCCGAACGTTACGCTGGCAAGTGCGGGACATCCCATTCTCCCCGAGTTGAGAGAAAAGGGGTATCAATACAACGAAAGCGTGCGTATAGGCAAAAATTGCTGGCTCGGCGCGGGCGTTATCGTACTGCCGGGCGTCAGCATAGGGGATAATACCGTGGTCGGCGCGGGAAGCATCGTTACGCGCGACCTGCCCGCAAACGTGGTTGCCGTCGGCAACCCCTGCCGAGTTCTGCGCCCGATTTCAGAACGCGACCGAGAATTCTACTTCAAAGACAAGAAGATAGATTGGAACAAAATTGTTAAATAAGGCAAAAATATCAAATTTTATATTGACTAATTTGTGAAAATTTGATATAATTTTTTATATATTATTTCGGAAGGAGCATTTCTATGTCTAAAAGTGTACAGGATATTCTGAATATCATTGCCGAAAACGGTATCAAAATGGTGGATTTTAAGATGGTCGACATCAACGGCCAGTACCGCCACGTTACTATCCCCGCCGAGAATTTCTCCGAGGATACCATGAAGAGCGGTATCGGCTTTGATGCGTCCAACTACGGCTACGCAGTAGTTGAAAAGAGCGATATGGTGTTTATTCCCGATCCCGATACCGCCGTTATCGACCCATTCTGCTCTATCCCCACCCTTTCTATGACGGGTAACGCTATGATCATCGCAAGCCCTGAAAACAAGCCCCTGCCCCAATATCCCCGTAACATCGTACGCGCCGCTGTCGAGTCTATGAAGAAAAACGGCATAGCTGACACCATGTACATCCTGCCCGAGTTTGAGTTCTACCTCTTTGACGAGGTCACCTGGGGCGTGGACGGTAACTACATAGGCGCGGCTGTCGACGCAAAACAGTCCTACTGGAACAGCACCGTTGAGGGTAAAGGCGTCATCGTTCCTAAACAGAAAAACTACCACATCGCAAAACCCTTTGATATCTCCTACGAGTGCCGCAGCGAGATGTGCATGCTCATGAAGGATGCAGGCATTGAGATCAACTACCATCACCCAGAGGTTGCCGCATCGGGTCAGTTTGAGATAGAGCCCCAGCTCGGTGAAGTAGTTCATATGGCTGACGCCACCATGATGATAAAATACATTATTCACAACACCGCACTGAAATACGGTAAGACCGCGACCTTTATGCCCAAGCCCATCTATGGCGAGGCAGGAAGCGGAATGCACGTTCATATGCTTCTTATGAAGGACGGCAAGCCTGTATTCTCCGATGACGACGGATACGCACACCTGAGCCAGACTGCGCACTACTTTATGGGCGGACTTCTTAAGCACATCGCATCGCTCTGCGCTCTTACCAACCCCAGCACCAACTCCTTTAAGCGCCTCGTACCCGGCTTTGAGGCTCCTGTTACCGTTGGATACGCTACCTCTAACCGCAGTGCCGTTATCCGTATCCCCGCATACGCAAAGTCCCCCAACAAACGTCGCTTTGAGCTTCGCAACCCCGATGCGACCTGCAACCCCTATTTCTGCTATGCCGCTATTCTCATGGCAGGTCTTGACGGCGTAAAGAACAAGATAGATCCCCACGCAAACGGCTGGGGTCCCTACGACGTAAACCTCTACCACCTCAGCGACGAGGAAAAGGCAAAGCTCCGTCATCTTCCCACTTCTCTTGATGAAGCTCTTGATGCTCTTGAGGCCGACCATGACTATCTCACCGCAGACGGAGTGTTCCCCGAGGAGCTTCTCGCAAACTTTATCAAGACCAAGAGAGAGGAATGCCGCCAGCTTGCAGCTATTCCACACCCCGCAGAGTTTGATAGATACTATAATCTTTAATTTTTCAAAAACCGCTTGACGGAATAAGGCGATCATATCATAACACTTGCATTTTTGCGCAGCAAAAGGCAAGCTCATAACGGCGGGCACAAGCGAGCCTTATAACTCATAACTAAAAATAGCTTCTGTATCCACAGAAGCAGCGCTTACCAAGAAAAAAGGACGAGGAATTTCAACAATTCTTCGTCCTTTTCCTGTCGGTGGGTATCGTATTCTATAAGATTTCAAAACTGTCCTTAAGAGTACGTCCCATTTGCGCGGCGGTTTTTTGACAGATATTTAATAAAAAAGAAATGACCCTTGATTGCAGAAATTAATCTTCGCAATCAAGGGTCATTTCGCTTCACCCTTGGTATCTAACATCATTTTTTATACCTCTCTTTCATTTATCTGCCTCTGCTTTTCTTACAACCTCAAAACACAATTTTCATTTCTCTAAGGAGAATACCCTTTGTTTTTTTGCTTATTTGGCAGGGGCGAAAAGGTTTTTCTTGGCATTCAGGCTTTGTCTTCCTCGGCAACGGATACTAACTTCCATAACATCCAATCCGTCCTTACACGCCTTCTGACCTTGCTGAAGTGCCGGTGGTTAGTTGTACATTGGACCGTACCTTCCTTTCCTGTGTCTATATTATAGCACATATTTTCAGCCTTTGCAATACACAAATTATACAAAGTTTACAATTATTTTTTATTCAATAAGTAGAATTTGG
>JAZQDD010000039.1:0-79787 GCA_045546615.1 Eubacteriales bacterium | reverse complement strand
CCAAATTGTTGTGGATAACATAGATAAATCCTTCGGAAGAATAGCGGCAGCGGAGCGTACCGCCAACGGTATCTCCTTCTTTGCTT
Source organism: Eubacteriales bacterium (assembly GCA_045546615.1). Taxonomy (GTDB): domain Bacteria; phylum Bacillota; class Clostridia; order Oscillospirales; family CAG-272; genus CAG-390. Next base: position 79,701 of record JAZQDD010000039.1, on the reverse strand, counting down.
TCCATCGGAATGTCAAAATGATGCCAACCGTCGCCCTCATAGGTAAATACGGCGTTTTCGGGAATAGTTATGCCGTACCCGCCAAGCAAAGCTTCAATCGTTGCTCGATCTGCTTCGGCAGGCTCACGCTTACCTTCATTCGGATGATACTCATACTCATAGCTCCGATCCAAATGAGAAACAAACAGCGAATGTTCAACATGGTCAAGGTAATATGTTTCTTGATCGTAATAGCAAATATCAAGTTCTCTCATTGTACGACCGTCAAGAAACGCCTTGCCAAACTCGTCGCAAGTTTTCTTGTTAAAGGTCATAGCCTTATAAATCGAAACGGTCTGCTTTTCCTCTGAAAGGGCAACATTCGTTTCCCATTCTGTTCCTTTGGTATTCACTTTATAGATTGCCGCATCTTGTAGATTTCCGTAGTCCTTCACGGCATAGACAACAAAGATACTTGAAATCGCAAGAGTGATTACGAGAGGAATGGCAGCATAAACGGATATGCGAATAGCCTTTCTTTCCGCTTTAACAAACACGGAACGGAAAGCCATATACAAGCCATAGCCAAAGATTGCTCCGAGTGTATTTGCGAACAGATCGTCTACGTCAAACAATCCTCTGCCCGTAATTGCTTGGAATATTTCGATAGCCAACGAACACGCAAATCCGCTGCCGAGCATCACGTACCATTTTCTGAACAGCTTATGTATCCAAGGCAAGAGGATACCAAGCGGAACGAACATAGCAATATTCAAAAGCACGTTTGCCCAATTCTTGAAGGAAAAGATATTCCACGCTTCGCGCCAAGCTCTGAACAAGTGGAAGTTGCTGCCGCGCAAGCCTGCCCCTCTCAAAACGGTCGCTACCAACACAATAGCAATATATCCGGCAAGAGCTAACCACAGAAAAATCTTGGCAAACGGGAACTTCCTTATGCCCTTATATTTTTTCTTGAACAGCAAATAAGCTACACCTATCCCTATCGCACACAACACGACCGCCATAATAGCAAGCGGTATGGCATCACTCAATCTGTTCAATATCAATCTCAAAAAATCGTTCATAGCACCTCTTATAAATCTACTGAAGGGTTGTTATCCGAAAAAGTAATGTGAGCAAGCAGAAAAGCACCTCGGGCAAACGTCACGCTAATCTTAACACCGTCGGGCAATTTGGTTTCCAATACATAGGTGAAGCTGAACATTCCAACTCGATCCTTTTCTTCACCATTTACATACACAATATTCTTTGTCATGCCGCGATAAGCGGTTATGTAATGACCGTTAGCTTCGGTTGAATCAAATCTGCAAAAAATCATATCGGTCAACAAAATTACTATCGCCATTGCACCACCGACAAAACCGATTATCATACCTATCACATAATTCTCATTATACCGAACCGATTCCCAAGCAAAGGCTCCGTCCAAAAATTCTTCTCCATGAACGATTACTTCTTTACTTGCTTCTCTTAATGCCCAAAAGACAATACCAATAGCAAGGAAACCAAGGAAAACAATTGCTTGTATGATGCGTGTTTTTATTTGTTGCTTTCTCAGTTCTTTTTCTAATAATTCTTTTTTCTCAAAATTCGTCATTACTATACTCTATCCCCATTTTATGAATCAAATCTCCAAGACTTTTATCGTATTGTGCTTTAGAGATCGCATTACGCTCAAGAAACATATCGAGTGTGTTCTTTTGCTTTTCAAAAAGCTTCTGCTTCTTCTGCTCGGGAGTTAGTGCGCTCCAATCAATTTGCTGTTCCACAACTAACCTCCACTTGATCTACGTTGACGAGATCAATCACATCACCGATATTACAATCAAGTGCTCCGCAAATACGCATAAGGACTTCAATCTTCACAACCTCGTTTCGTCCAAGCTTCGCCATTGTTGTAGGGCTAAGTCCTGTAAGCTGCAACAAATCCTTCTTTTTCATTTTTCGGTCTGCTAAGATGTCCCATAACTTGTCGTACTTTACTGCCATTGATTTCACCTCACAAATGATATTCAACTATATTATATCATAAATTTATGAAATTTTCAACAAAAACTACACTTAGGTGGAGTTTTTTGGTTTTGAGAGAAATCCCTTGCCATTACAAGGTATAAAACGATAGAGAAAACTTTTCTATATCGCCTTTTGGGTCAATTATAAATTATGATTTTGATTTATAATTACGAACAAACATAAAACTATGCCGCATTACTTTCAACAAAGGTCTGAAAAAATTGTTATTTACCCCTTGCTTTTTTTGACCAAAACTCATATTACTTAATTAGAGGGCTAATTCTGTTTACAGATTGCCCTCTATATTTAAGAAACGAAGGAAGTGTTATCTTGCACAGTTATTCAAGCTTTGAAACCATTCAAGCTCTTCCGGACATCGTAACGATTCTGGGGCTATCCCAAGCAATTGGCTTGTCGCTTGTTTGGTGTTATTTTTTATCTTTTAGTCCAAACTATTGACTACAAAACTACGAAAAATACAGATAGTGGAATGGTTGGAATACTCCCAAAAATTTAACGTTTTAATAATTTTTCTGATTATCTGTTGTCAAATTCACTCGACCTGGTAATAGCACAAATCATTTAGTTATAGGACCCTATGCATCTTATTCTCTGCAATCTTTAATGTAAGATTTTCGTCACGAAAATGTTACACATATTTTGCATATATAATCCGTTTTTGCATTGACTATATGCTATATTTGTGTTATAATGAATATACCAAAAAAAGAGGTGAATTTTCATGACGAAAATAATTGGTAAAAGGCTGAGAGAACTGCGTATGGAAAACCGTTACTCTCAGCAGCAGATTGCAGAGATGTGTGGCTCTACCCAGGCGACCATTGGCAGATATGAGCAAGGCCTTGTAGATGTATCTCTGGACAAGCTTCTTTGGTATGCAGAAACCTTTGGGGTGTCTTTGGATTATATCTTCGGCAGAACCGATGATCCCAAGGGGCATCTGTACGAAAAGGACGAGCCGTCCTTACCTTCCGAAGCAAGTATCAATGACTTTATCGAGTTCTGCTTTGATCCCTCCTCTCCCGCCAATGCCAAGCTAAAAAAGATGCTTGTACAGTTAATGCAGGATAGCACAAAGCAATCCGATTGACTCTCCGAACAGAAACGAGGTAAAGATATGGGAATGATCGAATGTACAAGCGGCGCATCTCTTTGGCGCGGCTATGATTATTACAAGGAGAATAAAGTTAAGAATTTGATTGAAACATCACCCGGGATATTTTCCGCTAATGTTGAAGGCAATTCGGATAAGCCATATATAGTAGAGATCGATGTTTCACACCCTCGAAAATCCAAATGCAACTGTCCTCATGCAGATGGAAAACGTATCGTGTGCAAGCATATGATGGCGGTATATTTCACCGCCTTTCCGGAAGAAGCTCAGCGAATCTATAACGAAGCAATCGCCTATCAGGAAGAGGAAGAAAAACACGCAGAAGAACTTTATGAAAAGGTTCGCCAATACGTTTGGAAAATGAAGAAAAGCGAATCTCAACAAGCTTTGCTTGAACTACTCTTCGATGGACCCGAATGGCAATTCGACAGATTTGTAAGAGAACACAATTTAGAGGACGACTATTATTAACACAAAGGAGATGAAAAAATGAAAGCCGTAATTTACGCTCGATATTCATCGGACAATCAGCGTGAAGAATCTATCGAAGGTCAGCTTCGTGAGAACAAGGTCTTTGCGGAGAAGAACGGCATTGAGATCATCGGTACATATATAGACCGCGCATTATCAGCAAAGACAGATAATAGACCCGAGTTTCAGAAAATGATAAAAGACAGCAGCAAGGGTTTATTTGATATCGTTATTGTATGGAAACTTGACCGCTTTGCCCGGAATCGTTACGACTCCGCTTTTTACAAAGCCACGCTAAAGAAAAATAATGTAAAAGTAATGTCTGCCACCGAAAACATTTCTGAGGGTGCAGATGGTATTCTGCTTGAAGCAATACTGGAAGGCTTCGCCGAATACTACTCCGTAGAGCTTGCTGAAAAGATCAAACGCGGCATGACTGAGAATGCTTTGAAACTCCGGAGCAACGGCGTGCGTGCTCCTATAGGTTACTACATTGATGAAGAAAAGCATTTTCAAATCGACGAGAACAATGCCCCGATCATAAAAGATATTTTCACGCTCTATAACGACGGCAAGAAGGTCAGTGAAATCGTTGAACTGATGAAAAACCGCGGCATTAAAAACCGAGGCAACTTTATGAACTATAACGCTATCTTCCGAATTCTCACCAACCGCAAATATATCGGCGAATACAAGTTCGGAGATATCCTTGTTCCCAATGCTTTTCCTGCCATCATTGACGAAGGACTATTCAACGCTGTACAAGATCGTATGAAGCGCAACAAGAAGGCTCCTGCGATGCACAGAAGTGAGGATGATTATCTGTTGACCACTCACCTATTCTGTGGCAAATGCGGCGCTATGATGACCGGTGAGATTGGTACAAGCCATACCGAAACCAAGTACCGCTATTATAAGTGTAATCAGGCAAAGAAAAAGAAGTGCGATAAGAAAACCGTCCGTAAGGAATGGCTCGAAAAACTTGTTATAGATACTATTCTTGAACTGATCACTGATGATTCTGTCATTGAAGAACTTGCAGAACGCGTCTATCGTTTTCAAGATCTTGAAAGCGCCGAGTCCATACTGCTGAAAACGCAACTTGAGGAAGTGGAAAAGAAACTCAACAATCTCGCAGAAGCAATGGCACAAGGCATCTTCTCAGCAACAACGAAAAAGCTTCTTGACGATCTGGAAACACAGAAAAAGACCATCGAAACAGATATTATTCAATATCAGATACGCAATCCAATCGTACCGAAAGAACAGCTTTTGTTCGCGCTCTACAACTACCGAAAGCTCGATATGTCGGTGCAGTCTGATAGGCAAAAGCTGATTGATAGTTTTGTAAATTCGATATATCTGTACGATGACCATTTCATCATCACATTCAACTACAAAAACACCTCGAAGAAAGTTTCTCTCAAAGAGATAAATAGTTCGTCTTTAACATCATCGACTCCACCAATAATATATCTGACCAGCGAGAATTTAAAGGAGTAAAACATATGCTGTTTAATGAGTTTGGTGATAAGGGAAACCCACCTATTTTACTGTTGCACGGTATGATGCAAGATTGGCACACCGAATACGAAATGTTAAAACCGCTTGAAGAATATTATCGCCTTATCATCCCTGCTCAAGACGGATTCTACGATGGAAGCAATGATTTCACATCGTTCGCAGATCAGGCAAGGCAAATCGAAGAGTATATTAATCTCAATCATGGCGGAAAAATTTACGGCGCGTACGGCGCATCGCAAGGCGGGCTTATGCTTACCGAATTGCTTACAAGAAATCAGATCGACCTCGGTACGGTAATTATGGATGGATGCTATGTTGCGCATCAAGGCAAAATATCCGGTTGGGTAACTTATAAAATGTTTTGCAAATTCAAGAACACAGGAAAATTCCCCACATTGATAATGCTTACGATGAAACTCATGGGATTAAAAGCAGAAGATTTGGGGATGATGAATTCGCTTTATATGCGAGCAACGGATGATACCGTTCGGCGTAATTTTATGGAGAATTACACATATCGCACACGTCCCGAGATTGCAGAAAACGAAACCACAGTGCACTTGTGGTGCGGAAGTAAAGAGCCATACGCAATTAAATCTCACAATATACTCAAAAAGTATTTAAAAAATTACAAAGAAGAAATCATGGAGGGGTTTGGGCACGGAGAGTTTTTGATGAAGCACACGGTGGACTGTTGTAATAAAATCCATAGCACGTTCGAAAATCAATAAACCAATCTTCGTTTTCAAACAGACCGAATTATGACTGGGCGTTTTTTCCAACCGTCGTTGAACTGTGATATGGGGGGAACAATTTGTTCTCCCCTTTTCTTGTATAAAAGCAGTTGCGCTTCGCGGCTGTTTGTGGTATAATCAGTTTGTAAATCACGAATTTGGAGGGCGAAATAAAATGGCTCTAAAAATCATAGCATTGGGATTGATGTTAATATTTTATATTTGCTATTTTTCCAAAATGATCAGTCAAAAAAGGCGAGGGATACACACTGACCAACTCGGAAAAGGAAAAGAAGGTTTTCTAAAATTCATTGAGATCGCCCTGAAAATTACAACATATATTCTCCCTATAATACAAATCGTCAGCATCCTGTTTTATTTTGAAAACATACCTTTGCCGATGCAGATCGCGGGCGTTATTGTTGAAGCATTCGGCATCATAGCTTTTATTGCATCGGTAGCTGAAATGAAAGACAATTGGAGAGCGGGCGTTCAACGGGAGGCGAAAACAAGCCTTGTCACTACTGGAATTTACTCAATAAGTCGCAACCCCGCTTTTTTGGGATTTGACTTAATGTATATCGGTATCCTGTGCGCTTTCTTCAATTGGTATCTGATGTTTGCAACAGCCTTTGCCGTAGGATTGTTACATTTGCAAATTGTAAACGTGGAAGAATCTTTTCTGATAGAAGCCTTTGGTCAAGAGTATATCGAATATAAAGAAAAAGTTTGTAGATATTTGGGAAACAAGTTTTGGATCAAGAAAGACAATTGATCACGCAAATTTCATTTTTCAAACAGACCGAATTATGGGAGGGCGTTTTTTCCACCCATCGTTGAACTGTGATATAGGGGGAACAATTTGTTCTCCCCTTTTCTTGTGCCAAAGCAGTTGCGCTTCGCGGCTGTTTGTGGTATAATCAGTTCGTAAAAACAATCCGCAAAACTTGATTTTCAAACAATATGGCAGAAATGCAACCATCAGTTGACATTATTCCACGTTTTAGTGGTAGACTTTATGCTCGTTACAGGTTAAAATAGCCATATTGTAATTTTGAAAGGAAGCTTCATTATGAGTATTTCTGTAAAGATTCAACAGTTACGAAAAAGCAAGGGGCTGTCCCAAGAACAGCTTGCAGAAAAATTAGAAGTATCCCGACAGGCAGTATCAAAATGGGAAAGCGGAACAAGCACTCCCGACATTGAAAAGCTCTCGCTTATAAGCGAACTGTTTGAAGTTTCTACCGATTATCTTATTAAAGATGAGGAAATATCGCAATCCACTCAACCTGTTCGGCAAGATATTCGCATTCCGAGAAAACTATATATTATTGATATTAACAAGAGAAAGATATCAACGTTTGAAGAATTTTCAATTGAAACGATCAGCACCAACGGCGAAGCCACTTTAATTACGGGATTGAGTAAAGCAAATGAAAAAGTGAAAGTTCCGACGTGTGCGCTTTATGGAATTTCAAAAGGCGTTTTTGGAATTAACAAGCGGACTTTGCTTGGTTTTTATGCTTCCATGGAAGATGCCAAAAAAGAGCTGCACAGCATCTCAAATGCAAGCGAGACAGATACGGTATATGAGTTGAAATACGCTGCGAAAATGCAAGGACTTCGTATTGCTGATAGTGATTAAAGCTATGCCGAATCACAACTTCCCAAGCATGTCGAATTGTGCATGGGCGTTTTTTCCAGCCATCGTTAAAGCGTAATATGTCAAGCCGCAAGGGGTGAACGAAACGTTCACCCCTTGTTTGTGTGTAGGTATAATAAAAATCAATCCACGCGAGAGGAAGCGATATTGTTTTTCCTGTATTCCGTGGGGTTGATACCGTAAGTGGCTTTGAATAGCTTTGAAAAATAATTATAATCCTCGATGCCGCAAAGCAACGCGATCTTGTTCACGGCAAAATCCGTAGTCGCTAACAGCTTGCATGCGTATGCGAGTCTGCAATTCTTTATGTGCTTGGCAGGTGTTGCGCAAAAATATTCGTTACATATCTGATATATCTCGTAATGCGACAAATGGAAGTGCGAACATAGATGGGATACGGACAGCGGCTTTGAAAGATTTTCGTAGATATATTTGTCTATTTGTGCTTCGATTGGATCGTTATAGAGCTCTACCATGGTTTTCAAACGTTCGTAGTTTGTGCAGGCATCTAAAACTCGAAATGCTGAGATCAACTTTTCTTCCGAAATGGTAGGCAAGCTGTCGTATGCCGCGCGCAACTTGCTTCTCAAATATTCGGGAAGCTCCTTCTCCAGTTCTGCAATATCTGCGCCGTTATTTTTGATCTGACCTATCATCATGAAGCCGATGATGTGATTGTTGTAAAGGATTGGCGACAGACATTCCCGCAAGCCCGCGTGGCAGGTATAGCTATATTGACTGCGCGTTTTTCTGCACTCAGCAAAGGCGTGCTTATCGCAGTCCTTGCAACGCAGATCCATTTTCCTATCCTTGCGCAAAATCTCGCAAAAGCCGCTGAATTTCGTAGGATAATAGCACAGCTCGTTCCCCTCGGAATCATAAAGGCAGGTTTTGATATTAGTCAAGGTATAAAAATCATATAAAAGCTGTTTTAGGGCATCAAAATCAAATGTTGACATATTCGTAATTCCTCGTACAAAATTACCATACTTTTATATAAATAATACTATAATTCAAGCAAAAAATCAAGTAGAATAATAAAAAAGGAGCAGAAAATGACTTATTTGAGCATAGATGTAGGTACAACGGGCTGTAAGTGTCAGTTGTTCTCCGAAAATGGAGATATAATAAAATATTTATTCAGGGAATACGCGTTCAAGATATTAGGCGGCGATAGTTACGTCGACGTTTCGGCTATCGAAGGTCATTTGCGCGAGATGATTGAGGAGATCTCGAGAGACTTTGACATCTCATCTATTTGCATCTCGTCGCTCGGAGAGTCCTTCGTACTTTTGGATGAGAATGACAAGATTCTTTTCCATCCCATGCTCTACACCGACACGCGCGGCGAGGAGGAAGCGGAGGAGATCAAGTCCGCCATCGGTGAGGAAAGGGCGTTTCTCATCACGGGGGTTGTTCCGCACAGCATGTATTCGCTATCAAAGCTTTTGTGGATCAAGCACCATGCGCCGGACGTGTTTTCAAAAGCGCACAAGGTAATGCTTATCGGTGATTACATCGGTTATCTGCTCACAGGCAAGCGTGTGATAGACTATGCCTTAGCATCGAGAACGGGGGCATTTGACATCAGAGCTATGCAATTCTCGGATGAGGTCTTGGGGCGCTTCGGAATAAACAAATCCCTATTCTCTACTCCGATGCGAGCGGGCAGTATCGTTGGAAAGCTAAAGCCCGAATGGAACATTCCCGCACTTCTTGTGCTTGGCTCTCACGATCAGGTCTGTGCCGCCGTTGGCGCAGGTGTTTTGAAAGCAGGCGAGGCTGTTGATGGCATGGGAACCGTTGAATGCACCACCGTGGCGTTTTCAAAAAGACCTACTCAAATCGAGATGGGGCGGCAGGGCTACTGCTGCGTACCGTACGCCGTTGATGGCTTGTACTGTACGTACATTTTGAATTATTCCTGCGGCTCTACGGTCAACTGGTTCCGAAGAAAGATCACGCACGAATATGCTGGGGATGAGGCAAGCTTTTTTGCATATATGGAAAAGAATATCCCCGATTCACCAAGTGACGTTTTAGCTCTTCCCTATCTTGCGGGTGCCGCCACACCGCATCAGGACCTGAGCGCGAAGGGCGCGTTCCTCAACCTCTCGCTAAACACAAGGGATTGCGATATGTATCGGGCGCTTATCGAGGGCATGAGCATGGAAATGAGGATGAATATTGAAACGGTCAATGCATACGGTATTGACATCAGCGAGATAGTGGCTACTGGCGGTTGCTCAAACTCGGAACGTTGGATGCAGATCAAAGCAGACGTACAAAAGGTTCCCGTCAAGGTCTTACGGTCATCGGAGGGCGGTCTGTGCGGCTGTGCTATGCTTCAATCGGTTGCGATTGGCGGTATAGCTACACTTGAAGATGCGCGCAAGATATTTACGCGCTACACCAAGCATTTCTCCCCCGCCCCATCGGGTGCGTACGAGAGAAAATACGAAAAATATAAAAAAATTTATAAACTTGTAAAGGAGCTTGCTTAAGATGAAATTTGCGTTATATTTTGGAAACCGAGGCTTTATGCCCGGGGAGCTGATCACCGGCGCGAGAGCCGATATGATAAAAGCCGTAACCGATGCAGGCTATGACTATATTGCGATGGATGAGAGTCTGACTCGCTATGGAGCTATCGAAACGCGAGATGAGGGCCGTTTATACCACGATTGGCTCAAGAGTCACGAGGGTGAATATGACGGAGTTATTCTCTGTATGCCCATATTTATTGACGAAAACGGCGCTATAACGGCTCTTCAGGATGCAGGCGTTCCCATCTTAATGCAGGCGTACCCCGATGAGATAGGAAAAATGGATTTCAGACATCGCCGCGATGCGTATTGCGGAAAATTCTCCGTAACCGACGTGTTTTATCAGTATAAACTTCCCTTTACGGTCATGAAACCGCACGTTGTTCATCCTTTGAGCGAAGCTTTCCGCCAAAATCTTGATGATTTTGCGGCTATATGCCGCGTAGTCAAGGGAATGAAGCGCTTTAACCTTGGTTGCATCGGAGCAAGAACAACGGCATTCAAGACCGTGCGCTTTGATGAGGTAACGTTGCAGAGATACGGTATAAACGTAGAAAGCTTTGACCTCTCCGAGTTGATTTTCAAGGTGCAGGCAAAAGCCGACGACGATGCCGCTGTGCTTGCAAGAGTCAAGCGCCTTTTGCAGTATGCCGATTTCACGAAGGTGCCCGCGCAGAATATGTTGACTCTTGCGAAAATATCCGTAGTTATTGATGAATACATAGAAGAGTATCACCTTGACGCTCTGACGCTTCGCTGTTGGAACGAGATGGAAACCATCCTCCGAGTTTGTCCCTGCGTTCTCATCTCCGAGCTGAATGACAGAGGAATCGTATGCTCCTGCGAGATAGACCTTACCAGTGCGATAACTATGCGTGCTATGCAGCTTGCAAGCGGACGTCCTACGGCTTGTCTTGATTGGAACAACAATTACGGTGATGACGAGAACAAGGTCATACTGTTCCATTGTGGACCCGTTGCGCAGAGTCTTATGACTGCCAAGGGTGTTGTAACCGAGCACAAGATGTTTGCCAAGGAAGACCCTGGAAGCGGATGGGGCACGAACGAAGGGCGCATATCCGCATTTGACATGACATTTTCAAACGGTTTTACCGAGGACGGAAAGCTTAAGGTGTACGTCAGTGAAGCGAAATTTACCGATGATAAGATCGAAGGCAGCTTCTTTGGATGTGGCGGCGTTGCCGAAATTCCCGATCTGCAAAACAAGCTGATCCGCCTTGCCAAGGGTGGATTCAAGCATCACACGACGGTTGGCGTAGGTCATATGAAATACATTTTGGAGGAGGCATTCAAAACGTATCTTGGCTATGAATTGATTGATATTGAGAGGTAAGAGATATGTTAGTAGGACTTAAAGACGTAATTGCTGAGGGCAGAAGGCAAAATATTGCCGTTGGTAGCTTTAACACGCCTAATTTGGAATGCTTGCTTGCGGTTTTGGATGCTGCGGAAACGCTAAACGTTCCCGTTATCATTGCTCATGCTCAATGCCACGAGAGCGTATCGCACCTTGACAAGATCGGACCCGTGATGGTCGAGCTTGCTAAACGCAGTAGCGTAAAGGTGTGCGTACATCTTGATCATGGCGAGGATTTCGAATATTGCAAACGCGCTATTGATTTGGGATTTACTTCTGTTATGATCGACTATTCCACTCTCCCCTATGAGCAAAACGTAATGGGAACTAAGGAAGTGGTGGACTACGCACACGCTCACGGTGTAGACGTAGAGGCAGAGCTTGGGGCGCTTCCTCAAAGAGAGGGTGGCGGAGAGAGTACAGTTACCGATCCTGCCGATCTTTATACGCGCCCCGCACTCGTGCCTGAATTTCTTGCAAGCACGGGGATAGACGCTTTGGCAATCGCCTTTGGTACAGCGCATGGGATATACAAAACCAAGCCCGTATTAAACATGGAGATCATCACGCAGGTTCGCAAAAACACCGATCTGCCCCTTGTCATGCACGGCGGAAGCGGTATTTCCCACGAGGAATATCGCGAGGTTATCGCGCGAGGTATAAACAAAATCAATTATTACTCATATCTATCCTATGCAGGCTATGCTGAAGCAAGAAAAACAATCGCCAACAAGGATGCGGATTTCTACCACAACCTTGCCCTGAACGTTCAGAATGCTATGAAGGAGAACGCTTTGACCACCATGAAGGTGTTCAGCGGACGAGATTAAGCACGGACCATTATCAAAGCATTGCACCGCATGGGTGTCCACTAAAAATAAACTCAAATCACTAAAGAGGTTCAGAGCCAAAGCTCTGAACCTCTTTGAGTAGTATGATGTGACCGTTTCGTTCACCCCTTGGTTTGTGTTGGCTTTAGAAGTGTATTCCCTCCCCCGGGCGGTCTCCGTCTTCGCCTATGTAGTCTTCGGCGGGCTGATCGCCAATTTCGGTAGGAGTGTTATTCTCAAAGGGATTTGGCTGACCTCCGAGCTGCGGCTTGTATTCGACAGCACCTCGTTCACCTTCGCCGACGTTATCGGCGTTTTTTTCAGTGAACCCAATTTCCTTGTCTTCGGGTTTCACCGCAGCTTCTGTTTCCTCTCCCCCGCCAACGGGCGACGTGGCGGTCGCGTGGCTTTCTTCGGGCACATTATCCGCCGATACCGTTATCTCCGCTTGTGGCGGCTTTTCGGCGCTCACGGGCGGCTCATCTGCGCCCTGACTCGGTGAGGTGAAGAATGCCATAATAAACGCGAGGATGATGGTGATCAATCTTTTCATATGTTTTTTCCTTTCCGAGCACGCCTTTCGCGGCGAGGCACAAGTATAAACATAAAAACGCAAAAGTCCAGCGAGAATAGAGAAAAAGATGAGGAATCGCAGATGATTTTGCGATTCCTCTGGGGGTTATTCAAGCTCAGCCGTCATCACCTCGATGATGAGCCTCGCGCCGAGCGTGAAACCTTGCGCGAAGGCTTCCCTCTCGGAGATGCCGTACATCTCGTTGGTACAATCGATGAGCTTTTCAAGGATTTCTTTTTCTTCGCCGTTCAGCCGTTTTTGTAGCTCTCCCTTGTGTCGCGCGACGTAGCCGAGAAGTTCCAAATACCCGCTTCCCTTCTTCGCTCCACCATCGCACGGCGATATGTTGCCGTACCATAGCTCGTTTATAACGTTCATAATTTTTGCCACCTCCTGTAGCACAACACAATACCACAGGAGATGGCAAAAGTCCAGACTTATTTTGATTTTTTCTTAGAAGATTTTGTAGCCTCGAAGCTAACGCTTACAAGGAACTGCACCACCTCGTCGGGAGCGTCGGGAAGAAGGACAGATATCCAATGGCGTTTGTTCATGTGGTACGCGGGATAGACTCCGTCGATTGCGCCGAATGAGCCGAACATCTCTGTTGGGAGCTTTAGATTTACAACGTCGATAACCTCGTCGCTGTCAAACCCAAACTTTCGCCGTGCGACCTTCATTACAATGGCATACCACTTGCGATTGTCACCGTGCCTCAATACCGCCGTCTCAAAATCCTCGTCAAACGGATAGTCCGGCGATGTGCCGTATGTATTAAGGCAGTATTCAAGGAAAGATTGTTTGGTCATTATATCCTCCAAGCATTTTATGCCGCGGCGTTTGCATTGATTTTCTCAATGACGCTCCTTATACCCAACCAAACTGAAATATCGGTAAAGACTTCAACGATACTTCCTCTATCGGTAAACGGAGGCTCTTGAAGCACGGACATATCTTTCATCACACCATTGTGTACAATATACTCAACGATTTGGTTGACAAAATAAATCTGATCTGCATCAAGATTAACGTCATTCAAATACTCCGCAAACGCTTCTTTTGCCGCCATCATATCGAGTCCTACAATTTCTCGCACGAACTCACCGAGAGGTTTTTCTCCGTATTCCGCTTCGTAGTCCTTTCTGCTTCCGACCTCGCTCCACATAATGCGTTCCAAGGCCTTGATATCATCTGCATTCAAGGGAACGTTGCTCTTCAACTTAGCAATTGCCTCCTCGTCTTGATGCTGACGAATATAGAATTCGGCTTTGGCTTTGTAGTTCTTCAGGTCATCGTTTTCAAGATCGGATTCGTTCCATTCCACAGAAAGAATTTCATCATCGAAATCCGTAATATACTTCGCAACGGTTCTGGGAATATATTTCATCAAATTGCGAAGATTCTCGCGGATATGCTCAAACTCGTTGATTCCCGCAGTATCCAAATAATTGGTATGCAAAATTTTATTGATGAGTTCCGATTGAGCCATGATTTCGGGAATGTTTGCCACGCTTGCAATTCCGCTGACCTTTTTGTAAAGATCGGCACGCGCACGCGAATATTTCTTGCCCGCAAGATACGCAAGCTCGATGCCATACATTAAAGCGTCAAAACGAACCGCAGAGGCTTCGTCTTCATCGGGGGTGATCAACGGAGCAATCTCTTCTGACATCAAGAGAGTATCCTCGTAAGTCAGCGAATTATAGTTGTCGGGATCGGCATATTGCTCAACGTAGCGAAGATGCTGCCGAACAGCAAAATTCTCTTTATTCAACTCACGCACCTTGCGCACCATGTCATCAACCAAAGACTTGCGGAAAGCGATCAAATCCGTCGTTTGATAAGCAATGTCCTGCAGCTTGAATGCGATCTGTGCCTTAAGCTTAAAGATAGCGCCCTGCAGAGCAACCTGATTGGCAGTTGGCTTGCCATTGTTCATACGGAAAAATTCAAAATTTCCGCAAAAATCGAAAATATAGAATTTATCCTTGTCTTTGCCGTCCATAAGTCCGTCACAACGACGGGTACCGCGTCCTATCATCTGCCAGAACTTTGCCTTGCTCATCACTTTTTTGAAGAAGACGAGGTTGAGCACTTCGGGGACGTCGATTCCTGTGTCAAGCATATCGACGGAGATTGCTATCTGCGGTAACTTTTTGGGATCGGAAAACTCGTCTATTGCGCTCTGCGCATAAGTCATATAGTTGTCAATGACCTTCGTGTAACCGGGAAGATTGGGATATTCTTTTCCAAATATCTCGTGAATCTTTTCGGCATGCTCGTGGTTTTTGGCAAAGATGATCGTCTTTCCCAGCTTTTCGCCGTAATCGATGCGCAAACCGTCCTGCATCAGGATATGAATCACCTGACGAATGGTGTCCTCATTAAACACCCACTCATTAATGGCGGAAGACGAGATCCTTTCTGGATGATTACCGTTTTCATCATCGAAAGTGTTTTCGTATTCTTCCTTGTCCTCATCGGAAAGGTCGTCGTATACGATGCCTTCCTCGATGAATTTCAGCTTGCTTTCAACAGACATAAAGTCAACAAGAAAGCCGTCGGTAACTGCTTGTCCAAGCTCATAGCCATAGGTCGGAACACCGTTTTCGAGCTCAAATATCTCATAAGTATTTTTATCTATTTCGTCCTTCGGCGTTGCGGTAAGTCCCACAAGCGGCGCATCGAAATAGTTAAAAATATCCTTGTACTTGTTATAGATAGAACGGTGCGCCTCGTCCACAATGACGAGATCAAAATGTCCAACGGTAAAGAGCTTTTTGTCATTCTCGTCCTTGACGGTATCAATACAACCCATCATGGTCTGATAAGTTGAGAATACGCATCGGGAATCAAAGTTCGCCTTATCCTCGCAAAGATTGGTTACAGAAAGGTCGGGAAGCATATTGGCAAAGGCGCGCTTTGCCTGCGTGACGAGCGAATTGCGGTCGGCAAGGAACAGAATATTCTTTACCCAACCGTGATCAAGCAACGCCTTGCAAAGAGCAATGACCGTTCTCGTCTTGCCCGAGCCCGTTGCCATAACGAGAAGCGCCTTGCGGCGATTCTTTTTGTCAAACGCCTCACAAACAGCCTTAATAGCAGCCTCTTGATAGTAGCGTCCCGCAATGTGCTTGTCAACCACCACGTTTTTGAGGCTTGCACGCATCGTGTGCAGATTGAAAAGCTTTTCAAGGTCGCGCTTTGAGTAAACAGACGCAACCTTGCGCTCGGGGTAGTATTTATCATTCCAAACGTGCGTATCAAAGCCGTTGGAGAGGAAAATGATAGGTCTGCGACCGTATTTCTGCTCTAACAGGTCGGCATACAGCTTCGCCTGCTGTCTGCCCTTTGAAACGTCCATACAGGTGCGCTTCGCTTCAAGAACCGCGAGGGGCTTACCGTCGTCGCCATAGAGAACGTAGTCGGCGTAGCCTACACCGCTTGCGTTGGGCATGCCGTGAAGCTCTACCTCGTTAACCCAATCCTTGCCCTCGACCCAGCCCGCATCGGCAAGCATAAAGTCGATGTATATCTTTCTCGTCTTGTATTCCGAAAGCTCAAGCGGCTTGGGAACGTAGGTCTGCTGCTGTTCGGCGCGTCGCGCAGTAAGCTCATCCTTGAGCGCTTTGTTTTCCTCGATCAGCTTGGCAATATCGATATCGTTTTCGGGAACGAAGGAAAGAGCCTCGTCCACCGTAAGCGCAAGCAAGGACTTATCAAACTGCTGCTCGGTGTATTCGGGAGCGTAGAAATATGCCACACAGTCAAGGAAAACAAATAAGTTTTCAAGGCAAAGCTCCGCTTGCTCGAGGCTCACCTTTTTGCCGCCGTGAGCCGCATTGTTGCCGAGCTTGCGGATAAATTCCATACGCCTCCAGACGTCCGCGCCAATAATGTCGCGGAACTTTTCGTCGTTCATAAGGCTGACGAGGTTGTCCTGATATGGCATGACGAGATCGCGGTCCACGGAATACATCCATTTGACTGCAAACTCCATTGCCCTGCGGCAATTCAGCACGCAAGCGTCCACGTCAATATGTAATATTTTCTCCGCCGAGATCGCCACGTCCGCAAACGCATCAAAATCGGGGGTGTTTTTTAGGAAATCAAAGTTGGTCATAATAGGACCTCCATCGTTCTTAAATAAAATCAGGAACAGTTAACAAACCTGTTTCACTAATAAATAATTCAAGAATTCTCTCACTTGAAACTTTTCCAGCGAGATATGCTTCAAATAAAAGCAAAAGAATTTCTGTCGTAATAATTAAGCTACCGTAGCGTTTAGCAAGCTCTATCTGCTTTTCGTGTACATCATCTCTGTCTCTAGGAGGTTTACTTCTTAACGGATTGATGATTAAAATCCCCTTGACTTTTTCTGTTAAGCCCTCGGTATCCAAATAATCTTGATATGTTTGGCAATGAAGATCTAACTGAGATACATTTTCATTTTTAACATTAGAACCGATACCTTTTATTTCACCGATGAAAGTAACTTTTGGTAAAATAATTTTAAAGTCTTCTTCTTTTTTGTCAACAAAGCCTGACAAATCGCAACCTAACATTTTTTCTAACATATCAAAAACTGATTCCACAAGAGCTGAACCGTTTGTATATAGAACGCTTTTGTAGTATAAGTTTTTATCCAATTTTTCCTTGGCTTCATCAATAATCTTTTGTTGCTTGTCTATCTCCTCATTTGCTGCTTCTATACGCATTTCTTGTTCGGCATCATCGAAGCACCTATAATCATTCATCCATTCAGGAATATCTTTATTGCTGTAGATTAATCCCATTGCACTTAACAGATCACTAATGGGTGCATTACTATCAGAGATATCTAAAGTTGTGAGAATTATATTGGCATCGAGCTTTACGGTTGTAATATGATTTCCACCATTGCTTTCAGTCAATGATTTTTCGGCGATTGGAATGTTTTTAAAATAAAATGCCGCTTTGATTTCGGATTTGTTGCATGATGTGGTTGAATTCTCATAAACCAAATCATAACTGCTTCGATTCCCTAAAAGGTGTTGTAGATAATCTTTCAAGTAAGGAATCATATCTTTTAATTGCTCTGACCTATTATAACTGCCACCAGAATAAGAATACTTATATCTATAGTTTTGAGGAAAGCATATTATGACAATTGATTTTTTTACATCGCCAATTAACACTTGTAGGCTATCAAAATCTTTAATTGCATTAATTGAGGATTGTCTATTGACATTATACCGCCATAACCACTCGGTTTGCAAAGAAATAATGTTTATATCAAATTCATCAAACGCACGCGGCTCATTTAGCGATGAATATGTATAATTATGTTCGATACCATATTTAATACTTTTTTCATAACTTATTACTTGTATTTTCATTTTTACTCCACATTATTATTTATTATTGCTATGATTATTAGACAATTTTTCTATTTCTTCTTTAGCTTTATCGCTATATTCTTCAATACTTTTTTTATCATAATCGTTTTTAGCGTATAAAAGCGACTTTTCTTCTATATCGTCAAAAGCAGAATGATTGAGAATACTTCTTACTGCATCTTCTTTTGATTGTCTATTATTTTTGTACAGACTGATTCTCAACTGTAAAACAGCATAATGTATATCATTAGCATTGTTTAGATGCTTCTTTCTAAACCAATCCAGATTTGACAAGCACGTTGAAATATCATCAATGCAGGATTCAATGCGATCATAATAATGATTCCACATTTGTTGAGAGGTCTTTTCATTTGGATCGGCGCTTAATACAGATAAATAATAGTGCAAAAACAAAGTGCGAATATCTGATATTAGTTTATTTTTTTCTTTTTGCTGTTCAAAATTAAATTGTAGTAAAGTAGTGATAATAACCACTAATATACTACATGCAATACCTACTGCATAGTTTTGCAACAGTATAATCCACGTATTGTTTTCAGATGGTATGAATCCCAAAATCACGGAGCATAGCAAGCATACTCCAAATACAATAAAAGAAATAATTGCGGTAATCTTATAAAGTTTCATTTTCCTTCACCTCACCCAAAATAATTTTGCATCAATGCTTTTTTTAGTGTTTCGAGCTTTTCAAGGCTCTTTTGAATTACCAATTTTGATTTGTGGGTCTGTTCGACGAAGGCCGCAAATTGCTGTTGAAGCTCCATTGGAGGTACATACCCATGTAATTTTCGTATCTTACCTTGGAACAAGTTCGCCTGCGAAGATTGGGTTGCTGACTGGGCAATTTGCCGTTGCAGTTCATCGGAGGTTATAAGCCATTCTGCAAAAACGGGATTGATGGTATCATCAAATCGAATCAATGCCGCGCTTCTAACCATTTGAAATTGCAGTCCATCGGGTACGACGCAACATCTTCCAATGCTCCCAGAGCAAGAAACAAGGATATCACCTGCCTGCGGAACAACGCGTCGAGCGATACGGGCATACTCATCTTCGTCAATGTAGTCTACATCGTCCAACTGAAGTGCGTGATTAAGAACATTGCGCGCTGACAAGAGATATATGCCTTTTTCTGTTCGACGAGGCGTTGCATGCTCACCGTCAGTTATTAGTACGCTGATTTCATCGAAGTCCTTAATCGGATAGCCATTCGGGTTCTGTTCTGGATCTCCAAACAGTTCGATAAATCGGGATTTGACAAGCTCGTCCAATTTTGAAAGTTGCTGTTTGCGAAAAGATATGAGATCATCAACTTTACTTAATCTATCTATTACTTTTTGCTGCTCACCAAGTGAAACAAGATCGAATTTTACATTTTTTAGATACCCTGCGGAAATGTTTGGCTGTGCTCCACCGACACCATCCTTTATAAATTGATCCTTTCTGCCACTCAGAAAATAAAATAAATATTCTGGAATAACATCCTTGCAAGGCAAAAACGCAGCACATGCCTGATTAGTAGCAGCCTCATAAGGAAGAATAGAACAAGCACCAATTGTCGCCCCATACATAGCAACCAAAACGGTATCTTGCGGGAAAAGTTTCGCCGAACTATTGCTCAATCCTTCCTCGGTAATACACTCAATTTCTTTTGATATGTACTTATCCTTTAAGTCTCCAGTTTTTACCCAAGGTATACTGCCCCCCTTATAATAAGACAACTCGTTTTTATTTGGGGTTCCGCCTGAGGAAATAGTAAATATATCTCCCAATCTCGCCATCACAACATCTCCTCCAACTCTGCAAGTCCTTTGGTGATCTCCCTCTCAAGCTCGTTCAGCTCTGCCAATATCTGTGAGGTAGGGGCATACTCTACGGGCTTGTATTCGGTCTTTTTGTACTTATTTATTGAGAGGTCGTAGTCGTTCTGCACGATCTCGTCCTTGGGTACAAAGAAGGATTTTTCTGTGCGTGCGCGGTCGGCTTCACCGTCAAGATTGTGGAAACGTTCGATGATATCACGAATGTCGTTTTCCTTGACCTCGGTGCGCTTATCGTCAAGGCTGAAGCCGTCTGCTTGCATATCGTAAAACCACACCTTGTCCGTGCCGCCGTATCCCGTCTTTGTGAAGATAAGTATTCCCGTAGAAACACCCGCGTAGGGCTTAAATACGCCAGAGGGCATGGAAATTACGGCTTCAAGGCGGTTGTCATCGACTATCGCTTTGCGGATAGCCTTATGCGCCGTAGAAGACCCGAACAGCACGCCATCGGGAACGATAACTGCACATCTGCCGCCCACACGAAGCATTCGGAGCATCAACGCGAGGAACAAAAGCTCGGTCTTTTTTGTCTTGCAGACCTTGAGAAGATCTGCGGAAACGGTATCGTAGTCAAGGCTGCCCTTGAAGGGGGGATTTGCAAGGATCAGCGAGTATTTCTCCTTATCGGGATTCTGATCGGACAAGCTATCGCGATACTCTATATACGGATTGTCCACGCCGTGCGTCATCATGTTCATCGCGCCGATGCGGAGCATCGTTCTGTCCATATCGTAGCCGTGGAACATTCCGTTCATATAGTGCGCTTTTTTCTGTTTATTGAAGAAAATCTCTTCCTTGCGCTTTTCCTTGAGATAATCCCCCGCCGCGACGAGAAATCCCGACGTACCGCACGCGGGATCGCAGATTGTTTCGTCTGCTTGGGGATCCATTAGCTCTACCATCATACGAATGATGTGACGAGGGGTGCGGAACTGACCGTTAAGCCCCGACTGCGAGATCTTGGAAAGTAAGTATTCGTATACGTCGCCGCGAATGTCGCTGTCCTTGATCTGTGCCATTTGCGAGTAGATATCGTCAAGAATGGTAACGATTTTATCGAGAAGCAAGGGGGTGGGGATTTTGAAGATGGCATCATCCATATACTTGGAGTATGCACTATCCTTGTTATCGTGCAGGTTCTTGATAAACGGGAACACCCACTCCTGAACGGTAGAATACATCTTTCCCGCAGGAAAATCGTGGAATACTGACCACTTGAGCTGATTTCCGTCGATCTCTCGCTCTCCCACCTTTACCTTGTCGGCAAAAATGCTTTTATGGGGAAGACCGAGCATTACGGCTTCCTTGGCGCGAAGATTATCGGTATCGTCAAGGTCGCGGATGAACATCAAATATGTAATCTGCTCAATTACGTCGAGAGGGTTTACAAGTCCGCCTGCGGCAAATACATCCCAAAGTCCGTCAATTCTATTTTTAAGTTCGCCTGTAATCATATTTTACTCCTTTTCGTGATTCCACGTGTATGCGGTATAACGACCGCCGCCAATTTTTAAAATTTCTCCGCTTATTACCAGCTCATTAAGTGCTCGTTGTACCGTGACTTGGCTGATATCGGGGCATTTTTCCATAATTTCTGATTTTGTTATTTTACCAAGTGTTTCTTGTATAATTGCCCTGATGCGTTCGGGCTTGGACATATTGCTTGTGGCAATGAGCTTTACTCTCGACGAAAACTCGCGATATGCCGCGGCAACGATACCAAGCGTATACTGCACAAAGGGAATATAATCGTTTTTATCCTCGTGCCAACCGGCGGAACTGTTTTGTAATGCCTCGTAATAGGTTTCTTTTGTTTGCTCTATCAGCTTTTCGATACTGATATATTTACCCACAATATAGCCTGCTCGGTATAAGAGCAGCAAGGTAAGCAATCGGCTCATTCTTCCGTTACCATCGTTAAACGGGTGAATGCACAGAAAATCCAATATAAACATTGGAATTATAAGAAGCGGATCGGCGTCGCTATCGGATATCATTTCATCAAAAGCTTTGCATATGCCATCTATAGCTGTTGGGGTTTCCCAAGCCGATACGGGAACAAAACGAACGCGCTTGTTCCCTTCCTCGTCTTCCTCTGCGATTACGTTATCGGCTTCCTTATAAGATCCTCCGATGGACTTACCGCTGAATTTATATAGGTCGCGGTGAAGTTGCAATATAATTGATGGCTTCATCGGGATGAAATCGTGGCTTTCGCATATAGTGTAAAGAACGTCGCGATATCCCGCTATTTCCTGCTCGTTTTTTGTTCGAGGAGTTGTCTTGTTGGAAACAAGGCTTTTGAGTCGCTCGTCTGAGGTATAAATGCCCTCGATTTTATTTGATGCCTCTGTGCTTTGGATTTTAGCAACCTCAACAAGCTGAGTCAGTGTAGTAGCTTTTTGCTCTATAAATAACGTTTGCTCACCCTTGCACTCGTGGATCTGTGTCAACAAAGACACTACTTCGGGCGTGAGCAACTTTTGCCATTTGTTTTGGTAATTGTAATTACGCATATAAACCTCGCATTACATTATTCTTATCTAAATTATATTATATCCCCAATTATGTCTTTTGTCAATGTCAATTTAGTCATTTTTGAGAAAATGACTAAATTGAGCGGTGGAGTTACAAGCTCAAAGAACTGAAGAAAAATCCCCCCCGAATGCCGTGGCTTTCGGAGGGGGCGGGTGAGGCTTTGAGTGCATATAGTAGTTATATATAATGTTATTCTTCAGTTAATATTATATTATATTTTATATTTATGAATAGTCCATATTGAACCATACCATAGTTCATTTTTGAGCGATGCTTACTTCTCTGCTCCGAAGGCTCCGCAGTAGTTGAGGATACGCCTGCCGATCACGGAGATCCTGAACGTCGGGTTCGGGACGAGCACCTCGGTGCAAGGCAGATCGCTCCAAAGATCATCGCAAACGCTCTGCTCGATCCCGTCGAGTTCGGCGTAATTATCAACCATTTTTGACCGCGGTTCGCCTCCACCAGAACAAGCAAATCCGAACTGTTTCGTTACGACGGAACTGTTCGGATTTGTTTTTTACTTTGATTATCCATATTGAAACACACCGCCGAGGGTAACCATTTAGTTACTCTCGGCGGTGGTTCATTATTCTTGAATAAACGGCGTATTTCTGATATGCGAGTTGAAGCGTGTAGGCTGTGAAAATTTTTTTACAGTTTTGAATGTTTTTTAGTTGGACTTTAAAACTGTATTCCCTTCTCCGCGCCATCTCGCATTGGCTGACCAAATTATGACTGGGCGTTTTTTCCAACCATCGTTGAACTGTGATATGGGGGGAACAATTTGTTCTCCCCCTTTTCTTGTGTGAAAATAGTTGTCCTTGTTTGTTTTTCGTGATATAATCTTTTTGTGCAGTGCTTTTGAGGCATCAAAAAGTGCCACTTACCGTTTTGGGTATTGCATTATTGATTTTAGGTGATAAAATAACGTTACAAGGTCAACGAAGGGGGAAGAAAATGAAGCTTACCGTACATCAGATATCTGAGGGCGAGAACGAGCTTATTCTGAAATATCTGGAAATCAACGACGAGGTAGAGCGCGCCCTTGATTTCATGAACGGCTATGAGAAGAAGCTCGTGGGCGAAAATGGTGGGCAAAAAGAGATACTCGAGCGCGCGGATATATTGTATATCGAGAGTGTCGACGGAAAGTGCTTTGCGTATACAGAGGCGGACGTGTTCAGGCTAGATTTCACGTTGGCACAGCTTGAGCAAATACTTGGCTCTATCAACTTTTTTAGATGCAGTAAATCAATGATTATCAATATAGATAAGGTGCGAAGGCTGAAAAGTCTCGCGTCAAACCGCATAGATGCGACAATGAACAACGGTGAGCATATTATAATTTCCAGAACGTATGCTTCAAGCTTCCGAAAGCGGCTTAAAGGAGTCAGTGAAGATGAGTAACAAATTCCGCACATTTATTGAGAAATATCTAACGAGAAAAATCGGCGTAGAAATAAAATGTTGCCTTATGTTTTTTATGGTTCTGTGTTTTTACGCATCCTACCGCCTTATATGTGGCTTTCAAGATGCAAGCATATTTTATATGCTTGAAATGGTCTTGCTTGCGTACGCGCTGTGTTGGGTACAGATGCTGATCGGCTCGGATTTCGATGACGTAGATAAGTTAAGCATCAAGGACTGCGCGGTTATTGCAGGAGCAGCGGCAATATATTCACTCTCGTCGTATATATTTTGCTGGTTTGAAAAAAATTTCGTTGTGAGCCTGATATTTGCCGCATATATGATAATTGCTTATCTCGGAGTATTTCTTATTCACAAGATAAAGCGCGTTATCGACGCAAGGTTGCTTAACACAGACCTTGAAAAATTCAAGCAGAGAGAAAAAAAGGAAAATTAAAATGGAAAGACGTTTGATAAATTCCAAGCTTTTACTTTTCGGAGCATTCGGGCATTTGCTTTGTTGGGGCGGCGGAGATTTATTGCTCTACTTTGTGCCCAACGGCCCTCTTGATACAATCCAGCTTTTTGACTACGGCAAAACATCAAGCATGCTTACAGGCGCAAATCCTTTGCAGTTTACAATTTCAGGCATTGCGGGGACAATTGCTATGATGCTCGTTTTGGTGGGATACTATCAGATTTATCTGCTGTTAAAACCCACCGCGAAGATCTTATCAAAGGTAGTATTGGTCGGCACATTATTTACCTGTGTCGCAGGCGCAATAATGCATTTCTCTTGCACAACCATGTTGTGGTATTTTGTAAAATCCGGTGCCACCAAAGAAGCGCATGACATTATGATTTCGTTTTTCACCGAAACAATGGTAACGACTGCCTTGTGCAATATTGGCGTATTTATGGTTTGTATTTCACTTTTCATTGCCATAATCAAAGGTAAAACTTGTTTGCCTAAGTGGTGTTGTGTTGTAAATACAATCCCCCTGACTCTTGTTGCAGGTGTTCTGCTCGCAGGGATAGGAGCCATGAACGTTGGCAGTAGCTTAATGTTTTTTGGTCTTACCTTTTTGATAAAGAAGTATAGTAAGCAGAAAGTGAATAAAGTGTAGTGGTATTATGAAAAATTTAGGCTATATAAAAAAGGAATTAATAAAAATATATGGAAAAGAAAAAACAAATGTAATCATCACATTAGGAAAAAAACATTACCACAATCACTTGTTATTGTGTCGAGATGCATCTAAAGGTGAACGAATGCATTTGGAAAACACCATTCTTCCAACTGTTTCTTTCTATAAGTCTCTGCTAGAGATTGATAATGAAAACGCTCTAAAGAATACAACCGCCATACTAATAGGTTTTTGTGAAAAAGGTGGAAAGGCATTAAATATTGTTCTAAAGCTTCCTGGTATGAAAGCAGTTTTTATGAAGCTATTATCCAAAATGGGAACAAAGATGTTTGGTAGAGAATGCGGATTTGATTATACTAATTTTCAAGCAGATGCAAACTGTTTGCAAATTGATATGACAATGTGTCCATATCTAAAGTATGCAAACTTATTTAATGTTCCAGAACTTGCACCTGTTTTTTGTGAAAGCGACTTCGCAACATATGGAAATCTGTCAGGGATTGCATTTAAGAGAACAGAAACATTAGGAGCGGGTGGACATAAATGTGATTTCCGTTTTTTTAGAACAGACAAATAAATTTCAATTTTTTTGTGTGAAAACAGTTGTGTTTCGTGGCGGTTTATGGTATAATTCGTTTGATAAATGAGAATTTATGAATTTGATTAAGAATTCCACCTGAATTCTCCAATTGAGGGATGTTATTTAGGGTGAAATAATGATAATATTCCATCATAAACAAAAATGGAGGCACAGGAAATGAATCAAACAGCAATAGGAAAGTTTATATCACAAAAGAGAAAAGAAAAAAATTTAACACAAGAAAAACTGGCGGAAAAGCTTGGAGTATCAAACAAAACAATCTCGAAA
The DNA here is from genome assembly GCA_045546615.1 of Eubacteriales bacterium. GTDB lineage: Bacteria > Bacillota > Clostridia > Oscillospirales > CAG-272 > CAG-390. Next base: position 53,647 of record JAZQDD010000039.1, on the reverse strand, counting down.
TGGGAAACCGGTAAATGTATGCCCGATTATTCTATAGTTAAGCCTTTATGCGATGAATTGGAGATTACAATCGCAGAGCTAATGGATGGTGAAAAATCGGAAGATAAAAGCGTTCGCGCATATGACGAAGAGCAAATAATGGATTTGCTAAAAAGAACGCAAGAGTTAGAAAAGCAAAAAAATTTGATGCATGGCGTTTCGCTTATTATGATGGGAATTGCCTTATTAGCTCTTTCCAACACATTTGGCGGATCGAATGTGAAAGACTTTTTCTCGGGACTTTTATTGGGAATATCGATTGCCGAAATGGTGGTCGGTATTTATGTGGTTGGGAAAAGTATGAAGGGCCATTAAATTTATTTTTTCAAATATACCACCAAGGGGTGAACGTTTAGTTCACCCCTTGACTTGTGTTGGCTTTAGAAGTGTATTCCCTCCCCTGGGCGGTCTTCGCCTTCGCCTATGTAGTCTTCCGCTCACAACGCTTCAAGTTAAAACGCAAACATATCGCAAACTTAACCTAAAACATCACAGTAAATGAGTATGTACTCAAAAGCATACACATTCTTAATGAACAGCGTCAAATCCGCGTCCTTGCGTTGTAAGGTGGATTGGTCTGCGTTTTTCTCATAGCGAATATCGGTTACCGTGTATGAGAAACGATTCCCTTCCATATCCGTGAAAAAACTCTATCTCCCGCAGAAACGTCACGGTAAAAGTTATACTGACCTTTTTGCGACGTGCCACCGATCTGCATAGTGCGGTCATATACGCTTCCGCTAAAACGGCAAGGGTGTTTTTCAGGGCTTCCCCATTCAGCGCACACCGGAAGAACCGAGTTAAATTGCGGGAACTCCAATATTCCCACAAAGTCAGTTCCGTCAACGGAGAGAGTAGCCATCGTATTATCCCTGCGTTCTTCGGGAACAGCACCTTGCGGTTCGGGGATCAGTTCGCGGATCGCGCTTACATATTCCTTTGCTTTCTGCTCGGAAGCATGAATGTTCCATTGCCACGCCGCCAAGATAACAAAAGCTGCCGCAAGCAAACATCCCCCGATGATCATTAAAACTTTTCTAATAACATCATTTTTTCGGCTCATCATACACGATTTCTCTTCCCTGTAATTCCCAAGATAATAAGCATACTGCCGAAAACGATCATCAGAATAACCCATAGCATAATATTCAAGGTATCACCGGTTTGCGGAGGGGGTGGCGGGGGATTATCCGATGTTAGCGTATTTGTGAGTACGAATGAAGTTTCCCGTTCCTCGATGGTCATTGTGTATCCTTTTGGAACGTTACGCTCCACCACTTTCCAATCCGAACCATCGTCTTTTGCAGACCAAGTATATGTCCAGTGGTTATCTTCTGAAAGAATTACCGTTTGATAGCTTGTTCCGTTGCAAAATATCTCTACCTCTATTGTTGTAGGACGAGCCGAAGCTCCATTGTCGCCCTTCCAAAGCTTTAATACTTTAAGTTCTATTTCTTCATCTTTTTCGCTTGGCGGAATAATCGAGGATTTAGAGGCAACATCAACATGGTACTGCCATAGACCGTCTGCTCCCAAGCCGGGCAAGGCAATTAAAGCAGAATCAAATACGTATGTCGTTTCATCTTGAATTATCCGTTCCGTGATTGACAAATAAAGCCCCGGCTTTAATTCATCAAAACAGGCTTTTCCTTCAAAGTCAGTTACGGCGTTAAAATCCGCCGTGACTTCATTTGCAAGTATATACGCTTCCAAGGTCGAACGGATGACATTCCATTCGCCAAGGGTCTGTATTCCGTTAAGAATGAGATTAGATTTTTCATAAGATTGAGTGAGAGTGTACTGATAGTCCGCAGATACATCAGCAATTTTATATAGATTTACGGGCAATTCAGAAAAAGCAATACCATTGCTACAGCAAGAGATAGTCAAAGAACAGTTTCTATCTGTAGATATAGGTTCTTTTGCATCCGCTGTCGAAGCGGCTTGTGCTTGGAAAGGAATTATGTATAGGCAAACGCAAAGTATAAAAGCGATTATCCCCATTCTTCTTTTAGCCATTCTTCTTCCTCCTTTGAGATAAGCGGTTTACTGCCCTTATCCCTATATTTTATCATCAGCACGATCAACAAAATCAGCAAGATCGGAGCCGCAACCACGGGCGTTGCCACCAAAGAATCAATGCGATACGCATTGGAGGTGACGTGCAACACGGGAGCCGCGTTCTCAATTCGCATTCCTCTGACAAGCAATCTATGGGAATTAACACCGTAGGGGGTGCAGGTCAAGAGGGTGCATAGATCCTCACCGGCTACGATCTGAACGTCATCAGTCTCGTTTGGCCGAACTACTTTGATCTGATCTACTTGATACGTAACGGTTCTGTTCAGCACGGTGATAGTAAACGTGTCTCCCTTCTCCATCTTGTCAAGCTCGGTAAAGAGTTTGGCGTGAGGAAGTCCGCGGTGCGCGGATATAACACAATGAGTGCTTTCGCCGCCGATTGGGAATGACGTACCTTCCAAATGACCGCAGGCAATGTTTAATACCTCTGCGGATATTCCGTGATATATAGGCAATTCAACACCCAATTTGGGGATAGAAACGTAACCCATAATGCCGTTTCCGCTAATATTCAAAATACTGTTGTAGCCTTTTACCTTACGGTAATCAGCCAAAGGAGCAGTAAGATCACTCAGCTCCGTATTATACCTTTCGGCTTCCTGAAAGTAGGCGTCGTAATCCTCGGGCTTTAGCGAATCGAGAATTTCACGATAATTTTCTACTGCTCGAGTTTGTGTTTTACTGTTCCAATATTGGCTCACGGACGGATAAAGCAGTCCACAGACGCCTACGAAAAGCATCAGAACCAATATGATTCCTATTTTATTGTTCTTCATAAGCATCTCTCCACTGCTTTGCGAAAGGCGGCGGCGGACGGCGGTTCAAAGTGTCCGCCGCCGCTTTCTAAGCTAATAAGTCTTAAAGCTATGTATCGGGATATTAGTCCTCGAATACAGACATCTTCTTGCGGGTGATCATGAATACAGCCGCAACCAAAACGAGCGTTGCGCCGCCGCAGATGAAGAGGAACGTGCCCATAGCACCGGTCTCGGGAAGGATTGTACCCGTGTTGTTGATGATATTCTCCTCGATAACACCGGTGTTAACATCGCCCGTTCCCAGATTGCCGCTCAAGCTTGTCAGGGCAGGATCATCTGCCACTACCTCGTGTTCTGCAGTAATAGAGAACTCCTTATCAACCATCTTGTTATAACCTTCAGGAACGGTGGACTCTACCAGCTTGTAGTCACCGTCGTCAAGACCTTTCCAAATAAAGGTGGTCATATCTGTGCCCTTGACTTCATCTCCAACCGCAATGTATTCACCGGCGGCATTTTTCTTATACAGAGTAAATCCGGCACCTTTGAGTGCATCTCCGGCGGGGTCTACCTTATTGATTGTTAACTGGTAAGTAAACACGATTACTTTATCATTTTCGGTTTTACCTGTTCCATCGCTGTAGGGATTGTTGGAGAATTCAAGATATACTTCGTTGGGGTTACCGTCAGCGCCAATTTGGGCATCCGCGTTCAAGGTTGCTTCATAGTATACAACAAATGCGCTATCCTTGGTAACACCGGTGATAGCCAAAACATTGTCACAAGTTGCGATGAAGGTTTCGCCATTAGCGAGGTTCTCTGTAGCGAGAGTAAAGTTGGCAGTGACATCCGTACCGGTAGCCGTCAGCGCAGCATCAGCATCCGCCTTGTTGGCATACATATAAACCGTAACAGAATCGGGGTTAAATGTAAGTCCTGCAGACATAATATCGTGGAAGGCTATTTTGTAAGTCTGATAGTTAGCAACGTTGGCGGGGAGAGTTGCGGTAAGTTTAAAGGGAACCACGTCATTGATATCATGGTCAGCAGAGTCCTGCCAAGCGTTATCCGCAATGCTGTCATCCGTACTATTAGCGATGTCCTTGACCTTCTTCTCAACGGTAGGAAGCGCTACTTTGGGATTAATGGTAATAGACTCCTGACCTGCAGTGTCTACCATAACCAAGGAATTTGCTTCGTTGCCCTCAAGCTCGGTTACGTCAGCAAACATCCAATAGCCCTGATCAATAGTATTAGCGTCGCCATTGATTTCCTTAGCATCTGCCTCGATATTTGCAGCCTTAATATTACGGTAGAGTCGATCGGCTACGTCACGCAGAGTGCCATAAGTGCCGTTTGAGTCGCTGCTTTTAGCGCCGAGATATCCCAAGATTGCATCGTCGGTTATGTCGATAGCATTTGCGGGTTTATTCTCGGTGATGTTGTCAAAAACTTCGTTCTGCAAAACAGTACGGTATTTGTCGTTTACGGTGTAAGCGTAGTTGTAGCAGTTATCATTGTGCACTTCATCACCGGTATGGCAAGCACTGTCCTTCAAGCTGGTAGTCAGATTCAACAGCTTATAGCCGTTGTAAACTCTGTTTGTTTCGCCATTGATGGTAATGGTAGTTGCGAATGCGGGGATGGTCATGGCAAAGATCATTGCAACTGCCATGATGACGGTTAAAAACTTTTTCATGATTTCTGTGTCCTTTTCGAAATAAATTTGTTTTTTGTTTAGACTCATCTTCGGCGCATTATCGCCGTAAAAAGGGAAACTATCCGCCAAGCCTCCTTTCCCGCTTACGCCTTAGAGTGAATCTATATACAAGCGGTGTAATAATGAACATCACACTCACAAGTATCAAGGGGTATACACCGGAGCCACCGGTTGCGGGCAGGTCGTAGTTAAGTGGGTGGTTCACCGCGTGAACCTTTCCGACCTGTTCAAAGGGAATACGTCGAGCGTCCTTCCCTGCTAAAATTCTCGTGCAGTCTTGGCAAGTGTCTTCGGTTTGGTTACAGAAGCAGAACCAAAACTTTGTATCATCCAACCGATATCCCGCCGGAGCGCTTATCTCTTGTATATAGTACGGCACGTGTTCTCGGAGGATAATACCTTCTGTAACGTTAGTTTGGAATACGATCTTACCGTCGGCATCGGTAACAGCCGAGGCAATAAGACCGCCTTGCTCATTATAAAGTCCAAAGGTTGCGCCCATAAGAGGTGCACCCGAAACTGCGCAGTTTTTGAATATTTCCACTTTATAGCTTTTTGCCACAATGTTAATGTCGGCATAAACCTTTTCTACAGTAGTATCGGAAATTTGCTGTCCCCACAGAGAAATAGTGGCGGAGTTGGTGTATTTTATTGCTTCGGTTACTCCGCTTGGGATCACCAACGTTGCATCATAGTCGAGAATGTATGTAACCGGTTGCGGTCGTAGGATAACAATATCCAACACGTGCACCGGTTTGCCGTTTGCATCCGTTTTGCTGCCGGTTCCGTCGTACGTAATAGTGTAGTCTTCGTCCTGTTTTAAGGTGGTTACGTTTCCGTTCGCATCCTCGGATGTGATCACCAAAGAACCTCCTATGTAAACAAGCGTTTCAGTCATTACGTCGTGTATGGTCAGCGGCGAACCGTCGGTCAGCGCCAGCTTGCCTTCATTGACAGTAATCTTGTACTTGGCAGTGTAGCCGTTGAAATCGTGAGTCAGTTCCTTTTTGAACAGTCCGGGGATTGGCACCTTTGCCTGCGAATCCGCAAGAGTTGATGATTGTGGATCTTTATCAGGGAAAGTTATGTGGTTTTGCAGCAAGACCTCGTTCTCAATGCTATATCCGAGGTTGCCAAACGAGTTGAGCACAGCCATATCGTCGGTTTTGTATACGAACGTCATAAGTGTGTCGGATTTTTCAGTCCAGCAAATGCAAAATCCGCTGGGGTGACTCCCTATCCAATGTTGGCTATCACAGCGTTGTGCTTGCGAATTCCAGTACACACAGTTGTCCTCTGTACAGCGACAGCGGCAAAGCGGCGTAAGCGCTCTGTGGTAGTATATTCCGTTATTATCTGTACTCCATTGGATGAACCATGCAAAGTCATCATTCGCTGTCGCGTTGTCAACATGCGGAACGAGCACGGTCTGCGTGCCGCGCGTTGCCCATACCTCGGCAAGATGCGCAGTGTTATCAATATATCCGACTATATTGTTTGTTTGGTTTTTGATGCGCATATAGTCCTGTATCTGCCATAGATATACGGGTTTTTCGCCATCCTTCATTCCGGGTATGGATGCTTGTATCTCCCAAAGGAAGTAACCGCCGTCCGCATCTTCGTGGAACGAACCGTGTTTGACGATGTCCGCATCCGTTTCGACGTGAGTGAAGTCAACCCAGCCCCATGTTGTCTTACCGTCGATCGTAGCCTCGTTCTCGTAGCCAAATGTACCCGGAGTGTCTAATTTTTGGGGGGTGGAAGTATAGTTAACCATATAAGTCCAACCGTCGTTGCCCAATTCCAACTCACCGCAGTAGTTACAAGTAACCGTTTGGGGGATTTTATACGACCACCCATTCTCGTCCCAGATGAGGTGCGGGTCATCGGTGGTAACATGCCATGTGTGCCAATCACCTTTAGGGTCGGAAACGCCAAAGGTGAGACCGCCTTCCATATCCGATGAAGTGTAACTGTGCGGTTTGCTCCATTGACCTAAACCGGCTTTGTCGGTGAGTATATTTCCGGGGATTTGAGAGTCAGCATATCCCTCAATTTTAACGGTCCAATTTATTTTGCCCGTTTCTTTATTCTGAGATCCCCATTTGGTCAAAACTGTTGGATATTGTTGAGCGACTGGAGGATTGACCTTAACGGTGATCAAACCATCAAAATCAATAGGCTCTTCCTGTTCCGAAAAATGAATTCCCATAGTAGCGCTTATCGTGATGTCCGTTCGGCTGTTAATATTCTCGTTGAAATCGATGGTGATAAGACCTGTATCCGTTACTACCCAACTACCAACGTTTGTGCCGTCTGACAGAACGAACTCACCTTCGCCGCCGTCGATCATCAGTCCGTTAGGTATTTGATATTGATATCTTCCGGGTGCAAATCCGTTCGGGCTTGTAAAACCTACGGTCAGCTTGTAGCCCGTGTTTGCCACGGCGATATAGTGACCGTTTGCATCTTTTGGAAGTTCTTGGTTATTCGTGTCATAAAGTGTAAAGAAGTAATTACCGCCATTGCCTGTCAAATATTTTACGATATTCGTGATATTCCTTGAAGCTCTGATGGAATACAGCCGCGTTTGTGTTGGTGTTGGTTTTGGCGCCGCAATGCCCTCGAATATGAATACCGCGGGGCCGTTTGTGATGTCGTATATTTTTTCATAGTTTGGGGATTCGTTGACATTAGAGGTGCCCACCGTAACTCCCCAACCTGCGATGGATGCGTCGGTTAAAAGAATGGCCCCACTCTTTACGACTCCGTCAACGTCGCCTCGAATTACACAGAACGTAAAAGCGTTTATATCTGTGACGATACCCACGGTGTTATTCTTGAAGAAAACCAAATCCCCCGATATGGGCGCATACTCTCCTACAGCGGCATACTTTCCGAGCTTTTTCCATGCTTCCGCCATGGAATTTGCCCCCGTATTACCGGGTGTTGCGCTCGAATCCGCTCCGGCATAATGCAAGCAGAAGGAAACGAACAGCGCAGACCAATCTGTATACGGTGTGCCATACCAAGCACCGTAGCGGTTATAACCGCGGCGGATACCGTCGCTTCCCACTTGGAAGTTTTCTTTACTTTCCGTGTAGCCAACCTGTGTTTTTGCTATTCCTACCAAATCGCTTCGCAGATTTCCCGTATAGGGATAATTTGCAAACAACCTTTGCCAATCAAGTTGTGTTTCTACATCAGCTTTATCATCAGAGTAACAAGAAATATCATGAACGTGTTCGACGAGATTGCATGGTGTATCTCCGTTCAGACATTCTTCGTCGTGGGTGTGTTCTACGATTTCACAATCAGCATCCCCAGCGAGCGTAAGTCCGGGCTGTCGCAGCCACCAAAATACATCTAACGAAACAACAAGGGAGAGCACTAACAGAATAGCGATCATCCGTGTTTTCCGAACTCTGATTTTTTTTGATTTTATTAGGCTTTCGCCCAAGACATCCTGCACAGCTCTCCCCTCCTTTCGTTTAAGTGTTAGTCAAGTCTTTAATAAACGAATCCCAACCGCGAAAACGGCCAAACTCTTACAAACACTTTTCCGATAATATCCTCTTGTGGTATGGAGCCCACCGCAGAATTGCGGCTGTCAACAGAATTAGAACGGCGGTCTCCCATTACAAAATAACTTGTCCCTGGTACTTTATAAGGAAATTCCAAATCGCAATCTCCGAGACCTTTCTCCGTGACGTATGGTTCGTCAAGCAATTCTCCGTTCACATATACGTTGCCGTCCGCATCTATGGCAACCTCTTCCTCCGGTAAAGCGATAACGCGCTTTAGCAAAATCTTGCCTTGATAATAGAAACCGATCAAATCTCCGCGCTCGAACTTTTTAGTTTTTAAGAGAACTACGATTTCGTCATGTTCCAACGTCGGCGACATACTATCACCGGATATTTGAAGAATTGGCAGAAACAGCGTTGCAATCAAAACGGCAACAGCCGCAACTACTACCAAAACGGAAATCGTACCGCGAAGGGCTTGTTTGTAATAATCTTTCCTTCGTATCCGTTTACGCTCGCCCTGAATTTCATTCAGCGAGGGAACCGATACATTTTTTTGAGAGTTCTTGAACATCATTTTCCCCTCGCTTATTTGCCGTTTTTCTGTTTTTCCAATTTTTCAATTTCAGCATGGAGCTGTTGCCGCTTTTTATAAACGGTTCGATAACGCGCCGACAAAGCGTCATATTGCCTTTTGCCGTCTGCCATAATCGCCTCAACCTTTTTATTGGCTTCTTCAATCATGTTCTCGCATTCTCTTTTTGCATCCTCTTTCATAGAAGCAATTTCGCGCAAGTACATATCTGCGGTAGACTGAGCAACAGAAAAGATGCCTGTGATATCAGCTGCCGCTTCGGCAACAGAGCCCGCAGTGGAAAGATGAATGCGGCGATCTTGCAGCTCTGATTCTAAAGCGGCAATTTTCTCCTGCAGTTGCTCCTCGTTCTTTTTTAACTGATAGATAACGTCGACAAGCTCGCGTCTGTTTAATTTTTTTAGTTCTTTGTTGATCATAGTTCGCCTACCGCCTCAACAATGCCTTTCTTTTTTATCAATAAATAACGTTAAAGGTCGATTATAAAACGATAACCTTTAACCTTGCCCAATGCGCCCAATTATACTGATACATTGTATCACAAAAGCAGTGCATTTGCAACATTATTTAACACAATTTGAGACAAAAATGCAAAAATCAACATTCCAGTATGTACGGCTCGAAAACGGACGGAATCGCAAAAAACACCGCTACGCGATTCCTTCAAATCGCATAGCGGTGTGTCTTTATTTTTGTATCCGTTCCATCGTCGACGAGGGGACAACTCTTCCCCTTTTCTCCGTGCGGGGTCATTCTATGATTCGTTTACAAGCTTGCCCGTTATATGCTCGGGTGTCAGCTCATAGCAGAGCGTTGCCTTAGCAAAGCCGGCGATCTCTTTTTCGATATAATCAAGATCGTCCGTATATTTTAGGCTCAATTTTCGGCAAATCTCGACCGTTTTGTCAAAATCTTCAACAATACTCATTTTGCCAAAAACGATAACGCTGCTTATATTTAGCGCCCATTCGCCGTCCTTGCGATAGCCACCGTCATAAACGCAAAAGCTCACCCTCTCGTCGCGGCTTATCGAATCGACCTTATGCCCCTTTTTGCCGCTGTGAAAATAGAGCTTTCCGTTATCGTACAAAAAGTTCATGGGCATTCCGTAGGGATACCCGTCGTCGCCCAGCACTGACAAAACTCCGCGCGGCTCGCTTTGTAAAATTTCTATGCATTTTTCGTGGCTCAACGCCTGCTTTTTTCTCGTTAATTCTCGGAACATAGCGTTATTTTTCAAACTTCTTTGCGGCGTAGTTAAGTAATTTTCTTATCTCAATGTGCTGGGGGCAGTTTGCTTCGCAAGCGGCACAATCTATACATTCCGAGGCAGGTCTTGCTCCCGATTTTTCGATCATTCTTGAGTAGCTTCTGCTTTTCAGCTTTCTCTTGTCATTAATAAAACCGAAAATTTCAGGTGTCGCAATGTTTTGCGGGCATACTTCGGTGCAATATCTGCAAGCCGTACAAGGTATCAATTCTTGGTTTTTAAGAATATGGGTAACCTTTGACACAGCTTCAAGCTCTTCGCCTGAAAGCGGCTGAAAGTCTTTCATATAGCTTATGTTATCATTCATCATTTCCATGTTTCCCATGCCTGAAAGCACCATGAAAATACCGTCAAATCCGGCGGCGTAGCGGATGGCATAGCTTGCGGCAGAGCCGCCGTTAAGCTTGGCGAGAACGTTCGCGGCTTCCTCGGGAAGATCAGCAAGCGCACCTCCGCGAACAGGCTCCATAACGATGATGGGCTTACCATGCTTGCGGCAAACTTCATAGCAAAGCCTTGCCTGAACCTTATCGTGCTCGTAATCGTAATAATTGAACTGTATTTGTACCGCTTCTACCTCGGGGTATGTGCTGAGTATATCATCAAGAATGTCAGCTGTGTCGTGGAATGAGATGGCGAGATGCTTTATTCTCCCCTCTTTACGAAGTTGAATAGCAGTTTCGTACGCGCGGCATCTTTTGTATTTTGCAAACAGATCCCTGTTTTGCGTGTGCATAAGATAAAAATCGAAATACTCAACACCGCATATTTTGAGCTGCTCCTCAAAAAGCGGAATTATCTCCTCCTCGGAATTAAAGAAATTCGGAGAGAGCTTGTTTGCAAGGACGTAAGCCTCTCTCGGATAACGCGATGTCAGACATTCACGGACGGCAATCTCGCTTTTTCCGTCGATATATCCATGCGCGGTATCAAAATAATTAAATCCTGCTTCAATAAAGGCATCGACCATTTTCGACGTTTGCTCGTGATCCACATCGCCGTTTTTCATCGGAAGCCTCATGCAACCAAATCCAAAATTCTTTTTTACCTCTGGAAAAATCTTTTCTGACATATTCTCTCTCCTTATATTTGATCATTCAGAACTTCAAGCAAAAAGCTGACGGGCATAATAAAACCATCATTGCGCGATATCATCGCTGAACAAGGATTTCTCATCCTCGCTTTTTAAAATTATATCATAATTTTTTTAATATATCAAGCATTAAGATTTGACTTTTGTATTTATTTGTGATATCATATTTTAGTAAAGCTTACATAAGGGACGGTGATCGGATGAGGATAAAGGTTCTTGCGGAAAATACCGCAAAGGATGGATTTCTTTGTGAGCATGGGCTTAGCTTGTATATAGAAACCGACGCGGGGCGGAAAATCCTTTTCGATATGGGGCAAAGTGACTTGTTTGCCTCCAACGCCGAGGCGCTTTTAGTCGACCTTGCGTCCGTCGACACAGCCGTGCTTTCTCACGGACATTACGACCACGGCGGTGGAATTTCGCAGTTTTTACTCGCCAATAAAACGGCGCCCGTTTATATGAGTTCTTTGGCTTTGGGCGAGCATTATAACGCAAGTGATAAATATATCGGTCTTGACACTTCTCTTTCGGATGAGAAAAGGATCATTTTTACCGACTCGGATATTTCACTCGGAAGCGGAATGTTCTTGCTTCAAGGCAGTACTCGCGCGCCTTTAGAAAACATTGATCCGTTTGGACTTAAAATAAAAAGAAACGGCGCGTTGCAAGACGAAGATTTTTTGCACGAGCAATATCTTTTGGTCGAGGAAAACGGCAGAAAGATCCTTTTCAGCGGTTGCTCGCACAGAGGACTTTTCAATATTCTTGATTGGTTTACACCCGACATTTTTGTTGGCGGCTTTCATTTCACAAAAATTGACGCTGATACACCGAATGGGGCAAAAACGCTCGAAAACTATGCACATAGGCTTTTGGCACTTCCCTGCACTTACTATACTTGCCATTGCACCGGAGTGTGCCAATACGAGTTCTTGCGCGAAATTATGCAAGAAAGAATAAATTATATTTCCGCAGGTGCGGAATTGCAAATATAAGGAGGACATAATGAAAAACTTTTTAGAGGAATTTTACAACTTCGCCAAGGAAAACAACATCAACGTTTACCGTTGCGCGGCAGTAAAGGGCGATGGAGAGCCTGAAGAGATCAAGGTCAACGGCGGAAACCCCTGCCAGAATTCTTATTCTGCCGCAAAGGCGTTCACAGTCACCGCCATAGGTCTGCTTTGCGATGAGGGGTTGCTCAGCACCGATGAAAAGATATGCGATATTCTTGCAGAATACTGCCCCGAGAATATGTCGCCGCTTTGGAAAAAGATAACCGTTGATATGGCACTCCGCCATCATCTCGGACTTCCCGGCGGATTCCTTGATATAGACACGCACGATGCCAACACGTTTGGATATGACTATCTCGGATATGCGCTTTCCTATCCCATCAAAGAGCCTGACGAGTTCGTTTATACCGATGCCGCCTTCTATATTCTCGGCAGAGTCGTATCCGCAAGATGTAAAAAGCCCATCATGGCGTATCTTTGGGAAAAGTTGTTCTTCCCGCTTGAATGCCGCGAGGTAGCATGGAGTACTTGTCCGCAGGGCTACGTTATGGGTGCAACTGGACTTTATATCCGTTCCATCGATATGGTCAAACTCGGCGCGGTCTACCTCAACAACGGTATGTATAAAGGCAAGAGAATACTCTCCGAGGAGTGGGTAAAGACAGTACGCGAGCGTCCGTATCTGCGCCCAATCAGCGAAAACAACACTGCATACGGTCACGGCGGAATGAGAGGACAGAAGCTAATCATTATTCCCGAGTCCAATTGCGCCGTTGCTTGGCACGGTTGGCTGTCTGACGGACTTACCGATTTCGTTCTTGACTATTTTAAGAATCATTGACTTTTGTCTTAATTTGTGCTATAATGATCAAGCAAGTTAGCTGAACGGCCGCGCGGTATTGCGCCGAAAGGTATTACCGTGAGGAAAGTCCGGGCTTCACAGGGCAGGATAGCTGATAACGTCAGCCGCAGGCAACTGCCGGGAAAGTGCAACAGAAATAAACCGCCCCTTTGGGGGTAAGGATGGAAAGGCGAGGTAAGAGCTCACCAGTTCCTATGGTAACATAGGTCCGCTGTAAACCCTATCCGAAGCAACACCGCATGGAGATCGTTTGCCCGACACATATCTCCGGGTGGCACGGGGCGAAAGCCTCGGAGCGTTACGGTGACGCAACGCAAAGACAGATGGTCGTTCTCGACAGAACCCGGCTTACAGGCCAACTTGCAAAAAAGGTGTTTCCGATGGAAACACCTTTTTGACAATTATGTGATTTTAATTCATTCCGCATCGCGGCGCTTTTTTTCTTTTTTTATTTCAAGTTCCTCGGGCGTTTCGGAAATGAGAAGCTTTGTCAAATGATAGTTTTTCATGCCGAAGAAATACGATATCGTGCATATCAAAATAGCAGGAAGCGGAATAAGAAAATACACGAAAAAGTACGAATTTAGCGGCGCTCCGCCAAGGTCCATGGCAAGAATGCCGGAATACATTCCTTGAATAAAAATGGAAATCGAACTTGATATGCCGCCGATTTTTGATATCAGCCCTCCGTCTGCAAAAAGCAATCCGATGCTGACGAGAATGGCAAGAATAAAGTTGGGAATATTGGCAATAAGCCCCATATACAGCCCATTAAGATACTTTTTAGGGAGTCTTCCGCCGTCAACGGCTATCTTATCCTTAGCACCGATCTCCCACAGTGCCGCATATAGCAAAAACAAGTAAAAAACAATCGCACCGATGCTTGCTATATACATAAGAGTGTTGTTCTCCGCTTTGCCGCAGGCAAGAGCAAGCACTAATCCAAAAATGGATATCGCAAATTGATTGACAAAGAGTTTGATCGTTGAATAGGAATATCTTTTCCAAAAAGCTTTCATTGGTTCCCCCTTGGGCGTAAATAACAATTTTATTATAACTTTTGCTTTGCTAAAATTCAAGGGAAAAACAAAAAGTTTACACTTTATCCACTAAAAATGTCAAAAATGTTGTATAATATGTTCGTATAAATAATGGGAGGATCGATATGGGAAGTCAATATAATCCTGAAGATTATTCGTCCATATTGCGCGAATTTGCAGGGTATAAGCTCGTTATACAATCATGCTCTCCTCGCACGGTAAGCGAGTATATGCTTGATCTTAAATCGTTCTTTAAATACATAATTTCCAAAAGAAACAAAATTCCATACGGCACTCCCGCATACGAGGACATTTCCGTAAAAAGCGTTGACATTGCGCTTGTGGCGTCTGTTACGACCTCGGATATTTACGATTTTCTCCTGTTTTGCGAAAAGGAGTTTGGCAACGCATCCGCCGCAAGAGCGCGAAAGTTGTCGGCTATTAAGGGAATCTATAAATATCTCGTTACAAAGCGGGGGCTTATTGAAAACAACCCGTCCATCAACATTGAAACGCCCAAAAAACGCAAATCCCTGCCCAAGCATCTGACCCTTGAGGAATCCCTGCTTTTGCTCAACACCGTTGGAAGAGATGCCGAATGCAAACCCGAAATGAGACTGCGTAACTACACGATGATAACGCTTTTTCTTAACTGCGGAATGCGTCTTTCGGAGCTTGTAGGCATCAACATTGGTGACATTGATAAGCAATTGCGCTCGGTACGCGTCATCGGTAAAGGAGACAAAGAGCGTATTATTTACCTGAACGATGCTTGCCGTGCGGTTCTTGCGGAATATTTACCCATAAGAACCGCCCCCGATAAAAAACATATAACTACAAAGGCGTTGTTTTTATCAACAAGAGGCACAAGAATAAGCAACAGAGCCGTTCAGTGGACAGTTGAAAAATATCTTAAAGCCGCAGGACTTGAATATCGCCATTTTTCCGTACACAAATTAAGGCACACTGCCGCCACACTTATGTATCAATCGGGCGGAGTTGACGTGCGCGTGTTAAAGGAAATACTCGGACATGAGCAGCTTAATACCACGCAGATATATACACACGTTGCAAACTCCGACGTAGAGAGAGCGATGTCTCTTTCTCCCCTTGCCAACGTTTCACCCGACGATATGATAAAGGCTCTGCCGTTCGCTTCCTTGACCGGAGATGACGTAAGTGTCGGCAGAGATGATGTTGAAGATATAGACGACGAGGATTGAACTTACTGAAAATATATGCTATAATACATTTATAACGATTGAAAGGACTTAAAAAATTGGATCTTACTAATTTTTCTTTGATATATCCGGATGCAATTAAATATCAAGGCGGGACAGACAACTCATATCGCCCCGACATATCTATGTTTGCACTTGAGGAAATGGGATTTCTTGAGGTTCTTGATCTAAAAAACAGCGTACTTTCGGATTATTTTACAAACGACACGGAAGTTCTTGCTTATCGAAATGAGGTTTTTTGTGACCTTCTCGAAAATCCTTCGCTTGTAAAGACTTTCAATTCCCTGCTCCCTATTCTTTCCGATATTATGGAGCTTCGCCGTCTTGAAGCCGACAGCGGAGATACGAACGATTATCTTTCAAGTATTACCGAGATCGAGCTTTATATTTCATGCATAGACACTCTCGACGACGGACTCTCCGCTGTTAAAGATAACATCAAGGGCAAGGCTTTCAAAACCCTCTGTGAGCGCATAAACGAGCTTGCTGACAGCGAATATTACAGTGAGCTTAATGAGCGTCTGTGTGAGCTTACGAGCCGTGTGCGCGACATAAAAAGCGTGACCGTCGGCGTAAACCTTGACGCCCAGCTTCGTCCGCAGAGTGCGGGTGTTCTTTCGATAAACCCCGAGGCATTCCGTTCGGGAGACGTGCTGGAGAAGATCTTACGGCTTAATTTCAAGGATGATCAGTATACGTGCATCGCAAATCTCGTTCCGTTTGACAAAAAGCAGACTGAGACACAAAAAACCGCACTTGCACTTGCTTTCAACTCTGCGATAAACGACGTTTATAAATCCTCGCTTCGTTCGTGGAAAAAGATAGTTCAGCAATACGTTCTCGAGAACACCGATTTTCTTTTGAACCTCATGCCTGAAATCGAGTTTCTTGTAAAAGGAACCCGCTTGCTCTCGCGTCTGCGTGAGCGCGGATGCTCCCTTTGTGCGCCTACTGTTGCTCCTCATTCTGACAATGCGTTTTCTGCCAAGGGGCTGTATAACCCCGTAGTTGCGCTCAAAGTTGATGGCGAGATAATAACAAACGATCTCGTTTTTGATGACAAAGCTAAAATTTATGTCCTTTCAGGACCTAACAGAGGCGGAAAATCAGTGATCACCTGCGCGCTCGGTATAGCGCAAGTCATGTTCCAGCTTGGACTTTTTCTCCCCGCCGATGAGGTGACCATCTCAACTGTTGACGCTATATACACGCACTTTCCGACCGGCGCTGACGATACCATCGATAAAGGAAGGCTGGGCGAGGAATGCGCAAGGCTCAGTGAGATTTTTGAGTCTGTCAGCTCAAATTCTCTCGTTCTTCTTGACGAATCCCTCTCATCCACAGGCTCGTATGAGGCATCGTATATAGGCGCAGAGGTGCTTGCGGGCTTCTCGAGCGTTGGTTGCCGCGTGCTTTTCTCCACGCATCTGCACGAGCTGGCGGCTATGATAGATGATATAAATAAAAAGACAGCCGCAAGCGGCGGTGCTCCGATAGATACCCTCGTTGCGGGTATGGAATCGGGCAAGCGTTCCTTTAAGATATACCGCGCAAAACCCGACGGAAAGAGCTATGCGCGTGATATAGCCGATAAATACGGTCTGTCTTACGATTCAATTCTTAATAAAATAAAGAGATAAAATATGAATAAAAAAGTTATAATAACCGGCGGCTCTCGCGGTATCGGTGCGGCGTGTGTACGTGCTTTTTGCGAGATAGGAGACAGAGTTTTCTTCGTTTATAACTCCAATACCGCCGCCGCGCAAGCTGTGGCAAATGAAACGGGGGCTATTCCCTATCAAGCCGATCTTGCCGACATCAGCAAGGCACGCGAGGCTATAAAAGCGGGAATCCACGCCCTTGGCGGCGTTGACGTGCTTGTAAACTGCGCGGGAATTTCGCAAATAGAGCTGTTCACCGAGCTTACCGACGAGGATTGGCAAAGAATGATATCGGTAAATCTTTCCGCAGTATTTGCAACATCACAAGAGGCTTTGCGCGAAATGGTAAAACAACATTCGGGAAAAATAATAAACGTAGGCTCGATCTGGGGCGCGCGCGGCGCGGCTTGCGAGGCGCACTATTCCGCCACAAAGTCGGGACTTCGCGGACTTACATCATCGCTTGCAAAGGAATTTGGCCCTTCGGGTATCACCGTAAATCTTGTTGAGCCGGGCGTTATCGACACGGATATGAACGGCGAGCTTGACAAGGAAACCTTCGATTACCTAATCGACCGCACTCCGCTTTGCCGTCTTGGAAAACCGTCCGAGGTCGCAAACGCCGTTACGTTTTTGGCATCGGAAAAGGCTGATTTCATCACGGGCGCATTTATACCCGTCGACGGCGGATTTCCTGCTTAAAACAAAAGGAATCGAAAGCAGTCTTCTCATAAGATAATAACCTCGACAGATTTTTTAGAATCTTGTCGAGGTTTATTTTATTTTCCTTCTCTACGGATCTTTTCAAGGCTATCTTGTTTTATAAGCTCTCGTAATTCTCTTGTCCATGCGGACCACTCTGAATTTTTTTGACCGTATGTAAGATTTTCTTCATACTCCATCGGAAGCCAGGTGGAAATATCCGCCTCATTATGAGAAATCACTGCCTCAATATTATCAAGAGCTTTATACAGTTTTGCTTCATCGGTTCGCATTTCTTTCATTTCCAAAAAGAGAAGCTTTATTTCATCTCTTGTATTAGAAGGTAATATGGAGATCAATTTCTCAATTGCTAATTCTTCCTCAATTTCATCATTTTGGCTTTTCAAAAATGCGGGAATATCTCCTGTTATGACTTCTCCAAAGTCATGGATCAAACACATTTTAATGACTTTATTTATATCCACATTAGGATATTCATCAGCGCATAGCATAGCCATTACCGCAAGTCTCCATGAATGCTCGGCAACAGACTCCTGTTTACCGCTTGACGTCCAAGAATGGCGAGTATGACATTTCAATTTTTCAATAACATTCAAAAATTCAATATATTGTCTGCAATCCATTTTCTTTCTCCTTACAGCAAAAATAGGCAGAGGAACACACTCTCTGCCTATTTTATTTTACAGAGTAGCCGCCATGACGGCTTTTATGGTGTGCATACGGTTTTCGGCTTCGTCGAAAACGATGGATGCATCACTTTCAAATACCTCGTCGGTGACCTCCATGCAGTCTATACCGAACTTTTCGTATATCTCCTTGCCCGTGGTGGTCTTAAGGTCGTGGAATGCGGGCAGACAATGCATAAAGCGGCACTGTGCGCCTGCGTTATCCATAAGAGCCTTGTTGACCTGATAGGGATAGAGCGCGTCTATTCTTTCCTTCCAAACCGACGCAGGCTCGCCCATAGATACCCAAACGTCGGTATAAATAACGTCTGCGTTCTTCGTTGCGACCATGGGATCGGTGATGAACTCAAGAGTTGCGCCCGTCTCTGCCGCGATCTCCTTACAGGTAGCGATCAGCTCCTCGGACGGAAAATACTCCTTCGGAGCACAGGATACGAAGTGCATACCCATCTTTGCGCAACCGACCATAAGGGAGTTACCCATATTGTATCTGGAGTCGCCCATATAAACGAGCTTTATTCCGTTAAGCTTGCCAAAATGCTCCTTGATGGTAAGGAAATCCGCAAGTATCTGCGTGGGGTGGAACTCGTTGGTAAGTCCGTTCCATACGGGAACGCCCGCGTGCTTTGCAAGCTCCTCTACAAGCTCCTGACCGAAGCCGCGGTACTCGATACCGTCAAACATTCTGCCGAGAACGCGTGCGGTGTCAGCAATGGTCTCCTTTTTACCTATCTGCGAGCCCGAAGGATCAAGGTATACGGGGTGCATACCGAGGTCAGCCGCGGCTACCTCGAAGGAGCAACGCGTACGGGTGCTGGTCTTTTCAAATATAAGTGCGATATTCTTGCCCTCGCAAAGTCTGTGCGGAATGCCCGCCTTTTTCTTTGCCTTAAGATCTGCGGCAAGATCTATAAGTCCGCCGATCTCCTCGGGGGTGAAATCGAGCAGCTTCAAAAAATGTTTACCTTTAAGATTCATAATATCTCCTTTAGCTTAAATACAAGCCTTTTTGATAACGTCGATAGCGCGAGCAAGCACGTCCATCGGAATATTGAGCGCGGGAAGCAAGCGGACCTTGTCCTTTGCGGTAAGGCAAAGAACGCCGTTCTCTATACATTTTGCCAAAACTTCGGCGGCGGGCTTTACTGTTTTGATTCCAATCATAAGTCCAAGACCGCTGACCGACTCAATCCCTTCCGCGCCCTCAAATGAGTCAAAAATATATTTACTCTTCGCGTTAACGTCCGCAAGGAGAGCGTCGTCAATTCTGCTAACTACGTTTACTGCACCTGCGGAACAAACGGGATTTCCACCATAGGTCGAGCCGTGGTCTCCCTTACCAAGCACGTTTTCAACCTTTTTGCTCATAAGGCAAGCACCGATGGGAAGTCCTCCGCCAAGTCCCTTGGCTGTGGTGACTACGTCGGGTGTTATGCCGTAATGCATATACGCATAGAACTTGCCCGTTCTTCCATTTCCCGTCTGCACTTCGTCGATGATAAGAAGTATATCTTCCTTCTCGGCAATCTCGGCGGCGGCGGAAATGAACTCCTTTGATACGGGGAGAACGCCCCCCTCGCCCTGAACGCACTCAAGCATAATAGCGGCAACCTTGTTTTCGGCAACGCACGCTTTGAGCGCATCTATATCATTGGCAGGAACGTGGATAAAGCCGTCGGTAAGAGGTGTGAACAGACGGTGGAAATGATCCTGTCCCGTTGCGGCAAGAGTTGTCAGTGTTCTGCCGTGGAAGCTGTTTTGCAGGGTGATTATCTTATAATATTCATCGCCCTTTTTTTCGGCGGCGTATTTTCTTGCCACCTTGATAGCGCACTCGTTTGCCTCAGCGCCCGAGTTTCCAAAGAATACCTTCGACATACCCGTTTTCTTGCAGAGAAGCTCCGCGAGCTTTGCGCAAGGCTCGGTATAATAGAGGTTGGACATATGCTGGAGCTTGCACAGTTGCTCATTTACAGCCTTTACCCATTCATCATCACAAAGACCGAATGCGGTAACGCCAATTCCCGAGCCCATGTCTATATACTCTTTTCCGTTTACATCCTTAACGATCGAGCCTTTTCCCGATATTATTTCAACAGGCAAACGACCGTATGTTCCCGCAACGTATTGCGAATCAATTGCTTTAATATCCATGTCAACCTCCGGTAACCATAGTACCAGCACCCTCGTCGGTCAGAAGCTCCATAAGAATGGAGTGAGGAACTCTGCCGTCCATTATAATAACGTTCTTTACTCCCTCGCGTATAGCCTCGATACAGCAATCTACCTTGGGGATCATACCGCCTGAAATCACGCCGTCGGCGTAGAGCTTCTTCGCGTCACTTACCTTGACCTCGGGAATGAGCGTTTTAGGATCGTTTTTGTCGCGAAGGATGCCCGCAATATCGGTCATCATAATAAGTCTTTCCGCACCAAGCGCGCCCGCGATATGCGCCGCGGCGGTATCGCCATTTATATTGTAGGTGTTTCCGTCAGCATCACAGCCAAGCGTTGAAACGACGGGAATGTATCCCATTTCAAGCAGATCAGTAACGGGAGCGATGTTTATCTTCGTGATGTCGCCAACGTAACCGAGTCTTTCATCCTTGACACGAGCCTCAATAAGCTGACCGTCCATACCCGAAATGCCGACAGCCTTGCCTCCCTTCTTTTCAAGAAGGTTTACGAGAGTCTTGTTTACCTTACCGGCAAGAACCATCTGAACGATGTCAACGGTCTCCTTATCGGTAACGCGCAAACCGTCAACAAAAACAGCTTCCTTACCAAGTTTCGACATCATTTCATTGATCTCAGGGCCTCCGCCGTGAACGAGAACGACCTTGATACCGATAAGCCAAAGAAGAACGATGTCCTCCATGACCTGCTGTTTAAGATCCTCGTTTATCATTGCGTTTCCGCCGTATTTAACAACTACGGTCTTGCCCGTATAGCGTTTGATATAAGGAAGTGCTTGCGTAAGCACCTCTGCGCGCTCGATATTTGTAAATTCGTTGTGCATAATAAACCTCAATTATGTGCGGTAGTCACCGTTTATTTTAACGTAATCGTAGGTAAGGTCACAGCCCCAAGCGGTAGCCGCAACGTCTCCATCTCCTACGGAGATAATAATATCAATTTCCTTTTCAAGAAGGATCTCTTTTGCTTTTTCCTCGGAGAAAGCAACGCCCGCGCCGTTCTTGCAAACAAGAATCTCGCCCGCGTTTGACTTAAAGAAAACATCAACACGCGAAACATCAACATCTGCTCCGCTGTATCCAATAGCGCAAAGTACACGTCCCCAGTTGGCATCCGCACCAAACATAGCGGCTTTGAGCAGGCTTGAACAAACAACGCTCTTGGCAACGGTTCTTGCGGTGGAAATATCCTTTGCACCGCTGACGGTACATTCAAGAAGTTTGGTCGCTCCCTCGCCGTCGGCGGCGATCTCGCGGCAAAGCTGAACGGTTATAGTATTCAGCGCCTTCATGAATATTGAAAAATCTTCGCCCTCGGAGACGATCTCGGGGTTTTCAGCCATACCGTTAGCAAGAACCACAACCATATCATTGGTTGAGGTATCGCCGTCTACGCTAAGCATATTAAACGTAGAGGTGATATCGCTCGAAAGAGCCTTCTGAAGCATCTCTGACGAAATAGCAACGTCCGAGGTGATGAAAACAAGCATAGTCGCCATATTGGGGTGGATCATTCCGCTTCCCTTGGCTATGCCGCCAAGATGACAGATCTTGCCGCCTATCTCAAACTCAACGGCGAGCTCTTTTCTCGTTGTATCCGTTGTCATTATGCCTTCAGCTGCCGCCGCTCCGCCTTCGCTGGAGAGTCCCGCAACAAGCGCAGGGATGCCGTTAGCTATGGGGGTTATATCAAGAGGTTGTCCGATAACGCCCGTTGAAGCAACAACAACGTCATCAGAGGCAATATTGAGGCCGTTTGCAAGCAATTCGCTCATCTTCTCTGCAATCTCTGCACCGTTTGCGTTACAAGTGTTGGCGTTTCCGCTGTTGCAGATAACAGCACTTGCGTAGCCGTCCGAAATATGCTTTTTGGTAACTGCGAGCGG
The DNA here is from genome assembly GCA_045546615.1 of Eubacteriales bacterium. Taxonomy (GTDB): domain Bacteria; phylum Bacillota; class Clostridia; order Oscillospirales; family CAG-272; genus CAG-390. The sequence continues at coordinate 31,253 of JAZQDD010000039.1, read as the reverse complement.
TGCTCCCTTGACGAGATTCGTAGTGTATACCGCTGCAGCGGTCGCGCGCTTCTCGCTGACGATGAGTGCGAGATCGTTTTTGGTGCGGTTTTTGCGTATACCGCAATGTATTCCGTTTGCTTTATATCCCTTTGCGGCGCAAACGCCGCCGTTTATGAGCTTCATCTTTATATCTCCTTAAATTACAAGTCCTGTTTTTTCATCAACACCCAAAAGAATGTTCATATTCTGTATAGCCGCACCAGATGCTCCCTTACCGAGATTATCAAAGCGTGCCGTGAGTATAATCCTGTCATTGTTGCCGTGTGCGCTGACCACAAGATCGTCTCTGCCCGAGAAAGCACAAGCTGACATAAATCCGCCCTCATCATTCTCGGTAAAGCTTACAAGTCCGTTTGTGTAGTAGGCGGAATAGGCTTTTTTGATATCCTCGAGCGTTCCGTTTATCGCAGACGCAAACAGGGGGACAGTAACCTCCATTCCGCTGTAAAAATCACCGACTATCGGGCAAAAAACGGGAGCGTTTGCAATGCCGCATATCTTTGACATTTCCGGCAGATGCTTGTGCATCTGTGTAAGTCCGTATTGACGCGGAGCACCCAAGAGCGTATCTCTGCTCTCGGACTCGTATTCAGCGATCATCTTTTTTCCGCCGCCCGAATACCCCGTAAGCGAAAACGCGGTGAGAAGCGCATCTTGCGGAATTATACCAATTTCTACAAGGGGGGCGACAAGCGAGATAAATCCAGTAGCGTGACATCCCGGATTGGCGATCCTCTTTGAAACCGCGATCTTTTCACGCTGTCCGCAAAGCTCCGGAAAGCCATAAGTCCACCCTTCGCTCGTTCTATGAGCGGTTGATGTGTCAATGATAGCTGTAGCGGTGTTCTCAACAAGCGAAACAGCCTCAATAGCCGCGGCATCGGGAAGGCATAAAAAAGCAATGTCTGCGCTATTTATAGCCTCTCTGCGAGCCTCTGTATCCTTGCGAAGCTCCTCAGATAAAACGATCAGCTCAAGATCGGAACGTCCCTCAAGTCTTTCATATATACGAAGTCCCGTGGTACCTGCACTTCCGTCAATAAAAATCTTTGGCATGGTAAATTTATCCTTTTATGTATATTCATCAAACGCTTGTATGTTTATGCATTTTCGCCAAACAATATAGATTAATTATACAACATTGTTTTGTGCTTGTCAATAGTTATTTTCACTTTGTGCAAAGTATTTTTTATTTTATTAAAAATAAATATAAAATAACAATTTGTGTTTGTATTATTATTCAAAAAAACGAAGCTCCACGTGGGTGAAGCTTCGTTTTTCTAATTATATATCGTTTCTTGCCACGTCAGCAAAGGTCTCACGTCTTACCGCGACATAGTCCCTACCGCCATCAAGCATAACGAGTGCGGGACGGGGCAAACGGTTATAATTCGATGACATCGAATAATTATAAGCCCCCGTTGTCAACACAGCAACGATATCTCCGCGCTTCGGTCTGGGAAGAGCCACGTTTTCCTGAATGAGATCGCCGCTTTCGCAACATCTTCCAGCCACGGTGCAGATGCAATCCGCCTCGTCATTTGCGCGGTTTGCAAGCATGACGGTATACGGCGAACCGTAAAGGGCGTAGCGCGGATTGTCGCACATTCCGCCATCTATCGAAACGTAGGTCTTAAATCCCTTGATCTCCTTCAGCGTTCCTGCGGTATACAGAGTCATTCCCGCATCTCCGACAATGCTTCTTCCGGGTTCCATGAGGATAGTGGGCTTCTTGATTTGAAGCTCTCTACAAAGAGAATCAATAAGTATGCCTATTTCTGCTATATTATCGGCATAGCTTATGCTTGGATGCTCTTCCTTGTATCTTACAGCCATTCCGCCGCCGAGATTAAGCTCTTGTGCTTCGTATGCGTATTTGCTCTTGATTTGCGCAATGAACTCAAGCATGGTTCTTGCGGCATCGCAAAACGGCTCAAACTCAAATATTTGAGAACCGATATGGCAATGGAAGCCTTGTAGCTTTATATTCGGCAGAGAAAGCGCCGCGGCGGTTATCTCATCCGCCTGCCCCGTTTCAATAGCCGCACCGAACTTGGAGTCGACTTTGCCCGTGCTTATCTTCTCCAGCGTATGAGGATCGATTCCGGGAGTGATTCTGAGAAGTATTTTTTGAACTATCCCTCTCTTTGATGCTTCGGCATCAATAGCGTTAAGCTCCTCAATATTATCGCAAACAAAATAGCCTATACCGCTATCCATTGCAAAGGCAATATCATCATCAGTCTTGTTATTTCCGTGGAAATACGCCTTTTCCATGGGGAATCCTGCCAAAACAGCGGTGTAAAGCTCACCGGGAGAGACGATATCAGTTCCTATTCCCTCCTCGTTTATTATCTCATAAATGCGCTTAAAGGAAAGCGCCTTGCTTGCAAAAAGAGGGTGAGAATCGCCGCCAAAAGCATTCTTCATTGCCTCGGCATATATGCGGCAACGTTCTCTTACTCTTTGCTCATCTATAAGATACAGCGGAGTTCCGTATTTCTTTGCAAGGTCAACGGTATCGTGTCCCGCAAAGCAAAGATGCCCCGCGGAATTGATAGAAATGTTATCACTAATCATTTTAAAATCCTTAATAATTAAAATATAACTGCAAAAACTGCAATTTTAACGGTCGCGGAGCATATCCTCCATTGTATAAAGACCGTTTTTCTTTCCGCTCATAAATTCAGCCGCCGCTATAGCCCCCTCCGCAAACAAAGCTCTGCTATGTGCCTCATGCTTGAGAGTTATAGTCTGCGAATCCGTGCCGATTATGACCTCATGCTCACCGATGATATTGCCCATTCTGACGGCGTGAATACCGATGTGCTGGGGCTGGCGCATACCGTTCTCGCTACGACCAATAACAAACTCGGAGTCGCGGCGGACGAGCTTTATCGCATTAGCGAGCATAAGAGCTGTTCCGCTGGGAACGTCAAGTTTGCGGTTGTGATGCTTTTCAATAATTTCTATATCTGCATCCGGGAACGCCGCAACGGCGGACTTTGCAAGCTTCACAAGCACCGCTACACCAACGGACATATTTGCAGAATGGAAGATAGCTATCTTTTTTGAGGCTTCCTCGATCATAGCAAGCTCTTCGGGTGTGTGTCCCGTTGTAGCTATCACGAGGGGGATGCGGCGCTCAACGGCATAATCCGTCAGCTTTTTTGTTGCGCTGTGATGCGAAAAATCAATGATGCAGTCAGCCGCTCCCGTAAAATCAAATATATCGTTATAAATTTTTCTGCTCGGAACGGATTGGTTATTTATATCAACATAGGCAGCGATTTTGGTTCCGTGATATCCGCCGTCGCAAAGACGTTGAAGCTCGCCGCCTACTCTGCCGAGAGAGCCATTCAGTATAATCTTCATTTTTTTACTTCCTAAATTTATATTAGATATTTATGCCTGCCTCGCGCATGCGGGTGAAGAGAACTTCCTTGTGAGCATCCTCCATAGGGGTAAGCGGCGAACGCAGATAATCCGCGCCGTATCCCATGGCAGCCATTGCCGCCTTTGCGGGAATGGGGTTGACCTCGGAGAACAATGCCTTGACAAGAGGAATCATATCAAGCTGAAGTTTTGCGGCTTCCGTCGTCTTTCCTTCGAGGAAGAGGTGGCACATACGGCTTGTGAGCTTAGGAAGCGGATTGGAAAGCACGGAAATTACACCCTTTCCGCCAAGTGACATAATAGGGATTATCTGATCGTCATTTCCCGAATACATATCAAGCTTATCGCCAACAAGATGGAGTGTTTCAGCGGCGCGAGAGAGGTCTCCGCTTGCTTCTTTGATTCCCTGAATCATAGGGTGGTCAGCAAGGGCCGCATAGGTTGCGGGATCAATATTGACGCCGGTACGAGAAGGTACATTATACAGAATAAGCGGAATGGAGCTTGCATCTGCAATGGTCTCATACATTTTAATGAGTCCCTTCTGTGTAGCCTTGTTATAATAAGGTGTAACAACAAGCGCCGCATCAGCACCGACCTCGCATGAATAGCGTGTAAGCTCAAGTGCATAGTCGGTATGGTTAGAGCCTGTTCCTGCGATAACGGGCACTCTGCCTGCTATCTGGTCAACAGCAAACTTTATAATAGCCTTATGCTCCGCATCGGTAAGAGTCGAGCCCTCACCGGTTGTGCCGCCAACAACAATAGCATCGATGCCCTCGCTGACCTGCCAATCAAGCAGACGCCCAAAAGCATCAAAATCGATATTCCCTTGATTATCAAATGGGGTAATAATTGCAGAAGCCGCACCTGTAAATACTGTTTTCATCTCTGTTTCTCCTGAAATAATAATTATTCTGAAAAATAAAAATAGCCGATATAACATCGACTACCACAATTACCGAAGGTCCTCTGGTGAGGACGTATATTCAAATAATAATGATAGCACTCCGTTAAAACGGCGCAAACCGCCGTCCACGACAGTAAAACGGATATTGTCCGAGTTACCAGGATACGCTTTCGCCTCGCGCTCCTTCGGCGACCTCCCCTTTCGTGTTTGCAATCGTTGCGAGCGTTACACAAACCTTACTTTTGAACAGTCGCGCCTCTATTCTTTATTTCAGTTAATTCATAATACCATAAATACGTTACTTTGTCAATACAAAGTTTGTATTTTTTATCAAAAACACAAAAAACAGCGCCACTTCGAAAGAGGTGCTGTTTTTTGTATATAAAAATCAGAAGAGTCCTGATATTCTTCCGTTTTCGTCCACGTCGATCTTCTCGGCGGCGGGCTTTGGCGGAAGTCCGGGCATCGTCATGATAGCACCCGTCAGCACAACGATAAAGCCTGCTCCCGCAGACACCTTAACGTCACGCACATTAACGGTAAAGCCCTCGGGCGCACCAAGCTTTGTAGCATCGTCCGAAAAGCTGTATTGCGTTTTGGCTACGCAGATCGGAAGCTTATCAAAGCCAAGCGCGGCGAGTTTTGCAATAGATTTTTCAGCAGATGCATCAAAGGATACTCCCACGCCGCCGTAGATGCGGCGAACGATGGTCTCGATCTTTTCTTTTATGGAAAGGTCAAGCTCATAGCTGAACGAGAAATCATTCTTCTCCTCACAAAGGCGCACAACCTCCTCGGCAAGCGCTACACCGCCCTTGCCGCCATCTGCCCACACGGTAGAGAGAGCTACGTTTACGCCAAGCGTTTTGCACTTTTCTATAACAAGAGCTATCTCCGCATCAGTGTCGGTGGGGAAACGGTTAACAGCCACTACGCATGGGAGCTTATACACGTTCTTGATGTTAGAAACGTGGCGAAGAAGGTTAGGAATGCCTTTTTCGAGAGATTCAAGATTCTCTGTGCCAAGCTCGGTTTTAGGTGTTCCGCCATGCATTTTAAGCGCACGAACAGTCGCCACAACGACTACGGCATTGGGGCGAATCCCCGCCGCACGGCACTTGATATCGAGGAACTTCTCTGCTCCGAGATCGGCGCCAAATCCTGCCTCAGTCACCGCATAATCACCAAGCTTCATTGCCATTCTTGTCGCGATAATGGAGTTACAGCCGTGAGCGATGTTAGCAAAAGGACCGCCGTGAACAAATGCGGGAGTTCCCTCCATTGTTTGCACGAGATTGGGTTTGAGAGCATCTTTGAGTAATGCCGTCATTGCGCCAACAGCTTTAAGATCGCCCGCCGTTACGGGCTTGTCCTCATAGGTATAAGCAACAACTATGCGGGAAAGTCTTTCTTTCAGGTCAGTTATAGACGACGAAAGACAGAAAACTGCCATGATCTCGGATGCTACAGTAATATCATATCCGTCCTCACGCGGAACACCGTTGAAACGTCCGCCAAGGCCGTCCGTTACGAAACGGAGCTGACGGTCGTTCATATCAACACATCTGCGCCAAGTGATGCGGCGAGGATCGATTCCGAGCGCGTTTCCCTGATAGATGTGGTTATCAAGCATAGCGGCAAGGAGATTATTTGCCGCGCCGATAGCGTGAAAATCTCCCGTAAAATGCAGATTGATGTCCTCCATGGGAAGAACCTGCGCATAACCGCCGCCCGCAGCGCCGCCCTTGACACCGAAAACGGGTCCAAGAGACGGCTCACGGAGCGCAACTACAACGTTTTTACCGATCCTACGAAGTCCGTCAGAAAGTCCGATGGTGGTGGTGGTCTTTCCTTCTCCTGCAGGAGTAGGTGTAATAGCTGTTACAAGAACGAGCTTGCCGTTAGGGCGCGAGGATTCATTAAGGAGAGAATAATCGACCTTAGCCTTATATTTACCATACGGTTCAAGATACTTATCGTCGATACCTGCGGTTTTGGCTATATCGCCTATATATGACATTTTCGCCGCCTGAGCGATTTCAATATCAGAAAGGTATGCCACTTTATTTTCCTCCAAGGTTTAATAATTCAGAGAAGCGTTCAGCCTTTGAAATACTTTACAGCAGAAGCAAACATCTGCATATCGAACTGACCGGGGACGTTTTTGTAAAGTCCCGAGCCAATTCTCTCGCTGTGTCCCATCTTACCAAATACTCTGCCGTCGGGCGAGGTTATACCTTCAATAGCGCAAACGGAGCCGTTGGGGTTGTATCTGATATCATCGGTGGCATTACCGTCAAGATCCACGTACTGCGTAGCTATCTGACCGTTTGCAGCAAGGGTGGCAACCATCTCATCAGAAGCCAAGAACTTGCCTTCGCCGTGAGAGATCGGAACAGTGTAAACATCTCCTACATTCGTAGCGGAAAGCCACGGAGACTTGTTGGACGCTACTCTGATACGCACGAGCTTGGATTGGTGACGTGCTATGTTATTAAAGGTAAGCGTAGGACAATTCTCATCAGTGTCGATGATCTTACCATACGGAACGAGTCCAAGTTTAACAAGAGCCTGGAAACCGTTACAGATACCGCACATAAGACCGCCGCGGTTATCAAGCAGATCGTGAACGCCGTTCTTTATCGCTTCATTGCGGAAGAACGCCATGATGAACTTACCAGAACCGTCAGGCTCGTCGCCGCCTGAAAAACCGCCCGGGATGAATACCATTTGTGCGGTTTTGAGCTTTTCGGCAAACTGATCCACACTGCGAGCTATAGAATCGGCAGTAAGGTTGTTAATAACGAATATTTCGGCATCTGCGCCCGCGTCACGCATAACCTTGGCGGAATCGTACTCACAGTTCGTTCCGGGGAACACGGGAATAAGAACCTTGGGTGTTGAGGTTATAATAGCGGGAGCTTTACGGCTATCTGCTGTAAAGGAGAAGTTTTCATACTTCTTGACTTCTTCCTTTTCCATACAAGGATATACACTCTCAAGTTTTGCCTCATACGCGTGTGAAAGCTGTGCAAGGCTCACACATTCGCTACCAAGCTCAATAGCACCGCTATCGGTAACCGTACCTATAAGCTCACCTATCTTTTCATCAGTCTCAATGAGGAACGCACCGTATGCATAGGAGAATATCTTCTTAAGTGTAACGCCATCAGCATACTTGAAGCCAAAGCCATTACCAATGCACATTTTCAGAACGCCCTCTGCAATACCGCCGTATGTGGGCGTCCACGCCGAGTAGACCTTTCCTTCGCGCACAAGCGCACTAACGGTGGCAAAGCATTTTTTGAGCGAGTCTGCGGTAGGCAGACCGTTTTCATCGTATTCGGGAGCAATAAGAATGAGATTGGAACCGGATTTTTTGAACTCACCCGAAACAACGTCTGCGGTCTTTCCCGTAGTGACAGCGAAGGAAACGAGCGTAGGGGGAACATCAATGTCCTCAAAAGAGCCGCTCATGGAGTCCTTACCACCAATAGAAGCGATTCCAAGGTCAAGCTGTGCCTTAAATGCGCCAAGGAGCGCCGCCAAGGGCTTACCCCAACGTTTGGGATCGCGTGCGGGCTTTTCAAAATATTCCTGGAAAGTGAGATAAACGTCCTCGAAGCTTGCACCTGCGGCAATAAGCTTTGCTACGCTCTCCACTACTGCAAGATAAGCGCCGTGATAGGGGCTCTTTTCGGTAATAAAGGGGTTGTATCCCCAAGACATGAAGGAGCAATCCTCGGTATGCTTTTTCTCTACCGAGATCTTGTGCACCATTGCCTGAATAGGTGTTTTCTGATGCTTTCCGCCAAATGGCATAAGGACGGTTCCCGCACCTATCGTAGAGTCAAAACGTTCCGAAAGACCGCGCTTTGAGCATACGTTGAGGTCGGATGCAAGAGCCATATAACCATCAGTAAAATCTGCGGGAATATTTTTAGCGTAATCCGCAGGTGTTGCGGGAGCAATATCTATATGCTTTTCAGCGCCGTTTGAGTTGAGGAACTCACGGGAAATATCAACGATAGTATTTCCATTCCAATGCATACGCAGACGAGGCTCTTCGGTAACGCGTGCAACTACGGTAGCCTCGAGGTTTTCACTTTCGGCAAGAGCCATAAAACCTTCAACATCCTTTGCCTCGACTACAACGGCCATTCTCTCCTGAGACTCGCTGATAGCAAGTTCAGTTCCGTCAAGTCCGTCATATTTTTTGGGAACTGCGTTAAGATCGATGTCAAGTCCGTCAGCAAGCTCGCCAACCGCAACCGAAACACCGCCCGCGCCAAAATCATTACAACGCTTGATCATACGGCAAGCAGTGGGATTTCTAAAGAGGCGCTGGAGCTTTCTTTCCTCGGGAGCATTACCCTTTTGAACCTCTGCTCCGCAAGTTTCCAGGGATTCCATCGTATGCTTTTTCGATGAACCCGTTGCTCCACCGCAACCGTCGCGACCTGTTCTTCCGCCAAGCAGAATTACAATGTCTCCATCCTCGGGGCGCTCACGGCGCACGTTTTCAGCGGGGGCGGCAGCAATAACAGCACCGATCTCCATACGCTTGGCGGCGTAGCCTTTGTGATAAAGCTCGTCTACCATACCGGTAGCAAGACCGATCTGGTTACCGTAGGAGGAGTAGCCCGCCGCGGCTGTTGTAACTATCTTTCGCTGGGGGAGTTTGCCCTTGATGGTCTCGGAAACGGGAGTCAGCGGATCTGCCGCGCCTGTTACGCGCATTGCGGCATAAACGTAGGATCTGCCCGAGAGCGGATCGCGTATAGCGCCGCCAATACAAGTAGCCGCGCCGCCAAAAGGCTCAATCTCCGTGGGGTGATTGTGTGTTTCGTTTTTGAAAAGAAGAAGCCAAGGCTCTTTTTTACCGTCTGCCTCGATCTCAATCTTGACAGTGCAAGCATTGATCTCCTCGGATTCATCGAGCTTGTCAAGCATACCTTTTTTCTTGAGGTATCTTGTGGCAACCGTTGCAATGTCCATGAGATTTATGGGCTTGGTTCTGCCTATCTCTCTGCGAACGGCGAGATAATCCTCGTACGCGGCGCGGAGAAGCTCGTCCTCGAAGCTCACGTTGTCAATAGTTGTAAGGAACGTGGTGTGACGGCAGTGATCCGACCAATAGGTATCGATCATCCTAATCTCGGTGATAGTGGGATCGCGCTTTTCTGAAATAAAATATTGCTGACAAAAACTGATGTCGTCAATATCCATTGCAAGACCGTATTTTGCCACAAAATCAGCAAGACCTGCGCGGTCAAGCGCGCAGAAGCCGTCAAGTGTTGCGACAGTGGTCGGAAGCTCGTACTGCGCCGCAAGGGTTTCGGGCTTTTCAAGTGCCGCCTCGCGCGCTTCTACGGGGTTTATAACGTATTTCTTTATCTTCTCGATATCCGACTCGGTAAGCTTTCCGCCGAGAACGTACACTTTTGCCGTTCTGATCGTCGGGCGATCTCCGCAGGAAATTATCTGTATGCACTGTGCGGCAGAATCCGCCCTTTGGTCAAACTGACCGGGGAGAAATTCGACAGCAAAAACATATCCTCCGTTGGATACGACATCAGAGGACGTGATATCGAGCTGAGGCTCGGAAAACACACTGCGAACAGCCTCGTCAAACAGCTCCTCGGAGATGTTTTCAGCATCATATCTGTTAAGTATTCTTACGTATTCAAGGTTTGAAATGCCAACGAGATTTTTAAGTTCAGAGCAAAGTGCGCGAGCCTCGTTATCAAGTCCTGCCTTTTTCTCTACGAAAATTCTATAAACCATAATCAATCCTCCGTAAGCGCTTTAAGTGCGCGTGCGCCGATGTCGTTGCGGTAGTATGCATTATCAAAGCTGATGTTCTCCACCTTGCCGTACGCCATTTTAATAGCCTCGGGGAGATTGTCAGCCGTGGCAGTTACGCCGAGAACTCTTCCACCCGATGTAAGAAGCTTGCCATCGCGAAGCTCCGCTCCTGCAACGTAAACGGACGAAGAAAGCTCATTGGGAATAGATATCTCAAAGCCTTTATCATACTTCTGCGGATATCCCTTGGAAGCCATAATAACACAGCAAGCCGCACCGTCGGAAAACTCAACGTCTACGTCCGCAAGTCTTTCCTCGGTTACTGCCTTCATTATTGTCAACAGATCGCTTTTAAGAAGCGGGAGAACGACCTGCGTTTCGGGGTCTCCAAAGCGACAATTATATTCGATCACCTTGGGGCCCTTGGGAGTGAGCATGAGTCCGAAGTACAAGCATCCCTTAAAGGTGCGTCCCTCGGCGTTCATAGCGTTAACGGTAGGAAGGAATATCTCATCCATACAAACCTTGGCAACGTCCGCTGTGTAGTATGGGTTGGGCGCGATAGTACCCATTCCGCCCGTGTTAAGTCCCGTGTCATTATCTCCCGCACGCTTATGATCCATTGAAGAGACCATGGGAACGACTGTCTTGCCATCAGTAAACGCAAGAACGGAGACCTCGGGGCCTGTGAGAAATTCCTCGATAACGATGTTATCGCCGCTATTTCCGAACACCTTATCCTCCATCATGGAAACAACTGCGTCCTCGGCTTCCTTGCGGTCCTGCGCAATAATAACACCCTTGCCGAGTGCAAGTCCGTCAGCCTTTACTACAATGGGGTAATCTACACCCTTGAGGTAATCAAGTGCCGCATCCTTGTTATCAAATATCTCATATTCCGCAGTGGGAATAGAATATTTTTTCATAAGATTTTTAGAAAACGCCTTGCTACCCTCGATTATTGCCGCTTTTTTATCAGGGCCAAAGCAAGGGATGCCCTTGGCGTTTAGAGCATCTACCGCACCGAGAACGAGCGGATCATCGGGAGTAACTATTGCGTAATCAATAGCTTTTTCGAGCGCAAAATCAACGATAGCGTCGATATCCTTAGCTCCGATGTTAACGCAGATAGCGTCAGCGGCTATTCCGCCGTTACCCGGAAGCGCATAAATGCACTCAACGTCGGGATTTTTCTTTATAGCCTTTATAACGGCGTGCTCGCGTCCGCCGCCGCCAATTACAAGTATCTTCATTTGAAATCTCCGTTTAATTAGTGGTGGAAAAGTCTCATTCCCGTAAACGCCATTGCCATACCGTATCTGTCGCAGGTTGCAATTACGTTATCATCTCTGATCGAGCCGCCGGGTTCAGCGATATACTTAACGCCGCTCTTATGTGCGCGCTCAATATTATCTCCAAACGGGAAGAATGCATCAGATCCGAGGGCTACACCGTCACGGGTGGCAAGGAACGCCTTTGCCTCCTCATCGGTGAGAGGCTCGGGACGAACGGTAAAGTACTTTTGCCAATTTCCGTCGGCGCAAACATCCTCTTCATTCTTATTAATATAACCGTCGATAACATTGTCTCTGTCGGGTCTGCCGATGTCCTCTCTAAAAGGAAGATTGAGAACCTTTTCATGCTGACGCAAGAACCAAGTGTCTGCCTTTTCACCCGCAAGGCGAGTGCAATGGATTCTCGACTGCTGACCTGCGCCAACTCCGATAGCCTGTCCGTCAACCGCATAGCAAACGGAATTTGACTGCGTGTATTTAAGGGTGATCAGCGCAACGATGAGATCGCGGATAGCGCTCTCGGGCATTTCCTTGTTAGCAGTAACAACATTGGTAAGAAGCTCACGGTTGATCTCAAAATTGTTTCTTCCCTGCTCAAACGTAATTCCGTAGACCTGCTTGGTCTCGATGGGAGCGGGAACGTAATTGGGGTCAATCTTAACGATATTGTAGTTGCCTTTTCTCTTGGACTTGAGTATCTCAAGTGCCTCGGGCTCGTAGCCGGGGGCGATAACGCCGTCGGACACCTCGCGCTTGATCATCAGCGCGGTGGTAACGTCGCAAACATCGGAAAGCGCTACCCAGTCACCAAAAGAACACATACGGTCCGTGCCTCTTGCTCGTGCATACGCGCAAGCGAGGGGCGAATCGTCAAGACCTTCGATATCGTCAACAAAACAAGCCTTCTTGAGCGTATCGGAAAGCTTGATTCCAACTGCCGCAGAGGTGGGACTGACGTGCTTGAAGGACGTTACCGCAGGCAGACCGAGAGCCTCTTTAAGCTCTTTAACAAGCTGCCAGCTATTAAAAGCATCAAGAAAATTGATGTATCCGGGACGGCCCGAAAGTATCTCGATGGGAAGCTCACTTCCGTCTGCCATGTAGATCTTAGCGGGCTTCTGGTTTGGGTTACAGCCGTATTTCAGTTCAAATTCTTTCATTGTATGATCCTCTGCATTATATGTTTTTGTTTATGATTATCTCCGTAGCTTCGCTGCCGTCAAGAGGAATAGCACGAACAAAGAGAGATACCTTGTTATCAGCGTTAAGATTGCTCCAAACGATCTCGGCAAGCTCCTCTGCGGTGTTGGGAAGCTCTACCTCCTCGGGCTCGCCGTAGAAGGACGGAATGGGATTGCCGTCGCACTTATAGGTGTGGATGAAATGTCCGATTCCGTTTTCGGGAGCGTAGTTATAAAAATAGCGGTTGCACGCCTCGGGGCGTCCGTTTGCGCTCTTGAGAATGGAGAGCTTGTAGGTAAATACGTTTCCGGGGAAGCAGTAGTAAAGTGCACCCGAAATTCTGGGAGTAAAATTGGGCGCATCAGGCTCAAACTCACGAGTCATGAGAGCATCCTCGAAGCTCTTGCCGTCGCAGATATAGTCATAAACGGTGTTGGTCTGGTCACCGTTTGTTATGATGTCAATGTTGCCGCCCTTGGCAGAAAGATAGGGGTTGTAGATTATAAGGCTCGGATCGGACAGCTTGGATTCGTCAAAAGCCTTTGTACGCATACCTCCGTCAAAACGCTCAAAAATACGATTGCGGCTATTTTCGCTTCTGCCCATAATAAAGTACGCTATCATTGCGTTCTTGCCGTCGGCGGATTTACCGATTATGATTCCGCGACCGGGGTAGGTGTTGGTAGAAAGCAGGTTTTTGATATCGTAAAGTGCCATGTTTTATCTCCAATCGAGTTTATTTGAACATACTTTTTCAACTGCAAGCGGAAGTATCTTCCATTCCGCCTGACGCATTACGCGCTTTTGCAGTTTCTCGGGCGTGTCGCCGTCTTTGATAGCAACAGCCTTTTGCATAATTATCTCACCGCCGTCGGGGATCTCGTTTACGAAATGTACGGTCGCGCCCGTTACTTTTACGCCGTATTCAAGAGCTGCCTCGTGTACACGAAGTCCGTAGAAGCCCTTGCCGCAGAACGACGGAATGAGAGATGGGTGAACGTTGATTATCTGCTTTGGATATTTCGACGTGAATTTCTCGCTAAGGATCGACATAAAGCCCGCGAGGACTATAAAGTCGATATCGTTTTTCTCCAGAAGAGCGCTGATTGCATCCTCAAACGCCTCGGCAGAGCCGCACTCGCTCTTGACAACAACGGCAGTAGCAATATTAGCATCTGCGGCACGGGTAAGAGCGTATGCGTTTTTGTTATTTGAAATAACGAGCTTGATGCTTCCCGACTTTATAATACCGTTTTTTTCAGCATCGATAAGCGCTTGAAGATTGGTGCCGCCGCCCGAAACGAGAACGGCTATATTCATTTTTTCTTTCATTTTTTGTCCTCGTTCTTTCCTATCATCGAGATCAAGGGCAGAAGCATACCGCCGAGCGCATTACCAAGTATTACAGTCCAAACAAAGCCAAATGCGCGGAGCGAAACAATGCCCGATGCGGCAAAATAAAATATATCCGCAATGGAATGCTCAAAACCTGCAATGATAAATGCAGGGACGCAGAAAAGGATCGAAATGTAAGTTCCCTTCTCCTTGTAAATGCTGACAGCGAGATACATAAGTATTCCGCATAATATACCGCGCACGAGCGTCATAAGAAATGTTTGCTCAAGCTTTGCGGCACAAGTAATTTCAGCCACGTTGCCAACAACCGGCAAAGCATATCGGATAGCGTATCCGCAAACGACAGTTCCTATCGTGTTGCCAAGAAGAGCAAGCAGAACATCTCCGACATTGGATTTCGTATGGTCCTCAACAAGATAACCAACTTTGCCCGTAAAAAGAAGATACGATTTTGCACAAATACATATCAACGCAACGCAGAAAAACATTGCTCCTACATATTTGTTGTCGGCGGAGAGAAATACACTTCCGCCTATGGAAATGAGGATTCCTGCAGAGATTCCGTTAAACAGACGTTTCATCAGCAAATAACGATGCTGTCATCTGACTCAACGATCTTACCGATCACGTAAGCATCCTCGCCGTTTTCCTTCAATATTTCAAGAGCCATATCAGCCTCGTCAGCAGGAACTACGATGCTCATGCCAACTCCCATGTTAAAGGTGTTGAACATATCTCGCTCGCTGATATTACCTGTTTTGGCAATGAGGTCGAAAATAGGAAGAACTCTGATAGAAGCTCGGTCAATAACTGCGCCAAGTCCTTCGGGAATGCTTCTCGGAATATTTTCATAGAAACCGCCGCCCGTGATGTGAGAAATGCCGCGAACATTGACCTTTTCCATAAGAGCGAGAACGGGCTTTACATATATTCTCGTGGGGGTGAGCAGAGTCTCGCCAACAGACTTTCCGCCAAGCTCCGCAACGGGAATCTTGATATCGGCGTTTTCAACGTCAAATACCTTTCTTACAAGGGAGAATCCGTTTGAGTGGACACCGCTCGAAGGGAGCGCGATAATAACGTCGCCCGCCTTCATCTTCTTGTTGTCTATAACCTTGGATTTATCAACTATGCCCGTGCAGTAACCTGCAAGATCGTATTCATCTACGGGATAGAAACCCGGCATCTCGGCAGTCTCGCCGCCGATAAGAGCCGCGCCAGACATGACGCAACCGTCGCAAACGCCCTTTACGATATCAGCAATACGCTCGGGAATATTCTTGCCGCAAGCTATGTAATCAAGGAAAAACAAGGGCTTTGCGCCAACGCATATAACGTCGTTTACACACATTGCAACGCAGTCGATTCCCACGGTATCGTGCTTATCCATAAGAAATGCGAGCTTAAGCTTCGTACCTACTCCGTCAGTACCGCTAACGAGAATAGGCTTGGTCATGCCCGTGATATCAAGCTCGAAAAGGCCGCCAAAACCGCCAAGGTCGGAGCAAACACCGCTTGTCATGGT
Source organism: Eubacteriales bacterium (assembly GCA_045546615.1). Lineage (GTDB taxonomy): Bacteria > Bacillota > Clostridia > Oscillospirales > CAG-272 > CAG-390. The sequence continues at coordinate 15,739 of JAZQDD010000039.1, read as the reverse complement.
TTTTGCGATATGCTGTTTCATAAGTTCAACGGCGCGGTAACCCGCAGTAATATCAACACCTGCGGCTGCGTAGCTATCTGATCTGGAATTCTTGTGGCTCATTTTTTAACCTCTCTATATTAATTATTCTTTACCTGTCCAGCAGTAAGTGCATAACTTGCAGGGCTCAAGTCCTATCGAATCGATAAGTCCCTGCAATGTTTGAAATTCAAGAGTTGCGAAATTGAATTTATCCGCAATGGCACGGCGGAGCTTTTTGCCGCGCTCGGTATTGGGATCGCTGTATTCGTCAATATATTTAAGTCCATCCTCACCCTCAAGCTCAACTATCGTGCGACGGGTTATAAGCTCCATGTCATTTGTCGAGCGCGAGAAATTAAGGTATTTACAGCCATACATTATAGGCGGGCACGCGGAGCGCATATGTACCGATTTTGCGCCGTTGGTGTAAAGGAAATCGACGGTCTCCTTAAGCTGTGTGCCGCGCACTATCGAATCATCAACGAAAAGAAGATTTTTCCCCTCAATAAGTTGGTGAACGGGTATCTGCTTCATGTTTGCTATCTTATTACGTTCGGATTGTTTTTGAGGCATAAAGCTTCTTGCCCATGTAGGTGTATATTTTATATATGGTCTCGCAAACGGAGCTTTGCTTTCGTTGGCGTAACCTATTGCATGCGGTGTGCCGGAATCAGGAACTCCTCCAACGTAATCAAGGTCGTCGACAACTCCCGTTTTTTCGTCATGTTTTGCTATTATCGCTCCGTTGCGGTAACGCATAGCCTCAACGCTGACACCCTCGTATTCCGAGGTCGGATAGCCAAAATAAGACCAAAGGAATGCGCACATTCGCATTTTTTTGCCAGGTGCGGCAAGCTGGGTAAGGCTGTTTGCGGTAAGCTCCACCACCTCGCCGGGACCAAGCTCTTTCTCGTACTGATATCCGAGCTTAAAGCAAGCATAAGATTCAAAAGAAACGCAATATCCGTCCTCATTTTTTCCAATGATAACGGGAACTCTTCCGAGCTTATCACGCGCGGCAATGAGCTTTCCCTCATCGGTGAGAATAAGGATAGACGCAGTTCCGGATATCATTCGTTGAGCAAACTGAATTCCCTCAACAAAAGTGCTTTTTTGGTTTATCATGGCAGCAACAAGCTCGTTTGCATTTACCCTTCCGCCCGTCATGGCATCAAAATGTCCGCCGCTAAACGAAAGATAGTGTTCAATAAGCTCGTTTGCATTATTTATCTTGCCCACGGTCGATATTGCATACGTGCCAAGATTTGAGCGTACCAGAAGCGGTTGAGGATCTGTGTCGCTTATACAACCTATGGCGGAGTTTCCGCACATTTCATCAAAAACGTGCTCGAATTTAGTCCTGAAAGGAGAATTTTGAATATTGTGAATTTCACGTTGCAGACCTATCTTTTCATCATAAGCCGCCATTCCGCCGCGACTCGTTCCGAGATGAGAATGATAGTCTGTTCCAAAAAAGACCTCTGTAATGACGTCGTGATTAGCAACTGCTCCAAAAAAACCACCCATTTGGTTACCTCCCGATCTGCGATTTTGGTGCGATATTATTTGTTGAACTCTGCCTCCACGGAGGCGTTCTTCTGGAGTACCTTTTCGGCATCTGCCACGCGTTTTGCATCAAGCTTTGCGGCAAGATCCGCATCGGTCACGCCAAGTATTTGTATAGCGATCAAAGCGGCATTGACAGCTCCATCAACAGCGACGGTAGCCACGGGTATTCCCGAAGGCATTTGCACAGTCGACAGAAGAGCATCAATGCCGTCAAGCTTATTTGAACTGCAGGGAATGCCTATTACGGGCAGAGTGGTACGAGCGGCAAGCGCACCTGCAAGGTGAGCAGCCATTCCCGCGGCGGCAATGATCGCACCAAAACCGTTTTTCCTTGCTTCAGACGCAAAAACAGACGCCTCCTCGGGCGTTCTGTGCGCTGAAAAAATATGTACTTCATAGGGTACGCCAAAAGAAGCAAGAGTATCTATTGCTTTACGAACAACGGGAAGGTCACTGTCACTTCCCATAACGATTCCGATTTTTTTCATTTCAATTCCTCCATAAAACTAAAAAGGCGCACTTATTCCACAGAATAAATGTGCCCAGACGGTCGGCAAAGCGTATGCTCCACAGATTTCTGTTCCATTGTGTTACATCACATCCCCCGTCAGTCACAGAAACCCTATAATTAACATAAATATAATATCATATTAACTATTTTTTGTCAATAGAAAAAAGATATTTTTTGAATTAATTTGGCGAAGCTCCTCTTTCCTTTCAACAAAAAGAAAAACACACCCCGCCTTAAAAAGATCGGGGTGTATTTCGCCATTGCGGATATCAGTTTTTTTGCGTCCTGTGTTTTTTAAGAGCAAGAAAAATGCCCTCCAAAATGGGTTTTCCGTTGAATATAAGCACGGCTATGAGCAGGAGCGCCTGATACAATATCCAATGCGGCAGTTCCGCTACCATTATCCAAGCCTGAACTCCCACAAACGCCGAGTTTACTGCGAGCTTTATGGGGTGGAAATTGAATCTGACGAATTTCTGTGCTGTGATGGTTCTCAAAACGAAGGAGATGAAATAGCTTGCGGCGGCGGCAAGTGCCGCGCCGTGCGCACCGATACGGGGAATGAGAAGAAACGAAAGCACAAGATTAACAACAGCCCCAGTCATAGCAGTCAGAAAAGACATAACGCTCTTCTTTTTGACCAGATACACACTTCCCATAAAGGTCGTAAGCGCAGAAAACGTCGTTGCAAGGATAAGTGTCGGCATATACTGCCACGCATCATAATACGAATCCGCATAAAGAATTATCGTGCATATCTTGCTAAAGGCAATAAGTCCCGACGCCGCCATAAAAATGATGCCCATATAGCTATTAAAGACCGTAGAGAAAAACGTTCCTCTATCATTATCATCGGCATCGTTAACAGCCGAAAAATGCCACGCCTCTATAAAGATAGTGGTCAGCAACGTTATAACGGTAGGTATCTTGTACGCGGCGGCAAAAAGACCGTTTACAGCATCACCGCACACCTCCTTGACAACGAATCTGTTGGATACGCTCGTTATCCACCAGAATATTGCCGTAGGTATCATCGGTATGCTGTATTTTAGCATACTTTTTACGGTATCAGCCCTGACCAGGCTAAATCCAAAATCGTTATGCAAACGTTTCCAGAATATCATAAGAAGTGTAACGCAAACGTTTGCCACAACAACGGACAAAACGTATCCTGTAACACCCATTTGGAAAAAAACAAGGAAAATAATATTAAAGAGAATGGTAAGAGCAGTATTTATTATACCTTGTATGGCAAAGCCCTTTGTATCTCCCTTGCCTCTAAGATAATTCGCGCAAGCGTGCTGAATATTAGCACTCAAAACGTAAACAACAATGAGCCATGAGTATCCGTCAACGAAATCGAATATGAACAGCAGCGGAGAAAGTAAGAGAAACGCACCCGCTCCGCACAAAAGGACGAAGATGCCCGAGGAAAACACCTCTTTGATCTTCTCCTCTGCGTCAAGAGCAAATCTGAAAATGCCATCACAAATTCCGATAGCAAAAAGCGGTGCTAAAAGATTAGCCGTCTGCGTTATAAGATCCGATGTGGAATACTGCGCGGGAGACAGGATATTGGTGTACAGCGGCATCAAGAGATAGACCATTATCTTCGAAGAAAACGTGCCTATCGCAAATATAGCCGTGTTGGACAATAGCCTTTTGTATTTGTTCATTTGAATATATCCGTTCTTGCCGAAAACGGCAGTTGTTTTTTACTGTACGTTCTCCCAGTTGTGCCAAACGTTCATAACGTCATCATCATCCTCGAGCTTCTCGATAAGAAGTCCCATAAACTTGATGTCGTCCTCACTGTCAAGCGTAACGGTGTTCTGCGGAACTTTTTCCTTTTCTGCAGAAGCCACGGTATAGCCTGCCGCCTCAATAGCCGCCTGAACGTCATAAAGGTCATCCGGCTCCGTATATATCTCAAAAACCTCATCCTCGGCGGCGAAATCGGAAGCTCCCGCTTCAAGCGCCGTCTCCATGAGCGCATCCTCATCGATATCGCCGTCCTCATTAGAGATAACGATAACGCCCTTTGGGTCAAACATAAAGCCTACGCAACCCGACTGTCCGAGATTGCCGTGATACTTTGAGAAGTAGGAGCGCACGTTGCCCGCAGTACGGTTTCTGTTGTCGGTTGTAGTTTCAACGATAACGGCTACGCCCGAAGGACCGTAGCCCTCGTAAACGATCTCCTCGTATGCAACGTTGTCCGCACCAATAGCCTTTTTGATGGTTCTTTCAATATTGTCATTGGGAACGTTGTTGGATTTTGCCTTTTGGATAAGATCTCTCAATTTTGAGTTGGAAGCAGGATCGGGACCGCCCTCTTTAACTGCGATGGTGATCTCTTTACCTATCTTGGTAAACACCTTCGCCTTTTGAGCATCGGTCTTTTCCTTTTTGTGCTTGATGTTACTCCATTTGCTGTGTCCTGACATTTTTATACCTCTTTGTTAATGAATTTTATATTTGTTTAGTCTTTTTAAGACAAATAAGCTCGAATGCAGTTCCGAGAACGATGTTAGCCGCCTTTGTAAGCGCAACTCTCGTTTTGACTACCTCCGCATCCTCGTGCGTAAGTATCTGACAATTGTGGTAAAAACGATTATACGCTGCCGCAAGATCGAGAATGAAGTGTGTGATCACAGATGGCTCATAGCTCTCGATTGCAGACGCTACTTTTTCGGGGAACAGAGCGAGAACCTTGAGAAGCTCGCGTTCCTCATCGGTGTTTATGGAATAACGCTCGGGAGCAGGGACGTCCTTAGCCTTTTCCATAAGCGAGCAGGTGCGCGCATAGGTATACTGAACGTACGGGCCGGTGTTTCCGTCGTAGGAAAGCGCATCCTCAAGGATAAAGTTAATATCTTTAATGCGGCTGTTGGAAAGGTAATAGAAAACTACTGCGCCAACGCCGACCTCCTCTGCTATTTTAGCCCTGTCAGCCTCGCTCATATCGGGATTTTTTTCGGCTGTTATCTGAGAAACCTTGTCTATCGCCATTGCGATAAGGTCCTTGAGCAATATAACGTTGCCCGTACGGGTAGCAAGCTTTTCACCATTGATGCTGACTGTACCGTAGGGAACGTGGACAAGCTGGCCGTACCAATCATATCCCATCATCTCCACTACCTTGAACCACTGCGCAAAGTGCAAAGACTGCGCGGACGAGGTAACGTAGATACATTTATCAAAGCCGTATTCCTGCTTGCGGTAAACCGCGGCGGCAATATCACGGGTGGGGTAAAGCGTTGAGCCGTCACGCTTGAGAATAAGACAGGGGGGCATATTATATTCGGAAAGATCAACGATAGATGCGCCGTCATCTATCTTCAAAAGTCCCATTTCGCGCAATTTTTCGATCTGCGCGGGCATTTTGTCAGTGTAAAAGCTCTCTCCCTTATAAGAATCAAAATCGATACCGAGCTGGGAATAGGTCTTTGAATATTCCTCAAGGCTTATCTTAATAAACCACTGCCAAAGCTCGATATTTTCGGGATCGTTACGTTCAAGTTTTGAGAACTCAAGCCGAGCTTCGTCATTCAACGCCGCATCGTCTTCTGCTTCCTTGTGGAAACGCACGTAAAGCTCAACGAGCTTATCAATGCCGCCGTTTTCGATATCCTCACGGCTTCCCCACTTACGATATGCAACTATGAGCTTACCGAACTGAGTTCCCCAGTCACCAAGATAGTTGATACCTACGCATTTGTAGCCTGCAAACTCGTGAAGTCTTTTGAGAGAATGACCGATAATGGTGGTTCCGAGGTGTCCGATGTGGAAAGGCTTTGCAACGTTGGGAGATGAATAATCAAGCACCACCGTTTTGCCATCACCAATGCGCGGAGAGCCGTACTGCTCGCCCTCGGCAAAAATATCTGCGAGTATCTGGTTGGCAAGCATGTCGTTATCAACCTTGAAGTTAAGGTAACCGTTCAGCGCCTTTGCCGAAATGCCGACATTTGCTCCCGCCAAGGCTTCTTCAAGTGCGAGAGCGATCTGCACAGGAGAACGGCGCAGCATACGGCTAAGCTTAAAGCAAGGCAGAGCTATATCGCCCATCGAGGTATCGGGCGGATATTCGAGAAGCTCTTCTATATCCTTCACCTCAAGCGTTGCTCCGTCAAACGTTGCGCTTGAGTATTTCGCAATTTCTTCTGCAATAATGTTTTTAAATTTCTGCATGATGTTCTTCCCTAAAAATATTTAATAATTTTTTCCTTCGTCGATCATATCTACAGCCGCTTGGCGCTGGGCATCAGTAACCGCCAGACCGCCAAGGATCCGCGCTGTTTCATTAACTCTTCCCTGCTCGTCAAGCAACTCTACGGCAGTTTCCGATCTGCCGTTTTGTTCGTTTTTTGAAATAAGAAAATGTTCGTCGGCGAGCGAGGCAATTTGAGCCGAATGCGTTACACAAAGCACTTGCGCAGACTTTGATGCTTGCTTTAGTTTAACACCGATCTTACGCGACGTCTTGCCCGAAACACCCGTATCGATCTCATCGAATATAAGGGTTGATATTCCGTCGGCATCCGCCAGGGCGCATTTTACCGCGAGCATTACACGCGAAAGCTCGCCTCCCGATGCAACTTTAGAAAGCGGCAAAAGCGGCTCTCCCGCGTTTGTCGCTATCAGAAAATCCGCGCAGTTACACCCAAGCCTATCAAACGTATCCTTTTCCGTAACGGAAACCGAAAAACGCACCTTTGGCATATCAAGGTAAACGAGGGTGTCGACTATACTGCTTTCTATACTTGCCGCCGCAGTCTTACGCGCTTTACTGATGTCTAAAGCTACTTTTCGCAGTTTAGCCTCCGCTGATCTGTACTCGGCGGAAAGTTCCGCCATAATATCATCGGAATTATCTATTTCTTCAAGTTTGGTTTTGGCGTTTTCCGCGAAATCAAGCACCTCATCCAGAGTTGCGCCGTATTTTCGCTTCAATCTCGTTATCACCTGCAACCTTGCCTCGATCGCGTCAAGGCGTTTTACAGGATCGTCGTCGAAACAGTATTCTTCCGATTTTGCAAATATTTCGTTAGCAATATCGTCAAGCTCGTATTTACAGCTTTTCAGTTTATTACAAAGCTCTGTATACTCCGGTATAACGTCAACAAGCTTCGACAACGCATCTACCGCACGTTCGACCATGTATGACGCGGTGATCCCTTTTTCGTTTTTATAAAGCGCGCGCAGTGCCGCATCCGAATGTTTTTTAATGCGTTCGATGCTCGAAAGGCGCTTTGACTCGGCAACAAGGGCATCCTCCTCGCCGCGCTTTAGCTTGTGAGACGAAATATCTTTTATCTGATATTCAAGCATATCTCTTATCTGAAATTTTTCCGTCTCGCTTTTTTTCAGAGCGTTTATACGCGAGCCAAGTTCTGTCCATTGGCGAAAGAGACGTGAATATTCAGACAGCGCATCTGCGTTGCCGCAAAGCGTGTCTATCAGTTCAAGATTAGAGTCGCTATCATAAAGACGGCGGGTATCGTTTTGTCCGTGTATCGAAATAAGCGCACAGCCTACGGAGCGCAAAATCTGCTGTGAAACGACTTTTCCGTCTATTCGGCACACAGATCTGCCGTCAGCACTCATCGTGCGTTCAAGGCAAAGCTCGTCCCCCTCTACGCCAAGCTCGGAGAGCACAAAACGCTCCCTCTCCGTGAAATCGGTAAAATAAGCGCTGACTAACGCCTTGCTCTCCCCCGTACGAACGAGGTCTCGCACGGTTTTATTGCACAGAAGAAAATTGACGCTGTCTATCATTATGGATTTTCCCGCGCCTGTTTCTCCCGTCATTACAGACAGCCCATCTCCCGGCTCAAAATCAAGCCGTTTGATGACAGCCATGTTTTCAATGTGAAGTGAGCGAAGCATTTTAGATAGCTTTGAGCATTATCTTTATACGCTCGCTTATGTCCTTTGCGGCATCGTGAGTTCTGGCAACGAGTATGATACAATCGTCACCCGCAACACATCCGAGGATATCGTGAGATTCTATCGCATCAAGCCCCGTAGCAACTGCGGGAGCAAGTCCCGCAAATGTTTTTAATACTACGATATTTCCTGCAAATTCAACTTTTTTAATAGACTCAACGAGAACGTTATTGAACTTAAAAACCGGCTCTCTTGACTCCTTTGGAGGAACGGTATATCGGTAAGAGCCTCTTCCCGTGGGAACTTTGGTAAGCTTCAGCTCTCGGATATCGCGGGAAACTGTTGCCTGTGTAACGTCGTATCCCTCGCGGCGAAGCATACCTATCAACTCTTCCTGCGTGTCTATCTCATACTTCGTAACGAGATTTATAATTATTTCTTGTCTTCTGCTTTTCATTTTCTTTCCTCACTTATAAATAAAGTTTTTTAAATATCTCGCTGTATTTGTTTTTAGCTTTAACACGTATAAGTTTAGTTACTTTTTCCGAGGACGTAACTCTAACTATATTCCCATGATCCAGCCTTATGTTAACTCTTCCATCAATGGTCAAAAAGAGATTTGGTTCTCGTTCGCAGGTGTTTTTCACTTCTATGACGGATTCACTCGGGAACACCATTGCTCTTGATACGAGCGAATGCGCACAAACGGGCGTAATACATACCCCCTTCACACGCGGATCGATAACAGGCCCTCCCGCTGAAAGCGAATAGGCTGTAGACCCCGTCGGCGTGGAAACGATCATTCCGTCAGCGCGATAGGCATCAATAAGATTGCCGTCCTCATACACCTCAAGGTCTACCATGCGCGCGACTGCGCCGTTTGATATGACCGCATCGTTTAGCGCGCGATTTTCGTGAAAAACCTTCGTACCGCTGATCGCCTGCACCTTGAGCATGGAGCGTTCTTCTGTTTTGTACTCACCGCGCATTATTTTTTCTATAAGATCAAGCTCGTTGATCTCAAGCTCTGTCATATATCCAAGGCGGCCTTTGTTTATTCCAAGAATTGGAGTTTCACGTTCTGCAGCTCTTCGTGCGGCATCAAGCACCGATCCATCACCGCCTATGACCACGATCATATCGGCGTTATCGTAAAGCTTTGCCCCCGGTAAAAGCACCGGAATACGACAATCCACACGCCCCTTTGCATAATACGGGGCAGCTACTTCTGCTCCGCATTCAAGGAATTTTTTAATAACCTTTTCTGCGACATCAGCCTTGCCGGGAATATTAAAGTTTGTTATCACCGACACTTTTTTCATAATTTTCTTCCTTTCGGATCGACTCAATATTTTATCGAATCAAGGATCCTGTCAGTTTTATCATTATCAGTCATAGCGAATAATGCAAGAAACTCTCGGTTTCCGTCGCCCCCTGAAATTGGGGACGGAACGAGTCCTGCCAGATAAAGTCCTACACTTCGGGCAGCTTCGATAACACGCACAACAGCCGCTTTTCTGTCCTCGGCATGGCGAACTATACCGCCTTTCCCCACTCCGCTTTTTCCCACCTCGAACTGTGGCTTGATAAGCGTTATCGCAATACCGCCCTCTTTAAGAATCGCGGGTATTTGAGGCAAAATGTACGTTTGCGAAATAAACGAAACGTCCATAACGGCAATATCGCACGGCTCCCCGATATCGGAAAGCGAGAGTGTGCGTGCGTTAAGCCCCTCCAGAGACTTCACACGCTCATCGGAAAGCAGATCGGGGTTGAGCTGACCGTGTCCCGAATCAACGGCGATGACAAATGATGCGCCGTGCTTCAAAAGACAATCGGTAAATCCCCCCGTTGACGCACCGATATCAACCGCTCGCATACCCGTAGGATCGATGCTAAACTTTCGCAATGCTTCCTCAAGCTTGAGTCCGCCGCGGCTGACATACGGAATAAGGGGAGTAAAATCCACCTCGTGCGGCAGAGCTTCATCTATCTTCTCGCCTGCTTTTGCGACAGTCTTGCCGTCTATCTTGACGAGCGCTGCATCTATGGATCTTCTTGCCGCCTCGCGGCTTTTTGCATATCCACGCTCAACCAAAAAAAGATCGACTCTCATCAGCTTTTTCTTCCAAGCAGATACAAAGCAAGCTCTGCGAGCAATTCAGTATTAGGATAAGCCGAAATCCGCTCAACAGCCCCTTGCGTTATTTCATTTGCAAGGTTTAGCGCTTCATCGGGTGTCATAAAGCTCATAAACGTTGTTTTATTATGCTCGCTGTCCTTTCCGACAGTCTTGCCGAGAGTGGTCGCATCCGAGGTCACGTCAAGAACGTCATCAATTATTTGAAAAGCGAGCCCTATATCTTTTGCAAAACTGACGGCGGATAAAAGCCGCTCGTCGCTATCTGAAAGACCTGCGGCAACACAGCCAAGATAAACGCTTACAGCAATAAGTTCACCTGTTTTTTTGCTGTGGAGCTTTTCAAGAGTTGCGCGGTCAAGGGCTGTCTTTTCTCCGCGCAGATCAATGATCTGTCCGCCGATCATGCCCTCGCTTCCCGAAGCCCGCGCGAGCGCAAGCGCGCCTCTGCGTGCGTTCTCCGCGGAAACGTCGGAGTTTGCAAGAGCGACCTCAATAGCACGGATAGCAAGAGAGTCCCCCGCGAGCAAAGCGGTTGCTTCGCCAAAAACCTTATGGGAGGTCGGTCTGCCGCGGCGAAGGTCGTCGTCGTCCATACAGGGCAGATCATCATGTATAAGGGAAAACGTATGCATCATCTCAACCGCAAGCGCAAACGGCATTGATGCGTTTAGTGCGCCGCCAAACGCGCGGCAGGTTTCATTGACAAGATATGGTCTGATGCGCTTTCCGCCCGCAAGCAAGCTGTATATCTCCGCATCCCTGACCTCGGCGGTGTCGGCATCTGAAAATGAAGAATAATACTCGTTTACAGCACATTCAACATCTGCGGCATTTTTTGCAAGCGCGCTTAAAAGTCTGTCACGCATTGCCAAAATCCCCTCCGACGGAAACGGTGATTATTTTTTGCTTTGCTTGCTCAAGCGTAGCGGAGCATGAACGCACAAGCGCAACGCCCTCCTCATATAGCTTCATAGCATTTTCAAGCGAGGTCTTGCCGTCCTCAAGCTCTCTGACAACTGCCTCAAGCCTTGCTATAGCCGCCTCAAAGCAGATATTCTCATTAGACATTATTTTTTCTCCGTTGGATCGTTATTTATTTGAATTACTTTAGCTCTTGCATCACCGTCTGAAAGAGTGATATCCACTTCTTGCCCTATATCAAGAGATGCCACGGAAGTAACCACGCCACCGTCGGCATGAACAACTGCGTAGCCGCGCGAGATCACTTTAAGCGGGCTCATGGCATCAAGCTTTGAAGCGACGTTGGCAAGTTTTGCCGATGCGCCGTCCACAGCTTTTTCATATTCGTTCTCAAGCTTGTCGGCAAGCCTTGAAACCATATCAAGACGTATATCAAGGAGAGATTGCGGAGAGCGCAAAACTCTCGAGGATGCAAGAGTATCAAGCTGTTTTTCATAATACTCTACCCGCCGCGACATTACGCTCGTACAGCGAGAGGTAACGTTTGCGAGCTTTCTTAAAAGCTCCGCTCTGTCCGGAACGGCAAGCTCTGCCGCCGCCGAGGGAGTAGGCGCGCGCAGATCGCTGACAAAATCCGTTATTGAAAAATCGGTTTCGTGTCCCACAGCGCTGATAACGGGAATCGATGAAGCCGCGACTGTTCTCGCAAGCCCCTCATCGTTGAATGCGCTGAGATCCTCACCCGAGCCGCCGCCGCGCCCGATGATTATTACGTCAGGCGGCGGAGTTGCGGAAAAATTGGCGGGATCGTTAAAAAATTTCACACCCTCTGCAACGCTGGCTGCCGCCGCAGAGCCTTGGACGAGCGCAGGATATATAAGCACGTCCGCAACAGGATAGCGGCGTGACAGAACATTTACTATATCTCTTATCGCCGCGCCTGTGGACGAGGTCACGACTCCGACAACGCTTGGGAATTTCGGTATCGGCTTTTTTCTCAACGGATCAAAAAGCCCCTCTGCCTCAAGCTTCTTTTTCAGTTGCTCAAAGGCTATATATTGTTCACCTATTCCGTCGGGGATCATATTCGAGGCGTATATCTGATACGCACCGTCGCGCGGATATACGGAAACGCGCCCCCATAGCGTAACGGTCATACCGTTTTCGGGAGTAAATTTAAGTCTCGCCGCCGACGAGGCAAACATAACACAACGAATGAGTGATTCGTTGTCTTTTAGCGAAAAATACAAATGCCCTGTCGAATAGTGATTTTTAAAGTTGGATATCTCTCCGCAAACAGTCACAGCCGCAAGAACATCGTCGGTGTCAAAAAGCGATTTGACGTAGTTATTCAACTGCGTTACCGTAAGCGCGGCATTTCTTGCTTCATAAGCCATTGTCGTAAATATATTTCTTTCTCGCAAGCAGGGCTGTTCCTACCGCGTTGTCTGCTGAATATTGGGGCTGTGTAAAATAACAATCGCCAAGTTCCGAAAGACGGTTTTGAATTATTTTATTGCTCATAACTCCGCCCGCCCACACTATCGGCAGTTTGCCGTACTGTGCGCGTGCATTCCGTGCAAGTCCCAAAAAAGTATCGGACAAAAAATCAAAAACGTAAGCACACACCGCCTCGGTACTTTCACCATCATGAATGAGCTTTTGAGCATTGTTTTCAAGTCCCGAAAGATTGCAAGAAAGCCCCTTTACCGATGTTTTGGCGCGCGTGATTTTACCGATATACGCCCCTGCCGCTTTTTCCATTGCAGAACCGCAGGGAAAACCGAAGCCAAGGCTCACACCTATCCTGTCCACCGCTTGACCTGCGTTAAGGTCCGCAGTACCGCCAACAAGAGAAATACAAAGGTCATTGTCACTTACCTTTACTTTGAGCATTTCGGTAGTTCCACCCGAAATATGAAACGCAAGAAACTCATCCTTGACATTAGCAGATGCGCCGGACGTATGATACGCCGCCATAATATGCCCCTGTTGGTGGGAAAGCCTGTACAGCGGCGCGGAGCATCCTGCGCAAAAAGCCTCGGCGGCGGCAACGCCGGTCAGAAAACAAGGCATATATGAGTCGGCATTGTCGCGCGGTTGCGCCGAAACGCCAACTGCGCAAATGCGCCTGCCGCCAACGAGGGCGGAAAGCTCACGCATTATGTCCGGCAGATTTTTTACATGGGCAAAAACGGCATCTGACTGGCGTAAGCCTCGCTCGCCATCCTTTACGGGAAGCGGACGCTTCAAGTTAGCTATTACATTTCCGTTAACATCGCAAAGTGCGGCGGAAGTGGTATAATTGCTGGTATCAATACCGCAAAAAAGCATCAAGCGTTCTCCTCTGCTTTTTTAGCCTTCATTATGGAATTAAGGATACCGTTTACAAAGGGGCGCGCCTTGTCCGCATCGTCAAAGCGCTTGACAAGCTCGATCGCCTCGTTTAAAGAAACGTTGTCGGGAACGTCGCTGCGAAAATACATCTCGTAAACCGAAAGACGCATTATCGCACGGGATACGGGAGATATTCTCGATATCTTCCAACCGCGAGAATATTTCTCAATAAGCTCATCGCAAAACGGCATATTTTCAATAACGCCGAAATACGTAGATTTCACATATTCGTCCGCCTCGAGACTGCGAAACTCAATAGCTCCGTCAAAAACCTCCTCGGGGCTTGCATCTTTTCTGAAATCCTTTTCAAACAAAAGAGAAAAAACTGCTTCTCTTGCTTCTTTTCTTGTCATTTGCATTTCCTTTCAGCAATTATACACGTCACTATGGCATATAAACCCATATTATATATATTATACCTCTTTTATTCAAATTGTCAACACTTATAGTGAATATTTTCAAAAATATTCACGCAAAATATTCATTTTTTCTTTATATATTGCTTTTTTCTTCACTTTATGATAAACTTACATTATTATTTCAAATTTGGAGACGGCTATGTTTAAAAAAATACTCACAAGATCTTGCATATATTTTTCTGTAATATGTAGCTTTTACGCCTTTGTAATGCTCGCTTTTTACGGTGCGGAAGGCGGACTTGGCGCATTTCGCGTTTTGCTGTTCATTCCACTTGCTTTTGCCCTCGGAACAGCCTCCGTACAGCTTACCGATGCAAAATATGACAAGGCGTACCGCAGACTTTTGCACGCGCTTTTGACAGTTGGCGGCGCAATACTTTTTCTTCTGCTTCCCGCAGGTCTCAAAGGCTCTCAAAACCTCACGGGCGGCGTGCTGATACTTGTCGGATACGTCATGATCGTTCTTGTGTCTTCTCTGTTCAAAAAGCGCGTTTCAAAGGCGCTTGAAGAAGACAAAAAATACAGAAAGTAAACATAATTAAAAATGAGTCAAAACAAGAAAAAAGCGCCTTGGCGTCAATACGCCGCCATAGCTTTCATGCTGCTCGTCGGCGCGGCTTTAGGTGTTTTCACGGTTTTATATGTCGAAAACTCAAGCACGGACGAGCCTGCGTATAAAACGCTCCTTTCGTATGCCGTACTGTTTGGCGGAATATACGCCGCAAGCTTTTTCCATATAATAGTACACGAGGCGGGACACCTTGTTTTCGGTTTGATCTCCGGATATAAATTCAGTTCATTTCGCGTACTTTCTTTTATGTGGATAAAAGAAAACGAAAAGGTAAAATTCAAACGGCTTTTCGTTGCAGGGACAGGCGGTCAATGCCTTATGTCGCCGCCAGAAATGAAAAACGGTGAGTTCCCCGTTGTTTTATTCAACCTCGGCGGCGCGATATTTAACGTAATCTTCTCCTCTCTGTTTTTGGTTGTATATTTTCTTTTCTCGGGTTATGAATTTTTATCAACCGCCCTTATCGTTTTTGCATTTATAGGCTTTGCCGTCGCCATCCTAAACGGCGTTCCGCTGCGAATGGGCGAGGTTGACAACGACGGATACAACGCCCTCTCTCTTTCTAAAAATGAAAAAGCGCTCGAAGCCTTTTGGGTTCAGATGAAAATGGTTGAGCTGCAATCTGTGGGGATTCGCATCAAGGATATGCCCGCGGAGTGGTTTATCGTTCCTTCGGACGAGGATATGAAAAACAATATGGTCGCGGCGCGCGGCGTTTTTGCCTGCAACAGGCTTATGGACGAGGAGCGCTTTGAGGAGGCTGATGCGCTTATGGCGCACATTCTTGATATCGACAGTGGGGTGGTGGGAATTTACCGCAATCTTTTGACGTGCGACAGGATTTTCGTCGAGCTTATATCCGAAAATCGCCGAGAGGTTATCGAACAAATGCTTTCAAAGGAGCTGACAAAGTTTATGAAAGCAATGAAAAATTTTCCATCCGTACTTCGTACCGAATATTCGCTTGCTCTTCTTTGTGAGAAAGATCCGCAAAAGGCAGATAAAATAAAGGCGCAATTTGATAAAACAGCAAAAAAGTATCCATATCCGCAAGACATAGCTTCCGAAAGAGATCTGATGCAACTCGCACAAGATAAATATCAAGCTATTATTTCTTAAAACATACACCACCGCCGAGAGCACCCAAAAGGTTACTCTCGGCGGTGGTGTTTTCGCGTTTTAATTAAATTTTATTGCGCACCTATATAACGTATTTTTCTGCCTGTATACGAAATAGCGTAGCGTATTTTCCGTTTTTTGCCATCAGCTCACGGTGGCTTCCGATCTCAATTATG
>JAZQDD010000038.1:0-105416 GCA_045546615.1 Eubacteriales bacterium | reverse complement strand
TTCCTTTGCTTGAATTTAAGCATTTTATTTTACTTGTTCATTATAACAAATAATGCGCCGAGTGTCAAGATTTTTACAATATTCGCACAAAAAACAAAACTGCACAGGCGAGGGCGGCGGCAATCGCGGATTGCGCAAGCTTGGCGGTAAAATAGCGGCGCAGGGGTATTCGCAATCCTTCGGATGCGCAAACGGAGATGACCTGCAAATGCACGGACAGCCCAGACCACGCACCTGCGGCGGCAGTTAAAATAAAGCCGAGGCGTTTGTTTGCTACGAGAGAGGCGGATGCCGCACCTGACGTCAGCTCAAAAAACGAATAGACCAGAGCCTCTGCACCCGTTCCCATATTCCCCGCGGCAAAAACACGCGACAAACAGCCTACGATACAGGAGAAGAAAGCAACGTAAGCGCATACATAAAGCAGAGAAAGGGCCGCCGACGTGATAGCCTCGCCGATAACGGCGATGCCTATCCGTGTTTGTCTCGGGCAGTACGGCGTTGTGTTGTCGGTAGTGCGGCGGCGGCATAAAAGCCCCCATATTGCCCCCGAAGCAAGCACGCAAAGATATAATGCTCTGCCAATGCCCGCATCCCCCCACAGAGATGCGCCCACCGCGCTTATCATAAAGGCGGATGAGGGGTAATTGCAAATGCACAGAACGTGTGCCGCCTCGCTCTCGCTGATCTCGTTTCTCCGATAAAGCCCCGCGAGAGTTGCAGCGCCGACGGGAAAACCGCACACCGCGCCAAGGAGCAGAGCCACCGCGCCCGCGCCCGATACGCGAAAAATCGTGCGCATGGGCGCTTCAAGTCTTTTACCGAGCATTGCTCCGCACCCCGAACGCACCATAAGCTCCGAAACTGCCATAAACGGAAAAAGCGTTGGTATCACCGATGACGTGCAGATGCGCAGTCCTCGGCTCATGTATTCTATGGCGAGCTCGGGCATTGCCATAAGGATAACTATGAACCCAACCCCGAGAAAGGCAAACGCCGCCGTTTGCCAGCGTGCAGTGTGCTTTGAAATTGTAATCTTGACCGCCTCCCCTGCATAAAATCAAACAGTAAAATATATTCTTCGAGGGAGGAAAAATGAACGACAAGCAAAAAAATAAAGAGAGCCTGAGCGAGCGATTTTGCCGCAGATTTGATCTTCCTGCCGATATCGCCGCAGGGGGGCTTACACTTGAACTGCGCGGCAGGAGCAATCTATTGCTTTGCGGTTGCCGCGAGATACTTGCTTATTCCACCGAGCGCATTCGGCTGAGATTGGCGCGCGGACAAATAGAAATATGGGGAAGAAGTCTCGTAATGACAGCGTATTACGAGGGGCAAACGGGCATTGACGGCGAGATATACGGAATAAATCTCTGCCCCGACGGCGAGCCTGATGGTTGGGAAGTAAATGAAAATAAGTGAATTTTTGGCAGGAAAATGCAGGATCGAGGCATCAGGTGAGCATACAGTTGCCATTATGAATATTTTACTTGCCACACGCACGGTATACCGCAGACTGCGAGTGGTCGACGGTGTGCTTTCCTTTGATGCACCGCACCACGCGGCGAGAAAATTGTCGGCAATATGCGCACAGCAGGGTATAGAGCTTTCGGTGGCGTCCTGCGGCGGCTTGCCACATCTGTGGCGGAGATACAGAATGCGGCTCGGACTATGGCTCGGTCTTGCCTTGTCGCTATGTCTGCTTACATTGGGAAGCGGCGTGCTGTGGCAGGTGAGAGTGGAGGGGAACGAGACGCTCAGCGACGGCGAGGTTTGCGCCCTGCTTGCTGAATACGGAGTGCGCGTTGGCGCGGATATCTCAAAAATAGATACCGACAAGGTGCGTGCGCTTATCGAAAAGGACAGCGACAAAGTCGCTTGGCTTGCCATAAACGTGCGAGGCACGGTGGCGGAGGTTCAGGTGCGCGAGGAGCGCGCGCCGGACGTGACCGAGGCTGTGGAGGGCGACGGAGTGAATCTCGTTGCCTCGCGGGATGCTTTGATAATCGGCTATGAGTTGACGGCGGGGGAGGAGGTCGTGCCCGTCGGAACTACCGTCAAGGCCGGCGAGCTTTTGGTCAGCGGTCTTATTGAGAGCCGCCGTTTTGGTTGGCGTGCGGTGCGCTCCGAGGGGCGGGTATGGGCGCAAACGCAAAGGCACTTCACCGTTACAATTCCGTACGAATACACGGTTACTACACCCGTAGAGCGAGAAATTCTTGAAATTTCGTTGATTTTTTTCTCAAAAGAACAAAAAGTTTTCAAAAATAGTGGAAATTACGATGATAATTGTGATAAAATAAAATCGGTTACTTATGTGTACTCGTCAGATGAGCATACAGTTCCCGTTGGCATTTCCACCGTCAGCCGTCTCGTTACTACCGAATCAACGGCTGTGCGTAGCGTCAGCGAGGCACGCTCTGCGGCGTATTTTGAGCTTAACAGGCTTATTTCAGCCGAGGGTGACGGCGTAAGGATAGCGCATAGGAATATCACGGAAACCGCGGGTGAGTCGGCGTTCACGCTGGAATGCACCCTCGTGTGCGCGGAGGATATCGCGCGCCCGGTTGCGTTCTATATGCAGGACGGGGAGTAGGAAAGGATAAAAATGGAACAGAAAATAGTAAGGATAGGCGATCCGGCCATCACCGCAAAGATATTCGGTGCGGCGGATATGAACGTAAAGCTCGTTGAGGATGCTTTCAAGGTCACGGTATATAACAGAGCTTCGGGCGTTGACGGAGAGGATGCACTCCTCGTCAGCGGCGAGACGGAGGACAGCGTATCTGCGGCGGCTCGTGCGATATCCTGCCTTGGCAGAATGGCGGCAAGGAGCGAGGTGTTAAGCGAGCAGACCGTTATTTACGTCATCAATATGGTGCGTGACGGCAGAGAGGGCGAGCTTGAGGCGTTTGACGAAAACTGCATTTGTCTTACGAGCCGCGGTAAGCCGATAAAGCCCAAAACTATCGGTCAGCGCCAATATGTTGAGGCAATAAAGAAAAATACGGTAATTCTCGGTACGGGACCTGCGGGAACGGGCAAGACATTCCTTGCCGTCGCAATGGCGGTAAAGGCTCTGCGCGATAAGCAGGTCAACCGCATAATATTGACACGCCCCGCCATTGAAGCGGGCGAAAAGCTGGGTTATCTCCCCGGGGATCTGCAAAGCAAGATAGACCCGTATCTGCGCCCGCTGTACGACGCACTTTTTGAGATGATGGGCTCGGAAAATTATCAGCGCAATCTTGAAAAACAGATAGTCGAGGTCGCGCCTCTTGCGTATATGCGCGGACGTACGCTTGACGATGCTTTTATCATTCTTGACGAGGCGCAAAACGCCACGTTCGAGCAGATGAAGATGTTTCTGACAAGACTTGGAAACAATTCAAAGGCGGTGGTGACGGGTGACCTTACGCAGACTGACCTGCCGCGCGGACAAAAAAGCGGACTTTGGTCAGCGGTAAAGATACTTGACGGTATCGAGGGTATTGCTATCCATAATTTTACCGACCGCGACGTTGTACGCCACAAGCTCGTGCAGAAGATAATCCTCGCATACGATAAGTTTGAGCGCGAGGCGGTAAAAAAAGATAACGAAAGGGTGAAGGCGAAATTCCGCCGCCCCGATAAGAGTAAGGAGTAAAAATGCAACTGTTTATGGAATCCCACAACGCCCAGCGCAAGGAGACGGTCAGCACAGAGCTGCTCGCTCTCATCCGCCGCGCTGTTGCCGAGACTCTTGATTACGAGGGATATGATGATGATTTTGCGGTGTCCGTTACTCTTGTTTCAAACGTCGGCATACGCCGATATAACCGCGAATACCGCGGCATCGACCGTCCCACCGACGTATTATCGTTTCCGATGGCGGACACCGACCTTTCCGATGCCTTTGACGGCGAAAAATATCAGCTCGGAGATATCGTTCTCTCGCTTGAAAAGGCACGGGAGCAGTCCGAGCTTTACGGACATAGCTTTGAGCGTGAGGTGGCATTCCTCACGGTACATTCAACGCTTCATCTTCTCGGTTACGACCACGAAACGGGCGAGGAGGACGAGGAGGATATGCGCCGCCGCCAACGCGAGATAATGAAAAAAATGCACCTTGAGGTAGGGGAGTAATAAATGAAAAAGACAGTTTTTATATCTATCGTAGGCAGACCGAATGTTGGTAAATCTACGCTCATGAATTGCATCCTCGGTGAAAAGGTGGCAATCGTTTCCAATAAGCCGCAGACTACCCGTAACTGCATCAGGGGCATACTTACCAAGGGTGAGGATCAGTTTGTTTTCTTTGACACGCCCGGTATCCACCGTCCGCAAAACCGCCTTGGCGATTATATGGCTAACGCCGCCACGGCAGGTATGCAGCAGGGAGATGTGGTGCTTCTCGTCGTTGATGCGGGCAGGAGCGTGTCACATATTGAAAAGGAAGTTGTGGAGTATCTGAAAAAAAGCGGCACGCCCTGCGTACTCGTGCTTAATAAGATAGACACATACCGCCGCGAGATAATAGCCGAGACTATTGCCGCTTACGCTGAAATACATGATTTTGATGCCGTTGTGCCGATCTCGGCTCGTTCGGGCAATCATGTGGACGAGGTTATGGACGAGCTTTCACAGTTTTTGCGCGAGTCAGAGTGGTTCTTCCCCGACGATGCCGTTACCGACCAGCCTATGAGACAATATGCGTCCGAAATAATCCGCGAAAAGCTCCTTCGCGCACTTGACCGCGAAGTACCGCACGGCATAGCCGTAGTTATCGAGGAATACACGGAGGAGGGCGGACTTACACGCATCCGCGCCGAGATAATGTGCGAGAGAGCTTCTCACAAGCGCATTATTATAGGCAAGGGCGGCGAGATACTTAAAAAAGTCGGCTCGTACTCAAGACAGGAGCTTGAGAAGGTTACGGGAACTAAAATCTATCTTGACCTTTGGGTAAAGGTCAAGGAAAATTGGCGCGACAGCGCAGGTCTTGTCAGCAATTTCGGCTACAACAAAAAAGATATTAACGAATAATTTTACGAAGGGAGTGGGGATATGGCAGTTCGGGATATCAGCGTAGATGCCCTCGTTATCAGGACATTGCCGCACGGCGAGCATGATAAGCTCCTCACTCTGCTATCCGCTGAGTACGGCAGGATGACCGTTATTGCGAAAGGTGCGCGCTCGGTTCGCAGCCGCATCCTTGCTCCCGCGCGGGCGTTTGCGTATTCCAATTTCGAGCTTCACCGCAAGGGGGATTTCATCTGGGTGCGTGATGCCTCTGTTATCGAGGGGTTTCCCGAGCTTGAGAGGGATATAGAAACGCTCTATATTTCGCAATATATCGCAGACGTTTGCTATGAATTAAGCGGTGAGAACGTTCCCGCGGAGAATGTTCTCCGACTTGCGCTCAACACATTTTTCGCACTCAATAGCGGACGGTATGAACAAAAAAAGATAAAGGCGGCTTTTGAACTCCGCGCGGCGGTGGATGCAGGGTATCTGCCCGAGCTGTCAGCCTGCGCAGTCTGCGGCACAACGAGGGCGGATGCCGTTTATCTTGACGTAATGAACGGCTCGCTCAAATGTTCAAAATGCATCGCAAGCGGTGGTGAGGGCGCTGTTGACGGTGATACGGTTGCCGATGCATTCGGCACTCGGCGCATACTTTTGCCGCTTCCGTCGGGAGCGCTTGCGGCAATGCGGTACATAGCGGAAGCACCGCTGAAGCGTTTGCTTGCTTTTGAGATAAGCGGTGGCGCGGCACAGGCGCTTTTTGATGTCTGCGAGAGCTATATTTTAAACCACCTTGAGCGTGGATTTTCCTCGCTAAATCAGTATCACGAGCTTGAAAAGCTCGCTAAAAAAACAAAAACAGGTCAGGAAAATGATGTATCTACCAGAAAAAACGATAGCAACACTTGAATTTGATAAAATACGGCAGATGCTTTCGGAGCTTGCGCGTACGGAGGGCGCAAGGGCGGCGGCTCTTTCGCTCATGCCCGAGTCTGATGCCGAGCGTGTTTTGCGATTACAGAGGCGCACTACGGACGCCAAGCGGCTTGCTTCGGATAAGGGAATGCCCCCCTTTGGCTCTATCAAGAATATAAGCGAGCATTGTGACAGAGCAAACAAGGGCGCGGCGCTTACTCCGCGCGAGCTTCTTGACGTGGCAAACGTCCTGCGCACCTGCCGCAGTTTGCTTGATTACAGCCGTGTCAACCGTACTTACGAAACGGTTCTTGACGAGGTGTTTGAACGGCTTTTGCCCGACCGCAAGCTCGAGGACAAGATACTGCGCGCTATAATATCCGACGAGCTTATTGCCGACGATGCAAGCCCCGCACTTGGAGACGTGCGCCGAAAGATACGCGCGACTGCGGCAAAGATAAAGGATCTTCTTTCAAAATACACGAGCGGTGCGTATTCCAAATATTTGCAGGAAAACATAGTTACGATACGCAACGGCAGATACGTTATCCCCGTGAGAGCAGAGTGCAGAAATGACGTAAAGGGCCTTGTGCATGACACTTCCGCCTCGGGAGCTACTATTTTCGTTGAGCCGATGGCGGTAGTTGATGCGAACAACGCCCTGCGCGAGCTGGAAGCCAAGGAAGCGCATGAGATAGAAAAAATACTCTACGAGCTTTCCTCTGACGTTGCGAGAATATCGGAGACTCTCCTATATAACGCTGACAATATTGACGAGCTTGCCTTCGTTTTCGCGTGCGGCGAGCTTTCCGAGAAAATGGACGGCGCACAGCCTGCCATTTCGTGCGACGAGCGTGTTATTGACCTTCGCCGTGCCAGACATCCGCTCATACCGAAGGAGAAGGTCGTCCCCGTAAACGTTCATCTCGGTGACGGTTTTGATACGCTCGTTATCACCGGCCCCAATACGGGCGGTAAGACCGTAACGCTTAAAACCTTGGGACTATTTACCATCATGGCGCAATCGGGACTTCATATTCCTGCGGACGATAGCTCCACGGTGGGCGTTTTCGGCAGAGTTCTTGTCGACCTTGGTGACGAGCAGAGCATTGAGCAATCGCTCTCCACGTTCTCGTCCCACATGGTAAATATCGTGTCGATCGTCAACGACCTTGCCCCCGATGCTCTCGTGCTTTTTGACGAGCTTGGCGTGGGAACGGACCCCATCGAAGGTGCGGCGCTTGCTATCGCCATCATCAGCGAGGTCAGGGAGGCGGGTGCGCTCTGCGCCGCTACAACACATTATGCCGAGCTTAAATCTTATGCGCTTAATACCAAGGGTGTTACGAATGCGTCATGTGAGTTCAACGTGGAGACTCTGCGCCCTACGTACAAGCTCACTATAGGCACACCCGGTAGATCAAATGCTTTCGCAATATCACAGCGCCTCGGTCTGCCGATGCATATCATCGACCGCGCGAGCGAAGCTGTCAGTTCCGATGACCGCCGCTTTGAGGACGTTATAGACAAGCTTGAAGCTGCCAGAATCGAAATGGAGGCTAAAAAAACCGAGACGGAGTCCCTGCGTGCAGAATACGAACGTTTTAAGCGCGAGGCGGAGGCGAAGCTGCGCCGTAATCTCGAGGAGTCCGAGCGTCAGCTCGAGGCGGCATCGAAGAAGGCGGCAACCATGATAGAGGGCGCAAAAATATCAAGCGAATTTGTGCTTGCACAGCTTGAAAAGGCGAAAAAGGCAAAGGACAGCGACAGGCTTGCCGAGGAGCTCGCCGAAACGCGCCGCCGCATACGCGAGCACATGAAAGAAAATGAGGATAAATTCAACCCCGTGGACGAGGGAACGGATGAGGAATACACCCCATCGCGCCCATTTCGCAAGGGTGATGCTGTATATCTTATGAACGTAAAGCAGGAGGGAGTTCTCCTTGCAGACCCCGACCGTTCGGGCAACGTCAGCGTTCAGACGGGCAGTATACGCACCAAGACCAAGATAAAGAATCTCAAACTGATGGATGACGTGGTCACCGTTACGAATTCTCAAGGCGAAAAGCGCCCTGTTGCGGAATTCAGGAAAACCGTAGTCAGCCGCAGTTGCTCCGACGAGATAGACCTGCGCGGAATGACGGGGGATGAGGCATGGCTTGCCGTTGACAAATATCTTGACGAGGTGATGTTCGCGGGGCTGCACACCGTGCGCCTTATTCACGGAAAGGGTACGGGTGCTCTCAAGGCATCGCTTTGGAGAATGTTGAAGGGCGACGGGCGCATTGCATCATACCGCATCGGACAGTATGGCGAGGGTGACGGCGGCGTTACCGTGGTTGAACTAAAATGATAAAAACTTGGGCATAATGCCATATTTATTTAGGTGTTTTAACAAAAAAACAATACTGTCAAAAATATTGCAAAAAAACATTTGCATATATTGTTGTTTTATGTTATAATATGTCTATAAATGTTTTCTTGGGGGAAAGTATGAAAGAACTGGTTTACGGTGATCTTGGTATTATCGGAATGCGCGGATGCGAGCATTTCGTTGAACAGGTTGACAATTACATAAGGAGAAGCCGCGGCACTGATAAGAGCTTTTTGGTTTCTGCCGAGTGTCCTCGTTTCGGTAGCGGTGAAGGCAAGGGCTTGCTCCACCAATCCGTTCGCGGACTCGATATCTTCATCATTTGCGATATCTTTAATTATGGCGTAACTTATAAGCTCCGTGGCACGGAGATACCGATGACACCCGATGAGCATTACGCGGATCTTAAAAGAATAGTCGGTGCTATCGAGGGCAAGGCGAGAAGAATTTCGGTGATCATGCCCATGCTTTACGAGGGTAGACAGCACAAGAGATCAATGCGTGAGTCGCTTGACTGCGCTATGATGCTCCGTGAGCTTGAGTTCTACGGCGTAAAGAACTTTATCACCTTTGATGCTCACGATGACAGAGTGCAGAACGCTATTCCTCTTTCGGGATTTGATAACTACCGCCCCACCTATCAGATGGTAAAGGCGCTCGTTCGCGAAGTTCCCGATATAGCCTTTGACAAAGATCAGCTTATGATAATTTCTCCCGACGAGGGTGCAATGGGCAGAAGCACGTATATCAGCTCCATACTCGGAATTGACGTTGGTATGTTCTACAAGCGCCGTGATTATTCCAGAGTGGAAAATGGCAGAAACCCCATCGTCGCTCACGAGTATCTCGGAAATGACCTTTTGGGTAAGGACGCCATCATCATAGACGATATGATAGCATCGGGCGAATCCCTCTTTGACGTTGCTCGCCAGATAAAGAAGAGGGGCGCAAAGCGAGTGTTCAATTTTGCCACCTTCGGTCTTTTCACCAACGGATTTGAAAAGTTTGACAAGGCTTACGAGGATGGACTTATCGACAAGATATTCACCACCAACCTCGTTTATGGCGACCCCGAGCTTGCAAGCCGTCCTTGGCATGTCAGCGTAAATATGTGTAAATACGTTTCGTACATTATTGATACCCTCAATCACGATGAATCGATAAGCGTGCTTATCGATCCCGTCAAGAAGATCCACAACCTCGTGGATCGCCATAAGGCAGAGCTTGGCGGACAGATGAGCATTGATTTTGGAACAGATTCAAAGAAAGTCTGATAAAGCAACAAAAAGCAGAGAATTTTTTCATTCTCTGCTTTTTATTATATTCAGTATTTGAGTATTGCGACCGCATACAGGAAGTCGGCAGTCGTAGCCGCTCCGTCGCGGTTGACGTCTGCGGCGTTGGCGGCAGACACATTAAGTCCGCTGACAAGTCCTGCGGAAATAGCAAGCGTATCTGCGCTGTCAATAGCTCCGTCGCCGTTGACGTCACCGATTACCGCAACGGTAATGCTTGCGCTTGTGCCGTCGATCATCGACGTTACTACGCAACCTGTGCTTATTTTGCCGCTTGTAAGCGTATTACCGTTCTTATCGGTCACAGTGATGCTTTCGTTAGGGAAGAGAGATTTGATATTTGCCACCGAGGTAACGGCGTTAAAGGAGATGACAGCACTATCCTCGTCGAGGATGGCGGTGGTTGTATCCGACATTACAAAATGGCGGGGCGGTTCTACCGGAGGATGCGTAGGGATGGGTACGGTGACTCCCGTTTGCTGTTTGTTGGGAGAAGTCCCGTGGTAGTAAGTGATATTACCGAGAATCATATCAAAACCGTAGATATTTGTGCCGTTAAGCGTGGGAGCAAGCTCCGTGCGCACGTCGCGGTTCTCGATTCCGATGCTCATTATCTCGGTTGGCGTGTTGAAGTACAGGCGGCTGTTGCGGAGCGCAAATCCTGTGAGGGCGTTTGTCCAACAATATCCGGGCTTTTCAAGATTGGTCCATGTTTCGCCTATGTTGTAGATTGTCTCGTATGTGAAGTCGGATATGTCATATATGCCGATATTGCCTTCGCTTATGTCAAGGCTGTACCATATGTTACCATATTGCAGAACAGAGACCGTATGTTCGGAGAGGGATGCGTTCTGATATTTCGTACCCGTTGCGCTGATGGCGGGATACCACGAGGAATGACCGCCGTCAGTTGCGTTAAGGGCGGCAAGCTCCGTATCGTTCAAAAGGAAGTAATCATGGTTGTTAATACCGCCTCCATAGGTGAGCGGGTCAGCCCACGTAACGTCAAGGTGATACCATTCGCCGTCAAGCTTCACAACGTTCCAGCAATGCGCTTCGGCGCGGTTTATAACAGTATCGCATTCGATGCCGAGGTGAGTCAACACTGCTTCATAAAGTATCGCCAGCGCCTCGCAAACGCCCTTTCCTTGCACTAACAGCTCGTAGGTGCAGTCGATTTCGAGGGTAGTATCGTAGCAAAATGAGGCACACATATTATCGTGTACGGCAAGCACGCGCTCGTAATCGCTGTCGGATGAGATTATGTTGCAAGAACTGACAAAGGAGTTGAAGAGATCGACGTATTCTTCCCGTTTTTCGGGAATGTCAGCAACGTCATAGCGGTATTCGGGAACCATTTTTGTGACCTTGCCTGTGGAGGAGTTTTTGTAGTAGCTCCATGACTGGGAAAGGAAGAAAAGCTCGTGATGCTCGTAAACCACCATTTCCACAGCATCTGAAAGCTCGGCGGGGGTGAGATTGTATGTGGACAGTGATATTTCTTCGGCGTAAGCGTCGACTTTTTCGGCAATGAGCTCGGCGGCGGTAGCTATCCTATCCTCGGCAGCGGCGCTCGGAATGGTAAAAATGCAGAGTGCACCAAAGAATAGCGCGATCGCCATACAGAAAGATGCAATGTGTTTGAAATACTTTTTAGCATACATGGCAGTTCTCCTTTGTGAATATTTTCTTATATGTTATTTTACATTATTTTTTTAGCGTTGTCAATTAAAAAAAGCAAAAAGTATAATTTATATTATCAAATATGTTCACACGATATTCACAAATATAGGGTATAATATACTAAATATAATAAATTTAACGGTGATATTATAATGAGTAAAAATACTTGTGAAATAAGAAAAAAGACTTCTATCGGCGGACAGGCTCTCCTTGAGGGCATTATGATGCGTGGACCGAAAAAGACCTCGCTGGCAGTAAGAAACACCGATGGGGAGATAGTAGTTGAAACTAATGAAAATACCATAACAAAAAGGCCGAGATTTTTCAAGTGGCCCATTTTTCGCGGTGTTTTCGGTTTTGCTGACTCGATGGTATGCGGCTACAAGGCTCTGATGCGCTCCGCGGAGCTTTCGGGACTTGAGGATCTTCTTAACGAGGAGACCGAGGAAGAAAAGGCAAAGCGAGAGAAGAAAGAAGCAAAAAAGCGCGCAAAGCTTGCTAAAAAAGGAATCATTGTCGATGAAGCACCGCAAAGCGCTGAAGAAGCCGTAGTTGAGCAAACCTCGGCAGAAAACGAGCAAGACCACGAAATTTCCGAAAATAAGGAAGAAACGCAAGAAAAAAAGGAAGCCGCAAAGGAAGAAAAGAAAGAGGAGAGCAGCGCTCTCATGACGGGTATTATGATAGTTTCCGTTATTCTTGCTTTGGGACTCTCTCTCGTGCTGTTCAAGGTCGTTCCCGAAACTCTCTGGGAAGGACTTACGCGCCTTCTGCCCTCTCTTAACGGCAGCGGATATATCTTTAACATTCTTCGCGGTGCTTTTACGGGAATTATAAAAATAGCTATCCTTGTCGGATATATGGCGGCTGTTTCGCTTATGAAGGATATCAAGCGTACCTTCATGTATCACGGCGCGGAGCATAAGACTATTTTTTGCTATGAGCAGGGACTTGAGCTTACTGTGGAAAACGTTCGCAACCAGCGCCGTTTCCACCCCCGTTGCGGCACTTCGTTCCTCATTCTTATGCTTCTCGTTTCCATTTTCGTGTCGATATTTATTCCTGCGAAATTCGTTGACAACGGCGTACTTAACGTTGTTATCCGTACGGGCATCGGACTGCTCACATTGCCCCTTATTATGGGTATAGGCTACGAGCTTATCAAATTTGCGGGCAGACATGATAATCTGTTTACAAGAGTTATTTCAGCACCAGGCGTATGGCTCCAGCACATAACCACCAAGGAGCCTACCGATGATATGATAGAATGCGCTATAGCCGCTATGAACGAGGTTATACCTAACGACAACAGCGACTCGTGGTAAAATAAAAAGGAGCTTCGGCTCCTTTTTATTTTACCGAAATATTGCAAAAAAACTTGAAATTCGTTGCGCTTTGTGCTTTAATATATATATAACTTATTGTGGAGGATATTATGGCTAACAACTTGACTGCAAAACAGCGCCTTTTATCATTTTTTTGCTGTTTTGCGTATTTTACGAGTTACCTTACAAGAATAAATTATGTAGCTGTACGTCTTGCTATTGCAGATGAACTTGCTCTCTCATTCCCCGAGCTTGTCGCAGAGCTTGGTATAGCTATATCAGCCGCATCGGTGACCTATGGGCTTGGTCAGCTTGTCAGCGGTGTTCTCGGTGACAGATTAAAGCCCATTCCGCTTGTTTGCCTTGGACTTGGCGGCGCGGCGCTTTGCAATCTTCTTATGCCGATACTCTACCCGTCGGTATATATAATGGCTGTCGTTTGGGGAATCAACGGCTTTTTCCAGTCTTTGATACGTCCCCCGCTTGGCAGAATTATTTCCGCCAATTACGACGAAAAGGGCTATATCGACACTTGCGTTGCCGTTTCAAATTCCTCACAGGTGGCTACCGTGCTTGTTTATCTTGTTATCCCCGTCTGCTTGCGTGTGTTCAATAACGAGTGGCGGCTTGCCTTCTACTTGCCTGTTGTCATGGCGGCTGTTGCGCTGGGATGCTGGATATTCCTCGTCCCCAAGCTGATGTGCGCGGAGGCAGAGACCATTTCACAGAAGGGCGAAGCCGCACCCGCACGCCCGAATGCTCCCGAGCCTCTCTTGCGTATAATACTCAAGTCAGGTCTTGTTGTATTCCTCCCTACAGTCCTCATTCACGGTCTGTTGCGTGACGGTATTACCGCATGGATGCCCGATTTCATTTCCGAGGTCGGAGGACTCGGCACGAGTGTTTCGATCCTTACAACAGCAATTCTTCCCGTCTTTTGTATTGTGTGCGTTCTTATCTCAAAGCGGATATGCTACGCACTTCCCGCAGACGGCAAAAGCTCCGCGATTCTATTTGGAGTATGCGCGCTTGCCTCGTTTATAATTATCCCCTTGCTCAATTACGTAAATACCGTGACTTTTATCATCATAGTCGTGCTAATGGCTCTTATAACGGGCTGTATGCACGGAGCAAACCACATATTTATCACAAGGATACCCGGTGCGTTCAAGAAGGAAGGTCGCGTCAGCGGTGTTGTGGGAGTATTGAATGCTCTCACGTATCTTGGCGGTGCGCTCTCTCCGTATGCCGTGGCGCTTGTGGCACAAGCGGGTGGCTGGAGCATGGCTGTGCTTTTGTGGGCTGTACTTGCCGCAGTCAGCGTGGTGCTTTGTCTGGCAGTATCTGCTAAATGGAACGCTTTTAAGAAAAAGAACGCTTGATAGTGGAGTAAAGATGCAACAAAAAGATGCAAAAAGGATATTTTCCAAGATACCTATATTAAGCACGCCTCGTCTTATACTCCGCGCGATGCGCCCAGCCGATTCCTATGATATGTTTGAATATGCGTGCCGTTCAGACGTCACAAGATATCTGACGTGGCAACCGCACCCGAGCAGGGAATATACGAAAGATTACCTTGACCTCGTTGCTAAATGCTACCGCAACGGCGAGTTTTTTGATTGGGCTGTTATCTGGCGAGAGGGCTTCTTCTTTGAAAAGATGATAGGCACTTGCGGCTTTACCCGCTTTGATTTTGCCAATAATTCCGCCGAGCTTGGCTACGTTATAAATCCCGAATACCGCGGACGCGGAATTGCTCCCGAGGCGTTAAAGCGCGTTATAGAATTTGGATTTTACGAGCTTTCCCTGAATCGTCTCGAGGCAAAATACATCGTCGGCAACGACGCTTCGCGCAGGGTGATGGAAAAGGTCGGAATGCGCTTTGAGGGTATCAGCCGCGGCTCGCTTTTTTTGCGAGGCGAGTATCATGACGTTGGCGTTTGCTCACTGCTTGCCGATGATTATATGAACTAAAAAAGGCAGTTGCGTCGCAACTGCCTTTTGGCTTTTTGAAATTATTCAGCGTCGTCCTTCTTGGCGGAAACCACGAGGTTTACGATAATGCCGATGATGAGTGCGCAAGCAACGGCGGTAAGGGTTACCTTACCGAAGGTAAGGCTAAGTCCTCCAACGCCCGCAATAAGAATGGAAGAAGCGACAAAGAGGTTTTTGTTCTCGTTGAAATCAATACCTTGGATCATCTTGATACCCGAGATGGAGATGAATCCGTAAAGTGCCATACAAACACCGCCCATTACGCAGGAGGGAATGGAGTTTACGAATGCAACAAAGGGGGAGATGAAGGATATTGCGATAGCACCGATAGCGGCGGCGATAATGGTGTATACCGAAGCGTTTTTGGTGATAGCTACGCAACCGACCGACTCGCCGTAGGTGGTGTTGGGACAACCGCCGAAGATTGCGCCTGCCAAGGAACCAACGCCATCACCGAGAAGGGTACGGGAGAGTCCGGGATCCTCGAGAAGATCGCTCTCAATGATAGATGAGAGGTTCTTGTGGTCAGCGATATGTTCCGCAAATACAACGAAAGCAACGGGAACGTAAGCAACCACAACAGTAAGGATATAAGAAGCGGAAAGCTCACCGAAAGCACCGAATGCGGTAAGGAATGTGAAATCCGGAACGGAGAGGAAAGATGAGAGGGCAACGCCGTCGGCAAAGAGAGCCTTGAGCGCAGAGTAATCAACTACCTTCAGAGCGTCAATTCCTGCGGCGTTACCGATAACGGTAAGGGCTGAGGAGAACGCATATCCTGCAAGTATTCCGTAAACGAAGGGGAAGAGCTTGCCCGACTTCTTGCCGTATACCGAAGCGATAACGATAGTAAGAAGTGTAACGAGACCGCAGAGAACTGCGATGGGGGCGGAAGCGACGGAGATGTTGTTGACCTTGAGTCCGCCAGAGGTCATATCTCCAACTGCGTTACCCGCAAGGGAAAGACCGATGATGGCAACTGTAGGGCCGATAACGATGGGGGCATCAGCTTGTTTATCCAGTTAACACCCGCAACTTTAACGACAGCGGCGATTATCACGTACACGAGAGCCGCGCAAGCTGCACCGATGATAAGACCGAGATAACCGAGCGCGGTGCTGGCAGCGCCTGCGAAGGCTGCACCCATCGAGCCGATAAAGGCGAAGGAAGAACCGAGAAAAACAGGGCTCTTTTTCTTAGTGAAAAGGATGTAAACGAGAGTGCCGATACCTGCGCCGAAAAGTGCGGCAGCGGAACTGATTCCATTTCCGGCGATAACAGGAACAACGAGGGTTGCCGCCATGATGGCAAGGAGCTGTTGGATAGCAAAAACGACGAGCTTACCTGCGGTAGGTCTGTCGTTTACGTTGTAGACGAGCTTCATAAAAAGATCCTCCAAATTAATTTTTTTGCAAATTATTGCCAACTAATAATAGCATAAATAAGTCGAATTGTAAATAGTTTTGACGCAAATTAGGGAATTTTATTTGATAAAAATATTTTGTTTTCTTCATATTTATAATTGTAATCTTGCTTTTGAATCTTTATTGTGGTATAATACAGTTTGTGAATTGGAGGGGAAAGAAATGCTTACTAATCTTCATACACATACAAATATTTGTGACGGCGCGAATACCGCCGAGGAAATGGTTATTGCCGCAATAGCCGAGGGGCTTGAGTCTATCGGCTTTTCGGGACATGGATATACGGATTTTGATCTGTCCTATTGCGTAAAGGATATGGGGGCGTATATTGCCGAGATGCGCCGCCTGCGTGAAAAATACGGCGATAAAATAAAAATATATATCGGCATGGAGGAGGATGCGCGCTCTCCCGTGGACCGCGCTCCGCTCGACTACGTTATCGGCTCGTCCCACTATTCTGTGAAGGATGGAGTATATTATTCGCTTGACACAAGCCCTGAACATTTTGCAAGATGCCTTGATGCGTGGGGCGGCAACGGAGCGGCGCTTGCCGAGGAATATTATAGCAGTTTTTGCGATTATATAGTGAAAAGACGCCCCGATATTATAGGACATTTTGACCTTATAACCAAGTACGAGGAGATAGGGGTATCAAGCTTTTTTGCCTCGTCGGAATATCAAAAGATCGCGGAAAAATACGTAACTGTCGCACTTGGCGCAGGATGTATCTTTGAGGTAAACACGGGTGCTATGGCGCGCGGATACCGCAAAACGCCATATCCCGACGCAAGGCTTTTGCGCATTATAAAGAACAATGGCGGGCGCGTAACACTCTCATCCGACAGCCACAGCACTGCCACGCTGTGTTACGCCTTTGACGATGCGCGTGCGCTTTTGCGCGAGATTGGTTTCGGTGAATATTGGGTCATGTCTGACGGCGTGTTTAAGCCCGTCTCTACTTGACAAAGTAAAGTGTAAGATATATAATATATTATAATTTATAAAGCACAGTGCGGCATGACCGCACAGGAGGTTTTAATGAATAACAGTCTCCTTTCCACAATAGAGGAGAAAATGCCCGCCTTTTCCAAGGGGCAAAGGGCTATTGCAAAGTATTTGCTTGAAAATTACGATAAGGTGGCATATATGACCGCCTCAAAGCTCGGCGGAGTCGTCGGAGTTTCCGAGTCCACCGTTGTTCGTTTTGCCATAGAACTTGGATTTGAGGGCTATCCGGATATGCAACGCTCCCTGCAGGAGCTTATCAGAATGCGGCTTACCTCGGTGCAGAGGATGGATGTCACCGACCTGCTTATCGGCGACGGCGACGTGCTTGACAAGGTGCTTACCTCTGATATCGAAAAGCTCAGATACACTCTTGAGTGTGTTGACCGTAAGGCGTTTGATGCCGCAACGGATGCCCTTATCGGCGCAAAGCACATCTATATTATGGGTGTTCGATCGTCCTCTGTTCTTGCGAGATTTCTCAATTTTAATCTCCGAATGATATTCGACGACGTTAAGCTCGTCCAAACTACGTCGGGCAGTGAGATGTTCGAGCAGATACATCACATCGGGGGGGGAGACGTGCTTGTTGCCATCAGCTTCCCGAGATATTCAAAGAGGATAATCAAGGCGGTAGAATATGCCAAGGAGGTTGGCGCGCAGGTGATATCCATCACCGACAGCGACCGTTCCCCCATTGCCCCCATTGCCGATCAGCTCCTCATTGCGCGTAGCGATATGGTGTCCTTTGTGGACTCGCTCGTCGCTCCTCTTTCGATAATAAACGCTATGATAGTGTCCGTAGCGCGTAAGGACCCTGCCACCGTCCGCGAAAAGCTCCAAAAGCTTGAGCAGATATGGGAGGAGTACGAAGTCTATGACACTGCCTCTAACTGATATGGCAGGAGCACGTATTGCCGTAATAGGGGGCGGTGCGGCGGGTATGCTCGCCGCGGCAACTGCCGCGAGGTGCGGCGCGGATGTTACCGTTTTTGAGAGAAACGGAAAAAACAGAATGGGCAGAAAGCTCGGTATAACGGGTAAGGGAAGATGTAATCTTACAAATGATGCTACCCGTGACGAATTTCTTGAAAACGTCCCACGAAATCCGAGATTTATGTTCGCATCCTTTGCCGCCTTTGAGCCGCGTGACGTTATGGCTTATTTTGAGTCACTCGGTGTGGAGCTGAAGGTCGAACGCGGCAGACGCGTTTTCCCTGTTTCCGACAAGGCGGCGGATATAGTAAACGCTCTGGCACGAGAGGTCACGGCATCGGGATGCCGCATCGTTGGCGAACGTGTGAGAGCTATAAAAAAGACAGAGGACGACCTCTTTGCAGTCATTTCCGACAGGGAGACGAGCTTTGATAAAGTCATAATCTGTACTGGGGGAATGTCGTATCCGCGTACAGGCTCGGATGGCGACGGCTATCGCTTTGCCCGCGAGCTTGGACATACGGTAACGGAGCTTTCTCCATCGCTTGTTCCTCTTGTCTGCAAAGGCAGCCTATGCCCGTCGATGCAGGGACTTTCCCTTAAAAACGTAGCCCTTACCGTTTTTGATGCCGCTTCGAAAAAAGCGGTGTGGCAGGATTTCGGGGAGATAATGTTCACGCATTTTGGACTTACGGGCCCCATGGCACTTTCAGCTTCGGCGCATCTTTCGGATATTTCTTCGGGCAGATATGAGGCGCATATAGACCTCAAGCCGGCGCTTGACGAAAAGATGCTTGATGCGCGCCTTCTCTCGGATTTTGAAAAATATAAAAACCGCGACCTGATAAACTCCTTGTCAGAGCTTCTGCCGCAAAAAATGATAGAGCCATTCATTGAAATGAGCGGCATATCTCCGCGCACTAAAGTCAATTCCATTACCAAGGAACAAAGACGCGCGATAGTCTCGTGCCTTAAATGCTTCAAGGTGTCTCTGTCGGGACTTCGCGCGATCGACGAGGCTGTTATCACGCGCGGCGGAGTTTCGATAAAGGAGATATCCCCCAAAACCATGGAGTCGAAAATATGCAAAGGACTTTATTTTGCGGGGGAAATAATAGATGTGGACGGATACACGGGCGGCTATAATCTGCAAATAGCTTGGTCCACTGCCCGCGCCGCAGGCATCGCCGCGGCTGAATATTAAGGAGCTATTATGAGCAATAAGATTTTAAATATCGCCATTGACGGGCCGAGCGGGGCGGGTAAATCCACGCTTGCCAAGGCGATAGCAAAAAAAATGAATATATCCTACGTTGACACGGGCGCGATATATCGTACCGTCGGCTACGCCGCGCGCAAAGCGGGCATCGAGCCTACGGACCGTGCCGCCGTTTGTGCGCTTCTTCCCAAAATCAGTGTTGAGGCACGTTTTGAGGACGGTACACAGTATATGTATCTTGACGGCGAAGATCTCGGTGAGCGCATACGCGAGCATGAGATATCACACTATGCATCTGCCGTTTCCGCAATACCCGAGGTGCGCGAGTTTCTGTTTGATATGCAACGCTCCATCGCCGCCAAAAACAGCGTAGTAATGGACGGACGTGACATCGGAACGGTCATACTGCCCGATGCGGACGTTAAAATCTTCCTTGTTGCATCATCACGCGACAGAGCCGAAAGAAGATACAAAGAACTGCTTGAAAGAGGTCAGAGTGCTGACTTTGAAAAGATACTTTTCGATATTGAGGAAAGAGATGCACGCGACAGCAGCCGCGATGTAGCACCCCTGAAGCCTGCGGATGACGCCATTTTGCTTGACAACTCGGGCTTTACCGCAGAGGAATCCCTTGACGCAGCTCTGCGAATTATTGAGGAAAAGCTGACTCTTGGAGGCAACGATGAAGAGTAAGTTTTATACGGTTGCGCATTTTCTTGTGGCTTGGCTGGTGAGGGTGGTGTGTTTGGTCTTTTCTAAAAACAGAAAGAATGAACCCAAACTTGCAGAAGGCCCATACCTCGTTTGCGCAAACCACATTTCATTTCTTGACCCCGTATACATTTGCGCGGTATTGCGCCGCCAACAGCCAAGATTTATGGCAAAGGCGGAGCTTTTTAAAAACCCCGTGCTTGCTTGGCTTCTCAAAAGCCTTGGCGCATACCCCGTCGAGCGCGGAGGCGCTGATGCCGGCGTGCTTAAAAAGAGCATCCGTATGCTTGATGAGGGATATTGCGTAGGAATGTTCCCCCAAGGGACGCGCCGACAAGGTGTTGACCCCTCAACCACCGTCGTAAGGGGCGGTGCGGGACTTATTGCGTCAAATGCAAAGGCAACCGTTCTTCCCGTTTTTATTAAATCCAAGGGACACCGCGTGAAATTTTTGCGCCCTGTCCGTGTTATAGTGGGTGAGCCGATAAAGTACGAGGAATATATCGCGAACGGCGAGAAGGCAAATGACTACACCTATATTTCAAATTACATCTTTGAGCGCGTGTGCGCTCTTGGAAAGGATGCTCAAAAATGAGAACTGTGCGCGTTGCCTCGCACGCAGGCTTTTGCTTTGGAGTGCGCCGCGCTACCGAGCTTATTGAGGAAAGGCTCAAAAAAGCCGACGGAGAGCGGATATATACACTTGGTAGGCTTATCCACAACGATACCTATAACGCGCGCTTGGATGCCGCAGGTGTTGTGGCAATAGATTCTGACGATATTTTGTCCGTTGCCGCTTCCACCGAAAAAGAGGGAAGGGCGGTGGTCTTTGCCAGAGCGCACGGTATTACGAAGCAGACCGAGAAGCTCCTCGCAGAGTGCGCCAAAAAGTATCCTGATTTTTCATATGTTGACTGCGCCTGCCCCTATGTGAAAAAAATACATAGGATAGCCGCGGAAAATTCATCGTCGCCCGATGATAAAAAAGAGAGGATATTTATCCTTATCGGCTCGGCAGATCACCCCGAGGTCATCAGCATTATGAGCTACTTCGAGGGGCGCGGCTTCGTTTTTTCGAGCGCAAGGGAGCTTGAGGAAGCTGCGAAAAGTAAAAAAATTCCATTAGGGGAAGAAATTGTTCCGATTTTGGCGGCTCAAACCACACAAAATCTCTCAGAATGGAAAAAATCTTTGGAAATTATCAAAAAACTATATACAAATCCAATTATTTTTGATACAATATGTAATGTTACGGAAACTCGTCAGCTTGAAGCGGCGCGTCTGGCATCGGAATGTGATGCGGTTGTTGTTATCGGCGGTAACACCAGCTCCAACACAGCGAAGCTGTACACGATATGCAAGGACGTTTGCAAAAACACCGTGCGTATCAACGACGCAAACGAGCTTGGTGATGATTTTCCGAGCACCCACGAAAAAGTGGGAATTGTTGCCGGTGCATCAACGCCCGACGACATAATAGAGGAGGTATACAACAAAATGAGCGAAATCAAAGACAAGGCTATTATTGAAGAAAGCTTTGACGAAATGCTCAACTCAGCGTTCAAAACATTAAGTTCAGGAGACACCGTTACCGGTACTGTAATCGCGGTAAACGACGTCGAGCTTAAGCTCGACCTCGGCGCGAAGGTTACCGGCATACTGACCGCCGATCAGATATCCGACGATGCTTCCCTGAAGCTGAGTCGTGAGTACAAGATCGGTGACGAGATAGATGTATTTGTTATCAGAGTCAGCGATGTTGACGGATGCGCTACCGTATCGAAAAAGCGCGCAGACCTTGACAAAAACTGGCACAAGGTAATTGAGGCAAAGGACAATGGCGATACCCTCGAGGGTAAAGTTACCGAGGCTGTAAAGGGCGGAGTAGTAATTCCGATCTACGGCGCACGCGTATTTGTTCCTGCTTCCCAGACCGCACTGCCCCGCGAGGCAGACCTGACCTCTCTCGTTGGTCAGACCGTAAAGTACAAGATCATCGAGATCAAGCCCCACGGTAAGAGCGCTATCGGTTCTATCAGAGCCGCAAGCCGCGAGGAGCGCCGCGCCCTTGAGGAGCAGTTCTGGGCAGAGATCGAGGTTGGCAAGTACTACACCGGTAAGGTTCGCGGAATGACCGACTACGGCGCATTCATCGACCTTGGCGGCGTTGACGGTATGCTTCACAAGAAGGAGATGTCTTGGAGACCTATACATAAGCCTTCCGACATTCTCAATATCGGTGATGAGATGACCGTTTTCGTTAAGTCCTACGACCCCGAAAAGCGTCAGATCTCTCTTGGTTACCGCACCGAGGAGACTCATCCTTGGAACGCATTCAAGGCACAGTTCAACCTTGGCGACGTTATCGACGTTACCATTTCCAACATCATGTCCTACGGTGCATTTGCCCGTGTGACCGATGAGGTTGACGGTCTTATCCACGTTTCCCAGATCTCTACCGAGCGCGTTGAGAACCCCGCTGACGTTCTCACGTCCGGTCAGCAGGTTACCGTTAAGATCATCAAGATCGACGATGACCAGCAGAGAGTAAGCCTTTCCATGCGTGCCCTCGTTGAGGAGAACGCTGATGAAGCAGAGGCTGAAGTAGCCGCTGACGAGGCTGCTGAATAATATAATATAAGGCTGTCCGCAAGGACAGCCTTATATTATATTCCGAGAAATTTCATAGCATTGAAATAACATATCTTGTCAAGCTCTTCGTCCGAAAGTCCGAGCGCGTGGAGTCTGGCAAGCTCTGCATCCGCCTTCATTACGGGGTAGTCTGTACCAAACATCACCTTGTCCACTCCGAGCTTGTGGATCTGCTCGGCGGCAAACTCGGGAGTAATAGCCCACAGCGCACTTGAGGTATCATAATATACGTTTGGCGCACCGATGAGGACTCGAGCCTCGTCCCATGCTGAATATCCGCCGAGATGGGCGGCGCCTACTACGAGATCTGGGAATTTTTCAAGAATTTTTATAAGCTTTTTCGCTTCTGAAAAACGATATTGCGGGCGGTCATCACCCATGTGCAGATATACGGGCAGATGCTCGCGCTGGCAGATGGCGTAAAGGGGGAGCAGTCTTTCATCGTCTATATCCACTCCCTGAATATCGGGATGTATCTTAAAGCCGCGTATTCCCATCCCCGTTGCGTGAGCTACAACAGCTTCAGTATCTACACAATCCTGATGATATCCGCCAAATGCGTATGCCTCAAAGCCTTTTTGGTTAGCTTCGGCGGCGAGTGCCGCTATCCAATCATTTACGTGCTCGACCTGTCGGGCGTTCGTCGCGGTTGCCAGCATCAATGCACCCGATATGCCGTTTTGAAGAGAGGTTGAGTAAAGCTCGGTGAAAGTTCCGTTACCCTCGGGAACGAAATTATAAAAGTGTCCAAGACTCACCACAGCCGCTTCTGATATCTTTTCGGGGTATACATGAGTATGAATATCTATTATTTTTCTGTTTTTCATCTTGATTTGTGCCTTTTGCGGTGGTATAATTTAAATATCAGATAAAAAGGAGAGATAAAAATGGATTGTCTTTTTTGTAAAATAATCGCAGGGGATATACCCTCTTCCAAGGTGTACGAGGACGAGTACGTTTACGCCTTCCGCGACATTGCGCCTCAAATGCCCACGCACATTCTTGTTATCCCCAAGCTTCATCTTGCATCTGCCGATGAGGTCAGCGAGGTAAACAGTGTGTATGTTTCAAAGATATTTGAGGCTATTCCTAAAATTGCCGCCGCAGAGGGACTGACGGGCGGTTACCGTATCATTTCCAACTGCGGCGATGATGCGTGCCAGTCCGTAAAGCATTTGCATTTTCACGTTCTTGGCGGCGGACAGATGTCCGAAAAAATGGCTTAAACAGAGTGGCGCTTGCGCGCCACTTCTTTTTTATTTTACAAATTCGCTGTATATAGCCTCGATGGCGGTGTTGAAATCGTGTTCCTCGATGCCGATGATGATGTTAAGCTCGGACGAGCCTTGGTCTATCATCTTGATGTTTACGCCGGCATCGGATACGGCGGAGAATACGCGCGCCGCAGTCCCTCTCGCCTTGACCATTCCGCGGCCTACAACGGCGATGAGGGCGAGATTGTCCTCGACGTTGAGGTTGTCGGGCTTTATGTTGCGGTTGATGGCGGCAAGGAGCTTTTCGCGGCAAGCATCAAGCTGTTCGGTGGAGCAGATAACACTCATGGTGTCGATACCCGAGGGAATGTGCTCAAGAGAAATACCGTAGTCCTCAAATATTTCAAGGACGCGGCGGACAAAGCCGATCTGCGCATTCATCATATCATGCTCAATGATGATGGAAGAGAAGCCCTTGATACCTGCAATTCCCGTGATGATGTGTTCGCTGTCGTAGTCGGCGGCGGATGCGACGATCATAGTACCCTCGTCGTCGGGCTTGTTGGTGTTTTTGATATTGATCGGAATGCCTGCGTTTCTTACGGGGAAGATGGCATCCTCGTGAAGCACAGTAGCACCCATGTAGGAAAGCTCACGAAGCTCGCTGTAGGTGATGGTCTTTATAGAAAGCGGATCTTTGACGATTCTTGGGTCGGTCATAAGGAAGCCCGAAACGTCAGTCCAGTTTTCATAGAGGTCAGCGTTAGCGGCACGGGCAACGATAGAGCCTGTGATATCGGATCCACCACGAGAGAAGGTCTTTACCGTGCCGTTGGGCATAATGCCGTAGAAGCCGGGGATCACCGCGCGCTCGTGGCGTGCAAGCTCTGCGGACAGCACCTCTTGCGTTTTTTCGGAATCGAATTTTCCATCATCGGTAAAGAGAATAACACTCTCCGCGTCTATGAAATCGTATCCGATGTATTTTGCGAGAATGATACCGTTGAGGTATTCACCGCGGCTGGCGGCAAAGTCACGACCCGCGTGGCAGAGGATAGCGCGCTTCACGTATTCCAGCTCACCGCTGAGATCAAAGTCCATACCGAGGTCTGCGATTATACCGTTGTAGCGGTCCTCGATCATTTTGTATTGAGCCTCAAATTCCTCGACCGAGGAGCTTTTCGAGAGATTGTAGCACTCGTAAAACATATCGGTGACCTTTATGTCGCCCGAGAAACGCTTACCGGGGGCGGACGGAACTACGTAGCGGCGTGCGGGGTCTGCTTTTATGATATTGGCAACCTTGCGGAACTGCTCTGCATCGGCAAGAGAGGAACCGCCAAATTTTACAACCTTAACGTTCATAATAAAATCTCCAAAATTTAATATAATATATTATTATAATCAATCAAAAGCAGAATGTCAACAAAAAAGCAATAAAAATCGCTCTTTCGGGCGATTTTTATTGCTTTATTTTTTATTACTCGCCCTGATGACGGTGTGTACGGCGGTGTTCGTGAGTGTTTGGTGCAGGATCACGGTCAACAAGGTCGCCGCCCTCAAGATATCTCTTGGCTTGGGTGGAGAACAGCTCATAGTATTTTCCGTGCTTTTCCATAAGCTCGCGGTGCGTACCTTCCTCAACAAGACAGCCGTATTCAAGCACTACTATTTTGGTGGCAATGACGGCGGAGGAGAGGCGGTGGGAAACAAAAATGGTCGTTTTGCCCTCGCGCAGAGCATCGAACTGATTGAAGATCTCCTGCTCTGCCATCGGGTCAAGCGAGGCGGTCGGCTCGTCAAGTATCATAATATCGGAGTCGCGGTAGAATGCGCGGGCGATGGCGAGCTTTTGCCATTGACCGATGGAAAGCTCCGTGCCGTTCTGCTCGAAAATTCGCATAAGCGGCGTATCGTAGCCGTTGGGAAGGCGGGATATGTAGTCAGCCGCCGCACTTTGCTCGGCGCACGAACGCATTTTTTTCTCGTCCGCGTCGGAGTTGACGTCACCGAAGTAAATATTCTCGGCGGCGGTGACGGCGTATTTGCCAAAGTCTTGGAATATTATACCAAATGTCGAATAAAGGTCGGTAACGTCGTATTCACGCAGATCGTGACCGTCGAGCAAAATAACGCCCTCGGTAGGATCGTAAAGGCGAGTCAGGAGCTTGATGAGAGTTGTTTTTCCCGCGCCGTTAAGACCGACAAGTACTACGGTCTCTCCGGGACGGAAAGTAGTTGTGAAATTATTTATGACCTTTCTCTCCGAACCGGGGTAGGAGAAGCTGACGTTCTTAAACTCGATGGTGTGAGGTACTCCGCGCTGTACGCGAAGCGGCTCTTTTGCAATCGAAACTATTGTCTGCTCCTCTTTCATAAATGAAACAAGGTTGTCAATAAAGAGAGTTCCCTCGTAAACGTGGGCTGAAATGTTTATAAGCGCAGTCACGCATCCTGCAATAGAGGCGAGCGCGCCCGTGTAGAGGGAATAATCACCAATGAGGAAACGCCCCTCAAAAACGCCGTATGCGATGATGGCGTAGAAAATGCAGTTGACCACCGAGGAGATGATTGCAATAACTACCAGCCAGAAGGACTCTGCAACGATGAGCTTGCGTAAGCCCGCATAGTAGCGGTTAAATACGGATTTGTATCTTCCGATAAGGGTGTCGGAAAGGTCAAAAATGCGTATCTCCTTGGCAAGATCCTTGTTTACAAGCAGATCGGAATAGTAATTCATCTGTCTGCGGTCCTTGGAGCGTCGGCGCATATAGTTGAAATTCTTGCGTCTGTATACGAACGAAACGATGGCGGACGGAACGGATATTGCAATAATTCCGAGTGGCATCCACCACATATTGGGAATGGTCGCAAGGATAATGACGTAGCTTACAAGAGAAATTATCTGGCTGACCACGGAAAACGTAGATTGTAAGGTGGATATCGGTCTGTTTCCTGCCTCGCGGTTTGCGTTTTCAAGTTTTTCATAAAAGGCGGGAAGGTCAAACGAGGCAATGTCCACAGTTTTTGCCTTTTCCATTATCTGCACCTTGACCTGACGGACTACCTTTTCGCCCGCTATACGAATGATGGACGAGGTCACGCGGTCGACTACGCGGGTGAGAATGCGGTAGGCAAAATATGCGACAAGGAGCGTTAGCACAGATGAGCCCCAAAAGGCGATGGTGTATATCTGCCCTGCGTTTTCAGCAATGGTGCGCTCTGCAATAACTCCCTGCATTTCATTGAGTATGTCGGCGGAAAGTACAGAGCCTATAACGGGTGCTACGCCGTTAAAGACTGCAACGAATACCATCGTAAAGAGAATGAGCGGATTGGTTTTCCAAACTAAAAGGAATATATAGAAAAGTCGGTAGAAAAAACCTCCTACGACTTGACGCAAGAATCGCGGCAGGTCTTTTATGCTCTTGGGTGGCGGCACTTTTTCGTGCTTATATCTGTCAGGTGGCGGTCCTCCGAATCCGGGTCCCATTAGATCACAGCCTTTCTTTTCTGATTTACCATATTATAACATAAAATGGTTGCGAGTGCAACAGTTTTTTGCATATTATGAAAAAAACTGTTGCCAAAAGAGAGAAAATGTAGTATAATTAAAAAAAACTTATGTGAGGTAAGAAATGTACATATATCCTGCTGATATTATGCTTCCTGACTTTTCCCGCGTTGACGGTACTAAATGGGCTACCGTTGCCTGCGACCAGTACACTTCCGAACCCGAGTATTGGCTTGGAGTAAAGGAGCGCGTCGGTGACGCACCCTCTGCATACAAGCTCATTCTTCCCGAGGTTTGGCTTGACGAGAGCGCGGCTCGCATTCCCACCGTTCACGCCGCTATGGACGACTATATCGCTTCCGATTGGCTCATTGAGCATAAGGCTTGTGGAATCTATCTTGAGCGCCGTCTTTCAGGCGGTAAGATCCGCCGCGGAATCGTTGCCGCAGTTGATCTTGAGGATTACGATTACAGCGTAGGTTCGGTTTCCGCTATTCGCGCAACCGAAAAGACCGTTGTTGAGAGAATTCCTCCTCGCCTTGAAGTAAGACGTGACGCCGCCCTTGAGCTTCCCCACATCCTTCTTCTTGTCGATGATATAGAGGACAAGATACTCGGTATGTTCAGCGGACGTGATGCCGATGCGTACGATTTTGCTCTTGACGGAAATGCCGGTGCGGTTCGCGGGGCATTTATCGCAGAGTCTGAATTTGCCGCGATCAACGCCGCTATTGACGAGGCAGTGAAGAGCAGAGGAAGCAAGAATGCTCCCATCGTTTTCGCAGTTGGCGACGGAAACCACTCTCTCGCTACCGCTAAGGCGGCTTACGAGGAGATAAAGGCGAAGATCGGAGCTGATGCTGCTGCAAACCATCCCGCAAGATACGCTCTTTGCGAACTTGGAAATCTCCACGATGCCTCTCTTGAATTTGAGCCTATATACAGAATAGTCGAGACTGCAGATCCCTGCGACCTTGTTGAAAAATTCCGTGCCCTTGCCGCTAATACCTGCGGTGATGCCGCCGCACAGAGCTTTACCGTCATTACGGAAGGCAAGAGCGAGGTGATTACCGTGGCAAAGCCCGCGCTTACGCTCGCAGTAGGAACACTTCAGAAATTCCTTGATGAATATACCGCAGAGCATTCCGACACCGTTACTGATTACATACACGGAGAGGACACGCTTTGCCGCCTTGCACAAAAGAAGGGCTGTGTCGGATTCATCTTTAACGGAATCGAAAAGAGTGAGCTTTTCCCCGCAGTTGAAAACGACGGCGCTCTGCCGCGCAAGACTTTCTCTATGGGACACGCCGCGGATAAGCGTTACTACGTTGAGTGCAGAAAAATTAAATAACATAAAAGCCCGATGCTTTAAGCATCGGGCTTTTATGAACAGACAGGATTTTGTTCTTTTTAAATTACTTGATCTCTACGGTTGCGCCAGCCTCGGTGAGAGCAGTCTTGATAGACTCAGCCTCATCCTTGGAAACGCCTTCCTTAAGAGTCTTAGGAGCACCCTCAACGAGTTCCTTAGCTTCCTTAAGTCCAAGACCGGTAAGCTCACGAACAACCTTGATAACGTCGAGCTTCTTAGCACCGAAGCTTGCGAGAACTACGTCGAACTCGGTCTTCTCTTCAGCAGCAGCAGCGGCGGGAGCAGCAGCAGCGCCGGCACCGGCGGTGATGTTAGCAGCGGATACGCCGAAAGCTTCCTCTGCAGCGGATACGAGCTCAGCGAGCTCAAGAATAGTAAGAGCCTTGATTTCATCAAGGATAGCGGTAATCTTTTCGTTAGCCATTTTAATTGACCTCCTGAATAATGTAATGTTTTTTGATTTAAGCGACAGACTTAAGCCTGTGCCTCGGTAGCGGCTTCCTCAGCGGGAG
Organism: Eubacteriales bacterium; assembly: GCA_045546615.1. Classification (GTDB taxonomy): domain Bacteria; phylum Bacillota; class Clostridia; order Oscillospirales; family CAG-272; genus CAG-390. The sequence goes on along the minus strand of JAZQDD010000038.1, from coordinate 76,257 downwards.
CCTCTGCAGCCTCTTCAGTTGCGGGAGCGCCGCCGTTCTTAGCAGCGGAGTCGAGAACGTAAACGAGGTTGACAAGGGGAGAGCGTACGCAAACAAGGAGCTGAGTGATAAGAGTCTCGCGAGAAGGAATGGAAGCGAGCTTTTCAACACCTGCGGTGTCGAGAACCTCACCGTCAACGTAACCGGCGAGAAGCTTGAAGGACTCAATCTTGTCAGCATACTGCTTAAGAATCTTAGCGGGAGCAACAGCGTCATTGGCACTGACAGCGATAGCGGTCATGCCGGAAAGGTACTGCTTGATCTCACCGTAACCACAGTTGTCGCAAGCGCGACCGGTAAGGGAGTTCTTCATAACGGTGTAAGAAACACCTGCTTCACGAAGAGCCTTACGCATCTTGGTATCATCCTCAACGGTGATGCCCTGGTAGTTTACCACGACACCGGACACGGAGTTCTTGATCTTTTCGGTAAGTTCGGCAACAACTTGCTGCTTCTGCTCAAGTATAGCATTGCTGGGCATTGTGTTTACCTCCTGGTGTAATTCGCGCCCTTGAAAAAAGGGCAAAAAAATATCCTTCTCCCGTGCATAGCGCACCCGAAGAAAGACACAAAACACAATATTAGTGAAGAAGTCCTCCTCGGCAGGGTGGCATACGCTTTTACGGGAACCTGCTGTCTTTGGATAACACAGATATTATACTCGCAAGGCGTGCCTTTGTCAAGTCCTTTTTGATAAAAAAATAAAAAAATTGTATTTTTGTTTGAAAAATAAAAATATCATATATATAAATGTAGTTTTTTTCGCAAAAATCGGTAGTGTTTACGGTTTGTTCATATTTTTGAGGTATAATCAAATAAATACAGTCTATTACGAAAGGCTCTCGCTATGACCGAATATAAAGAAATGCGCCGCATATACGGCGATAAGATAAAAGTTTATGTCTACAGCGTTCTCGCCATTTGTGCGATTGCGGCGATTTTGCGCATAGTTGCGCTGATATTCAACTATGATCACATTATCGGATATTACAATGGCGGTTTTCTCGTTACTGCCATGAATGCTGTTTGTATTCTTGGTTGCCTTTGGGGGCTTTCTGCATTATTTTTGCTTCCAAAGCTATGCCCCTGTGCCAAAGTAAGCCCGCGCCCCAATTTGATCGCGCTGTATTTTTGCTCTTTTGTGTTTGCGGCAGATGCGCTTTATTCGTTCGCGGGAATGCTCGGCTCGTCTGAATTTTTCAATGTTTTTGATGATCCATACGCCACCAAGACGGAAAAGGTTATGGTGGTGATGGCGATTTTGGGTGCTTTTGCTTCGCTCGCGACTGCTGTGTATTTTTTCAGGAGGGCGTCAAGTAAGCCTGCCAAAAGGCTTGATGTGGCTTTGGGCTTTTTGCCACTCGTTCGTATGCTTTCGGGCGTGTTTACCGTTTATTTTAATATGGAAGTGGCGATGAATAGCTCCCACAAGGTTTTGATAGAATGGGCTTTCATCATGTCAATGATTTTCCTTCTTCATGAGAACAGATTTTTTGCTCCCGTTACCAGACGTCCGCGCGCATATCTCGGTTTCGGACTTGTCGCCATGATTCTTACGGCATCTGCGGGAGTGGGCGGATTGTTTTCATATTTCAGCGGACTTTTTGATCAGGGAAAATTCTGCGTGGAATCTTTGATTTGTCTTACTATATTCGTCCACATCAGCGCAAGTCTACTTTCCTATGCAAAACAGCTTGGCGTGGCAGAGCAGGAAGGCGAGGGCGGCGAAGCCGCCGGTGGTACTGCGGAAACATTCGAGGCTGGCGAATAATTTTCTACCTTAATATATATGTATTATATCCTCACGCGACCATAATGAATTTTTACGGAGGGAGCCGTGTCTGCTGAATTTGCCGTTGAGAGAATAAGGTGGCTTCACAAAAGAATAAAGGAAGGGTATTTTCCGAACGCCAAACGCCTCGCGGAGAGATTTTCTATATCCCAACGTCAAGCGCAGAGGGATGTTGATTATCTACGCACCGTGCTCGGTGCGCCGCTTGAGTTTTGCCGTATCCGTAAGGGCTATCGGTACGCCGAGGCGTTTGAGTTAAGCTCATCGATAGAGCAGGGCGATAGCGACGATTACGTTGATCTTTTCGCCGCCGCCGAGGAAAGAGAAGGGGGAGATGCTCTTCAAATGAGCATCCCGTATACCGCGGTTCTTGAAATATCCGACAAGCTTGCTGCTCTCGGACTTGGGCGGTTTGTCAGGAGCCGTGCGCGCGGTAACAACAGGTATAACTGCGAGTTTTATAACGTTGGTTTCTTCCTTGGAGCTTTGCTTGCTGCCGAATCTAAAATAACCATAGTAGAACCGACGTGGCTTCGTGAGCGTCTTTGTGAGGCGCTTGATAGGCTTGCAAAGGCAAATTTGCTCGCGGAAAACGAGGAAAATCAATAAAAAATTCAATTTTTTCAAAAAAGAGACGAAACGCGTCTCTTTTTTTGAATGCAGAATCGATAAAAATGCCCAAAATCGAGGATTGATTGTAATAATTGCACAAAAATAATGGCGATTATTTCTGTAAATTTCTCCCTTTTGCCATATTGCATATTATGTGGAAATATAGTATAATAACAGAGCTTGATGTGCGAAAAAAGCGTTGAAGCGAAAGGTTGCCGCCTGAACAGCGGGGAATTTTCGCGGAGTAAGTCCGCCAAAGGTGAAGATCTTTGGGTAATCGGGCGAAAAAGGTAGCTTCAAGCACCGAGTGACCGAGGTTCATAGGTCGCCTCGGGGTTCGACCTTGTTGTCGTACAGCCCGAAATTCGTGTCGCGCCGTCAGACGTGACGGGACGCGGGGGCGAGTTTCGGATTTTGTATGGCAATAAGAGGGAACGCCCGAAACGGTGTTAAGGAAAAAGCTCCTTCGTTTTCGAGACGCGGCACGCGCAAAAGCTACATTACATTATAATCGCGTGTACGCGAGAAAAAAGGAGGAAAACATGGCAGTTAAGGAGCAGCTCAGAGTTCGTCTGAAGAGCTACGATCACACTCTCGTTGATGCCGCCGCAGCGAAAATCGTTGAGGTAGCAAAGCGTAACGGTGCCGAGGTATCCGGTCCCATTCCGCTTCCCACCGAGAAAGAGATCGTAACCATTCTCCGCGCAGTCCACAAGTACAAGGACAGCCGTGAGCAGTTCGAGCTTCGTAATCACAAGAGACTCATCGACATCGCTAAGCCTTCCAAGAAGCTTACCGAAGAACTGATGAACATCGAACTTCCCGCAGGCGTTGATATCCAGATCACGCTCTAATTCGCACAGCACACTCACAAGGCTCCGTCGAGGGGCGCTTGTTGGTCAAGTTGGCGTAATCCCGAAAGGGAAAATTCAAAGCGTCAACCAATAACCTACAGGAGGAAAACAAATGAAAAAAGGACTTATCGGTAAGAAGATCGGTATGACACAGATCTTCGACGAAAACGGAAATGTAATTCCCGTAACGATAATCCAGGCAGGTCCCTGCGTAGTATCGCAGAGAAAAACTGCTGAAAAGGACGGCTATGAGGCCGTACAGCTCGGATATGCCGATGTTAAGGAAAAGCATGCGACAAAGGCCGAGATCGGACACTTTGCAAAGAACGGACTTGCAACCAAGAAGCATCTTAAGGAATTCCGCCTTGAGGATTGCTCCGGTTACAACGTTGGCGATGTCGTATCTGTCGAAACCTTCGCCGTTGGCGAAAAAGTCGACGTAACGGGTATGACCAAGGGCCGCGGTTACACCGGTGCTATCAAGCGTTGGAATCTCCACAAGCTGAGAATGACACACGGCGTAGGCCCTGTGCACCGTCAGTCCGGTTCCATGGGCGTTATCGACCCTGCAAGAATCTTCAAGAACAAGAAGATGGCAGGTCAGTACGGTAACGAGCAGGTCACCATCCTTAACCTGAACGTAGCTAAGATCGATGCAGAGAACAACCTTATCGCAGTTCGCGGCGCTATTCCCGGCGCTAAGGGCGGTATCGTATTCATCCGCGACTCGGTTAAGGCCTGAGTAAAGAAGGAGGAATGACAAATGCCTAACGTAAAAGTATTTAATATGGCAGGTAATGAAGTTGGCGAGATGAGCCTCTCCGAGAAGATCTTCGGCGCAGAGGTAAACGGCGCAGTTCTTCATTCCGCTGTAAGAGCATATCTGCTCAATCAGAGACAGGGCACACAGTCCACTCTTACCCGCACCGAAGTAAGCGGCGGCGGTAAGAAGCCCTGGAGACAGAAGGGTACCGGACGCGCACGTCAGGGTTCCACCCGTGCTCCTCAGTGGACACACGGCGGTATCGCTCTCGGCCCCAAGCCTCGCAGCTATCGCACCGACCTTAACAAGAAGGCTAAGAGAGTTGCTCTCTTCAGCGCACTTTCCGCTAAGGTTGCAGAGGGTAACCTCGTAATCCTTGACGAGTGCAAGCTCGAGGGCTACAAGACCGCTGAGATGGTTAAGACCTTCAACGCGCTTGGCTTCACTAAGGACGTAACCAAGAACTACAAGGATGGCGCAGAGATCAAGTCCCGCACCGAGACCGTTGCGTGCAAGACTCTCCTCGTTCTTCCCGAGGTTGACAAGCTCGTTATCAAGAGCTGTGACAACATCCCCACCGCCGCAACCACTCTTTACAGCACCATCAACGTTTACGAGATTCTGAACGCTGAAAAGCTTGTTATGACACGTGCGGCTGCAGAAAAACTGCAGGAGGTATATGCATAATGAAGAAAATGGTACAGGATATCATCATCAGCCCCGTTATCACCGAGGCAAGCATGGATATGATGAATCAGAAAAAATACGCTTTCAAGGTTATGACCTCCGCAACTAAGCCTGAGATCGCCAATGCAGTTGAGACCATGTTTGGTGTCAAAGTTGCAGCGGTAAATACTATCTCGATGAAGCGCAAGGCAAAGAGACTTCGCTATCAGCAGGGTTACACTTCCGCATGGAAGAAAGCAATCGTAACTCTCACCGAAGACTCCAAGACCATCGCCTTCTTCGAGGGTATGAACTGAGAAAGTAGGAGGAACTGAAAATGCCTACAATCAAATATAAGCCTACAACACCGTCAAGACGTCACATGAGTGTTCCCTCTTTCGAGGAGCTGACAAAGTTCAGCCCCGAAAAGAGCTTGATTGTTATCAAGAAGAAACACGCAGGCCGTAATGCTAACGGTAAGATCACCGTTCGCCACAGAGGCGGCGGAAACAAGACCAAGTATCGTATCATCGACTTCAGACGCAACGATGCAACTGCTGCAACCGTTGTCGGTATCGAGTACGATCCTAACCGTACCGCATACATCGCACTCCTCCAGAACGAGGCAGGCAAGAAGAGCTACATCATCGCTCCTGTCGGCCTTAAGGATGGCGACGTTATATACTCCGGCGCAGATGCGGACATTAAGCCCGGTAACACTCTGCCCCTTGCCAACATTCCTGTTGGTACCATTATTCATAACATCGAGCTTAACCCCGGTAAGGGCGGTCAGCTCGTACGTTCCGCAGGAGCAGCTGCACAGCTGATCTCCAAGGAGAACGGAACCGCACTTATCCGTCTTCCCTCCGGCGAGGTAAGAATCGTTCCCATGAACTGCAAGGCCACTATCGGTCAGGTAGGAAACATTGAGCACGATACCGTTAAGGTCGGTAAGGCAGGTAAGACCCGTCATAAGGGTATCCGTCCTACCGTACGCGGTTCAGTTATGAACCCCTGCGACCACCCCCACGGTGGTGGTGAGGGACGTTCCCCCATCGGTCATCCCGGCCCGCTCACTCCTTGGGGCAAGCCTGCTCTCGGTTATAAGACCAGAAATAAGAAGGCTCGCACTGAGAAGTTCATCGTAAAGCACAGAAATGCTAAATAAGGAGGGAATATAGAATGAGCAGAAGTCTTAAGAAGGCGCCTTTCGTAGAGCAGAAGCTCTATGACCGCATTTGCGCCATGAATGCAAAGAACGAGAAGAAGGTCATCAAGACCTGGTCCCGCGCTTCCACCATATTCCCCGAATTCGTAGGACACACCATCGCCGTTCACGACGGCCGCAAGCACGTTCCGGTTTATGTAGTCGAAGATATGGTCGGCCATAAGCTCGGTGAGTTTGCACCCACCAGACTGTTCAAGGGCCATGCAGGCTCCAAGACGTCCAACAACGGTAAATAATTGAGGAGGAAGACTGAATATGGAAGCAAGAGCTTATCTTAAATATCTTAGAATTTCTCCCCGCAAGGTAAAGATCGTTCTCGATCTTATCCGCGGTAAGGACGCAGACGTAGCAATGGCTATTCTCAAGAACACCCCTAAGGCAGCCTCCGAGGAGCTTATCAAGCTTCTTAAGAGCGCTATGGCTAACGCCGAGCATAATTTCCAGATGGACATTTCCAATCTCTATGTATCCGAGTGCTTTGTATGCCCCGGACCTACTTTGAAGAGATATATGCCCAGAGCTAAGGGCTCGGGTGACAGAATTCTCAAGAGAACTTCTCACGTCACTCTCGTTGTGAAAGAAAAGGAGGTCAATGCGTAATGGGACAGAAAGTTAATCCTCACGGCCTTCGTGTAGGCGTGATCAAGGGTTGGGATTCGAGATGGTGCGTTAAGGACGAAGTTTTCGGAGACGTTCTCGTATCTGACTATAAAATCAGAAAGCTCCTCAAAGAAGAGCTTCAGAAGGCTGGCGTGCCCAAGATCGAGATCGAGCGCGACCAGTACAGAGTAAGAGTTTTCATCCACTGCGCAAAGCCCGGTATGGTTATCGGCCGCAGCGGTGATAACATTGAAAAGCTTAAAAAGGAAGTTGAAGCAATCGTAGGTAAGGATGCCAACGGCAAGCAGATCCCCGTATCTGTAAACGTTGTTGAGATCCGCAACCCCGAGCTCAACGCTCAGCTCGTTGCAGAGAACATCGCAGGACAGCTTGAAGGCCGTGTGGCTTTCCGCCGTGCTATGAAGATGGCTATCCGCAACACCATGAAGCTTGGCGCTCGCGGAATTAAGATCACCTGCGGCGGACGTCTTGGCGGTGCCGAGATCGCTCGCAGCGAGCATTACCACGAGGGAACTATCCCGCTTCAGACTCTCCGTGCAGACATCGACTACGGTTTCTGGGAGGCTAACACCACCTACGGTAAGATCGGTGTTAAGGTATGGATCTACAACGGCGAAGTCCTCAACGAGGGCGCAGCCCGTGAGCGCAGAAACGACAATCGCAGAGGCGACCGTCGCGACAACCGCAGAGGCGGCGAGCGCAGAGGTGATAACCGCGGTCCTCGCGGTGAAAACCGTGGCAATCGCGGCGATAACCGCGGTCCTCGCAACGGTGGCAACCGTCCCGCAGGTCAGCGTCCCGCAGGCCCTCGCAACGGCGCTCCGAGAGAAGGAGGTAAAAACTAATGTTGATGCCTAAGAGAGTTAAGTTCCGTCGCGTACAGCGCGGCAGACTTAAGGGTAAGGCAATGAGCGGCAATACCTTGACCTACGGTCAGTACGGTCTTGTAGCTCTTGAGCCTGCTTGGATCACCAGCAATCAGATCGAGGCAGCCCGTATTGCAATGACACGTTACATCCGCCGTGGCGGTAACGTTTGGATCAAAATTTTCCCCGACAAGCCCATCACCGAGAAGCCTGCTGAGACCCGAATGGGTTCCGGTAAAGGTTCTCCCGAGTATTGGGTAGCGGTAGTAAAGCCCGGACGCGTTATGTTTGAGATGGACGGCGTTGCTGAGGATGTTGCGAAAGAGGCTATGCGTCTCGCTTCGCACAAGCTCCCCATCAAGTGCAAGTTCATCACCAAGAGCGCTGCCGAGAGTGAGGAGGTAAGCGAATGAAGTACAGTGAAATCAAGGCAATGAGCGCAGAAGAGCTCGAGGCTAAGCTTAAAGAGCTTAAGGAAGAACTGTTCAACCTCCGCTTCCAGCTTGCTATCAATCAGCTCGAGAACACCAACCGCATCAGCGAGGTCAAGAAGGACATCGCCCGCGTTATGACTGTTCAGAACGAGAAGAACGCGTAAGGAGGCAGAACAATGGAAGAAAGAAACCTCAGAAAAGTCCGTGTGGGCTACGTTGTAAGCGACAAGATGGACAAGACCATCACCGTTGCTATCGAAGATAACGTAAAGCACCCCGTATACGGCAAGATCGTCAAGCGTACTCTTAAGGTTCATGCTCATGATGAGACCAACGAATGCGGCATCGGCGATAAAGTAAGCATCATGGAGACCCGTCCCCTTTCCAAGACAAAGAGATGGCGTCTTGTTAGCGTGATCGAAAAAGCCAAATAATCAAGCGGCACACACAAGTAGATACGTCAAATATCGTATTGAATCAGGAGGAAACGTAAGTGATACAGCAAGAATCAAGAATGAAGGTTGCCGACAATACCGGCGCCAAAGAGCTTCTGTGCATTCGCGTCCTTGGAGGTACCGGCCGCAGATATGCCAATATCGGCGACGTCGTGGTTGCTTCTGTTAAGAAGGCAGCCCCCGGCGGCATGGTTAAGAAGGGCGAAGTTGTCAAAGCCGTAATCGTACGCAGCACCCACGGCACCAAGCGTGCAGATGGCTCGTACATTAAGTTTGACGAGAACGCAGCAGTTATTATTAAAGATGATCAGACTCCCAAAGGAACCCGTATTTTTGGCCCTGTGGCGAGAGAACTCCGCGAGAAGCAGTATCTGAAGATACTCTCCCTCGCACCCGAAGTACTTTAAGTTAGGAGAGAAAAAACGATGAATATCAAAACCGGAGATACCGTCGTACTCCTTACCGGAAAGTACGAGGATAAGAAGGACAGCAACGGTAAGGTCCTCACCCATAAGGTAATCGCAGCTTCCCCCAAGGAGGGCAAGGTTATCGTTGAAGGTGTAAACACCGTTAAGAAGCACGTTAAGCCCCGCAAGCAGGGTGAGACCGGCGGTATCATTGAGACCGAAGGCGCTATCTACGCTTGCAAGGTAGCTCTCTACTGCCCCAACTGCAAGAAGGGCGTAAGAGCAAAGGCTAACATTGTAGACGGCAAAAAGATCCGCGTTTGTGCTAAATGCGGAAAGGAAATTTAAGTGAGGGAGGAACGAAAAAATGGCAAGACTTAAAGAGACTTACAAGAATGATATCGCTCCCGCCCTTATGAGCCGTTTCGGTTACAAGAGCGTAATGCAGATCCCCAAGCTCGACAAGGTCGTTATCAACGTTGGTTCGAGCGAGGCAAAGGATAACGCAAAGGTTATCGATAACATCATCGGCGACCTTTCCCTTATCACCGGTCAGAAGGCAGTTCCTACCTACGCACGCAAGTCCGTTGCGAACTTCAAGGTTCGTGAGGGAATGAAGATCGGCGCAAAGGTTACCCTTCGTGGTGAGCAGATGTATGAGTTTGTAGATAAGCTCTTCAACTTCGCTCTCCCCCGCGTACGTGACTTCAAGGGTATTAACCCCAACGCGTTCGACGGCAGAGGAAACTACGCCCTCGGACTTAAGGAGCAGCTCATATTCCCCGAGATCGAGTATGACAAGATCGACAAGATCCGCGGAATGGATATCTGCTTCGTTACCACAGCCAACACTGATGAAGAGGCTCGCGAGCTCCTCAAGGCTCTCGGCGCTCCCTTCGCACAGAACTGATAAGGAGGTAAGTTAAAATGGCAAAGAAATCAATGATCAACAAGCAGCAGGCTCCCGCCAAGTATTCCACTCGTGCGTACAACCGTTGCAAGATCTGCGGACGTCCCCACGCTTACCTTCGCAAATACGGCATCTGCCGTATCTGCTTCCGTAATCTCGCTTACAAGGGCGAGATCCCCGGAGTAAGAAAGGCTTCCTGGTAATTTTTTAACCAAAACCCCACTATCGGCAGGAAATCAAGCCAAGGCCCGATTTAACCGCCGATATGCCGCCGTCAGCGAACGGCAGCAAGATAATTTAAACTTGCATATGGAGGAAAAAACAAAATGCAAATGTCAGACGTAATCGCCGATATGCTCACCAGAATCAGAAATGCTAACGATGCAAAGCATTCTACTGTTGACATTCCGGCATCCAACATGAAGAAGTCCATCGCAGAGATCCTCACCGCTGAGGGTTATGTTTCCGGCTACGAGGTGATCGAGGACGGCAAGCAGGGCGTTATCCGCGTTACTCTTAAGTACACGGGTAAGAAGCAGAAGGTTCTCCGCGGTATCCGCAGAGTTTCCAAGCCCGGTCTGCGTATTTACGCAGGTTGCGAGGATATGCCCCGCGTAATGAATGGACTTGGTATCGCTATCGTATCCACCTCTAAGGGCATCATGACCGACAAGCAGGCTCGTAAAGAGAAGGTTGGCGGCGAAGTGCTCGCATTCGTATGGTAAGGAGGGCTAAGCTATGTCAAGAATAGGAAGAATGCCCATTACTCTGCCCGCAGGTGTAGAGGTTAAGGTAGATAACGGTATTATTACTGTTAAGGGTAAGCTCGGTACTCTCACTGAGAAGATCAGCCCCCGTATGAACGTTAAGGTCGACGCAGGCGTACTTACCGTTGAGCGTCCCACCGATGAGAAGGAAGACAGAAGCCTCCACGGCCTCACCCGCGCTCTCATCAACAATATGGTAGTAGGTGTTACACAGGGTTATACCAAGGTTCTTGAGATCCACGGTACAGGTTACAGAGCAACTAAGCAGGGCAATAAGCTCCTTCTTTACGTTGGTCACTCCCTCGTTAACGGTATGCCTCAGGACAAGTTCGCTATCGCCGAACCCGAAGGAATCACCTTCGAAGTTGCTGAAAAGGTTGTTCCCCCCACGATCACTATCAAGGGTATCAGCAAGCAGCAGGTTGGTCAGGTAGCAGCCGTTATCCGCGGTAAGAGACCTCCTGAGCCCTACCACGCAAAGGGTATTCGCTATCAGGGCGAAAATATCCGTCGCAAGGCCGGTAAAGCCGGTAAGTCTAAGTAATGAAAGGAGTAAGGACAAATGGTATCTAAGAAGGATAAAAACGCTGCACGTCTTAAGAGACACATCAGAGTCAGAGCAAAGGTATCGGGCACCGCAGAGCGCCCCCGCCTTGCCGTGTATCGTTCTACTAACAATATCAGCGCCCAGCTCATTGACGATGTTAAGGGCGTAACACTCGTCTCTGCTTCTTCTTACGAGAAGGAATTTGAAGTTGGCGGCAACAAGGAAGCTGCCAAGAAGGTCGGCAAGCTCGTTGCCGAAAGAGCAAATGAAAAGGGTATCACCGAAGTCGTATTCGACCGCGGCGGGTATCTTTATCACGGACGTGTATCGGAACTGGCTGAAGGCGCTCGCGAGGGCGGCCTGAAGTTCTGATTTCCGGTTTGTACACTGTTCAACTATTTATTTGAACATTCAAGGAGATTAAAATGGCATTCAGAAACAACAATATCGAGGAGAAGGAATTTTCCGAGCACCTCGTTGCCCTGAACCGTGTTTCCAAGACCGTTAAAGGTGGACGCGTAGCTCGTTTTGCAGCTATCATGGTAGTTGGCGACGGACACGGCCGCGTAGGCGTAGGACTTGGAAAGGCTGTCGAAGTTCCCGAGGCTATCCGCAAGGGAATTGAGGACGCAAAGAAGAATATGGTCAACGTTTCCATCAAGGGAACTACCATTCCTCACGAAGTAGTCGGCGTATTTGGCGCAGGCAAAGTACTTCTCAAGCCCGCTGCCCCCGGTACCGGTATCATCGCCGGTAACAAGGTCAGAATGGTACTTGAGGCTGCAGGTATCAGCAACATTCGTGCAAAGTGCCTGCGTTCCAACAACCCCATCAACGTCGTAAAGGCAACGATGGAGGGACTTATGCAGCTTCGTACCGCAGAGGAGGTCGCAGCAACCCGCGGCATCACTGTTGACGACGTTAAGGGAGGAGTACAGAAATGAAGAAAGTAACTCTTACAAGATCCCTTATCTGCTCCAAGCCCAACCAGAGAGACACCGCTGCATCCCTCGGTCTGCGCAAGATCGGTGACAGCATCATTCATGCTGACGGCCCTGTTCTCGACGGAAAGGTAAAAGTACTTTCTCACCTTGTTAAGGTAGAAGACGTTAAGGAGGAAGCATAATGAAACTTTATGAACTCAGCCCCGCTCCCGGTGCTGTAAAGTCCGGTTTCCGTAAGGGAAGAGGACCTGCATCCGGTAACGGTAAGACTGCCGGCAAGGGCCACAAGGGTCAGAACGCTCGCTCCGGCGGCGGTGTACGTCCCGGTTTTGAGGGCGGTCAGTTCCCCATTTACAGACAGCTTCCCAAGAGAGGCTTTAACAACCAGAGATTTGCAACTGTTTACGCAACTGTAAACGTAAGCGATCTCAATCGCTTCGAGAACGGCGCCGTCGTCGATCTCGCAGCTCTCCTTGATGCCCGCATCGTTCGCAAGGAACTTGACGGACTCAAGGTTCTCGGAAATGGCGAGCTTCAGAAGAAGCTCACCGTAAAGGCGGCAAAGTTCTCGGCAGCCGCTAAGGAAAAAATCGAGGCGGCAGGCGGAAGCGTAGAGGAGGTATAAGGATGTTTGCGACCTTCAGAAACGCCTGGAAGGTAACCGAGCTTCGTTCGAAGATTCTCTTCACCTTGCTCATTCTGTTTATCTACCGTTTAGGCGCGCAGATTCCCGTACCTTATATAAGTGCAGCGGCTCTTGAGAGCTTTACAGCTCAGACTGAGGGGTCTATCTTCGCTTATATGAACATTCTTTCCGGTGGTGCATTTGGTCAGGCAACTCTGTTTGCTCTTTCCGTATCGCCCTACATTACCGCACAGATCATCATTCAGCTTCTCACCGTTGCCATTCCTGCGCTTGAGCGTATGTCTAAGGAAGGCGAGGAGGGTAGAAGAAAGATCACCGCTATCACCCGTTACGCAACCGTTTTACTTTCTCTTATTACGGCTTACGGCTATATGCAGTATATGGATTATTATGGCTGGCTGTCCGAGGGAGTCAACTGGTTTGGCAAGCTCGTTATCGTACTCTGCTACTGCGCAGGCTCTTCGGTAATCATGTGGCTTGCTGAGAAGATCAATGATTTTGGTATCGGCAACGGTATCTCCATGATCCTCTTTGCTAACATCATCTCTCGCGGTCCTGCTCTCGTAGGACAGATCATTGCTATGGTATTCCCCACCATGAACCTCGCTTCGTTCAAGTGGACGGGACTTATCCTTGCTATCGTATCTGTTGTTATTACTCTCGCTATCGTTGTTCTCGTTGTTTGGTTTACCGAATCCGAGAGACGTATTCCGATCCAGTATGCAAAGAGAGTTGTTGGTCGCAAGATGTATGGAGGTCAGTCCTCCAATCTTCCCATTAAGCTGAATATGACGGGTGTTATGCCTGTTATCTTCGCAAGCTCCATCGTTTCCATCCCCGCTACCATCGCAAGCTTCTTCCCGAACAGCAATTTCTGGAAGAGCGTTACCAGCGTATTCAACTTCGATGGTTGGCTCTACTTTGTTCTTTATCTCGTTCTGATCGTTCTCTTTGCTTACTTCTACGTGATGATTTCCTTCAACCCCGTAGAGGTTGCAAATAACATTCAGAAGAACGGCGGCTCTATCCCCGGTATTCGTTCGGGTAGACCTACCGTTCAGTATATCAAGAAAATACTCAACAGGATCACCCTTATCGGTGCTATCTTCCTTTGCTTCATCGCAGGTTTCCCGATGCTCATCAACATCATCACCTCCGCGCTTGGAACTACCTTCGCAGGCCTTGCCTTCGGCGGTAACTCGCTCCTCATCGTTGTAGGTGTTGCTCTTGAAACGCACAGAGATCTTGAGGCTCAGGTGGCTCTCCGCAGCTACGGCGGATCCAAGTCCAAGGGTATTTTCGGTTAAGCCGTTTATTATAATAACCGAGGAGATCAATAATGAATCTTATTATTATGGGCGCCCCCGGCGCAGGCAAGGGAACTCAGGCGGAGCTTATTGCTGCCCGCGAGAATATTCCCGCAATCTCCACAGGCCAGATCCTTCGCGACGCTATGAAGGCTGGCACAGAGCTTGGCAATGTTGCTAAGTCCTATGTTGAAAGCGGTGGACTTGTTCCTGATGAGATAGTTATCGGCATCGTAAGAGATTACCTTGTTTCCGATGCTTGCAAAAACGGCTTCATTCTCGACGGTTTTCCTCGCTCCATTGCTCAGGCGAAAGCACTTGAGGACATGGGCGTGAAGATCGATGCCGTTCTTTCCATTGAGGTTGATGATGCGAGAATAGTCAAGCGTATGAGCGGACGCCGCGTTTGCGAATGTGGCGCTTCATACCATGTTGACTACAATCCTCCCGCGGTCGCAGACGTTTGCGACAAGTGCGGCAAGGCTCTTTACATCCGCAAGGATGATAAGGCAGAGACCGTTGTCAACCGTCTCGAGACCTACCACAGCCAGACCGAGCCTCTTCTTGACTTCTACCGCGAGCGCGGATTGCTCGTAGCAGTTGAAGGACAGGAGCAGGTCGAGGATACTACCGAGCTTGTGCGTAAGGCTCTCGCAGAGATCAACAAATAATGATACCAATCAAAAATTCGTTGCAAATAGCCGATATGAAAGAGGCAGGAAGGATCACTGCCGAAGCGATGCTCGCCGCCTGTGAAAAGGTGCGCGAGGGAATCAGCACCTATGAGCTTGACGCTATCATTCGTCATCACATAGAGAAGTGCGGTGCAAAGCCTTCCTTCCTCGGCTACGGCGGCTTTCCCGGAAGTGCTTGTATAAGTGTAAACGACGAGATCATCCATGGTATTCCTTCAAAAAAGAAGATTCTTTATGATGGGGATATCGTAAAGATAGACGTTGGTGCGCTTTACAAGGGCTTTAACGGAGATATGGCGCGTACCATTCCCGTCGGACGAATATCCGATGAGGCAAAAAGGCTAATTGAGACTACAAAGCGTAGCTTTGATTGCGGAGTCGAGGCGTTTCGTGTGGGTAACCGCATAGGCGATATCGGCAACGCCATTCAGACCTGTGTTGAAGCGGAAGGCTTCAGCGTAGTGCGAAGATATATAGGACACGGAGTAGGCCGTGAGCTTCACGAAGAACCCGAGGTTCCGAATTTCGGAACGGCGGGCAGAGGAGTGCGGCTCGCAGTCGGCATGACACTTGCCATAGAACCGATGGTTAACGTCGGACGCTATGAGGTCAAGGATATGCCTGACGGTTGGACTGTAAAAACTGCCGACGGTACTCTTTCGGCGCATTATGAAAATTCAGTAGCCTTGACAGAAAACGGAACTGTAATTCTTACAGCCGTATATGATTGATTGCAACAAATGAGATAGGAGTGATTATTTTGCCTAAGGACGACGTTATCGAATTTGAAGGTACGGTAATTGAGGCTCTTCCCAATACCGTATTTAAAGTACAACTTCCCAATGGACATATCGTTACGGCGCATATATCCGGAAAACTGAGGATGAATTATATCAGAATTCTTCCCGGTGATCACGTAACCGTTGAGGTTTCGGTATATGACCTTACCAAGGGACGCATCACGTGGCGTACAAAGTAACGGTTGTCGCGAACACTTAATTTTAAGAAAGGTATGGTAAAATTTAAATGAAAGTTAAGCCATCCGTAAAAAAGATTTGCGAGAAGTGCAAAATCATTAGAAGACATGGCCGCGTAATGGTCATCTGCGAGAACCCCAAGCACAAGCAGCGCCAGGGTTAATCGCGAAATTTAAGATAAGAAAGGATTAAACAGAATGGCTCGTATAGCTGGTGTTGATATTCCTAATCAGAAGCGCGTTGAAATCGCCCTTACCTACATTTACGGTATCGGTCGTAAGAGCGCAAATGACATTCTTGCTAAGACCGGAATTAACCCCGATACTCGCGCTAAGGACCTCACTGAGGACGAAGTAGCAAAGCTCCGTGACGAGATCGAGAACAATTACGTTGTAGAGGGTGACCTCCGCCGTGATGTTGCTCTTAACATCAAGCGTCTTGTTGAGATCAACTGCTACCGCGGAATCAGACACAGAAAGGGTCTGCCGGTAAGAGGTCAGAGAACTAAGACCAATGCAAGAACCCGCAAGGGTCCCGTTAAGACCATTGCCAACAAGAAGAAATAAGAAAGGATGATAAGCTACTATGGCTAAAGTTGCAAAAAAGGTCATTAAGAAGCGCCGCGATAAAAAGAATATACCTAACGGTCAGGTTCATATTCGCGCAACCTTCAATAACACCATTGTTACTGTAACTGATACCGAGGGTAATGCTATTTCTTGGGCTTCCGCCGGTGAACTCGGCTTCAAGGGCTCCAGAAAGTCCACTCCCTTCGCTGCTCAGTCCGCATCCGAGGCTGCCGCAAAGGCTGCTATGGAGCATGGATTGAAGTCTGTTGAGGTTTATGTAAGAGGCCCCGGTTCGGGACGTGAGTCTGCGATTCGCGGTCTTGAGGCAGTAGGTCTTCAGATTACAATGATCAAGGACGTAACTC
Source organism: Eubacteriales bacterium (assembly GCA_045546615.1). Taxonomy (GTDB): domain Bacteria; phylum Bacillota; class Clostridia; order Oscillospirales; family CAG-272; genus CAG-390. The sequence goes on along the minus strand of JAZQDD010000038.1, from coordinate 59,793 downwards.
CCGTTCCTCACAACGGTTGCCGTCCTCCCAAGCGCAGAAGAGTTTAATTTTCGCGCAATAATGCAAAACCGAGCTATTCGTTTGCTCGGCGTCGGCAGATTTAGAGTGCCGATACTATCATAGAATAACGGAGGAAAATTAAAATGGCAGTAAACCATGAACCTATCGTAAAGAGATGTCGTGCGCTTGGCATAGACCCCGCCGTTCTCGGTTACGAAAAGAAATCTAACAGAAACCCCGGAGCTGATAAGAGAAAGAAGACCTCTGACTACGGTCTCCAGCTTAAGGAAAAGCAGAAACTCAAATTCATCTACGGTGTTCTTGAAACACAGTTTGCTAACTACTATGACATGGCAGCAAAGCAGGAAGGCATGACCGGTGAGAACCTTCTCCGCCTCCTTGAGCGCCGCCTTGACAACGTTATCTTCAGAATGGGTATGGCTAAGACCCGCAAGGAAGCAAGACAGCTCGTCCGTCACAACCACTTCCTCGTAAACGGTAAGAAGGCTAACATTCCTTCCATCCTCGTTCGTGTAGGTGACACCATTACCGTTGCTGAAACCAGCAAGGATTCCGAAAAATTCAAGGCTCTTGCAGAGATTATGAACAGCAGAATCTCTCCCAAGTGGCTTGAGGTTGACAAGCAGAACGCTACTGCAAAGGTAGTTGCTCTTCCTCAGCGCGACGATATCGAGTATCCCGTTGAAGAGCAGCTTGTTGTTGAGCTCTATTCCAAGTAATACCGTTCCGACCATTCGGTATTGCTACCGTTTGGAACCTTTATTTCACAAAATTATTGTTAATTGAAATATTTTTAGGAGGGTATATTACGGAATGATAGAGATACAGAAACCGAACATCACAAGTATTGATATAAGCGAAGATGGCAGAAATGGCCGCTTTATCATAGAGCCGCTTGAGCGCGGATACGGAATCACGCTCGGAAATTCACTGCGCAGAGTTCTGCTCAGCTCTCTTCCGGGTGTAGCCGTTACCTCGATCAAGGTGGACGGAGCTCTTCATGAGTTTACGTCTCTCCCCGGCGTAGCCGAGGATCTCACCGAGATCGTGCTGAATGTAAAGGGCATTATTGCAAAGCTTTACACGCAGGCTCCCAAGACTGCTATACTTGACGTTGTCGGTCCTATGGAAGTTACTGCCGGCGATATCAAGCAGGACTCGGATATTGAAATACTCAACCCGAACCACCACCTCGCAACTCTTGCTGAGGGTGCGCACTTGTTCGTTGAGCTTACTTTTGAAAACGGACACGGTTATGTTTCTCAGGAGAGAAACAAGCTCATTCACTCGGATATGAGCAGCAGCGCAGTTGCTGCGCCTATCGGACTCATTTATACCGATTCGATCTACACCCCCGTATATAACGTAAGCTACACTGTTGACAATACCCGTGTTGGTAGTAACATTACTGATTATGACAAACTTACGCTGGATGTTCTTACTAACGGAACTATCTCGGCGGAAGAAGCGATTTCTCTCGGTGCCAAGATTCTCAACGAGCATCTCAACTTGTTTGTTGATTTGTCCGATGAAGCAAAGAACGCCGAAATAATGGTTGAAAGACCTGAGAAGGAAAAAGAAAAGGTTCTTGAGATGACCATTGAGGAACTTGACCTGTCTGTACGTAGCTTCAACTGCTTGAAGCGTGCGGGCATTGATACGGTCGAAGACCTGGTCAGCCGCACTGAGGACGAAATGATTAAGGTTCGTAACCTCGGTAAGAAGTCGCTTGAGGAAGTTATCCAGAAGCTGGAATCCCTTGGACTTGCGCTTCGCAAGGAAGAGGACTGATAACTTCCGAACCAAACATTTATTGATCAAATAAGGAGGAGCATAAAGATGCCCGGAACCAGAAAACTCGGCAGACCTACAGCTCACAGAAATGCAATGCTTCGCGGTATGGTTACCTACCTTCTCGAGAACGGAAAGGTTGAGACCACCCTTACTCGCGCTAAGGAAGTTCGCGCTATGGCAGAGAAGATGATCACTCTCGGCAAGCAGAACACCCTTGCAAGCCGCCGCGCTGCTCTTGCTTATATTACTAAGGAAGATGTTGTAACCAAGCTCTTTGCAGAGATCGCTCCCAAGTATGAGGGCATAAACGGCGGTTACACTTGCATCTACAAGCTTGGTCCCCGTAGAGGCGACGCAGCTGAGATGGCTCTTATCACCCTTGTAAAGACCAAGGCTGAGGAAGAGGCTGAGGCCGCTGCCAAGAACACCAAGAAGTCTTCCAAGAAGGCTGCTAAGAAAGAGGAAGCTGCTGAATAATTCAGCGCAAAATGTTATAGATCACGCTTATGTGTGTATTTATAAAAACAGTGCTGTCGCAATCGTGCGACAGCACCTTTTTTATTTTCTTGCAAGTTCCTCAATGGCGTACGCCAGCGTATCTACCTCGTATGGTGTGTTAAATATTGAAAACGATGCGCGCACCCCGCCAATTTTATCTGTGCCAAGCGCGGTGTGCGCCCAAGGATTGCAGTGAAAACCTCCGCGTACACATATCTTGGCTTTGGCAAGATATGAAGCAACGTGATCTGACGGAAACTGACCTACGTTGAATAAAAGCACACTTCCGACATGATGCGGCATATACAGACGCACTCTTGGTATGGCAGACAGCCGTTGCCGTGCATAGAGAAAAAGCGAATTTTCCCGTTTTTTTACATTCTCAATGCCAATTTTGCGAAGATATCGAACGCCCTCGCACAGCCCCGCTATTGCAGGTGTGGAAAGCGTTCCCGCTTCGTATCTTTCCGGTAGCTCTTGAGGCATTTCGGTCTCAAACGAAGCTGATCCTGAACCACCTTCAAAAAGCACTCCGGGCATTACGCCATTACCTAAAAGTAAAGCGCCGCTTCCTTGCGGGCCCAAAAGCGCCTTGTGCCCCGGAATGCATAGCGCGTCTATGCACATTGATTGCATATCCAATGGGTAATGTCCTGCCGCCTGTGCGCCGTCTACAATAAAAAGAATACCGCGACGTCGGCATAGCCTGCCTATTTCAGTAATCGGCAATGCCGCGGAGAAAATATTGGGGCAGGCTGTCATTACGACAGCCGCCGTATTATTTCTCATGAGGTTATCAATTGTGCGGCAGATGTTTGCGCTGTCGAGCATTCTGCCGTACTTGCAAACTTCCGCCTTGTCGAGTGATATAGTGCCATTTGATACAAGTGCCTCAAGCGGACGGCGAACGGAGTTGTGTTCGAGGTTGCTGGTGATAACGTGAGAACCGACGGGAAGGAGCCCCTTTATGGCAAGATTCAACGCGGCTGTCGCATTGTGCGTGAAGATAACGTGCGCGGGGGACGGAGCGCCAAAAAAGTCAGATAGTTCCTCGCGGCACTCGTATATTTTTTCCGCCGCCGCCATGGATAGCGGATGTCCGCCGCGCCCGGGATTGCCGCAATATTTTTCAAGGCAGCGATTTACTTCCGCCGTAACATTGGCGGGCTTTGGAAAGCTTGTTGCGGCATTATCAAGGTATACCATCAATTACCCTCCGAAAGAATTTCGCGAACTTCTATTTTAGCATCTGCAAATATCATTTTGACTCTGTATAGCGCGGATTCATGGAAGGCTACGCCCCACGAGCAACCGCGCGTGGTTTTTGCGGAGTCGACCTTCACCGTTTCGGCGGCGACGGAGGATGCGGCAAGCGTCCTCTGTGCGCGCTTTGCGAGAGTGAGCGTGGGGAATACAGCAATATATCTCATTTACGCATCTCCTTTCTGCGACTTCCAATGTAAGTATATGCCGAAAAAAGAAGAAGAGTGCCGTTTTTTGAAAGCGGCACTCTTTTTATCAGAGCTTTGATATAGCGTATTCTTTTATTATTTTTTCTTCGGAAAAATAGTATTTTACGCCCTTGATGTCTTGATATTCTTCATGTCCTTTACCAACAAAAGCGACAATGTCATCCTTGCCGCAGATATCCATCGCGTAGTGGATGGCATCCTCGCGATCTCTGACTATCTCATATTTTCCGCCGTGAACGTCTATACCTTCGATGAGGTGCGAGAATATAGTGTCCAGGTCATCAAAACGCGGGTTGTCTGTAGTTAGAATGGACAGATCGGCACTACGTCCTGCGGCAAGTCCGAGGTCATAGCGGCGCTGTTTGGCACGGCCTCCGCCTCCGCCGAAAACGAGTATAAGCCGCTTTGGAGAGTAGCTTTTGAGCATTTCGAGCAGAGAATCTATGCTGAGCGCATTGTGAGCGTAATCAATGATGAAAGTGCCCATGTTGGCCGCTTCTCGGATGAGTTGGGTACGTCCTTTGACAGATACTTTTTCAAGCGCACTTTTGACAGCTTCAAGCTTGACGCCCGACTTGTGAGCTATTGCCATAGCGATAAGGGCATTGTGAACATTGAAAATTCCCGGCATATTGAGTAAAATTTCGCCGTTATAAAGCCCGCTTACGTTAAATCGTGAGCCAAGCACGGCTGTATCCCACACGGATTCAATTGCATTTGCGCGGAGCGAGGCGCTTTTTTCGGTGGATATGGTAATTACCTCGTTACCCTCGGTCATATATTCCCAATATTGCGAGTCGGCATTTGCAATGACGTGTTCGGTTTGGGAAAACATCATTTTTTTGCAATCGCGGTACTCCTCAAACGTATCATGTTCCCCGGGACTTATATGGTCGGGAGAGAGGTTGAGAAATGCGCCGATGTTAAAAGTCAATCCCGCAGTACGGTGGAGCTTGAATCCCTGCGAGGAAGCTTCCATTACTACATGAGTGCAGCCCTCGTTGAGCATACTTGCGAAAAGAGAATGAAGCTCAAATGATTCGGGGGTGGTATTTTTCGTTTCGATACGCCTCTGTCCTATAAAAGCGCCCATCGTGCCAATCATGCCGACCTTACAGCCTGCTTCTTCAAGGATCAGCTTTGTCATAAAGGCTGTGGTGGTCTTGCCCTTTGTTCCCGTAAGTCCGATAACGGTCAGCTTTTCGGCGGGATAGTCAAACCATGCGGCGGAAATATACGCAAGTGCCTTGCGCGTGTCGGAAACGCAGATAACGGTAACTGCCAAAGGCTCGGAAGGCATATCTTCGACGAGGATGGCGGCGGCACCGCGAGCGATAGCATCGGGGATATATTTGTGACCGTCCGCATTGACCCCCTTCAAACATACGAAAAGAGAGCCTTGGATCACCTTTGATGAGTTATATTCAACAGACGAGATGCAGATGTCAGTATTTCCGCAAATTTTCGTTGTATTTAGCTTTTCAATAAGTTTTGATAGCTTCATAAAAATCTCCTTATGCAGATATCGAGCCGCTTTTTATATATGCGGAGTTTATATTTAATATACCACAAAAGCCCCAAAAAGTCAATATAAGCGGCTAACAAGAACCTAATTCGGCAAGTTGTTCATTTACTGTTAACAAATATGTGCTATACTTTACATATTATATATTAGGGAGAGTAAAATGAAAAAAACAATAGCGATTTTTATGTTCATTTTATGTATATTCGGTATGGTTGCGTGCGGCAGCGACGAGGGGACGGGCGAGGAAACATTTGAGATAACCGACAACGGACTTTTTGCATATAGGCACGCAAACGGCGTTATAATCCACCCGCATGATTCCATGCGTCAGATATCCGAGGCGATGGGCGAAGAAAAAGAACGCAGAGAGAGCAACGGTGCATCAGGCAGAACGCTTACTTACATTTATGACGGACTGCGTATAGTTACCTATCCCGACAAAAATGCCAACTATATTTATCAGATAATCCTCACCGACACAACGGTGTCTACTGTAAAGGGAATAAAGATAGGCGATCCGATAGAAAAGGTGGTTGAGGTATACGGTGATGACTTTACATATTCCGGCTCGGGATATAAGTATACCAAGGGACTTTCCAATCTGCTTTTTACCTATACAAACGGAATCGTATCGTCCATCCAATATACGGCTATCATAAATGACAGCCTTTTTGAATAATAATCTTTTTTAGCACTCTTTTTGAGCTTGAATTAAAGGAAAAGGCTTGAGTTCATAAATTGTTAACATAATTTATACAAAAAACGCTAAAATTCCGCCATTATTCGTGGTATATTATTATCAAAGGTTAGCACTCGCAACGCGTTAGTGCTAAAACTTGATAATCCACGAAAGTGGCGGATAATTTTTTGAAAGGGGAGAGATAATGTACGGAAAAGATCTTAGCGAACGCAAAAAGCTGATACTTAAAGCAATCGTTGAATCCCATATTGAGCTTGGCGAGCCCGTCGGTTCGAAATCTTTACAGCAACTCCCCAATATCAAATGCTCCTCGGCGACGATTCGTAATGAAATGGCAGAGCTTGAGGAGATGGGTTATCTCGAACAACCGCATACCTCGGCGGGCAGAGTGCCCTCACAGCTCGGATATAGATTTTACGTAGACCAACTGCTTGAGCATTATGCCATGACCACGGGCGAGATAAATCAGATAAACAGCATTCTGAAAAGCAAAACAGCAGAACTCGACCAGATACTTCTCGCCGCATCAAAGCTGGCGTCAAGCATCACCAATTATACGGGACTCGCGGTTAAACCCAAGAGGCGCTCGGTGTCCGTTTCCAGATTTGAGATAGCGTATATTGATGAGTCCAATTTCGTCCTTATCATGGTTACCTCGATAGGAAACGTTGTTTCAAAGCACATCAGGCTGTCACGTCCCATGCCAAGACAGCGCATAGAGCTTCTTTGTGAGGCTCTTAACAAATTGGTCGCGGGCATTGCGGCGGAAGCGATAAATCTTCCCGTTATCATGAATCTTGAGGCGGTTATGGAGTCCGATGCGCCAATAGTCGCGCCAATCGTTAAAACAATATATTCGGCATTGTCCGAGAGCGACGGCGGAGAACTTCAGCTATCGGGTATCAACAGGCTTTTACAGTATTCAGATTACGAAAGTCCCGAAAAGCTCTCGGAGTTGCTCGGAACGCTCGAGCAGAAGGAAGAAATATTGCGGCTCGTTTCGGAAAGCACAGGCGAGGATGTCTCTGTGCTGATAGGAACAGAGTCCGCAGTGCAGGTGATGAACAATTCCGCGCTGGTTTTCAAGCCCATTGTCAGAGAAGGTAAAACACTTGGTGTCATCGGTGTTCTCGGTCCGCTTCGCATGGACTATGCAAAGGTTCTTGAAACTATCGAACATCTTTGCGGTTCGATCGAGGAAATTATCGGCGGATATTCCCCCGTATCCCATCCTGCCGCGTTGCCGCCAAGTGAAAAGGCGATAAATGATTTAAGAAAGGGTAAAAATGACGCAGATGAATAGAGAAAACGAAAAAGACGAGATCACCTTGGAAGAGCCCGAGGCAACTTGTGAGGAAATGTCAAGATCAGAAAAAAAGAAAGCAAAAAAGCAGGATGCGAAAATTTCCGAACTCCAAAAGGAGCTTGAAGAGGTAAAAGCGAAGCTTGCCGAGGCTGACGACAAATACCTGCGCCTTGCTGCAGAGTACGATAACTTCCGCCGCCGTTCGCAAAAGGAAAAAGAGGGCGTTTACACCGATGCTTATTCCGATGCGATGAAGGAGCTTCTCCCCGTGCTTGACAATCTTGACCGCGCTGTCGGATGCGAGGATGCCGCGGCACTCAAGGAAGGACTTGCGTTGATACTCAAGAGCTTTAGCGAAGCTCTTGTCAAAATGGACATAGAGGAAATAAAGGCACTTGGCGAAACATTTGATCCCAATTTGCATTATGCGGTAATGCACGTCGACGATGAAGCCTACAAAGAGGGCGAGATCGTTGAGGTTTTCCAAAAAGGCTACACTCGCGGCGACCGTGTTATCCGATACGCTGTCGTCAAGGTAGCAAACTAATTTATTAAAGAATCCAAGGAGGATATTATTATGGCAAAAATTATAGGTATTGATTTGGGTACGACTAACTCTTGCGTAGCGGTTTTTGAGGGCGGCGAGCCCACCGTTATTCCCAATCCCGAGGGTGCGCGCACCACTCCCTCCGTTGTCGCTTTTAAGAAGGACGGCGAAAGACTCGTAGGTCAGGTTGCAAAGCGTCAGGCTATTACCAACCCTGATAATACTATAAGCAGTATCAAGCGTGATATGGGTACCGATACCCGCGTAAATATCGACGGTAAGAAATACACTCCCCAGGAGATCTCCGCTATGATCCTTCAGAAGCTGAAGGCTGACGCAGAGGCATACCTCGGACAGAGCGTAAATCAGGCAGTTATCACCGTTCCCGCATACTTCACCGACGCACAGCGTCAGGCAACCAAGGACGCGGGCAAGATCGCAGGACTTGAGGTTCTTCGTATAATCAACGAGCCTACCGCGGCGGCTCTCGCATACGGTATGGATAAGGAGACCGACCAGAAGATCATGGTATTCGACCTTGGCGGCGGTACGTTTGACGTATCCCTGCTTGAGATATCCGCCGGCGTTTTTGAGGTTCTCGCTACCGCAGGTAACAGCCGCCTCGGCGGTGACGATTTCGACCAGAGAGTTATCGACTGGATGGCTGCGGCTATCAGAAGCGAGCACGGAATCGACGTTAAGAGCGACAAAATGGTGCTCCAGAGACTCAAGGAAGCCGCAGAGAAGGCAAAGATCGAGCTTTCGGGCATGACCACTACCGAGATAAATCTCCCCTTCCTGACTGCAACGGCATCAGGCCCCGTACACTTCACCACCACCCTCAGCCGTGCAAAGTTCAACGAGCTGACGGCTGACCTCGTTGAGGCTACCATTCGCCCCACCAAGCAGGTCCTTTCCGATGCGGGACTTAATCCTTCGCAGATTGACAAGGTACTTCTCGTCGGCGGTTCTACGAGAATTCCCGCCGTTCAGGAAGAGGTCAAGAAGTTTATGGGCAAGGATCCCTTCAAGGGCATCAACCCCGACGAGTGCGTAGCGCTCGGCGCGGCTATTCAGGGCGGCGTTCTCGGCGGCGACGTTAAGGACCTTCTGCTCCTTGACGTAACTCCTCTGTCCCTTGGTATCGAAACCCTCGGCGGCGTTTTCAACCGCATCATCGACAGAAATACCACCATTCCCGTAAAGAAGAGTCAGGTATATTCTACCGCCGCTAACAACCAGACCAGCGTTGAGATCCACGTTCTGCAAGGTGAGCGTGAAATGGCGTCCGGCAATACCACGCTCGGAAGATTTACTCTTGACGGTATCCCCCCCGCCCCCCGCGGAGTTCCTCAGATCGAGGTTACCTTCGACATTGACGCAAACGGCATCGTAAACGTTACCGCGAAGGACAAGGGAACGGGCAGAGAACAGCACATCACCATCACCAGCTCTACCAACATGAGTCAGGATGATATCGACCGCGCAGTTCGTGAGGCAGAACAGTTTGCCGAGGCTGATAAGAAGCAGAAGGAAGCTGTTGAGATCAAGAACCACGCAGAGAACCTTATCTTCCAGTCCGAAAAGACGCTTGAAGAGATCGGCGACAAGCTCCCGGAGAGCGACCTTGCGGATGTTAAGGCGGCTATCGAAACGCTCAAGTCCACCGTTGCAAACGGCACTACCGAGCAAATCAAGGCTGATACCGAGGCTCTTGAGAAAGCATTCGGTAAGCTCTCCGAAAAGCTCTATGCTCAGAGTGGCGCGGCAGGCGGTGCTGACGCAGGCGCAGGCGCGGCAGGCGGCGACGGAACTTACTATAACGCTGATTTTGAGGATAATAGCAATAACCAGTAAAAATGCTAACGGAATGGGCGTATTTTTCGCCCATTCCGTTTAAGGCGTTTTATGAAAGGCAGTTACTATGGCTGATAAAAGAGATTATTACGAGGTGCTGGGCGTTGAGCGCGGCGCCGATGACGATAGTATAAAAAAGGCATACCGAAAGCTCGCCAAAAAGTATCACCCGGATATGAACCCCGACAACAAGGAGGCAGAGGCAAAGTTCAAGGAAGTCAACGAGGCGTACGCTGTCCTCTCCGATTCCGAAAAACGCTCCGCCTACGATAACTACGGCCACGCCGCTTTTGACGGAAGTATGGGCACAGGAGGAGAGGGTTTTTCGGGCTTTGGCGATTTCGGAGATATTTTCAGCTCCTTCTTTGGCGGGGGCTTTGGAGGCTTTGGCGGCGGCTCGTCTCGCAGAGACGCTCCGCGCCGCGGTGACGATATAGGCGTCGCTGTTACAATTGATTTTAAGGATGCCGCCTTCGGAACGAAGGCTGATGTCAGCTTCAATCGCACGGCAAGATGCGGCTCATGTAACGGTACGGGTTCAAAGGACGGAAAGACAGAGACCTGCTCCACCTGTGGCGGAAGCGGTCAGCGCCGCGTTGTACAGCGCCTTGGCGGTATGCAGTTCCAATCGACCGTCACCTGCGAGGCTTGCCGCGGAAAGGGAAAGATCATAAAAGACCCCTGCTCCGAATGCCGCGGAAGCGGTTTTACAAAACAACACAAAAAGCTCAGTGTCAATATCCCTGCGGGCATTGGCAACGGTGAGCGTATTGCCCTGCGCGGACAAGGCGACGACGGTGCAAACGGCGGACCTGCGGGCGACCTCATTATCGAGGTGCGCGTGCGCCGTCACCCCATCTTCCGCCGCGAGGGAGCGCACATTTACTGCGACGTTCCGATAACGATAGCGGAGGCAACTCTCGGCGCGGAGATAGACATCCCCACGCTTGAAGGAACTAAAAAATATAAGATACCCGAAGGAACGCAGACGGGTACGTCCTTTACCATGCGTCAGGAGGGGGCGTACTATGTAAACAATCAAAACAGGCGCGGTGACCTCATATTCACCGTGAACGTGGAGATTCCGCGCGGACTTTCTTCAAAGCAAGCGGAGCTTATGCGTCAGTTTGCCGAGGCATCGGGTGAATCGAATTACACCAAGCGCGAGAGCTTCCTCAAGCGCATCTTTAAGTAAAAGGCAGGCCGTAAAATGGACTACACCTATTCCGAATGGACACAGATAAAGGTCACGGTAAAACTACCGATGCTTGATAAGCTCATAGCTATAATGAGCGCAGTTGACGTGAACCTGATGATAGAGGATTTCAGCGACATCGACCTCAAGAGTGTATACGGTGACCTCATTGACGAGGCGATACTCAACGCCGATAAGACCGTGGCATCGGTCTCGGTATTCTTGCCCGAAAACACCGATCCCGCTGAAACTCTTGGTTTTATAAAGGGCAGACTTGCCGAGGAATCGCTTGAAGCAGACGTTGCGGTGGTCGGAGTCAACGAATCCGATTGGGCGAACACATGGAAGCAGTATTACAAGCCGCTTCATATCGGCAACCGCATAGTTATAGTTCCGAAGTGGGAGGAATACGAGCCGGAGGAGCATGAGCTTGTGGTCAGAATGGACCCCGGTATGGCGTTTGGCACGGGTTCGCACGAGACAACAAAGCTCGTCATAGGAATGCTTGAAAACCGCGTGAGCGACGGTTGCACCTTGCTTGACGTGGGCTGTGGAAGCGGCATACTTGCCATCTGCGGTAAAAAGCTTGGCGCTGGCGTTTGCCGCGCGTACGATATCGACCCCATAGCCGTGGAGGTCGCCGCCGAGAACGCCGCTGAAAACGGCTGTGAGGTGGAGTGCGGCACGTCCGATCTTCTGCGCGGCGTAAAGGCGGGTGAGTACGACATTATCTGTGCGAACATAGTTGCGGATATCATAATCCGTATGGCGCCCGACATCGGCGCGTTTATGGGCGCGCATTCCACTCTGCTTGCATCGGGAATCATTTCCGAGCGTGCCGCAGAGGTCGTTGACGCGCTTGAGGCAAACGGACTCTATATAGCGGAAACGCTTGAGGAGAACGGCTGGTGCGCTCTCGCGGTCAAAAAATTAGCATAAGAAAAAGTGGCTGAATTTCAGCCACTTTTTTACAATATATTATCAAGCTCACCAATTCTGACCTCGGGGCAGAGGAGTGCATCCTCGCAATGTCCCTTGCCATCAATTTTTATAATGCTCGCGTGCGGATAGTGCTTTTTTATGAATTTTGCAATTTTTCCAAAAAAGACTTCCTTTCCGCCGTAGATGTACGTAAGCTCCGTGGCGGACAAATCAAGGTCAGTAGGGAGCTTGAACTCCTTTATTCCGCTTATGCAGTTTCTTATCGTCGTGTCGGACATATTATCAAGCACGCGGATGAAATCGTCAAACTGCTCCTCGCGGACAAGCCGTGCGGCGTTTTTTAAGGTCTTTTCGTCGCGTTCCTTCGTCTTTTGCGTTACAGAAAGATAAAAGCGCGTGATATATGCGGCTACGATGGGATTGTAGGAAAGCAGAGGAGAACTTTCAAGGACGGCTTTTTTGAATTTCACCCTTCCTCTTTTGAGCAGAGTAGCGGCAAGCACACCGCCCATGCTCATTGCATATACTGCGTATACCTCGCGTCCGCCCAAAAATTCCTCTATTTCAGCGGCGCATTTTTCAAACGAAATAAAATCAGAGGGGCAGTCGGGGTCATGCCCGTCAAGTATCGGTACAACAAGGTGAAAGCGCTGTGCGTAGTGCTCTATGTATTTATCCCATACGCAAAAGGGACTTTGAAAGCCGTGTATGAGCAAAAGGATCGGTGCCGTAGGCTCTCCGTACTCGATAATTCTCATTTTCCCAAATTTCCTCAAAATAATATTTGTATATACATTATATCAAATATTAGTGCGTAGTTCAATAAAATTTCGACTTTTTCTATTGCATAACTACGCTAAATATGATATAATTTTATATTATCAACAGCCAAGGAGGCGTTAATATGTCCGAATACAAGATAGAAACAAAATGTATACAGTCAGGCTATCAGCCTAAAAACGGCGAGCCGAGAGTCCTGCCCATATATCAGAGCACTACCTATAAGTACGACAGTGCCGCAGAAATGGGCGATCTTTTTGACCTCAAAGCACCTGGACATATGTATTCAAGAATTTCCAACCCCACTCTTGAGGAGGTTGAGAAAAAGATAGCCGATCTTGAAGGCGGCACGGGTGCCGTTCTTTGCGCATCGGGAATGGCGGCAATACTTGTGGCTATACTTAATATATCCTCGTCGGGTGACAATATAGTTGCCAGCGCGTCCGTTTACGGCGGAACTGTCAACCTCTTTTCCGTTACGCTGAAAAGACTCGGTATCGAAACGAGATTCTTTACAAACGATATGTCTGATGACGAGGTAGAGGCGCTGTTCGACGACAGAACAAGACTTCTCTTCGGTGAAACGCTTGCAAACCCCGGACTTGACGTGTTCGACATCGAAAGATACGCGGCTGTCGCTCATCGCCACGGTGTTCCGCTCATGATAGACAACACCTTCCCCACGCCCGTTAACTGCCGCCCCTTTGAGTTTGGCGCGGATATAGTTATCCACTCCACTACCAAGTATATGGACGGTCATGCTACCGTTATAGGCGGCTGTATCGTCGACGGCGGTAGATTTGATTGGACAAACGGAAAATACCCCGAGCTTACCGAGCCTGACGAGTCCTACCACGGCGTAGCATACATCAGCCATTTCGGAAACGCTCACGCTTACTATACCAAGGCAAGAGTTCAGCTTATACGCGATTTTGGTGTTCCGCTTACTCCCATGAGCGCGTTTATTTTGAACCTCGGTCTTGAAACGCTTCATCTGCGCGTACAAAGACATTGTGAAAACGCAATGACGGTTGCCGAGTTCTTGCAAAGCTCCGATAAGGTAGAGAGCGTAAGCTACCCCGGCCTTGAGACAGACCCGCGCCACGCTCTTGCAAAGAAGTATCTGCCCCGCGGTACGTCGGGTGTAGTTTCCTTTGTAATCAAGGGAGGCAAGGAGGCGGCTATCCGCTTTATGGATTCGCTAAAGCTTGCCGCTGTTGTGGTTCACGTTGCGGACGCGCGCACGAGCGTGCTTAACCCCGCAGGCACTACGCACCGCCAGCTTACCGATGACCAGCTTGCCGCCGCAGGCATTTCCCCCGGACTTGTCCGCCTGTCCGTTGGTATAGAGAACGTACAAGATATAATTGATGATATAAAGCAGGCTTTGGAAAACGCCTGAGAACGGAGGCATTATGCCTATAAAAATTCCCAATCTTCTTCCGGCAACGCAGACATTGCTTGACGAGAATATCTTCGTAATGACCGAAACCCGCGCCATTACGCAGGATATCCGTCCCTTGCACATACTCATGCTCAATTTGATGCCGCAGAAGATAGTTACCGAAACGCAGATAGCCCGTCTTATCGGAAATACGCCGCTTCAGGTCGAGCTTGAACTGCTTCAAACTGCCACACATAAGCCAACCCACACCCCCGCGGAGCACATGCTCGCGTTTTACCGCACCTTTGATGAGATAAAGCACCGCCGCTTCGACGGAATGATAATTACGGGAGCACCTGTGGAGCATCTTGATTTTGAAAAGGTGGAGTATTGGGATGAGCTTTGCGAGATAATGGAGTGGAGCAAGACCCACGTTACAAGCACCTTCCACATCTGCTGGGGAGCGCAAGCGGGGCTGTATTATCACCACGGTATCAAAAAATATCCGCTTGACAAAAAAATGCTCGGAGTTTTTGAGCATACCGTCGACCATAAGACTTCCATTCTTTTCAGAGGCTTTGATGATAACTTCTGGGCTCCACATTCGCGTTATACCACCATTTTGCGCGAGGACGTTGAGGCTTGCCCCGATATAAAAATACTTGCAAGCTCCAAGGAAGCGGGCGTTTACGTCTGTGCCACCGACCGCGGCAGACAGATATTCGTAACGGGACACCCCGAGTATGACGGCGACACGCTGAAAAAGGAATTCATCAGAGATACCGCCAACGGTGTAGGTCAGTTGCCAAAGAACTATTTCCCCGACGATGACCCCGAAAAAGACCCCATCGTGCGTTGGAGGAGCTGTGCAAATCTCCTTTATACCAACTGGCTGAATTATTTCGTATATCAGGCAACGCCGTATGATATCGAGGAAATAAAATAATTTTCATAAAAATAGAATTTTTTTGAAAAAAGTATTGATTTTGCGATAAAGTCGTGATATAATACTTTGGTATGTTTCATACGGGGACAGTCCGCTGCGGGCTCTGCATGAATGTCCTCATTATCCTTAAAATCAAAAAGGAGGGGCTAACAATGGATTACATTGCAGCTATGACCAATGAGCAGCTCAAGAAGGAGCTTCCTACCGTAAACGTAGGTGACACCGTGCGCATTCACAATCGTATCAAGGAAGGCACGCGTGAGAGAATTCAGATGTTCGAGGGTACCGTTATCGCTAAGCACGGCGGCGGCATTTCCGAGACCTTTACCGTAAGACGCGTTTCTTACGGCGTAGGCGTGGAGAAGACCTTCCCCATCCACTCTCCCAACGTAGTAGCTGTTGATATTACCCGTTCGGGTGTTGTCAGACGCGCTAAGCTCTACTATCTTCGCGATAGAGTCGGTAAGGCTTCCAAGGTTAAAGAGAAGATCTAATTCCGACTGTGAGAAGGAAATAAAGGGTGTACTAATGGTACACCCTTTATTTTGTGGTGAATTTCAAAAAAACGGGTAAAATAATAAAGAAATTGCTAAAAAAGTATTGCAATATTTAAATAAATATGGTATAATCTCTTGTAATTGCGGCATCGACGGCAAAATCCGTCAATATACACCGCTAAAAGAGAGGTAATTGAAATGAAGCAGGGTATCCATCCCAAGTATGAAGAAGTAATCATTCGTTGCGCTTGCGGCGAGACTGTAACCACCCGTTCCACCAACCCCAAGGGCGGAAGCGAGATCAGAGTTGAAATTTGTTCCAAGTGCCATCCGTTCTTCACCGGTAAGCAGAAATTCGTTGATGCCGGCGGACGCGTTGACAAGTTCAAGAAGAGACTTGAGGCTAAGAACAAATAAGCTTTTCGGAGCATCGGGCAAGCTGCGCGCAACGCGTTGCTTGCCCTTGTTTCAATTTTAGCAAAAAAAGGAAGTGCGCTTATGCCAACAAATGAGATAAAAAGTAAAATAGAAACAGGAAGAGCCGTTCTCGTAGGTGTTGATGCGGGCGATATGCGCGACGGAGAGTGCGAGATATCGCTCCGGGAGCTTCGCCGCTTGCTCGACACGGCGGGCGGAGAGGTTGTCGCAACTATGGTGCAATCGCGCCAAACGCCCGACGTTCGTACCTATATCGGCTCCGGAAAGCTCATTGAGCTTTCGGAACTTTGCGAAAATAACGATATCGACCTCGCCGTTTTTGATTGTGAGCTGACTCCCTCGCAGATAAGAAATATCGAGGACGAGCTTGACGGCGTACGCGTCATAGACCGCTCTATGCTGATACTTGATATATTCGCCCTTCACGCAACTACTGCGGAAGGAAAGCTGCAGGTCGAGCTTGCACAGCTCAAATACACCGCGCCGCGCCTTATCGGTAAGGGAACACAGCTCTCCCGACTTGGAGGCGGTATCGGAACACGCGGCCCAGGTGAGTCAAAGCTGGAGTCTGACCGCCGTCATATCAAGCGCAGAGTAACGGCGCTTGAGGCGGAGCTTTCGGAGCTTGCCGTTCAGCGCAAGACCAAGCGTGCCGCACGCGACAGGAGCGGTATTCAGAAAATAGCCATCGTTGGTTATACGAACGCAGGTAAATCCACGTTGCTCAACAGACTTACCGATGCGGGCATTCTTGCCGAGGATAAGCTCTTTGCGACGCTTGACCCCACCACGCGCAAATTCTCTTTGCCGAGCGGAGATGACGTGCTACTCACTGACACGGTAGGCTTTATACGCAGACTGCCGCACCATCTTATAAAGGCGTTTAGTTCAACGCTTGACGAGGCTGTATGTTCCGATATTTTGATGATAATCGTAGATGCCTCCGACCCCGAATACCCCGCACAGCTTGAGGTTACGGAAAATCTTCTTGCCGAGCTTGGAGCGGGTGACAAGCCCTCGATCATCGTTTACAATAAATGCGACAGAGAGGCGAGCAACGTACCCGCCCCTACTACCGAGCATGGCGAAACGCGGCGTAGCGTGTGCATTTCTGCGCTTACAGGTCAGGGAATAGACGAATTGAGTCAAGCGCTCGAGGAGCTTGTCAGAGCAGGAAAAAAGAAAATAAAATACCTCATCCCCAATTCCGATGCAGGTGCTGTGAATACCCTCTACAGCCTTGCGGCGGTGGACGAGGTGGATTACGGCGCGGAGTTTATCACGGTCTACGCTACCGTTGACGCGCGTGTCCGCGGAGTGATGGCGCGATTTGAGGCTCAGGACGGCTCCAACCCACCCCTTCCCAAAAAGGAGGAGTGGTAATGGACAGCGTTATCACCATCATGCGCGAGGCGAGCGCGAGCCTCGTTGAAAAACGCTCCGAGTTTATCGGCTACGCCGCCCCCGTTGCAAACGAGGAGGAGGCTACGGAATTCGTTAAAAAAATAAAGAAAAAGCACGCCGACGCGCGTCATAACGTCTTTGCTTACGTCTTGAACGGCGGCACACAAAAACGATATTCCGATGATGGCGAGCCGCAGGGAAGCGCGGGAATGCCCGTGCTTGAGGTGCTTGTAAAAAATAAGCTCGACGGTGTTGTCGTAGTAGTTACGAGATATTTCGGCGGCATTCTGCTTGGTACGGGCGGACTTGTCAGGGCGTATTCCGCCGCCGCGAAAATGGCGGTTGATGCGGCGGGTATTGTCACGCTTGAGCCGTTTGTCACAGCCGAGGTGAGTTGTACCTATAACGACCATCAAAAAATAGCTTACGAGCTTAAAAGAACGGGGGCGAACGTTACGTCAAGTGAGTTTTCCGCTGACGTTAAGCTCTATATAGAGGTGGCAGAGCAGGATGCCGAGCCGCTTTTTGCGCGCCTTTGCGAATTGAGTGCAAGCCGAGCGATAGTCAAAAAGACGGGAACAAAGCTCTCATTTCCCTCCAAATAAACTTTTTTCATAAAAAACCAAGAAAAATCGCAAAAAATCTTTCAAAAAAAGAGGTTTTTGCGATTTTTTTGCGTATATTATGTATGTTGATATTTTTTTGGAGAGGGGGAGAGTGACGTGATACCGCGAGAAGTGGTAGAAGAAATAGTGCGCAGGAGCGATATCGAACAGGTCATAGGCTCGTACGTTACCCTCAAACGCGCAGGCTCGAATATGTCAGGACTTTGCCCTTTCCATAGTGAGCGTACCCCGTCATTTACCGTTTTCAAGGCATCTGATAGCTTTTATTGCTTTGGGTGCGGCGCGGGCGGTGATGTTGTAACCTTTATTATGAAGGCGGAAAATGTTGACTACCCCACAGCCCTTGAAATGCTGGCGGCGCGTGCGGGGATCTCAATACCGCAGGATGACAGAGAGTACAAAAAAGGCCCGAGCCGTGAGCGTATCAGAGAGATGAATAAGGTTGCGGCGCGTTTTTTTCACCACTGCCTTATGAACGAGCCGTGCGGCGCACAGGCGCGTGAATATATATCCTCGCGTAAGCTGTCGGGAGCAACCGTCAAGCATTTTTATCTTGGATATGCCCCGAATGATTTTGGCTTACTACGTGAGCATTTGCGAAAAAACGGATTTACCGAGGAAGAGATGATAGTTGGCTTCCTCTGTGGTAAAAGCGAAAAAACGGGCAGGGCGTACGATTATTTCCGTAACCGCGTTATATTCCCCATTGTCGACACGTCGCGGAACATAGTGGCGTTTGGCGGAAGAGTTATGGACGACTCAAAGCCGAAATACCTCAATACCTCGGACACGCCTGCGTTTAAAAAGAGTAAGAATTTGTTCGCGCTCAATTACGCGAAGGATCACTGTGCCGAACAATTGATACTTTGCGAGGGGTATATGGACGTTATCGCGCTTCACCAGGCGGGATTTGAGAACGCCGTTGCGACGCTCGGAACGGCTATTACCGAGGAGCATGCGCGAATAATTGCAAAATACACAAAAAAAGTAATCATCTCCTACGACTCGGACGAGGCGGGCATCAACGCCGCAAACAAGGCTATGCGCTTGCTCGGAGCTGTGGGGGTTGAGGTCAGAGTGCTGAAAATGGAAGGCGCGAAAGACCCTGATGAATATATAAAAAAATTCGGCGCGGCGGCGTTCAAGTCGCTCGTCGAGCAGAGCCGCACGGGATTTGAGTACAAGCTCGAGGCGGTCTGCCAAAAGTACGATATTTCTCAAACGGAGCAAAAGTTGCGAGCTGTCGGAGAAATAGTAGAAATAATTTCCGATTACTATTCGGGTGTCGAGCGCGAGGTCTACGTATTGCGTGCCGCCGATAGACTAAAAGTATCCGCGGATGCGCTTACGGGAGACGTCGAAAAACAACGTAACAAAAAACTGCGTGAGCTTAAAAATGCGCAAACTCGTGAAGCGCACGCATCGATAAGAGATTTTGGTGATAAAATAAATCCTGATGCCGCTAAAAATCCGCGTGCGGCGGCGGCAGAGGAGACCATTCTCGGGCTTGTGCTTTTGTATCCCGAGCAGCGAGATGCTATTCTGTCAGGTGACGTTAAGCTTTCCGCTGACGATTTCTTTACCGCTTTTGCGCGGCGTGCGTTTGAGGCTATTATGCGCCTTCACAGTGAGGAAGGCGGCTTCGTCTTTTCCTTGCTCGGTGCGGATTTTACCGCAGACGAGATGGGACGGCTTCAAAGCCTTGAGGTCAACAGACGCTCGTTGACTGATAACGGAAGCAAGGTGCTTGATGAGGCTGTGGCTGTGCTTCGCCAAGCGAGGACAAGTGCTTCCGACAAGAGCCTTGGAGATGCGCTTGCCGAGAAGCGCCAAAGACTTGCGGCAGAAAGACAAAAAAGAAAAAACGATCATACATAAGAAAGGATATATAAAAATGAACGAGAACGAAAAGAAAGTGGACGTAAACGATCTCATAGAGAAGAGTAAAAACGGTTCGATCGATCTTGATGAGGCGCTCGAGGAGCTTGATTACGATATTGATAAAATGGATAAGATATATGATGCCATCGAGGAAAACGAGGACATCATGAAAAATGAGATATCCAGTAGCGAGCTTGATAAAATAGAGAGCGAGGTCGAGAACTTCGGCGCGGGCGAGAATATGGAGCGTATTCTTGAGCAGGAAGGTCTTGCTATCGATGATCCCGTAAGAATGTACCTCAAGGAGATAGGCAGAGTGCCGCTTCTTGATGCCAATACCGAGCGTGAGCTTGCAGAGGTCATGCACGACGAAGAGCAGACCGAGGCGGCGCGTCAGGATGCCAAGGACAAGCTTGTTGTAGCTAACCTCAGACTTGTTGTCAGCATTGCCAAGAGATACGTTGGAAAGGGAATGTTCTTCCTTGATCTTATTCAAGAGGGCAATCTTGGACTTATGAAGGCTGTGGAAAAGTTTGATTACAGCAAGGGCTATAAATTTTCTACCTATGCAACGTGGTGGATCAGACAGGCTATCAACCGCGCTATCGCCGATCAGGCGCGTACCATAAGAATCCCCGTCCACATGGTCGAGACCATTCACAAGGTTGCTCGTTATCAGCGTCAGATGCTTCAGGAGCTTGGACGTGAGGCGACGGCAGAGGAGATCGGCGAGAAGATGGGAATGGGCGCAGACAAGGTCAGAGAAATAATGAAGATCGCGCAAGAGCCTGTTTCCCTTGAAACCCCTATCGGTGAGGAAGAGGACAGCCATCTTGGCGATTTCATCCCCGATGATGAAACCCCTGCCCCCGCAGATGCGGCATCCGCCACCATTCTGCGCGAGGTGATCGACCGTGAGCTTCGCACGCTCACCCCCCGTGAGGAGCATGTTATTAAGCTTCGTTTCGGACTTTACGATGGACGTTGCCGTACGCTTGAGGAGGTTGGCAAGGAGTTTGATATCACTCGTGAGCGTATCCGACAGATAGAAGCCAAGGCGCTTCGCAAGCTTCGCCACCCCAGCCGTGCAAAACATCTCAAGGGATTTATTGATTAATTTTTCCTTGTGCATACTTTACAAAAAAAATCAAATCAAATCGTTATTACTAACAATAAATTTGTCAAATCTCGCAAAAAAATTCTTTATTGCTTTGTATAAGGTGCAAAATAAAAATTAACAGCCTGTTACAATAATGATAATTCACCCAAAAGTGTCGAAAAATCAACTTGACTTTTTATTGGAAGTGTAGTAAAATATTATTATAAATATGCGTGCGCGAGGCGCACATCGTAAGGAGGAACCCTTTATGAACAAACGGATAGTGAGCTTGCTTCTGAGCCTTATAATGATGCTCAGCGTTATCCTCACCGGATGCTCCGGTGGCGATGATGTCGGTGATACCGGAGAGGTAGCTGATAAGGCATCGTCTGCTACTATTACCCTTAAAATGTACGTGGTCTCTGAACAGCCTGTTTCGGAGGAAACCGCAAAGCTGATCAATGCCGAATTTAACAAGATGACTAAATCCAGCTTTAAGACGCAGGTAAATCTCTGCTTCTGCACGTATGATACATATTACGAAACTATTGAAAACGTTTTTGCTGAAAATCAGAAGTATGCCGACCTCAAGGAAGAGGCAAGAAAACATCTGAGAGATGCAAAAAAGGCCGCAAAGGATCAGGGAATTGATGTAAATGCTCCCGAATGGCTCGACTCCTATTATGCAGAGAATCCCCAGTACGCCGAGTTCCGCGAGGTAGAACAGCCCGAGGAAACCGTAGTTACCGAGGAAGAGACTGTAATGGAGGAGATAGAAGGTGCTGAAGGCGCTGCCATAAGCGTTCTTAAGTATCCCGACGAGAGAGCAAATCAGATTGACATCTTCTGGTTTGATGGCTACGACAGATATCTCAAATATATGGAAAAAGAGTGGCTTGCTTCTGTTGATGAAAACATCGGTTCTAAGCTCAAGGAATATATCAATCCCGACCTCCTTACTTGGATAAAGCAGCTTGGCGGCGGAATGACCTATGCTATCCCCAACAACAATCCCGTTGGAGAATACACCTATCTCCTTTTGAACAAGGAATTGATAGATCATTACAGCTACGATCCTACCACCATGGATTCTCTGTCTGATTGCGAGACTTTCCTTAAAGATGTAGCAACCTACAGTACAGATTATCTCCCCGTGGTTGGTGAGCTTCCCATTATTAATACGCACTATTGGTCATACAATACCGAAACCAACCGCATCAATCCGAACAAGTTCTCGGTTATTGCGAGCAATACGTATAATAATATTTTCGGCGGTCACTTGACCCTTGACATCAATAAGAACGATAACCCCGTTATGGGCGTATCTAATATATTCAGAAACCCCGACTATCTTGCTCAGCTTCGTACTATTCAGAAGTATAAGGATCTCGGTTACGTTTCCGCTTCCGCAAGCGCAAATCAGAAGTTTGCACTCAGCGTAGTTAAGGGCGGCGCTGACCTTATTGAAACCTACGGCGATGACTATTATATGAACGTTCTTGAATATCCTCGCATCTCTGAGGACGATGTTTGCGGCAGTATGTTTGGCGTATCCGCTTATTCTGTAGATGTTGCTCGTGCTATGGAAATAATTACCGCAATAAATACCAAATCTGAATTCCGCAATGTTCTTCAGTATGGTGTTAAAGATGTTCATTATCAGCTCGACGAGGATGGCAATCTTACCCGACTTAACAATGACTATATGATGGATATTGAGAAAACGGGTAATATGTTTATCGCACATCCCGAGCAGGGCGTTTCCCTTGATGCATGGGAGTATGCCAAGACTCAGAACTACAACGCACTTCCCAGCCTTACTCTTGGATTTGGCGTGACCGATCCCGACAACCTTAATGTGGATGGTTCAAAGCCCGAGTCCTCCGGATCTTCTACTCCTACCACCGATGATGAAGGTAATGTTGTGGAAGAGGTAGATACAAGACTTGCCGTATATCTCATGTCGCAGGTAGAAAAGATTTCTGCCGAGGTTGAGGCGGCTCTCAAGGCTGTTAAGAACAGCGAGGAGCTTGAGGCTCTCATCGAAAAGTATACCGTAGAATGTCAGAAAAACGAGGGTGTGACTACACACACTAACGCAAGTAACCCCTCCTCTGTATATTATTACTATATGCTGTGGATGCTCGACTCCGGCTACAACAGTGAGTTGGTCGTTGAATAATATTGTTAAAATAAACAGCGCACACTTCAAAACTGAAGTGTGCGCTGTTTGTTTATATAAATATCATAGAGCCTACGTCGAAAAGTCCGTCATCGGAAAGCGAGTACACGCGTGTTTTGTGATGCGAGCAAAAATCTACGATTTGTCTGCAGTCGGGGTGAGTTTCTATGCTTCCCGCAAAAAACAGCGTGTCAGCACAAAGTCCGCTTGCTCCCCCAATGAAGCCGTATTTGTATGGCGGAAGAAAAATGTGTCCCGCCGATATAAGGAGAGCATCGCCCCCACTCGAGCAAATAGCGTTATAGATGCCCGCATCAGCGGTAATTATAGCTCCGTCCGAGAGGACGGCGCAAGAGCATTTTGCGTACCCTTGCGAGACGCCAACGAGCTTTAATCCTGCGGCTTGCGCAAGTGCTATAGCCTCGGGAGCTGTGTGTTTTACATTGCATATAAGGTATTTATCGGTTACGCAGGCGCATAGTGCTACGTCACGCGGATATGTGTCTCCAATCGCAGTGTTGCAAACTTCGATTTTATATCCATGTTCAGCGATGCGCGAAAGCTCACGCTCGGCTATTGTGGCATATCGCGCATGTGTCAGGATGGTTTTTCCTATTGGTAGTACAAGCAGGTCTGTGTGCGATGCGATAGGTGGCGACAAATCGGGGAGAGGGGGGAGCAAAACAAGTTCAAATCCGAGACGCAAAAGCTCCGACACACATACATCGGGTATGCGTCGATCAGTTACACAAAGCATAAATACCTCCAAAATACAGAAAAGGCCGCCGCAAAACGACAGCCTAAATCTGCTCTAATCAGGCGTTTTCTGCCTTCTTCATGGTGCGCAGACAACGCGCACAGATGCTGACGGTTTTAATGGTTCCGTTCTCGGAAACCTTGACCTTGCGGATATTGGGCTTCCAGGCTCTGTTGGTCTTACGATGGGAGTGAGAAACAGTATTGCCGAAAACAACACCCTTACCGCAAACGCTGCATTTTGCCATTCCTGACACCTCCTTAAATACTTGAGTCCATAACAACATCGGTAATTATATCACAATATTTTGAAAAAAGCAAGGGGTTTATGAATTATTTTTTTGTTTAATTGCAAAAATATTGTTATTTTTTTAAAATTTCGCCGATAATCCCTGTTTTTTGAGGTTTTAAAAGACGCACGAGACGTTCTTCGCCCCTGATATCTGTCTCGCTCGCTACACTCACTTCAATAAATGAATCCGTGTGTCCCGTAGCCACGCCATCGGAGTAGGTCTCAAACAGCACATTTTGAATGGGCTTTTTCTCTATTTGTTCGAGCAGTATTTCCCGCGTTATCTCTTGTTGGAGCGCGGCAAGCTCTGCGGCGCGCCGCTTTTTTTCCTCTTGCGGAATTTGATCAGCCATATTTGCCGCCGGTGTTCCAGCGCGCGGAGAATAAGGAAAGATGTGAGCCATCAAAAATCTGTTATTTATCAAAAATTCTCGTGTTTCGGCATATTCCTTTTCACGTTCCCCAGGAAAACCAACTATTACGTCGGTGGTGAAAATAACGTCGGGGATGGCACTACGAAGCCGAGCCATAGCCGCCGCAACGTCCTCGGCGGTATAACGGCGGTTCATGGCGGCAAGCGTCTTTGTGGAGCCGCTTTGGAGTGAGATGTGAAAATGCGGAGCGAGGTGGGAGAGGGAGGATATCTTGCGGATAAAATCCTCATCGAACAGCGTGGGATAGATAGAACCCAAACGTATTCTCGTTTTTTTGCAGAGCTTGTCCACACGGCAGAGTAGATCTGCAAGCGTAACGCCGTCAAGGTCTCGTCCGTATGATGCGGTTTCTATGCCCGTCAGAACGATCTCGGGACATCCGTCTGAAATTAGGTTTCTGACTTCCTTCAATACGTCATCAGGATGTTTCGAACGCACCTTGCCGCGCGCGTTGGGGATTGCGCAGTAGGCACAGCGGTTTTCACAGCCGTCCTCTATTTTAATATACACACGGGTGCGCGGAAAGCTGTGCAGCTCCATTTTCTCAAACGATGCAGTGTTGATATCGGGGACATATATCTCTGTATCCTCGCTCGCCCCGCCGTCAATAAGGCGGGATGCAATGCTTGCGCACAAAAGCTTTTCGGAGTTGCCGCACACGGCGCAAACGCCGTCAATATCGGCTATCTGCCGCGGTGCGCTTTGCGCGGTGCATCCTGTAACGATTATGGGGGCGTTTGGATTGGCTGTGTGGAGTCGGCGTATCATCTGGCGGGATTTACGGTCTGCCTCGGCGGTAACTGTGCAGGTGTTTATAATATAAGCATCGCAAGTCTCATCGGGGCTTTGGGCATCTATTCCCATTGCGCCGAGTGCTTCCGCAATAGCCTCGCTTTCGTATTGGTTGACCTTACAGCCAAGTGTAAGTATGCCGACCTTTTTGTTTTTTGCCATAATCTACGCCTCCAAAAATAATCCGTATATATTTTAGCATTTTCCCAAGAAAAAGTAAACACCTGCCACGTTAAAAAAGAAAAATTCGTCAAAAAAACTTGTATTGGGCGGAATATTTTTAAAATAGCCTTGAAAACAGAGGCGGATTAGAGTATAATAATCATATACGTACAGCACATCTTTTTAAAGACAAGGAGAGTAAAAATGAGTACACTTCATGTTGTTGACCACCCCCTGATAGCGCACAAGCTTTCAATTATGCGTAATAAAAAGACGGGCTCGAAGGATTTTCGTGAGCTTCTCGGTGAAATAGCAATGCTCATGGGTTACGAGCTTACCCGCGATCTTCCCACCGAGGACATTGAGATAGAAACCCCTCTTTGCAAAATGACCGCAAAAAGGATATCGGGCAAAAAGCTTGCAATCGTTCCGATTTTGCGTGCAGGTATCGGCATGGTGGACGGCATCCTTGCCCTTGTTCCCGTTGCGAAGGTTGGACATATCGGACTTTACCGTGATCCCGAAACGCACATGCCCATTGAATATTACTCCAAGTTCCCGCAGGATATCGAGGACAGAATAGTTATTCTTGTGGATCCCATGCTTGCGACCGGCGGTTCGGCTTGCGATGCGCTTGATATTCTCAAGAAGCGCGGATGCCGCAACATTCGCTTTATGGCGCTTGTAGCCGCTCCCGAGGGTGTTGCAAAGGTTCAAGAGGCGCATCCCGACGTTGATATCTACGTTGCGGCGCTTGATGAGTGCCTTAACGACCATGCATACATCGTTCCCGGTCTTGGCGATGCGGGCGACAGAATTTTTGGAACTAAATAAGGACTTTTAAAGGCGGACGGCTGTCCGCCTTTTATGTAGATGAATGAGAATTTTAAAAATAGAGAAAAACGACGCGGGGCAGAGGCTTGATAAGTTTCTTACAAAGGCAGTCAAGGGACTTCCGCAGTCGCTTATGTATAAATATCTGCGTACTAAAAAGATAAAACTTAATCGCAAACGTGCCGAGCCGAAAACGATGCTTTGCGAAGGCGATGAGGTGGAGCTTTTTATACGCGACGAGTTTTTCGATTCGCCCGAGTCCGATGCGACTGCATATTTGAGAATAGAGCCAAAGCTTGATATCGTTTACGAGGATGAAAATATACTCCTGATCAATAAACGCCCGGGCGTGCTTGTCCATGAGGATGACGAGGGCAAGGACAATACCCTCGTTATGCATCTGCAGGCGTATCTTTACCGTAAGGGCGAATATTCGCCCGAAGGCGAGCAGTCATTTGCCCCTGCGCTTTGTAATCGCATAGACAGAAATACGGGCGGTATAGTTATCGCCGCCAAGAATGCGGCGGCGCTCCGCGATATGAACGAGAGAATCAGATGCGGAGAGGTGAAAAAATTCTACCTTTGTGCAGTTCACGGTATACCACAAAAACGCGCCGACGTGCTTCGAGCTTATCTTCGCAAGGACAGCGTGAGCAATACCGTGTCAATTAGCGAGCGCAAGCGCGATGGGTACAAGGAGATAATCACGGGCTATCGCACGATTGCCACTGTTGGCAGAGGAGACGGCGCTCGTTCGCTCGTTGAGATAGAACTTTTTACGGGCAGAACACACCAGATCCGCGCACACATGGCTCACATCGGTCATCCGCTCTGCGGTGAGGGCAAGTATGGCGTAAACCGTGATGACAAGAGGCTTGGTTACAAGTGGCAGGCACTTTATTCATACCGCGTCCGTTTTGCATTTGAGAAAAACGGCGGTGCGCTTGATTATCTGGCGGGCAGAGAATATTCTCTTTCCTATGAGGATGTGTGGTTCTGCGCCGATTTCGGGGTGTCAAGCGATGACAGATAAGCTCTTGCGCCCCTCGTCTGCGTGGCAAAGACTTGCATACCTTGCCATCTCCGCGGTAACGCTCGGGGCGTGTATGTGCTTCCCGACTGCCATAGGCGCAATAATAGAGTGGGTAGCCTTTGTTCCTGCGGCTCTCGTGCTTTTTGAACTTGCAAAAAAGTCGCGCCGTGCTTATCTGTACGGTTTTTTCTTCTTTTACATTATGTATTTTGTAGTCTGGCATTGGGTGATTAGCCTCTATCCTATGGATTTTGTGGGCATGAGCAATTCTGCTTCCGCCGCCGTGACGGCGCTTGCTTGGCTTGGACTTCCTCTGCTTGCCGCAACAGCGGGCGGCTTTGTTTTCCTCGTTTTTGCAAGGCTTGGCGCGAGTTGCCACGTGGCTCTTTTGCCGTTTCTTGCCGCAGTGCTGTGGGCTATATTTGAATGGAGCCAAACCCTGACGTGGGCAGGTGTTCCGTGGGGCAGACTTGCCCTCGGTCAGCTTGTCGGAAATTTCACCGCTACGGCAATGACGTCCTCGCTCTTTGGCTCGTACTTTGTTTCCGCCCTGATAGTTGCCACCTCGTGCCTTATCGCGCAGGCGATGTATCTTGAGAAAATCAAATGGCGCGCTGTGGCGGCAGCCTCTCTTGCGCTGGGCAATCTGCTTTGCGGTGCGTTGCTTCTCGCCGTTCCGACAGATGGGCAGACCGTAAAGGTCGCGGCGGTGCAGGGGAATATTTCATCGCGCGAGGGGTACGGTACGTATACCAACGCCGAGATATGGGAAAGGTACGAAAACTATACCCGCCGCGCCGCCGCTGAAGGGGCGAAGGTGGTTTTGTGGCCCGAGAGCGTGTTTGCTTCAAGGTTTTTAACGCAGGGAAGTCCCTTTTACCGTGACCTTTCTTCTCTTGCCGCAGAGTGCGATATCACTCTTGCGATAGGTTGCTTTGCTTATGGAGATGAGCGTGAGATACTTAACTGCATTGCCACCTTTTATCCCGATGGCACGTCCGAGAGCGAGCTTTATTCCAAACGTCGGCTCGTTCCCTTTGGTGAATATATGCCTTGGCGAGAGTTTTTTACCATTGTTTTCCCACCCCTTGCATCAGTCGCAACGCTTTCTGAAGATATAATAGCGGGGGATTCTACCGCAATAGCCGATGGCGGAGAGATAGCTCTTGGCGGTATTATTTGTTTTGATTCTATTTACGAGACACTCGCACGCGAAAGTGTGTACGATGGGGCGCAGCTCTTGCTTCTTTCAACTAACGATTCGTGGTTTGGAGACTCTCGCGCTCTTTATATGCACGTGGCGCAAGCGCGCCTTCGCGCTATCGAAAACTCGCGTCCCATACTTCGTTCGGCAAGCACGGGCATTTCCTGCGTTATATCTCGGACGGGCGCGGTGCAATCAAGTGTCGCTGTAAACGAGCAGGGATTGGCAATAGCCGAGGTGGCTTTGTCGGACAGAACGCCCCTCTATACATTGACGGGCAATTTGTTCATTTATGCCTCGTTTGCTTTTGTTTTGTGCATTTTTGTTCTTGCGCAACATAAAAGACGCAAAGCGAGGGCTTGAAAATTTTACCGTATTCTTGACTTTTTACCCTAAATCGGTTATAATCTATATGTATCAAGGTAAGTAAATACCGATGATTTTTAGAGGATAACTATTAATGAATGATATAAAAAACGCTGTTGCCAAAAACATTTCAGAATTGCGCCAGTCTTTTGGAATGACGCAGATAGAGCTTGCCGAAAAGCTCAATTATTCGGACAAGGCGATCTCAAAATGGGAGCGTGCCGAGTCCATTCCCGACGTCACGGTGCTTGTAACGATAGCGGAACTTTTTGGAGTTACGCTTGATTATCTCGTACACGAAGAACATACGACCGAAGAGTTAAAGGGACTTTCCGACACCCCTGCCCCCAAATACAACCGCCGCCTTATTGCCGCCATGTCCGTTATGATCGTGTGGTTCGTTTCCCTTTTGGTCTTTGTTCTTATCGCTCTTTTTGCTCCGAGCGTCAAGGGCGAGTGGCTTTCGTTCCTTTACGGAATTCCCGCGGCTGCAATCGTCAGTCTCGTTTTCAACAGTATTTGGTTTGACAGCCGAAAAAATTATTTTATAATATCGGTGCTGGTGTGGTCTGTTCTTTTGGCAGTACACGTTACAGTGCTTTTGTCGGGGTATAATATTTGGTTATTGTATCTCCTCGGCATTCCCGGACAGCTTGTTATCTTTATGTGGTCAAGATTGAAAAAGTGCCCACAAGATAGATAGAAAACTTGTTTTCCTGAATTATACCATATCTAAAAAAGCAGTGATATCACTGCTTTTTTTGTGGCAAAATCTGCTTTGAATAACCTTCGTGCGTTTCTGCCGATAATTGTAATGTAAAAATTGTCGGGAGATGCGAATGTACTATAACAAAGTCGAAATATGTGGAGTAAATACCACAAAGCTGAAAACCTTAACAGACGAGGAAAAGTACGATCTGTTGGTCAAGACGAGAGAAGGAGACGCAAATGCGCGTGCCGATCTGATATATGGCAATCTGAGGCTGGTCTTGAGCATTATACAGCGGTTTTCGGGGCGTCGCGAGCCGATGGACGATCTTTTTCAGGTTGGTTGCATCGGGCTTGTCAAGGCGGTGGACAATTTCAATCTCGACCTAAACGTGAAATTTTCAACCTATGCCGTCCCTATGATAATCGGCGAGATACGGCGGTATCTGCGTGATAATAACGCGATAAGGATAAGCCGTTCTGTAAGAGACCTTGCCTACCGTGCGCTCAGCGCCAGAGAGGAGCTGATGGGTGATAATCAGAACGAACCTACTCCCGCACAGATAGCTGAAAAAATAGGCGAGAACCGTGAGGCTGTTGTAAGAGCGATGGAGGCGATAGTCGAGCCGATGTCGCTGTACGAGCCGATATACAGCGAAAATGGGGATTCTTTGTATGTGATAGACCAGCTTGCTGATACGAATTCGTCGGATGAGCGTTGGCTTGAAAATATTGCGCTTGCCGAGGCTATGGAGCATCTTGGCGAGAGGGAGAGAAAAATAATCAGTATGCGATTTTTCTTGAACAAGACCCAAATGGAGATAGCCGAGGAGATAGGAATATCGCAAGCGCAGGTATCAAGGCTTGAAAAGGGCGCACTTGAGAGAATGCGCAAGGAGATAAACTGATACGAAAAAAGCCTCAAAAGAGGCTTTTTTCTGTTATAATGGAATAAAATTATCGATATAATATTATATTATTATTAAACTTTACTAAAATAATAAAATATTAAATTTTGCAATTGAAATTGACCTCGAAATGTTGTATAATATAAAATAGGAAAATTTGATTCCGATTTTTCTGTTGAGGGAGGATAAAAAATGAGCAATAAAAATGAAATGGCGGAATATCTGTTTCACCAGGGAACTAACTTTGAGTCATACAATTATTTCGGTGTCCACCGTGAAGATGGCTTGCTCACCTTCCGCGTTTGGGCTCCCAACGCCACGGCGGTTGCCGTAATAGGTGACTTCAACGGCTGGCAGGGCTGTCACGGCTACTATATGCGCCGCTTGAATGACGGAGGTATTTGGGAGATATCACTTCCCGATATGCCCGACGGAACTCGCTATAAGTATCTTATTCACACAAGGGACGGCAGACAGCTTCAGAAGGCTGACCCCTACGCCTTTGCCGCCGAGCTTCCCCCTGCAACCGCATCTCTCGTTTACACTGCCCCCACCGATTATCCGTGGCGTGACGCGGGCTGGATGAGCTTCCGCCCGAATGCGAGGGATTATAACCGCCCAATAAACGTTTACGAGCTTCATCTCGGCTCTTGGAAGCGTCACGAGGACGGAACTTATCTTAGCTATCTTGAGCTTGCGCACGAGCTTCCTCAGTACGTCAAGCAGATGGGATATACTCACATAGAGCTTTTGCCCGTTATGGAGCATCCCTTTGACGGCTCTTGGGGCTATCAGGTCACGGGATATTACGCGCCCACCTCGCGCTTTGGCTCTCCCCGCGATTTCTGCGCTCTCGTTGACGCTATGCACGAGGCGGGTATTGGCGTTATCCTCGACTGGGTTCCCGCGCACTTCCCCAAGGATGCACACGGCCTTTACGAGTTTGACGGACAGCCGCTTTACGAGTATCAGGGCTGGGACAGAATGGAGCATAAGGGCTGGGGCACACGCCGCTTTGACGTGGGCAGAACGGAGGTTCAGTCCTTCCTCGTTTCCAACGCCTGCTTCTGGGCGGAGGTCTACCACGCGGACGGAATCCGCGTTGACGCGGTAGCGTCCATGCTCTATCTCGATTACGATAAAGCACCCGGCGAATGGGTACCCAATATCTACGGCGATAACCGTTGCCTTGAGGCTATGGCGTTCTTCAAGAAGCTCAACGGTCATATGGCAGGTCGCCACCCCGCCGTTATGATGATAGCGGAGGAATCGAGCGCGTGGGCAGGTCTTACCTCGTTTGATGGTGACGGACTCGGCTTTACCTATAAATGGAACATGGGCTGGATGAATGACGGTCTTGCCTATCTTGAGACCGACCCGATATACAGAAAATACCATCACGATAAAATGACCTTCTCGCTGATGTACGCCTTCGGCGAAAAGTATATGCTTCCCATCTCGCACGACGAGGTAGTTCACGGCAAAAAGTCACTTCTTGACCGTGCGCCCGGTGACTATTACAACAAGTTTGCGGGAACGAGAGCGTTTATGACTTATATGATGACGCATCCGGGTAAAAAACTGCTCTTTATGGGCTGCGAGTATGGCCCGTTCCGCGAGTGGGATTATAATGATAGCCTTGAGTGGTTTATGCTCGATTATGATAAGCACGCAAGACTACAACGCTTTAATGCCGACCTCAATCACTTGTACCTTGCCAATTCCCCCCTGTGGGCGAGGGATACAGATTGGAGCGGTTTTGATTGGGTTGAGGTCGATAACGCAGATGCAAGCGTGATCGCTTACCGCAGAATGTCAGACGACGGCGAGCTTCTTGTGGTTATCAACTACACCCCCGTTTATTACCCCGAATACCGACTCGGCGTACCCTTTGCGGGACGCTGGAGCGAGCTTCTCTCAAGCGACGATCTTGCGTACGGCGGCGGCGGTGTAACGCACCCCGACGGAATCGTAAGCGAGCCGATCCCCGCAGGCAAGTGGGATAATTCCGTATCCATTCGCCTTGCACCTCACGGCGCGTTGATATTCAAGCTCGAAGCCAAGGAGGCTGACGCTGAACCCGCTCCCAAGGCAAAGAAAGCCGCTTCGTGCAGAAAAAAGAATAATAAATAAGTAATATATCGCAAGAAAGGATCGGATCAAAGCTATGTATAAGAAAAAAGAATGTGTCGCAATGCTTCTCGCGGGTGGACAGGGAAGCCGACTCTACGCGCTTACTTCAAAGCTCGCTAAGCCCGCCGTTTTGTTCGGCGGCAAATATCGCATCATCGATTTCCCCCTTTCAAACTGTGTTAACTCAGGCATTGACACCGTAGGCGTCCTCACTCAGTATCAGCCCCTGCTCCTGAATGATTATATAGGCAACGGACTTCCCTGGGACCTCGACCGCAACTACGGCGGTGTAAAGATTTTGCCCCCGTATCAGGGCAAGGATCGCGCCGATTGGTATCGCGGAACTGCCAATGCAATTTATCAGAATATTCAGTTCATCAAGCAGTATGATCCCGAGTACGTTTTGATACTTTCGGGTGACCATATTTATAAAATGGACTACGCCGCAATGCTTGCCGCACACAAGCGCAACAATGCGGATTGCACCATCGCCGTTATCGACGTTCCGATCGAGGAAGCAAGCCGCTTTGGTATCATGAGCGTAAACGATGACGGAAGCGTGTGGAAGTTCTCCGAAAAGCCCCAAAACCCCGATAGCACGAAGGCTTCGATGGGTATTTACATCTTCAATACCAAAAAGCTCCTTTCCTATCTTGAGGAGGACGAGAAGAACCCCAACTCCGAAAACGATTTCGGTAAAAACATCATTCCCGCAATGCTTGGCGCAGGCGAGAGAATGTTCGCGTACCCCTTCTCAGGCTATTGGAAGGACGTCGGAACCATCAAATCCCTCTGGGAAGCAAACATGGATATGCTTGGCGCAGACCCCGCACTTGTTCTCAACGACGACAAGTGGCGCATCTACGCACGCCACTACGCACAGGCTCCGCAGTTTATAAGCAAGGACGCGGAAATATCCAACTGCTCCATTACCGAGGGCTGTGAGATATACGGAAAGGTCAAAAATTCCGTTCTCGGCGTTGGTGTGCGCGTTTTAGAGGGTGCAGAGGTCGTGGACTCCGTTATTATGAGCGGTGCTACGATAGACAAAAATGCCGTTGTTAAGTATTCCATCGTCGATTCCTTTGCCTACGTCGGAGAGGGCGCAACTCTCGGCGCAGATCGTGCAGAGGGCGTAGAGGTAGCTGTTGTTGGCGCAGGCGTAAACGTTGCGGCAGGGGAGAACGTTCCCCAGGGCGCGATGCTTTACGGCGAGTGGTAAGGGCAGAAATTAAAAAGGAGGATATTAAAATGACCGCAGCAGGACTTATATTTTCCAATATTCACGACGAATGTCTGCCGGAGCTTACCCGCCATCGCACTATGGCGAGCGTTCCCTTTGGTGGCAGATACCGTCTTATCGATTTTCCGCTTTCCAATATGGTAAACTCCAACATCACTAAAGTTGGCGTTATAACTCACTATAATTATCAGTCGCTTCTTGATCACATCGGAACGGGTAAGGACTGGGATCTGGCTCGCCGTTCGGGCGGTATCAAGTTGCTCCCCCCGTTTATTTCCGCTTTTGATTCTAAAGGAACTCCCTCGCTTTATCATACTCGCCTTGAGGCTATGATGGGCGTAATGAATTTCATTTCCCGTTGTGACGAGGACGTTATTGTTCTTTCCGATTGCGATGCTATCTGCAACATAGACCTTCGCGATGTTATCAAGTACCACGAGAGAAGCGGCGCGGACATCACCATCGTAACCAAGCGCGTCAGAAGCGCAAGCGCCATTGCCGCAAGACAGTGGATAGTAAATGCCGACGATAACGGCAACATCTACGAGGTGGCAGAGTACACAAAGGGGCTTTGCGACGAGGCAGAGGTTTCCACCAATATTATGGTGATCACCCGTAGCTACCTGCAAGCTACATTGCTTGACGCTTCTGCACACGGATACACGCACTTCTTTAGCGAGGTCATTCTCAAAAACATCGGCAGAGCCAACTACCGCGCATACCGTTACCACGGATATTATGCAAACATCAGCTCTATTTCGGGCTATTTCGATTGCTCTATGAGCCTTCTTGACGCGAATGTGCGTAACGCGCTCTTCAGACAGGAGAACCGCGCCGTATACACGAAGGTTCGCAACTCCGCCCCCACGACATATTGCGAGGGCGCCAAGGTGACAAATTCCGTTATAGCTGACGGATGCGTTATCGAGGGCGAGGTGGAAAACTGCATAATTTTCCGCGGAGTAAAGGTCGGACGAGGCACAAAGATCAAAAATTCCATTCTGCTTCAGGATACGTACGTTGGACAGAATGTGTCCCTCAACTGTGTTATTACTGATAAAAATGCCATTATTCGTGATTCCCGCGTTCTTTCGGGACACGAATCCATGCCGTTCTTCATAGGCAAGGGAATAATGGTGTAAATAAATAAAGAGGTCTAACAATGAAAAAAAGTGTACTTTTCGTAGGAGCTGAAGCAATGCCATTTGCCGCCACGGGCGGACTTGGCGATGTTCTTGGCTCACTCCCCACGGCACTCGCCGCAGAGGGAACGGACGTGCGCGTAGTCATGCCCCTCTATTCGGCTGTTGGCGCACAATGGCGCGAGCAGATGAAGACGGAGGCGGTATTTACCGTTGAGCTTGCCTGGCGCCGTCAGTACTGTGGAATACTCAGTCTCGTAAAGGATGGAGTTACCTATTATTTCGTTGACAATGAATATTATTTTGACCGCGCGGGCGGGCTTTACGGTCATTTTGATGACGGTGAACGCTTTGCTTTCTTCTGCACTGCGGTGCTTGAAATGCTTCCGAGGATAAATTTCTTCCCGAAGGTGCTTCACGCAAACGATTGGCAGTCTGCGCTTTCATTGATATATCTTTGCCGCAAATATATGGGCCGTCCGCAGTACGCCGCTATCCGCCGCGTGTTTACCATTCATAATATTGAATATCAGGGTAAATACGATTTCTACATTCTCGGGGATGTTTTCGGTCTTGGTGCCGCCGACCGAGAGTGCGTGGAATATGATGGATGCATAAATCTCATGAAGGGCGCAATAGAGTCCGCGGAGATAGTTACCACCGTTAGTCCGAGATACGCCGAGGAGATAATGTCTCCGGAGTATTCGCACGGCTTGTGGCGCATTCTTCAGAGGAATTCGTCAAAGGTGCGCGGAATACTCAACGGTATAGACTATGAGTATTACGATCCCGGAAAGGATCCGATCCTGCCCAAGAATTACAGTGCAAGCGCTCCCGCGCAGAAGGCGGCTTGCCGCACGAGCCTGCGCCGAGAGATCGGACTGCCCGATAACGACGTACCGCTTATTGCTGTCATTTCGCGCCTTGCCTCTCACAAGGGGCTTGACCTTGTGGCAGAGTGCATACGCGGTGTTCTTTGGAACACGGGCGCACAGTTTGTGGTGCTTGGATGCGGCGAGAGCAAGTATGAGGACTTTTTCCGCGCCCTTGAGGCAGAATTCCCCGATCAGGCACGCGCACTGATAACCTACGACAGAGACCTGTCGCGTAGGATATACGCCGCGGCGGATATCTTTATGATGCCGTCAAAGAGCGAGCCGTGCGGACTTTCGCAGATGATAGCGTCAAGATATGGCGCGATTCCCGTGGTACGTGAAACGGGCGGACTTGCCGACTCTATCCACGGCTATTGGGAGAAAGAGGACGGCACGCTTATGGGTAACGGCTTTACCTTTGCCAATTACAGCGCCGCCGAGCTTTACGAGCGCACCTGCGCCGCCGCAGAGCTCTTGAAGGACAAGAAAAAGGCAAGGAAATTTATAAAGAAGATAATGTCCACCGATTTTTCGTGGGCATCCTCTGCAAAGCAGTACGTCAGTATGTATGACAGCCTTAACTAATTAAAGACAAACATTGGAGGAAGTTGATTTGAATTACAAACCTAACGCAACTGAAGTAAAATTTAATATTGAACAAAAGCTTTCGCGCCAGTTCGGCGCAACCGCCCGCGACGCTTCGCGCGAGCAGATGTATAAGGCTGTTGTTCACACCGTAAAGGACATCCTTACCGAGAAGCGCTCCGAGTTCAAGGATACCATCAATCACAAGGGCGAAAAGCGCATTTACTATATGTGCATGGAGTTCCTTATGGGACGCTCGCTCAAGACCAGCCTTCACAACCTCGGACTTGCCGAGTCCTATAAGAAGGCTCTGAAGAATCTTGGCTACGATCTTGACGATCTTTATGAGTGTGAGCCTGATGCAGGACTTGGAAACGGCGGTCTTGGCAGACTTGCTGCCTGCTTTATGGACTCTCTCTCCTCGCTCGATTATCCCGCTTGCGGATTCTCGCTTTGCTACGAGTACGGTCTTTTCAAGCAGAAGATAGTTGACGGTATTCAGGTAGAGATGCCTGATATCTGGCTTCCCGGCGGCGAGGTATGGCTCGTTCCCCGTACCGACCGTATCTTCACCGTCAAGATGGGCGGTAAGGTAGTTGAGAAGTGGCAGAACGGCAGACTTGAGATAGGCTACGAGGACACCGAGGACTTCGAGGCAGTGCCCTACGATATGATGGTTTCGGGCGGCGACAGCGACGGTGTAAACAGACTCCGTCTTTGGAAGGCACGCGATATCCGTTCCTTTAATATGGGACTCTTCACTCAGGGTCAGTACACCCGTGCGCTTGAGGAAAGCAACAGTGCCGAGATAATCTCGAAGGTGCTTTATCCCTCGGACAACCATATGGAAGGTAAGCTGCTCCGTCTTACTCAGCAGTATTTCCTTGTTTCCGCGTCCGTTCAGAGCATTATCCGCGACCATATGGCGGTTTACGGAACGCTTGACAATCTCCATGATAAGGTTGCTATCCACATCAACGATACGCACCCCGCGCTCTGCATTCCCGAGCTTATGCGTATCCTCGTAGACGAATATAACTACTCTTGGGAGCATGCTTGGTACATCACCACCAACACCGTTTCCTACACCAACCACACCGTAATGCCTGAGGCACTTGAAAAGTGGAGCGAGGATCTCTTCCGTTTCAGACTTCCCAGAATCCACACCATCGTACGCGAGATCAACGAGCGCTTCTGCAAAGAGGCTTGGGAGCGTTTCCCCGGCAACTGGGGCAGAGTTTCCGCAATGAGCATCATCAGCTACGGTCAGGTTCACATGGCAAATCTTGCCGTTATCGGCTCTCACACCGTAAACGGAGTTTCCAAGCTCCACTCCCAGATACTTGTAGATTCCGTATTCAAGGATTTCTACCGTATGTGGCCCGAAAGATTTACCAACGTAACCAACGGTATTGCTCACCGCCGTTGGCTGTGCTACTCCAACCCAGGTCTTGCAGGTCTGCTTGACGAAACCATCGGAACGGGATATCGCAAGAACCCCGAGGAGCTTGAAAAGTTCCTTGCATTCGCTGACGATAAGGCTGTTCTTGACAAGCTTCGCGCTATCAAGCACGATAACAAGGAGGCGTTCTCCGAGTTCATCTACAAGCGCACGGGTACACCCATTGACACCCATTCTATATATGACGTACAGATCAAGCGTCTGCACGAGTACAAGCGTCAGCTTCTTAACGTTCTCAACATCATCGGAATGTATCTTGATCTTCTTGATAATCCCGATATGGATTTCTACCCCAGAACGTTCATCTTCGGCGCAAAGGCAGCTCCCGGATATCAGCTCGCAAAGAGGATCATTCAGCTTAT
This sequence comes from Eubacteriales bacterium, assembly GCA_045546615.1. Classification (GTDB taxonomy): domain Bacteria; phylum Bacillota; class Clostridia; order Oscillospirales; family CAG-272; genus CAG-390. The sequence goes on along the minus strand of JAZQDD010000038.1, from coordinate 21,408 downwards.
TTGTATGCTCTCCCGTGAGCTTGATGCTAACCCCAAGATCCGCGAAAAGCTCCGCGTTATCTTCGTTGAGGATTACAACGTAAGTGCGGCAGAGTGCCTTATCCCCGCAGCCGAGATCAGCCAGCAGATCTCTATGGCAGGTAAGGAAGCAAGCGGTACGGGCTGTATGAAGCTTATGATAAACGGTGCGCTCACCATCGGTACTCTTGACGGTGCAAACGTTGAGATGCACGCCGCAGTTGGCGACGATAACATCTATATCTTCGGTCTTAACGCCGCAGAGGTCGAGGAGCTTTGGCTCTCCGGCTACACTCCCGCGCTTTATTACGCACGTAACGAAAAGCTCCGCCGCATAATCGACAGACTTAACGTAGGCTTTGCGGGCGAGTCCTTTGCAGACATCGCAACCTACCTTATCTCTCCCACCTACGGCGTTGCCGATCCCTACCTCTGCATAGCTGATTTTGATTCTTATAACAGAATTCACGGCGCAATGTACAGAGATTACCTCGATCGCGACAGATGGACTCGTATGTCCCTTGTAAACATCGCAAAGTGCGGCTACTTCGCCGCCGACAGAGCAGTTGCAGAGTATGCCGACAGAATTTGGCATCTCAACCGCGTTTCCGTTCCGAAGGCTGCTCCCGCGAAGACTGCCAAGGCAAAAACCAAAAAATAATTTACCGAAAGAGAAATAGACTTAATGCTACCCGTATATTCAACTGAGATCGCCAAAAACGGCGTAATAATAAAAAAACAGTATGATAGGAAAGCCGCCGATGCCCTCGGCGCTTTCCCCTGCGGAGCAAAGGTCGTATTCACAGCACAAGTGCCGAGAACGCTCGGCACCTGTGCTGTTGTTATGCGTATTGCCCGCGATAACGGCGCTTACGGCGAGGAACGCGTCGATCCCTCCTACCGTGACCTTCCCTTTGAATTCACCTCCACTAATTGGATTTACGATATATATACGCTTACAATAAACACAGCCGACCTTTGCGGCGGCGACGGATCGGGACTTTTTTACTACGAGTACCTTTTCCTCCGCGGCGCGGACACGCTGTTTTCAGATACATACGATAACCTTAATTTCAATCTTTCCGATAGGGAAGGACGTTTTTTCAAGCTCCTCGTTTATGAGAAAGGTTTCAAAACTCCGTCGTGGCTTGACGGCGGCGTGATGTACCAGATATTCCCCGACCGCTTCTGCAAAGGTAAGGGAAGAACTAAATATGATGCTGACGCCGAGTGCGTCAAAAAGTGGACGGGCGCCGAGGTACAGCACGCGCACTTCCGCGGGCAACCCGTAAAAAACAATCAGTTCTTTGGCGGAAACCTCTGGGGCGTTATTGAAAAGCTCCCGTATCTCGCCTCTCTCGGCGTTAGCGTTATTTATTTGAATCCCATCTTCTCGGCAAAGAGTAATCACAAATACGATACTGCTGATTATATGAGCGTTGACATGGGCTTTGGCGGCGATGTCGCACTTAAAAAGCTCATCGATGCGGCACATGCCGAGGGCATCAAGGTTGTACTTGACGGTGTTTTTAATCACACGGGTGACGAAAGCGTGTACTTTGATGCCGCAAAGGATAAGGATTCTGCATACCGTGATTGGTATTATTTCCATGATGACGGAAATTACGAGTCTTGGTGGGGTATCACCATTTTGCCAAAGCTCCGCCTGTCAAATCCCGAATGCCGTGATTATTTTACCGGCAAGGGCGGAGTTATAGAAAAATATCTCCTTGCGGGAGCGGACGGTTGGCGACTTGACGTTGCGGACGAGCTTCCCGACGAATTTTTGTTTGAATTGCGCGAGCGCGCTCATTCTGTAAATAAAGATGCCGTCATTATTGGCGAGGTCTGGGAAAATGCTGTTGAAAAGATTGCATACAGCAAACGCCGCTCGTATTTCAGGGGAAAACAGCTTGACAGCGTAATGAACTACCCCTTGCGCGTGGCTCTTATTGACTATGCAACCAATCGAAACAGCGCACATCTTGCGAATACGCTTACCGAGCTTTACGCCTCGTATCCGCCTCAAGTGTCAAACGTTCTTATGAACATCATTGGCACGCACGATACGGAGCGCATACTCTCCATGCTCGGTGACCGTGAGGCTGTGGAGATAGCACGACACGAGCAGGATAACGACAAGCTTGCCGCTATGCGCCTCTCCGATGAGGGCAGAGCATGGGGCAAAAAGCTCCTACGGGTGGTATCCGCTATTCAGTATACCGTTTTTGGCTTCCCTTGCGTTTATTACGGGGATGAGCTTGGAATGGAGGGAATGGGCGATCCGTTCTGCCGCAGACCCATGGCGTGGGATGCAGGGGACGAGGAATTGCTCTCTCACTACCGCGCACTTGGCGAAATGCGAAAGAGAGAGAGTATCTTTAAGGATGGCGATTTCCGCGTAAGCCGTGCGGAGGGCGGATATTTTGAGTTTGTCCGTACCAAGGGAAAGAGCTGTTTGAAAGTTGCGGCTAACCTTTCCTTCGATGAGCAGACTTGCAAAATGGACGGCGCATGGAAGGATATTTATAACCAAAAACGCGGCAAAGGCGACCTTACGCTTGGTGTAGGAGAGTTTTGCGTGCTTACGTACAGAGGGCAGTAATGGGAATTTTAGATATCTTTAAAAAGAAAAAAGACCCATCAAACAAAAAATACCGCCTTGAAATGGCGGAGCGTATTTCGGGACAAGCTATAAAGTACGTTACAGAACGCCGCAACGATGTTGAAGAGGTGATCGGCAAGGGCGGTTGCATGAGCCTGCACAATGGCGAATTCATCGTTTTTTCTTCCTCTGACACCGTTTTTCGCTGTAAAGCCGAAGAGCTTGAAGCGTGGGAATTGCTATCAAAGGATGGAGTTGTGCTTACAGGGCCCGACATTGAACACGGCGGCGAGGTTCGCACCGTCATTGCTTTCTACGTTTATTACAGAAAATAAAAATAAGCGTTGTGCCGCGACACAACGCTTATTTTTATTTTCTCACCTTCCGTTTAATTTCCTGAGGAACTTTAGGCGAGGCGAATTTTTTATCAAGATACTTTGCGAGTAGGGGAGATGCTTTCATAGTGCGAGCACCTTCGGGGCAGTATTTGACGCAAGCACTGCAACGAATACAACGGCTCTTATCCACGGCAGGACTTCCCGAGGAGATCGCTCCCATCGGACAGACCTCGTAGCAGGTATTGCAATAGCTACACTTTGAGGCATTGAATGCGGGCGCGGAAATAGCCATGTTCATTATAGCCCTTGACGGAATGATCTTTGACAACCCGGCCATTATAGGCGCGGGCGGTATTTCGCCAACGGGATCGCGCGCGGCGGTGATCAAAAATTCTCCAATCGTGTCAAGGCTGTCAGGAAGCTTTTGTCTGATATGCGCATATTGAGCGAGAGAATGCTCAAGCGGGCATGTCATAATGCGGAAAAGCGGGGTGTCGCATACGTCAAACAGTTCAGCCGCTTCGGATGCCGCCGCACCAACACCGCATGAACCGTAGCCGAGAATCAAAGCGGAGCGTGGAGCAAAAAGCTGTGCCGAAGTGAAAAAGTCAACTACGGGGCGGGGGAGATGAAAAGCATATACGGGTAAAATAGCAAGCAAAAGATCTGCGTGCAGTTCAAGAGTGGTTGCAGCTTCTCTGTTGGCGGGGTCGGTGATGTCAAGCACGTCTGCGGCATATCCCACACGGCGGTAGAGAATGGTTGCTGCATCTGCGAGGTTTGCACAGCCCCCACCCGGAGAAAAGGTTATAATAAGAATTCTTTTTTTATTTCTTTTTACATCCATTTTAACTTGCCTGAATGATATCAGTCAAAGTATCCGAGACGGTAGAGAAGCTCTGCGTTAAGCACGGAGCCGCCTGCCGCACCGCGAAGGGTATTGTGAGAAAGTCCCACGAACTTATAATCAAAGAGGGTGTCGGGGCGCAGTCTGCCTGCGGTGATACCCATACCGCCGTAGATCTCGCGGTCTACGCGGCACTGGGGACGGTTGTCTTCCTCAAAGTAGGTAATGAACTGCTTGGGAGCAGAGGGAAGCTCAAGCTCTTGAGGGAGTCCCTTGAATTCAGCCCAACGCTGGAGAATCTCTTCCTTGGAGGGGGTCTTCTCAAAGCTCATAAATACAGCGGCAGTGTGACCGTTGGTAACGGGAACACGGATGCATTGAGTTGTGATAAGGGGAGCGTCAGCCTTAACGATAACGCCGTTTTCTACCTTGCCCCAAACGCGCAGAGGCTCCTGCTCGCTCTTTTCTTCCTCGCCGCCGATGTAGGGGATGACGTTGTCGATCATTTCGGGCCATTCGTTGAAGGTCTTGCCTGCGCCGGAAATAGCCTGATAGGTGGTAGCTACTACCTGCTTGATGCCAAACTCACGCAGAGGGGTGAGCATGGGAACGTATGACTGAATGGAGCAGTTGGGCTTTACGGCGATAAATCCGCGGGAAGTGCCAAGGCGCTTCTTTTGTGATGCGATAACCTCAAAGTGCGAGGGGTTTATCTCGGGGACTACCATGGGAACGTCGGGAGTCCAACGGTTTGCACTGTTGTTGGAAACAACGGGAAGCTCGCACTTTGCGAAAGCCTCCTCCATAGCAACCACGTCAGCCTTGGGCATATCAACTGCGCAAAGAACGAAGTCGCAAAGCTCCGCTATCTTCTTGGCGTCAGAAGCGTCAAGAACGACCATGGAAGCGAACTTCTCGGGCATGGGAATATCCAGCTTCCAGCGTGCGCCAACAGCCTCTGCGTAGGTCTTACCGGCAGAGCGAGCGGATGCCGCAAGGCAGGAAACTTCAAAATAGGGGTGGTTATCAAGCAGTGTCAGAAAACGCTGACCTACCATACCGGTAGCGCCGACGACACAACATTTCTTCTTGTTCATGGTTCTAAACCTCAACTTTCAAATAGATAAGTATATAATATCACAAAATGCGCAAAAAAGCAATATATATTTGCATTTTTCACAGGATATTTGTGTTTTTTACAGGATTTATTCGGATTTCATTTTAATAGCTTCGATATATACCTCGTTTTTGGGCAGACCGCGCTCTTTTGCAACGGTTTTTATTGCATCTTTCATAGCAAGTCCCTCGGAAATATAGTATTCGAGATGCTCGGTTATACTCATTTGAGAAGTGGCACAATTGCTTTTTTTCTCCGCGCCTTCAAGCACGAGTACGTATTCGCCGCGCGGCTCTTTTTCTTTATAATATTCCACAGCCTCAAAAACCGTCATACGCAAAGCTTCTTCGTTGAGCTTGGTAAGTTCACGGCAAAGGGACAAGTGACGTTCTTTGCCGCATGCGGCGAGGAGGTCGTCAAGAGTCTTGCGCAGTTTGTGAGGAGCTTCATATATTATCTGCGTGCGCTCCTCGGATGCTATGGCGCCAAGTCTTTCGCGGCGCTCTTTGGGGGAGGTGGGAAGAAAGCCTTCAAAGCAAAATCTGCGCGTAGAAAGGGCAGAGAGGGTGAGAGCGGTTATAGCGGCGCAAGCACCGGGAATTGAGGAGATGGGGATGTCGCGCTCGGCGCACAGGCGTACAAGATCCTCTCCGGGATCGGATATGGCGGGAGTACCCGCATCGCTGATAAGGGCGCAGGATTCTCCTGCGGCAAGGCGGTCGGCTATCTCCGCTCCGCGCGATGCCTTGTTGTGCTCGTGGTAGGAAATAAGTGGGCGATGAATGCCGAGACGCGAGAGAAAAATTCCTGAATTTCGGGTATCCTCGGCAGCGATGAAATCCACCTCTGATAGCACCTTTATAGCACGTTCGGATATGTCAGAGAGATTTCCTATGGGGGTGGCTACGAGATACAGCCTGCCTCCCTCAACTTTATTTTTTTCCATTTTGCACTCCTTTTGACTTACTTGAATAAAATAATAATGAAATAAAAGAAAGGTTTTGTGATATGGCAATAAGGGTATATATCGATCAGGGACATAACCCCGTGAATCCCAACGCAGGCGCGGAGGGAAACGGTCTGCGCGAGCAGAATCTCGTGTATGAAATAGGAAGAGAACTTGCGGAGGATCTGCGCGCAAACGGTAATTTTGAAGTCAGATTATCACGCCCGACACCGGATACACAGCTTGGAAACAGTACATCGTCAAGTTTGCGTATAAGGGTGAATGAGGCAAATTCATGGGGGGCGGATTATTTCATAAGTCTACACACCAACGCCTCTACGTCCCCCGCCGCTAACGGTAGCGAGGCACTTGTGTATTCGTCGCCGTCGCGTTCTGCAAGCCTCGCCGCAGATATACTTGAAGGTCTTAACGAGGCAACCGGCTTGCGTAACAGAGGAGTCAAGGTACGAAGCGGACTTTATGTACTGCGAAAGACCGATATGCCAGCGGTGTTGGTGGAGCTTGGCTTCATATCAAATCCCGAGGAAGCCGCACTTATGCGTGATCGCCCCGAGCTGTTTGCAAGGGGAATATACAACGGAATAGTGGAATATACCGGAGTTTGAGTAAAAAATGCGTTTGGATAAGTTAGATGCAAAATTGTGTTTTTTGGTAGATAACCATCTAATTGAGTGGATGTCTATATAAAATACCCTTGAATTGATTAGATTAGCATCTAATTAATTGCGATCGATCTTGAAATTTTGCATTTCTAATCGCCTATTTGATGCGAGGGCATCAAATAGGCGTAATTTTTATTTACTCTTGTTTTATGCCGCACATTCGAAGGAATTCTGCTTCATCTATTATCGGAATGGAAAGCTCTTGCGCCTTCGTCAGCTTTGAACCTGCGTCTGCTCCTGCTACTACAAAATCAGTCTTTTTTGAAACGGAGCCTGCACTTTTTCCGCCGCGCTCTTTTATCATTGCGGCGGCATCGCTGCGCTTTAGTGTGGGTAACGTTCCCGTAAGCACAAAGGTCTTTCCCGCAAAGCGGTCATCGAGCTGCTTGGCAACCGCCTCGGTGAGAAGTCCCGCATCTATCAAACGGCGGCAGAGCGATAGGTTTGATGCGTGCGAGAAAAAGTCTGTAACGCAGGCGGCGGTCACAGCTCCGAAATCCTCAATGGTACAAAGCTCGTCGGCGCTTGCCCCAAAGCAAGCCTCGAGTGTACGGTATTTTGCGGCAAGTGCGGCGGATGCCACCTCGCCGATATTGCGGATGCCGAGGGCGAAAATGAGACGTTCAAGCCCTGCTGATTTTGAGCGTTCGATTGCGGCAATGAGGTTGGATGCCGAAAGCTCGCCCATGCCTTCAAGTGCGGCGATATCCTCTGCTTTCAGAGAGTAGAGATCGGCGGCGTCGTGTATCAGCTCGGCTGAAAGCAAAAGCTCAACTATCTGCGGTCCGAGTCCTTCAATATTCATCGCATTCTTGGAAGCAAAATGTTCGATGCTTCGTGAAAGCTGCGCGGGGCAAGCGGCGTTTGTACAGCGTATTGCCGCGCCGTCACCCGTGTCAGTTTCGTCTCTGCGTACGCTCTCGCCGCACGATGGACAAACGGCGGGTATCTCCACAGGACGCTCATCGCCCGTTCGTTTTTCCTTTACGGGCGCGACGATCTCGGGGATGATATCTCCCGCCTTGCGAACAAGGACGATATCTCCGAGCATGACGCCCTTTTCAAAAATAAAATCGTAGTTGTGGAGTGTCGCGCGTGAAACGGTAGTACCCGCAAGTCTCACGGGTTCGAGGATAGCCGTGGGAGTAAGAACACCTGTGCGTCCGACGGCGAGACTTATATCTATCAGTCGAGTGGGCTTGGTTTCGGGCGGATACTTGTACGCGACAGCCCATTTCGGCGTATTAGTGCCTTCGCCGAGAATGGTGCGTCCCTCAAGCGAGTCGAGCTTGATCACCGCGCCGTCTATGTCGTATGCAAGCGAGTCTCGCGCTTCTCCGAGTGCGGCTATCTGTGCGAGTATATCATCAAGTGAGGAAAGTGTGCGGCGCTCTGCGATAACGGGAAAACCGAGTTCTGACAGGCGGTCAAGTGTTTCTGTGTGCGTAGCGGCACTGCGCCCGTCAAGCCAAAGCGAGCCGCTTTGGAGATTGAAAACAAAAATAGAAAGTCTGCGCTCGGCGGCAATTTTCGGGTCAAGCTGGCGAAGCGAGCCTGCGGCGGCATTTCTCGGATTTGCCAAAAGCGGCTTTCCCTGTGCTTCTCGCGCGGCATTTATGGAATTGAAAACGCTCCTCGGCATATATACCTCTCCGCGAACGGTCAAAGTCAATGGCTCATCAAGGCGAAGGGGAATTGAGAAAATAGTTTTTATATTCTGCGTAACATCCTCTCCCGTCGTGCCGTCTCCGCGAGTTGCACCGCGCACGAGGATGCCGTTCTCGTAAACGAGCGATACGGAAAGTCCGTCTATCTTCGCCTCGACGGACCACGCTGCGTCGGTAACACCTGCCTCTGCGAGTTCCGCAGTAGCTTTTTCGTAATAATCGCCAAGCTCATCGTATGAGAATACGTCTGAAAGGGAGTTCATCACGGTATCGTGAGTTACTTTTTTAAATTTATCAAGCGGCTCACCGCCTACTCTGTGAGTGGGTGATGTGGGGTCTGCATATTCGGGGTGTGCTTGTTCAAGCTCGAGAAGCTTGCGGTAGAGCATATCGTAATCGTAGTCCGATATCTCGGGAGCATCGTCTACATAGTATTTTTTAGCGTGGTAGGAGACCGTAGCTCGCAGGGCATCAAGTTCCTTTAAAATTTCGTTTTTTTCCATAAACTTACCTCACATATAATACGTAATTATATTATATCACCCAAAGTGTCCAAAGTCAAACAAAAATGCTGTTTTTTGGCTCAATAAAGCGCATGAAAACCTCTTGTTCTTGCATTAAAAACACGGCGTGAAAAAACAGATGCCATTTTTTGGTTATATTGCACAAACTTCACAAAAAAATCAAGAAAAATCAAAAAAACCTATTTATTTTTCACAAAAAGTGTGCTACAATATAAGTGTGATACGATAGTAAAGTATTACAGTTTATGATAGGAGGACACCTAAATGAAAATCACAGTTGTTGGCAGACAGATGAGCGTTCGCGACGATCTGCGTGAGCTTGCCGAAAAGAAGCTTTCAAAGCTTGACCGTTATTTCGACGTAGAGGGCAAGGCAACGGTAACGTTCAGCCGCAAGAGAAATCGAGAGAATATAGAGATCACCATTTCCGCGGCAAATACACTGTTTCGTTGCGAAACTGATGACGAGACCTTCCGCACCGCCATCGACCGTGCGATAGATACCATCGATCGTCAGATACGCAAAAACAAGACACGCCTTGAAAAGCGTCTTAAAAAATCGGCATTCGAGGATATCGGCGCACTGCCTCTCGAGCCTGTAGAGACGGATGACGGTGATTTTGAGATCCGTCGCAAGAGCTTCCCGTTCAAGCCGATGTCACCGGAGGAAGCGATTTTGCAGATGAATCTCCTCGGTCACTCCTTCTTCGTTTTTATCGACGACGTAACGGAGGACACTTGTGTTGTCTATTCCCGAAAGGATGGCAATTACGGGCTTATAGTTCCCGAAAAATAAGAAACAAAAAAGGGGCTGCCGCGCAGCCCCTTTTTTTATTTGATCAGCGATATTAGCTTGAGTGCGGACTTGTATCTGTCCACATTTGTCTTGCAGCCCATGACGACGGCTATATATTTTTTGCCGTTTTTTTCAAATGCGGCGCATAGGCAATGTCCGGCATCATCGGCAGTTCCCGTTTTTAAACCGAATACTGCGGGGTGGTAAAAATCTCCGCCCTTATTAAGCAGGAGATTGCTGTTAAGCCACGTGGATTTTGTTCCGTCCGTATACGTGACGGTGCGTCGGTACGATGACGTTATTTTTGTTATTGATGGATATGTGTTGATAACGTGAGAGGCGATCAAAGCAAGGTCATGAGGTGTAACGTAGTGCGAAGCGTTTGGTTGTCCTACGGGGTTTTTAAAGTTTGATGATACAGCACCGATCTCTTCAGCGTAATCGTTCATCAGCCCTGTAAAATAATTGAGCGCTTCGACGTTTTCCATTTGCGGGTTTCCCGAGACCTGTCTTGCGACGTTTACGGCTATTGTGTATGCCGCGTCACTGCCCGAGGGTAACAGGAGGGCTACCAACATATCGTTCAAGGTAAGTTGCTTTCCGACCTCGAGGTATGCTCGGCTCAATTCAAGACTAACAAGATAAAGCTCATCTCCCGTGGTGAGTATCGTATCCTCCGGAAGATATTTAAGCGCGGTTGCGGCGGTAAGGAGTTTGGTGATGCTGGCAGGCTCTACGCGGCAATCGGCATTTTTTTCGCAGATCATTTTGAGAGTGTCCGCCTCATAGAGTCCGTAATATGGCGCGGAGATATTTATCGATGGCTCGGAGATACCGCCGCATCGTGTGCAAACATTGTCCGAAAAATCGTGACCTAAAGCCGGAAAATATGTTGGTGCTATCAGTGTGGTGCGGCATTCCGAGCATTGTGTGCTTTCGGAATATCCTCGCAGAGTGCAGGTCGCATTTGCCGAAGGAGCTTTCGTTGGTATGTGTTCCTTGAGCGGGAACGTCGTGTATTCTGATAGAATATCACCGCAACGAGAGCATTTTGTGTGCTCCGACATCCCCATGGTGATGCAGGTTGACTGAACGGCGGCAACGGTAATGGGCGAATGATCAAGCGGTTCAATACTCTCGGAGCGGATTATGATAATTCCGCAGACGGTACACTCGACGCTTTCCGTATATCCCTCTGCCGTGCAGGTAGGCGCAAGTCCTTTTGCGGTTTTTTCCGTGTGTCCCGTTGCGGGGATGATCTGCGCTTCGGTAATAACCGCATTACAGCGTGAGCAATAGGAACTATCGGTTTTTCCGTCCTTTGTACACGTAGGCTCTTTGCCGCTTTTCACAACAGTATCGTGCCCGAGCTTTTCTACGATCTCGGCTTTTTTTATTACTTCGTTGCAAACGGAACAAACACAGCTTTCGCCATATCCGTTTTCAAGGCAGGTGGGGGCTTTCCCTTCCACCTCTAATTCTGTGTGACCAAGGGCTGCCACCTCTTGTACTTCGATTAATACCGCGTCACAAACCGAGCATATTTTTCCCTCGGTATAACCCACTTTGGTACAGGTGGGCGCGATAGCTTCCACCTCTAATTCTGTGTGACCAAGGGCTGCCACCTCTTGTACTTCGATTAATACCGCATCACAAACCGAGCATATTTCTCCCTTGGTATAACCCACTTTGGTACAGGTGGGCGCGATAGCTTCCACCTCTAATTCTGTGTGACCAAGGGCTGCCACCTCTTGTACTTCGATTAATACCGCATCACAAACCGAGCATATTTCTCCCTCGGTATAACCCACTTTGGTACAGGTGGGGGCGATAGCTTTCACTTTTTCGGGGCTATGCTCCGCGAGCGGGAGAAGCTCCTTTTGCGTTTCACCGCACGCGCAGGTGCGCTGTTGATAGCCTTGCTCCGTGCATGTGGATCCCGCTATAACGCTCCATTCTCCGAACTCGTGAGCGTGCATAGTAGTCACGGCCGGAGAAGTCATTTGGTTGCTTGATGGACCGCATCCTATAAGCAGTATGGCAAGCGAAAATATTAGAACGATAAAAAACAGCGAAGAGGCTCCGAATGCCTTGAATTTTTTAGTATTCATGCGTGTCTCCAAATATGATTTTCTATACAAAATCATATTATATAACTTTTTCAAAAAAATGTCAACATGCGAAATTTGATATATAAAATTCATTTTTATCGGCATTTTTCACGCTTTTCGGACATAATAATATAAACGAATTTTTCGGTGGAGAAAATGGAAAAGAGAAAATGGAGAATAGTTGTTGTTTTGTCTTTGGCGATAGCCGTTGCCGCCGTTGCGACGGTTGTGATAAGGGAAAATGCTCTCGCCAAAAGCAATGCGGCGGCGGCAAGATTTGCGCGCTGTGATTTTTCGGACGCGGCGGCAGAAATGGCAGAGACGGCAGAAATGCTTCTTAATGATGAAGATGCCGTTTATAGATTTGTCCTGTCAGCCGGCGAGGCTCGGGCGCATCTGTCACGCGCTCGGCTTGATGGTTGTGAGCGGGTTTACGCGCTTATAGGCAGTCTTGTGGAGCGAGTGCGGGCGGGAGAAGATGTGATCTCCTTATGCCGTGCGTTTTCCGATGCTGCTTCTCGCGTTGAGGCGGACGGTGGAAAAGCTCTTTGTGAATTGCTTGAAACAAAGCAGGTGCAAGAGGTGTTGCTTCGTGAGCAGGGGGCAAACGGAGATTTTCTTTGCCTGAAGGGACTTGGTGACGGTGGAAAAGCGCAGGCTGAACGCACGGCAAGCCGATTTTGCTGTGAAAATTGTAAGCTTCGTTTGTGTGATTCTTACGGTTTTCCGCCAAGTTACGTATTTACGGGTAAGAACGTATATATAAGCTTGACTTATGATGGCGAGCGAGTGCTTGAGTATTGCTTTGACAGAGACGTTGACCTATCGCGCGACGTAGGGCGGGAAAGGGCGCTTGAGGTTGCGCTCGGCGTACTTAACGGACAAAAGTTGAGCGTGCCAAACGAAAATGTCACCATCAGCTCTGCCGATGGAATATACAGATTTTATTGGAAAGACGAGCCTGCGGGACAGGAACTTGTTGTGCTTGAAATTTACGCAGATACGGGAAGATTGCGTAGATTTAGCGCCTTGGAGTATTATAGAAACCGATAAAAAAGCTTTTGAAAAATCTTTTTTTCAAAAACTGACAAAAAAGTGTTGACAAATCCTTTAAATTGTGATAATATATATGGCGTCCGCGTGACTCATTAGCTCAGACGGTAGAGCACTTGACTTTTAATCAAGGTGTCCGGAGTTCGAGTCTCCGATGGGTCACCAAAGATCCCCATCCTCAACAGAGGGTGGGGTTTTTTGCTAAAATATCAGCGGCGTTTTCGCCAATGCCGCGGCTTTGGTGATGAGAGCTTTAAGAAATGGAGACGAAGTATGCTTTACAATGCAATGTGCGAGGCGGGTTTCCCCGAGGAAGCAAAGCAATATTTTATTTTAAAGGAAAAAGAATTGCTCCGCACTGCGGGCGCAGATAAGCTCACGCAAGAGGCGGTAGAGGCAATATGCACGGACGGCGCGGATTTTCTACCTTTGCTCGCTTCTCTTTCCGAACGCAGCGGCATTTCGCGCTATGCCATTGATATGATAGTTCTGCTTTATGCCACGGTGCCGATGGCAAAACGGTATGGGGAGCGGGGAATATCTCGCCAAATCTATCTTGACACAGTTTTAGACCTTCGCAATAAGCTCTATGAGTGCAAAAAGCTAAAGGGTGAGTGGGGAACGTTCGTTGCATGGTGGCTTGTCGGTTATTTCAGACTGAAAAGATTTGCGCTTGGCAGACTCCAGTATGAAGTCGTAGAGCAAGGAGGAAAGAGCGCGCTTAACTGCCACATACCGTCGGGTACGCCGCTTGCGTATGACGCAGTCATGGATTCGTTTCGCAAGGCGTACGACTTTTTTCCCGAGGTGAGAACGGATGGCGTAATTACCGTGCTTTGTAATTCATGGATACTTTACCCGCCGCATCTGCCGTTGTTTACAGAGGGGGGGAATTTGCGCCGCTTTGCGGAGCTTTTCACCGTTACGGAAAGCACACCCGACCCGGAGAATCGTTCGTTTTGGTTGATATTTTATAAAAATTATAGTTCTGATGAATTGACACAGCTGTCATGTGAGACCTCGCTTCAACGCAATCTTGTAAAACACCTTTTGGACGGAGGCTCAATGGGGTATGGCAAGGGATATTTGCTTTTTAACGGAAAAGAAGTAATCAGGCATTCGTAAATATAAAAAAGGAAAACGCCGCAGTTCCGTTTGGAGATTGCGGCGTTTTCTGTTTATTTTTACTTATAATCTTCCTCGGTCGCATCCTCATCAACGAGAATGCTGTCATCGAGAAGCTTGGGGGCTGCGCAATCGTCGTCATCGTTTGAACGAAGCTCGCCGCGGATCAAAACCTCAAAATTATCTTCTTCCTCGGGAGAGATAACGTCATACTCATCTCTGTCAAAAAGGTCGATGATGTATCCGCCTCTCACCTTGCGAATTGAACGGAGGGCGACAAGCACTCCCGCAACGAGCGTGCCCACGCCGACAAGCAAAAAGCAAATGGCAACCAAGAGATTGGTGTTGCTTTCCGAGTCGCTGTCCGAATTTTTACCGTCACTGCTTTTTCCGAAAATAACCTTGCCTGCGGCAACTATCGCTCCGATAAAAGCCGTGCAAGCTGTTACGGTAAGAAAAATTTTATTAAAGCTCTGTTTTTTATTTTCCATGTTTTTTCCTTTCACAGCCAAACGCTTATTGCTTTGAGATATGCTTGAGATAAGCGTTGATAAAGCCGTCGATCTCTCCGTTCATAACTGCGGAGATGTTTCCTGTTTCAAAGGACGTTCTGTTATCCTTAACGAGAGTATAGGGCATAAATACGTAGGAGCGTATTTGCGAACCCCACTCGATATTTGTTTTATTGCCCTGAATTTCCTCAATCGTATCAAGGCGCTCGCGTATCTTTATCTCCATGAGCTTGGATTTGAGCATCTTCATTGCCGTTTCCTTATTCTGAAGCTGTGAACGCTCCGTCTGACAGGTGACGACGATGCCCGTTGCCTTGTGGATAAGGCGAACTGCCGAGGATACTTTGTTTACGTTCTGACCGCCCGCACCGCTGGAGTGGAAGGCGATAAAATCGTAGTCCTCGTCACGAATAACTATCTCGTCAAGCTTGTCAAACTCGGGCATTACCTCTATGGAGGCAAAGGAGGTGTGGCGGCGTCCTGCGGAATCGTAGGGGGAAACGCGGACAAGGCGGTGAACGCCGTTCTCGCTCTTGAGATATCCGTAGGCGTTTATGCCCTCGACCATGATAGTTGCGCTCTTTATGCCTGCTTCCTCGCCGTCAAGCCAGTCGGTCAGCTTGACCTTGAAACCATTCTTTTCCGCCCAACGGGTGATCATACGGTAGAGCATGAGCGCCCAATCCTGCGCCTCCGTTCCGCCGGCTCCGGGGTGGAATGAAATGATGGCATTATTGCGGTCATACTCACCGGAAAGGAGAATGGAAATTCTCTTTTTCTCTTCTGCCGCAATAATTTCTTCAAGCTCTGCCTCGACCTCGGGAACACAGCTCTCGTCATTTTCCTCAATTGCAAGCTCTGCAAGGGCAATGGCGTCCTCAAGACGCTCAACGAGCGCGTTGTAGTCAGCTACGGTGTCTTTGGCTTGCTTTATGGTTTGAAGTACCTTGGTGGAATTTTCCTGATCAGACCAAAAATTGGGGTCAAGCGTTTGTTTTTCAAGCTCCTCTGCGGTTGCGGCAAGCTCGCTTACGCGGAGCGCGTCGCCAAGCTCCTTGAGCACAGGACGCATATTTGTCAATTTATATTTTGCTTCTTCAAGTGCGACTATCAAAAAAACCTCCCGCCCAAAAGGGCAATACGCAATTATTTTTCATTATAGTATAACATATTATTCGGCGCTTTGGCAAGAGGAAAATACAAATTTTATAAAATTTTAAAATATGAATTTCAACTTTACGCTTTTTCTTGACAAACACAAAGTATATGGGTATAATTATTACATAGATTTAATTTAAAGGAGGATGTAATTATGAAAGTTACTAAAGAAAGCATTATCGGTGACGTTCTCGATTTTGACGTTGATACCGCACAGTTCTTTTTTGCTATCGGAATGCACTGCCTCGGCTGTCCCGCCGCACGCGGAGAGACCATCGAGCAGGCTTGCGCCGTTCACGGTACTAACGCAGACGAGCTTGTAAAAGCCATCAACGATTATTTCGCCGCAAAAGCATAAAAATTATGGGGTGTTGCATTGCAACACCCCAAAAACAAATTACGGGAAAAATAAATGAAAAATATACAGCTTGACTCACGCCTTCTTGCCGCCGCCGCCTTTGCGCGCAAAGGCAGAGTTTTTGCCGACGTCGGCACTGACCATGCAAATCTCCCAATATATCTCGTCAAAGAGGGAATAGCACCTCGCGGTGTTGCGTCCGACGTAAACGAAGGTCCTATCTCAAGGGCGAGAATGAATATATCCGCGATGGGACTCGGTGATAAAATTGATGCCGTGCGAACCGACGGGCTTTCGGGGCTTGATGCGTATTCGCCCGAGGACGTGTACGTTCTCGGCATGGGCGGAGAGCTTATATTGCGTATAGTATTAGGCTCGTCGCTTGCAAAGCGAGACGGAGTTCGCCTCATCATGCAACCGATGACACGTGCCGCAGAGCTTCGGCGCGGACTTCTCGCGGGCGGTTTTGAAATAATCGACGAGGCTCTTGCCGAGGATGAAAAGCTCGGCGACGGCAGAATATACCAGATAATCATGGCTGAATATACGGGCAAGCCTACGGCTTATAATGAGGTCGAGGAGATGCTCGGACGGCACAATATCGCTCACGGCGGTAAAAAGCTTGAAAAGCTCGCGGCTTTTGCGGCGCAAGTGCTTCTTACCCGCGCCCGCGGACTTGAAAGCGCGGGGCGCGATGCCACGCCCGAAAGACAATTGGCGGCAGGAATTCTTGCCGCTGTAAAGGAGAAAAAATGACTGTAAAACAGCTTTACGAATATATAGAAAAAATTCTCCCCGTTCGTTACTCCGAGGAGATAGACACCGACGGAGTGCAGGCTATGCCCGCCCCCGAACGCGAGGTGAAGCGCGTGCTTGTCGCGCTTGACCCGTACCGCGCATCGGTAGAAAAGGCGATAGGCGAGGGCTATGACGTGCTTCTCACTCATCATCCGCTGATATACGGCGAGGCAGTTGAGGGAACGCCGCCTGCCAAGTTACTTGAGGCGCTTATAAGCGCAGGAGCGGCGTCCTTTTCGTTTCACATGCGGCTTGATGCCGCCAAGGGAGGCGTGAACGACGTTCTTTGTGAGCTTCTCGGTATTTGCGATGCCGCAGAGTTTGGCGATGAGGAAGTCCCCGACCTTGGCAGGATCGGAATTCTCCCCAAGGAAATGAGTCTGCGCGAATTTGCCGAGCGTACGTCTTGTGTGCTTGGAACGAGGGCTGTAAAGTATTCGAACTGCGCGGACAAGTCGGTGCGCCGCGTGGCAGTTGCGGGTGGTGCCACGACGGACTTTATCGCTCCGGCCGCCGCACTCGGCGCAGACGTGATAGTGGGCGGTGAATTCAAGCACCACGCTTGGGGATATGCCGAGGTGCAGGGAATTGCTCTGATTGAGGCGGGGCATTATCACACCGAAAACCCCGTTTGCCGCCGCCTTGCCGAGATAGTGCGCTCTGCTGATGCCGACATCACGGTAGATGTTCTTGATTATTCACCATTCAGCATTATATAATTTTTGGAGGAGATAAAATGACCTACGTTGTTTCAAACATTCACGGCTGTTACGCCGAATTTACCACATTACTGAATGAGATAAATTTTACAAAGGATGACGTTATGTTCGTCCTCGGAGATATTGTTGATATCGGCGCGGATCCGATTCCTCTTCTTTGTGACTTGAGCCTGCGCGAGAACGTGTGGGCAGTTGCGGGCGAGCATGATAAGCTTGCCGCCGAAATGCTCGAGGGCTTTTCCGAGATGCTTAAAAACGGTGGAACTCCCGAAGCTGAATTTATATCAAAAATGCAAAACTGGATAGCAATGGGCGGTCAGCGCACGCTTGACGGCTTCCGCGAGCTTGATGATGATATGCGAGAGGGTGTTATTGAGTATCTTGCGGATATGGCTCCATACGAAACTCTGCACGTAGGCGGCAGGGACTACGTCCTCGTACATTCGGGCATCAGGGGATATAGCGAGGGCAAGGCTCTTGACGATTATGATTGGGACGATTTCTGCGCGGACGGCGCAGATACCTGCGCGGTCGGTGCGGCTACTATGATAGTCGGTCATGCACCCACCACGGAGAATTTTTCGTGCAACGGCGATATATATCGCGGCGAGGGCTTTATCGCCGTAGACTGCGGTGCGGCACGCGGCGGCAGACTTGCCTGCCTGTGCCTTGACAACGGCGAGGAATACTATGTCTGATATAAAGAAAAACGACGTCGTGGTCATCGACGTTACCGCTGTCAGTAATCTTGGTTACGGAGTAGGCAGGACGGAGGACGGCAAGGTCGTATTCACGCACGGTGCGGTCAGCGGCGAGAGGGCGGAGGTAAAGATAATCAAGATAACCAAAGGTTATCTTGTAGGTAGGCTGATAAAGGTCATCACGCCCTCGCCTTTGCGCGAGACCTGCGACAAATGCACAGCACCCGCAAGTTGCGGCGGCTGCGCGTACAGATTTATAAAATATTCACACGAGCTTGAACTGAAAAGGCAGAATGTGCGTTCGGAGCTTGATAAAGCAGGACTTTCGCACGTAGCGGTTCTTGAAACCGCATCGACAGGAGAAACATGGGGATACCGTAATAAGGCGCAGTATCGCTTCGCGGCGTACGAGGGCGGCATCCGCTCGGGGTTTTATGCCTCGGGAACGCACCGCGTCACGGGCGATGAGTCCTGTCCTCTGCAACCCGAAATATTTGGTAAGATAGCGAAATTTGTTTGCGATTTCGCATATAAAAAGGGCATTTCTGTCTATGAGGAGGAAAGCGGCAAGGGGCTTTTGCGCCACCTCTATCTGCGCACGGGCGCGGGGGAGAATGGAGAGATACTCGTTTGCATTGTCATAGCGGGCAAGAGCTTGCCCTACGCCGACGAGCTTGCAAGTGCGCTGATGCGCACATTTTCGCGCATCGTGGGCGTGGTACTTAACGTAAACACGAAAAATTCCAACGTAATACTTGGCAATGAATATATCACCGTGGCGGGCAAGGCGTCGATAAGGGACGTTTTCTGCGGTGTTGAGCTTGACGTTGCGCCTGCGGCGTTTTATCAGGTAAATCACGATGCCGCCGAGTTTCTTTGCCGCACTGCCGCAGATATGGCGGGGCTTCGCGGCGACGAGCATCTTCTTGACCTTTATTGCGGCATCGGAAGCGTTGGACTTTCCATGGCGGGGCGCGTCGCGCGTCTCACAGGTGTTGAGATAGTGCCGGAGGCTGTGGAGTGTGCCGTGGCTAACGCCGCACGCGCGGGCATTGAGAACGCACGCTTTTTGTGCGCCGACTCGGCACTTGGCGCGTCAGAGCTTCTCGGTGTAGCTGGCGAACTTCCCGACGTGGTCGTGCTTGACCCGCCGCGCAAGGGATGCGCCGCCGAGCTGCTTGATACGCTCGATAGCGCGGGTGTGGGGAAGATAGTGTATATCTCCTGTAACCCCGCAACGCTTGCACGCGACCTCGCGCACCTTTACCGCCTCGGCTGGAGCATCGGCAGTGTCCTTCCCGTTGATCTGTTTCCGAGAACGGGACACGTCGAAAGTGTTGTTTGTCTGACGCGTCAGACAAACAACGTGATATAACGCCTTACGGCGCGTGATATAGCCACCTGCGGTGTCGTGATATAGAACGCTTCGCGTTCGTGATATGTCGCTTGCGCGACGTAAGGCGATGGTGTTCCACGCGCACAAAGTGCGCATATCACGCCGAGCAACGCGAGGCTATATCACGAAAGCCAACGGCTTTCCATATCACGCGCGACGAAGTTGCGCTATATCACGACGGCAACGCCGTCTATATCACTCCACCGGAGGCGGACAAAGAAAGGAGTTTGCCATGGCAAAAACCTCCCACGAGCTTGCTATTGAATTTGCAGTTGAAATTACCGAATTGTGCTCAAAAATAAAAGGACGCCCCGAATATACAAAGCAACTTATTCGTTCTGCTTCTTCGATCAGTGCGAACATTGCAGAGGCTAAATATGCCGAGAGCAATGCTGACTTTGTTCACAAGCTCGAAATTGCCCAAAAGGAAGCAAACGAAACCGAAACTTGGCTTAGCGTTTTATGTAAGAGCGGTATTATTGATGAGATCACTTTCAAATCTTTACGAAACAAGTGTGGCAAGATCAGAAGAATGTTGATTGCTTCGATTACCACGGTTAAGTCCAAAATTAACGGCAAAAGTGACTTTTGATCAAAGCTCGAAAGTGTAGTTTACAGCAGTACGGTATAACATATCGAAAGGAGAGAATTGTGAAACGTAATAAAAAAATCCTATCTTCAAGATCTGCGTTGGTGTTATGTTCCTTTTCTGTTCTTCTGTTTTGGGAACTTTCATTGATTGCGCTTGGGGTTGTCGTATTTGGAAAGCCGCAAGAGATCGGTGCAGGGCTGTTACTTTTTGTTGCTCTTTTCGGTTTGGGCTGCTTTCTTTTATGGTTCTTGAACCGAGCTGTTTGTGTTGTTTGGCTTGAGGATGGTATGATCAAGAGTAAAGGACTCATACACGGCTTTTATAAAGAATGTTCCGTTCGAGCTATCCAAACAGTAAAAATCCAATATGTTAATCGTGAAGTTGGTTTTGGAACCTTTATCTATTTGGTGGATGATCGCACGCAACACTACAAAAAGTTTCTTCGCATCAGAAAGGATAGTTACATTTGCTTCAGAAAAAACAAGAAAAATCTTGCATTTTTGCGCAGCTTTTGGTCGGGGACAATTGAAAAGTGAGACTTTTGCTTTTCCCCCCATTTTTCGACCATTTTGGGCCCTTTGGCTGTCTTGAAGCGCCTCTCGTTGCGCAAAGCACAACATATCGAATGCGAACAAAGTGAGCATATATCGAGTTTGAGCGTAGCGAAAACATATCGAGTTGCGAAGCAACATATCGACAAAATAAAGGGGTAGTGAAAAATGACCGAATCGACCTATAAAGATTAAAAAACAAATGCGGCTCAATACGGCGCAGGCTCATTTCCTCCATCACTACCGCAAAGGAAAACGCATAACAAAAGCAGAGGCGACCGCCTCTGCTTTTGATCTGTTCGAGCAAACTTTAATTTGTTGATTATTTCATAACTGTAACTATAATCATACAAATCCCCATTAAGACACTGACAACTACTGCTGCATGTAGGAAAGGATTTAATTTATTTCCTAAATTTTCTACCGTGTCATCCTTCATTTTTTTTAGTAGATATATCATTCTAATGAACATTGTAATATATATCGTTAGAAACAATCCCACAAATATAAGAGGTATCAATACATCCAATTCCATAAAATATTCCCTCAAATTCTTGTTTTTCGAACTGATTATATCATAAGAATGTGAATTTTTCAATGCTTGGGGTTAAATTTAAGAAAGTATATTGAAAAAACGCGTTCAAGTATTATAACATTAATAAAGAGAAAAGCAGAGGTGTGCGCCTCTGCTTTTGCTCTGTTCGAGTAAATTGGAATTTGTCAAATTCACATCTCTTACTCACGAATTACTATTTTCATCATGCCCTGTAATTTTTCTAAGTTTTGGCGCAATG
>JAZQDD010000037.1:0-3902 GCA_045546615.1 Eubacteriales bacterium | reverse complement strand
GAAGGAGCCTGCGCCTTTATGGAACAAGCGCTTGTTATATTATGCGCGCACTCTCCTTCCGTCACGGCAAGCCGTGCCACCTCCCTCCGCAGGGAGGCAAACATTGACCGCCGCTTTTTATCGAAGCCGTAGCATACGGCGAGAGTCCGAAATGGGAAAAGTTTGGTGCAAACATAGGGCGCAAAAATTCTGCGGAATTTTTGCGAGATTCGCTCGGTCTGACTCGAAGTAGCTCGTCAGAACTTCGGAATGACGCGAAGGGTGCGCTGTTCAATTTTCAATAGGTAGCTTTTTGCGGAGCAAAAATCATTTATAAAAACAAAAGCGGAAGAAACTCACGTTTCTTCCGCTTTCTTCCTTAACGTTTGCCGCAAGGCAAACACTTCATACGGCGTAGCCGTGCTTCACGCGCGAAGCGCGCTTCACTGCGGCGAAGCCGCAACTTCACGTGAAAACGCGGAGCGTTTTCCCCTCGTATGCGTTAATTTGCTTTATATTTGTCCACTTCAAGCAAAATCTTATAAAGCTGTTCCTGCTCATCACGGGGCTTGGCAGAAAGCAACTCATAGCAGGCAAGAGGAATGTTATGGGAAACATCCGCTTGACCGTCCAATTTCTCAAAAAGCTTCGAAAGAGAAACACCGAGGGCGGCTGTGACGCGCTCAATACTTTCAAGCGTTGCGTTCTTTTCGCCACGCTCAAGCTGACCGATGTAAGTCGGGTGACAACCACAAAGCTCCGCTAACTTCTCCTGACTTAACCCCTTTTGTGTTCTGTAGTTTCTGATACGCTGTCCTACAGCTTTTGCAATATCGCTCATAGTTTAACCCCATCATTTTTATATTACAAATAGTCTATAAGTATTGAAGAGAATACTCTATAGACTATTGATATTGTTTTCAAATTGTAGTATACTATGAATATTCCAACTATCAAAATAGTGCCTATAGTGTTTTGAACAGACAAAAATATTCGCACAATAAAATATTGAACGGTTGGAAAAGCGCACCGACTCCTTTGTGTTCGGTAGGCTTTTCAGCAAGGAGAAACGCATGAGAATATTTACAGTGGCGTTTTTTGGTCACAGATACATAGATAACGTATTAAAGGTTGAGAGGCTTCTGGAAAAGCATATACGGAAAATCATTGACGAAAACGAATATGTGGAATTTTTAGTGGGGCGCAACGGGGACTTCGACCAATGTGTATCTTCCACAGTGCTACGAGTTCGCAAAATCCACAGGGACGGCAACAGCGCCCTTGTGTTAGTGCTTCCGTACCCTTCGGCTGAATATATCAACAACGAAAAGCCCTTCCGCGATTACTATGATGACGTGGAGATATCCTACGCGGCATCGATTGCACACCCCAAATCCGCAATTCAAATCCGCAACCGCGAAATGATCGATCGCGCCGACCTTGTTATTTGCTACGTCGAGCGAGCGCGCGGCGGAGCTTGGCGGGCGGCGGAATATGCCACGAAGCGAGGAAAAAAAGTAATTAACCTCGCAAACGAAAAAAATATGTAGCACAGAGCAGACGGTCGCCCGTCTGCTCTTGCTTTTTACTCACTTCTTATCATACGCTGGGTTGAAAGCGTAGAAATTCTTGCTGTCAAGCTCATCCTGCGTTATCCGCATCGCATCACCAAAGCGCTGGAAATGCACGATCTCGCGCTCGCGCAGGTAGCGCAGAGGGTCGATAACGTCGGGGTCGTCGGTCAGGCGAATGAGGTTTTCATACGTCGTGCGCGCCTTCTGCTCCGCCGCCTGATCCTCGGCAAGGTCGGTCAGGGGATCACCCTTTACGCCGACGTACTTCATATCAAACGGCACGCCCGACGCGGCAACGGGATAGTTGCCCGTGGTGTGGTCGACAAAGTAGTTCGCGTAGGGCGAGGCGAGTATCTCCTCGGGCGAGAGGTCACGCGTGAGCTGATAGAGTATCGCGCCCACTATCTCAAGGTGCGCAAGCTCCTCCGTGCCGATGTCAGTAAGGAGCGAGGAGACCTTTTTGTTCGGCATGCTGAAGCGCTGGTGCAGGTAGCGCATCGAGGCGGCAAGCTCGCCGTCAGGCCCGCCAAGCTGGCTGATTATCAGATTTGCAAGCTTGGGGTTTGGCGTTTTTATCTTTACAGGATATTGCAGTTTTTTCTCATAGATCCACATTTTCCTATCCCCCCTCAATTAGCACAGTATTCCCACGGCGCGGGCGTTTCAAGCGAGTGCTTCCACGACACACCCTCGGCGCACGCACCGAAAAAGGTCAGCGCGCCGCATTTTTTCTCATATTCGGCAACGAGCCTTACGCGCTCGGCGCGAAGCTCGCAAATCTTTTTCTCGGCGGCGATACACTCGGGATAAACGTCGAGATACAGCGCAAGGTCGTAAATGGCAAAATCGATCTCGCGGAGCTTGCAAAGAATCTCCTTGCAAATTCCGCATTCAAAAGACGAGGCGTTTTCGTTTCTCTGCATGGGGCGCATTCCGCCCTGTCTCGCGCCGTAATTTGCGCCTCTGTTGTAATATTTATTATCCACGGCATCCACCGCCCTTCACGGTCTTGCCCTCAAAGGGAAGGTCAAGCGCGGCAAAAACCGTGCCGCGAGCGATAGCCTTTGTCGGCTCGTAGAGTCCCTCAAACTCCTGAAGAGGAGCATAGACCGAGCCAAGAGGCTTACCGACGAGTCCGTTTTTCGAGCCGACGGAGCTTCCGCAACCGTCGCGGCAGATGACCTCGGGGCATACATTTATGCGCTCGCAGGAGTCGCAAGAGCCGCAGGAGTCACGGGACTCGCAAACGGGGCGGGCGTTTTCCATAGCGCCGCAAGAGGCGCACGAGCCCTTTGCCGCCCCCGCCGACGCGGACGGGCGGTAGCCGACGGCGTAGGGCGGGCGATTTGTATTGTAGAATTTGTTCATTGAAACTCTCCTTTTTCCGAAGCCGCGCGAATGATGCGGCTTCACTAATAGGATATGAGAGGACGGCAAAAAAGGTCACAAAATGGTGGAAAAAGGCAATTTTCGGCGCAAAAATGCCTCAAACGCAACGCAAATTTCAATAAAAACAATATTTTTTGAAATTTTTTTAATTTTTTTCAAAAAAGGTATTGCATTTTGCTTTTTTATGTGCTATAATAATTTCGCTAAAAGGCCCGTTGGTCAAGCGGTCAAGACACTAGCCTCTCACGCTGGGAACATGGGTTCGATTCCCGTACGGGTCACCAACAGAAACAAATCCGAACTATTTCGTAAATCGAAATTGGTTCGGATTTGTTTTTTCTATAATTATTCGAATTAACGCAAAGCCGAGGATGAGCGCTTGATCATCCTCGGCTTGATATTTATCACGTAGCAGCGCCATGTGTAAGTAATAAAAATCATTCACAATTCAACACGTATCTCCGAAAGATTCTTCCAATCCCCCATGACAGCAACGGTCTTTTCATAGTACCCTTTTTTATAGAAAAGGCATTTTGAAAGATCCGCACCAAACTTATCTCCCGTCAATGTCAAGGCAATGGCTCGGCAACCTCCGACACAATGTTTGAAATACGGGCAGCTTCCGCACGTCTCATTCTTTTGCGCGAGAGTACTGACCGTCGTACAGACCTCGGATAAGTATCTCCCTGCCTGCAAAAGCGGTTGCAGACCGTCTTTTTTCACATTGCCGAGAATATCATTTTTCGCCTCGTAATACCCCGACATCTGCATACACGGAAATACGTTTCCGTTAGCCGCAACAGCGATCATACCTCTGTTGCCCCTGCAAACGGGGATGCTGCCGCGGTATTCTCCGACGCCGCATTCCACGGAACGGATGCGATATTTCTTATCCTTTGGGAAAACGGTGATCATTTGCCAGATATCAAGGTCCATCTGATGGTCTTCCGCGATATATTC
>JAZQDD010000036.1:0-4636 GCA_045546615.1 Eubacteriales bacterium | reverse complement strand
TTCGGTGCTTTTTCCTGCAAACCGAAACAGATAAACAAGCATATTCTTTTTATAAGAAGCTGGGATTTCAAGAAGAAGGTACACCTGTGAGCTTATATAAAATTATCGATAAGTAACAGAATGACTAATTCAAATTCCAATTTGTCGGGCAGAAGCACAAAAAAACAGACACCTTTTGTTCGTTTTTACCTATGGTCAGACACCTTTTCACTCGTTTAAGGCAACAAAAACAGAACATTTGTCTACCGACAAATGTTCTGTTTTTGTTTATCCAAGCCGCAGGCGCAAGGCTTCGGCTTGGCATATCATCACCGCGCGAAGTGCGGCGTATATCATCAGCCCCTTTGGGGCTGTATCTCATCACGCGCCAGCGTGCATTTTCCTGCGGCTTGATGATATCCAGCCCTACGGGCTGATGATATACAATGCTTCGCATTGATGATATACCGCAACAAGTTGCGGATGATACACCCCCTTTATGGGCGTGATTTTTTGTTTTTATTACGGATTTAGCTGTTTATCCATCCATTTATAGCGGTTTTTCAAGAAATCTTCCAAGCGGTCGACCATTTTTTCGTACGTATCGTATTTTTTGTGTGAGCTTGGCTGTGAGGAGAGGTTCTTGCCGAGGATGTCCCATACCTCAAAATTCATCTCGGCGGACGGAGCGACAAGCTCCGACATGGCGGCAACGCAATCAAGCGCTTTTTTGAGCAGCGGCTCTTTTATCTCGTTCCACCTTGCCCTGAATTTTTCCATGAACGCCTCGTCCTTCATCAGATAATTCATCCACGTCACCCAAACGTAGCCGCCGTCCTCGCCGACGGTCGCCCAATTGTCGGTTTTGTACCTGTAATAACTGCCAAAGCCGAGGTCAAAATCCCATATCGGGCCCATTTTCAGCTTGCCGCCCTTTTCCTTTATCAGATAGCAGCTTCGCCTGAAACAGCAGTCGAGATTGTAGGTCAGCTCGTGTATGATGACCCAGTCGATAAGGCTGTCGATATCTATATATTCCTCGTAATTTTCGAGCGATTTTACAGAAAGGTCGGCTTTTTCAACGTAATCGAACAGATAATTTAACTGCTCCTCGGTCAGCTTATCGCTGTCGGGGTGCTTTATTTTTACGTATTTGAGCGTAAAAGAATGGAAAAAATCGCGCCCAAGCACGTCGCCCTCGTCATTTCCGCCGATTTCAAGCAGATAATCGGTGTCCGCCTCGGTGTAGCTTTCCTCAAGGTCGATGCGCGCCTTTTTGACCTCAAGCTGTTCGCCAAAGGTGTATACACCGCGGTACGTGCCGTTTACGAAAACGTCAACGGGGTATTGCGTGGAGTGGTATGGGATGTT
Organism: Eubacteriales bacterium; assembly: GCA_045546615.1. Classification (GTDB taxonomy): domain Bacteria; phylum Bacillota; class Clostridia; order Oscillospirales; family CAG-272; genus CAG-390. The sequence goes on along the minus strand of JAZQDD010000036.1, from coordinate 3,286 downwards.
CGTCATTACCTTTCCCATCTCCAGCGCCACGTAATTTTGTATCAGGCTTCGGTCAACATAATTTGCAAGCAGTACCCAATCCTTGGCGGCGTTCATGCCCATTACCGAGGTCTTTTGGTCAAATTTCAGCTTGTAGGGCGTTTTGTCAAAATTCCAACTGAAATGCCCCCTGCCGCGGATATTCACCTCGGTACTGTCAAGCGCGGGGAAGTCCCCCGCGGCGTTTGAGGTGTCCACGCGTATTTTCGCGCGCAGATATTCCTCGCGCGAGCTCACTTCTTTGCCGCCGTCAATGTCTATGTAAAATACGGGCAGATTGTATGTGATGCGCTCGGTCACTATCTTATAATTTCTCTTGCCGCCATTGCCGTCCTCAATGCAGAGCGTTTGTTCGCTTTGGGAAAGGTCGAGCTTTTTTGTAATAACGCTTCCGTCGTCAAGCTCGATACGCGCGGCGGCGTCATCAAGCGCGTGATAATTTACAAGATACGACAGCGCGGTGAACAGGGTGTTGCCCTGAATGCTCCACTCGATAGCCGAGTCAAGCAGGGGATTTTCCTTGGCTGTCAGCGAAAAAGAGGTTATTTTCTTCGTGCCGTCGCCGCCAATGCCGTATTTTTCGCGCAGATCCGTGCCGTTGTACGATTTTACGTTCAGCAGACTTGCCGCCTGCTCTTCGTCGGTATACGGCGCACCCGAAAGCCACGTCAGGTCGCAGTTGGGCGCGTCTATTATGAAATCGGGCGCAGTTGTTTGCGCCGCGGACGAGATGTTTATTTCAATGCTTAACGCCGCGTCCGTTTCTATCACTATTGGGTGGTCAAAGGTGACGTCCGCCTCTATCGAGAAGGAAACGGGAACACTAAAGCGCACGGCGGAGAGCATTTTTATCGGTTCGACTATATGTATCACGGTTTCGGGTATCAGGCTCCTATCTATGGCGAGCGCCGATAGCCTCTCGAACGATGAAACGCTCCTTTGGGTTTTTTCGGGTATGGTAGTGTCGGGAATCGTAGTGTCGGGTTTTGTAGTGTCGGGCTTTGTGGTTTCGGGTTTTGCAGTTTCCGAAATCGTAGTTTCGGGCAGGGCGGAGCTTTGCTGTTGCGGCGGCGCTTGAGTGGGCGTGCCGCCCTGCGCCTCGCCCGCGCAGGCGGTAAGGGCGGATAGGAGCAAAGCTATTGCCAAGATGAACGATATTTTTTTCATTTTATTTACCTACGCAAAATTTTGAGAAAATTCCGTCGATAAGGTCGGCACGGACGGTGTCGGCTCTGCCGTCAAGCTCACCGAGGGCGGCGGCGGCATCCTCGAGGCACACGCCCGCGATATCGGGCGGAAATCCGCTGTCGATGGTGTCGGCGGCGGCGGCGAGAGCGTCCTTTGCACGCGCGATGGCGTCGTACTGCCGAGCGCCCATAACTATCGCATCGGCGGAAATGTCAAGCCCGCCGTCGATAAAGAGCGAGGAAACAAGCGCTTCAAGATTGTCCTTGCCCTCGCCCGTGAGCGCGGAGAGGCGTGCGCAGAGCGAAAAGCGCGAAAACAGCTCCTCGGCTTCGGGGGACGGGGCGGCATCCACCTTGTTAAGCACCGCTATGACCTGTCCGCCGTGAGAAAGAAGGCGCTCGGCAAGCGCGGTGTCGTCCGCATCGGGTGCGCGGGTGGAGTCTATCACGTAGAAAACAAGCTCCGCATCGTCTATTTTTTCAAGTGCGCGTTTGATACCGATGGATTCTACCTCGTCAGCCGACTCGGCGCGGATCCCCGCGGTGTCAAAAAGGCGCAGGGTGACGTCGCCAAACGCGACGGTGGCACAAAGCACATCGCGCGTAGTTCCCGCGATATCGGTAACTATCGCCTCGTCCTCCCCGACGAGAAGATTGTAAAAGCTGCTTTTGCCCGCGTTCGTTCTGCCGCAGATAACGGCGGGGATGCCCTGCGCCACGGCTCGTCCCGTGCGGTAGGTAGCGGCGAGGGATGCGGTCTTTTCTATCAGCGTACCGATCCGCGCGCGCGTTTCCTCGCCTGAAATAGAGCCGAGGTCTTCCTCGGGAAAGTCCACCCGTGCGTAGATATCGGTCAGCAGGGCGCTTATCTCGTCGCGTAGCTCTGCGCAAGCCGCGCCGAGCTTGCCGGACATTCCGCTTCGTGAAAGTTTGAGCTGTGCGTCCGTTCCCGCATCGAGCAAAAGTCCGAGAGCCTCGGCTTCGTCAAGTCCAATCTTGCCCGAAGCAAAGGCGCGGCGGGTAAATTCGCCCGCTTCTGCGTGGCGCGCGCCCGCGCCAAGGCAAGCCTCAAGCACGCGGCGCGTTACGAGCGCACCGCCGTGACAGCATATTTCCACGGTGTCTTCGCCCGTAAAGGACGCGGGGGCGCGGAAAAGCACGGCAAGTCCTTCGTCGATGCAAAGACTGCCGTCGGGGGTGAATATTTTGCCGAAAACGGCGCTCCGCGTGGGTTTTTGCGAAAGCGTACCGCCCGATGCGGGGCGGAATATGCGTTCGGCAACCTCTGCCGCGTCACTGCCCGAAATGCGTATGAGCGCAACACCGCCCTTGCCCTTCGGCGTGGATACGGCGGCTATTGTGGAAAATTCTTTCATTAATATATACTCTCGATCTTGTTTATGCTCTATTATAACACGGATCTATGATGGGTGTCAACTGCAAAAAAGCGCAAGCGGTAAAACACAGGCGCACCTGCAATGCAGGTGCGCCTGTGTTTATGTTTTAATTAGTTGAATTTCTTCTTGGAAGCGATAACGGTTCCGCCAAGAGCAACAATTGCGATGATCGCGAAGAATACAGCGGTGTTTGCGTCGCCGGTCTCGGGAGCAGGGTAGCCGGTGGTCTTACCGGTGGTAGCATACTCGTAGAGAATAGCCGCAACTGCGTTATTGTCGTTGAGGAGAACAATACGTCTGCCGTCAGCACAGATCTTGGAATCCATCTGCGCGATGGAAACGCCCTCAACACCCTTATCAAGAGCGTTTGAGCCTGCGCCGAGAACGATGTCGAAGTCACCTGCGTTGGTTTTCTCAACGAGGGACTGAACGCTGGAGCCGTTTTCAACGTCGCAAAGCTCGGTCCATGTAATGGTTACCTTGGAGAGGTCGTAGCCTGCGTTTTCAAGGATCTCGGTAAGGTTCTTCTTGATAGCCTCAACCTCTTCAGCCTTGAGCTGCTTGCCGCCCGTTCCTGCAACGTTGGTCCAAAGAGCAACCTTGAGGGACTTGTAAACCTTTCCGGAGCCGCTGGAAGGAGCCTTGGTGGTCTCGTCGGGAGTC
>JAZQDD010000035.1:0-18881 GCA_045546615.1 Eubacteriales bacterium | reverse complement strand
TTTCGCCAAGCGAAACCGCAGTTTTTTATATACATAAATCAGTCTCCAACATAGGGGAGAAGAGCAACGTGACGAGCGCGCTTGATAGCGTTCTGAAGCTCGCGCTGATGCTTTGCGCAGGTGCCGGAGATACGGCGGGGAAGGATCTTACCACGCTCGGTGATGAACTTGCGAAGACGTGCAGAATCCTTGTAATCAATGTAGTTTATTTTTTCCTCGCAGAAAACGCAGACTTTTTTTCTTCTGCGATTAGCGTTTGCGGGACGTGCGGCGCGGGGTGCGCGCTCAGGCTGTCTATCCATAATAATTAACTCCTTATCAATTTAATGTGTCCCCAATCAGAAGGGGAGATCGTCATTGTTATCAATGACATTAAAACTTTCAGCAGCACCGGGGGTAGCAAAGGGTTCGGGTGCATATCCACCGTCAATAGCGGAGTCACGGCTTCCCGACTCGCTTCGAGAGTCAACGAACATAGCCTCGTCAACGATAACCTCGGTAGCGTATCTTGTCTGACCTTGCTGATCGGTCCAGCGTCTTGTCTGAATCGAACCTGTTACGCAAAGTGCAGAGCCTTTTCTGAAATATCGAGCGATGAACTCGGCGGTTTGTCTCCAGGCTACAAGATTAATAAAATCTGCCTGGGGTTGTTGAGCGTTTGTATCAGAGGAGCGATAGCGGCGGTTCACTGCGAGAGTGAAGGAAACTACCGAAATTCCGCTCTGAGTGGTTTTAAGCTCGGGGTTACCGGTAAGACGACCGCAAAGAATAACTTTGTTCAAATTGAGGTTAGCCATAATTCACTCCACTATGACAGAAAATTACTCAGCGTCAGCAGCAGGAGCTTCCTCGGCAACGACATCTTCTGCAGCCTCTTCAGCAGGAGCAGCAGTAGCGGCGGCGGCTTTGTCAGCAGCGCGGCGGATAACCTTGGCGACTTCTTCCTCGTCAAGCTTAATGATGAAGGAGCGCATGATGTTCTCGTCGATGTTGAGAAGTCTCTCAAATTCAGCGGGGAACGCAGGGTCTGCGCGGAAGGTAACTATCGTGTAGTAGCCTTCGTTCTTGTCATTGATGGGGTACTCAAAGCGGCGCTTGCCCCACTCGGTGACATCAATGATCTCGCCGTTCTTTTCGACGAGGCTTACGAACTTTGCAACGGTCTCAGCGGCATCACGCGCACCGGTAAGATCGGTAACGAACATGCATTCGTAAGCAGTGTTTGTCTTTACGTTTTCCATATTTAACCTCCCTATGGACTTGTGACCGCAGAACTTGTCTGCAGTAAGGAGACGGGATTGCAAAATTTTCCCGTACCAATGCAGTATTATATCACAAAAGACAAGCTGTGTCAATAATTATTTTTAAAAAAGTGCAATTGTGAAAGAAAAACTTGGAAAAAGTGCATCAATAATCGGAAAGCTCCTCGGCTTTCATCAACTTAACAAGTGCGCTCGTTCCGAGCCTCGTAGACCCGAGAGATATAAATTCCTCGGCGTCGGCAAAGGAGCGAATGCCGCCTGCCGCCTTTATTCGGAGTGTCGAGGGAGAGTTTTTTGCCATCAGGGCAACGTCCTCGCGGGTTGCCCCTGCCTTTGAAAAGCCTGTTGAGGTTTTGATGAAATCAGCCCCAGCCTCGGCAACAATTGAGCACATTTTAATTTTTTCATTATCCGTCAGCAAGCACGTCTCTATGATGACCTTTAGGATCTTATCACTGCAAACCGCTTTCACAGCGGCAATTTCATCGCGCACCTCATCAAATTTACCATCTTTGACGAGCGAAAGATTTATGACCATATCTATCTCATCTGCGCCGTTTTTAATTGCATCAGCCGCCTCAAAGCACTTAACTGCGGTGGTGTTGTATCCGTTGGGAAATCCGATCACGGTGCATACGGCGGTCTTTCCTTTTACATATTCTGCGGCGGTTTTTACAAACGAGGCAGGGATACACACCGATGCTGTTTTATACTTTATTGCATCATCGCACACGGATAATATTTCCGCCTCAGTCGCTGTTTGGGTTAAAAGAGTGTGGTCAACGTAACGTAAAATTTCGTCTTTTTTCAAAGTTTTACCTCTTATATTATAATGTAGGGATTATTTGAGATAATCGTAAAAATTAGCAAGCTGGGTATTGGGAAGGTAAGCGGCGAGGATGTGGTTGTACTTTGCTCCCGCTTGACCGAGATGCGCCGTGCCATACTGGCTTACGCCAACGCCGTGTCCCCAACCGCGCCCAACTACAACGTAGTTGGAGGAGGATGACGCTTTGAAGGTTTTTGTCACCTGCTGAAGCTCTGTTACGATCAGAAAATCTCCGTAGTCGCAAACATGTGTGTAATATCCGTTTTCATCAGGCTTGCTCGTTGTTGGTATTTCGATGTTTTGAGTAAGTATGGCAGTTCCTTTATCGGTATGCACATAGAGCGAGCTTGAAAGATTTGAAAACGCCTGTCCCAATGATGTAAAGAAATTAAATTTTCCCGCGCTTTCTACAGCCACGCCGTTTGCGGTGTAAACGTTCATGTTTTCTGAATAAGAGGCATCAAGCGAGATGATCTTCGTCGAAATAACATTTTCGTAAGTGTAATCAAGCGATCCTTTTCCTATGAGAAAATTAGCGGAGTTTGCGCCGAAATCATTCATTACTCCGACAACCTTACTGCAACGGGTTTTTGTGCCTACGTTTCCTTTGCTGTCTTTTACGCTCATTTTATAAACGTAGGGTGAGTCTCCCGAAAACTCAAGAGAAACCTTCGCAACTGTGTCACCGGAATTATAAATTCCAAATCCGCTAAGAAGCTCCTTTTGAGTAACCTCGAAGTTCCAGAAGGCTCGGGAGGTAACGGAATATTGCTCCCACGGTGTAGGTTGATTGATAATATACGGTCCCGTAGAACTGCCCCAAACATATTTTGAGTCGACAGTCCATCCACCTTGAGAAGAAGAGTAGTAACTCGTGATCATCTTGCCGTCGCAAACAAGAATGGTGTCCTTGGTTTCAGCCACGGCTTGGCTTACTTTGTCAGTTACCTGATTGCGGCCTCTGTATACCTGATTTGCGGCAGTGTTTACCAAATCGAAACCGTATGACGAATATTTTTGCCCAATGCAACCGGCGGTATAGGATCTTATAATAATAGCAAAGGCTTTTTGAGTCTCAAGAGGCCAACTTGTTCCTATTTCGTTAGGAAGAACGCCCTCTACATAGCTTTGAAGATCTGTAAGGTTGATAAGTGTCAGACCGTTATAACTGTTGGTGATATATCTTCTGAAGCAAAAAACTCCCGGATACATATATCCTGTGGTTTTATAAAAGGTATACGCTTTTTCAGCATCCTTCGTTTGCTGGGGCGCAACAGCGCCGATATAGTCACCGTCGCCTGCGTGTTCAAAAAGAATAGTGTCGCAGTCGGCGTTAAGCACGCATATTCCCGAGCTTGAAGGAGATGCAACCGAAATATTGTATCCTTCGAGCGTTTCGCCAATGACAGCGGCGGCGTCTCCCGCCGTGCTGTAGTCGGGATACGAGCCGATCCTGATAGACTTTACTCCATTATTGTATGAGGGGAAAACGTGCTCATAATCGAAGGCAAATTCAGCATTCAATTCATCAAGCTTGTCCCAAATGTCCCCTTCGTTAACGGTTAATTCGATATGGTATGCTCCGATATCGGTTTTTGCGGCGCTCTTGGCTAATGAGCAAGTGCCTGCAAGAACCGAAAGGTTTGCATCGCAAGCGACTACCACTGAGGCGGCATCTATAAAAAACAAAGGGGTAAAGCTGCGCTTGCTTCCTTTTTCAATATATGCCTCCCCCGCGACAAATCCGTAGGGAGCTGTAAACGCGTGTGAAACAGTTACGCTGGAACCGTATCTTATACCAACGGCAACGTAAAAGTCCTTGTTTTTTATCGATGTCGAAAAAGCGTATGATTCAAGCGAGCCCTCTGCGGCGGAGCTTGAAATAATTAGGGATAGGGCTATGTATATCGAACCGATCAGCATGAGCGCGGCGAGCGAAAGCGCGACTATCCTTACCCACAGCTTTTGACCGGAAGCAGTCTTACGGCTGAATAATGACATGGTTGCCTCCTATCATTACGTACGCTCCGTCAAATGACGTAATGGTTACACCCCTTCCGTCCTCGCCGCCGCGCGGAATGAGAACGTTGTGGAAGAGTGTGAGCGGTTCGCCATCGTAAAGTTCAGTTCCGTCAGACAGATCGTTTAAGCCTTGTGCGCTACCCGATTCATTAAACGGGGATACTGCGACGGCTGCTCCCGAACGCAGAATAACAAGAACGGAATCATCAGTTCCAAGCGCGCGGATAGTTGCTCCGCAGGGGACGAAAACAGGCTTGTAAAGCGTTCCTGCTTTAAGGAGAACGGCTTCCATGTCTTTCTGGAGTTGAGTGCATTGCTCTTTGAGTTTTCCAATGTCGCCGCTTCCTGATGTCAGATTGTTGACCTTGTTGGTCAGGGAGTTTAACTTCGTAGAAATGGTTGACAATTGCTTAAAATCGTTTGAAAGCGTGGAGACGTCGCTCTTCATAGAGGTAAACTGGCTTTGCAGTTTCGATAATTGATCGGAAAGAGAAGCAAGCTCGTTTGCAACGGATGTATACTTGTTATCAAGCTCATCGATCAATCCGTTTAGCTCGTCCTTTGTGGCACCAAGCTCGGTTTTAAGTGCCGAATTGGCTTTTTCAAGCTCTGTGGCTTTTGTCTCAAGAGCGCTCAAACGGTCAAGGAGGGACTGCAATGCCTCTGAACTGGGGCCCGAACCGCTTCCGTCCCCCGAAGGCGCGCCTCCCGTTGAATATGCAAGCTCAAGTGCTTGTAAGCGCGAGTCTATTCCCGAAACGATAGTTTTCAATTCGTCAATTTTTTCGGTAACGTAAGCTTGCATTCCCGACAGAGATACAACGGGGTCTTGGGAGCTGTCATAGCTTACGGTAGCGTAAACTGCCAGAGAGCATGTTGAAGCAAGCAAAAAAGCAAGAATCAGCGCAGTCGAGCGCTTCAATTCTTTTTTGATTTTGTTGTTTTTCATAAAGTTCTCCTTGTGCGGATCAGAAGTCCATTTTGATTTGCATTTTTTCCATATCCTTCTCGATCAGAAGGACGGGGGTGGCGGGAATTTTCAACTTTTTATAGCCCTTGGTGCTTTCAAATCTATCGGCAAAGTCTGCTATAACGGCGGAAACAGTCGTATTCTTTTTAAGAGTAATGAGTTGTGATCCGATAGAGGTTCTCGTAGTCTTTTCGGGAATCAGCGAGGTGGAAAGGACTATAGCGCGGTCGTTGGAGGAAACTATAAGAAGCTCAAAAGGCTTGTCCTCCTCGAATATTCCCACTACGGGCGATGAGGGGGCGTATGCGCCCGTCATCTTTCTGCGTTTTCCCTTTACGGCGTATGCGGAAAGCGGGACTTTCACGCCCTTGCCGTTTTCAAAAACAAAGACCATGCGCTTATCGTCGGGCCATTCCTCGCCAAAACGCACGAAGATTGGCTTTTCGCCTTCATCAAATCCAAGCTTGCCGGGGAGATATTCGCCAAGCTCGGAAGCCTTGCAGGTGGGGATGTCAAGTGCTCGACAACGATAAAGCTGACCTTGGTTAGTAAAGAATGCAAGCTCGGAGATGTTCTCTCCGTCAAGCTCGGCGATTATCCTGTCGCCCTCCTTGATCTTTTGTTCATCGTTGCCCTTGAGAGATTGTGTGGTGATTTTTTTGAAATATCCGTCAGCGGTAAGGAAGAAATGTGCAGGATAGTTTTCAATATGCTCCTCGGGGTTGTAAACAGCTACGTCATCGGAGGAAACGATTGCGGAGCGGCGCTCCTGACCGTATTTTTTCTTAACAGCGGTGAGCTGCTCGGCAATGAGCTTTTTAAGTTTCAACTCGTCCGCAAGCGTAGATTCTATGTCCGCGATATCCTTGCGGAGCGAATCTATCTCGTTTACGCGGTTAAGAATGTATTCTCTGTTGAGATTGCGCAGCTTTATCTCCGCAATGAATTCAGCTTGGCGTGTATCAATACCAAATCCTTTGCAAAGATTGGGGATAACGTCCGAGTCTTTTTCAGTTCCGCGGATAATGCGGATGGCTTTGTCTATGTCAAGCAGTATCTTGCCAAGTCCCAAAAGAAGATGGAGCTTGTCCTGCTTCTTTTGAAGCTCAAACGTAAGCTCGCGGCTAAGACAAACACAGCGGAATTTTATCCACTCACGCAACAGATCCATGACTCCGAGCTGGCGCGGAACGGAATCTATAAGAACGTTGAAATTGCAGGAGAAGGAGTCCTCAAGCTTCGTGTTCTTGAAAAGCTTGAGCATGAGCGCGTCAGGATCGACTCCGCGGCGAAGATCAAGCGTCAGCTTGAATCCCGAAAGGTCGATCTCATCTCTGAAATCCACAACTTCCTTAAGCTGGTTGTCCTTGATCATATCCCCGATGCGCTTCATAATGATCTCTATCGTAGTAGAGTAGGGGATCTCAAGTATGTCTATGCAGTTTGCATCCTTGTCATAGCGGTACCGTGCACGGATCTTAACAGGGCCGGAGCCTGTTTCGTAAATGCGGCGCATAGCATCTCGGTCGTATATGATCTCGCCGCCGCCGGGAAAATCGGGCGCGGGCATGATCTCAAGCAGCTTATCGGTGTCGATTTTAGGATGGCGCAGTAATGCGATGGTTGCATCGCACACCTCTGAAAGATTGAACGAGCATATATTTGATGCCATACCTACGGCGATACCGAGGTTGGGAGTGACGAGAATATTCGGGAACGTGGTGGGAAGAAGCACAGGCTCTTTCATCGTTCCGTCGTAGTTGTCTATCATATCCACGGCATTTTTATCGATACCGTCAAACAGCTCGGCGGCAAATTTATCGAGCTTTACCTCGGTATAACGCGAGGCGGCGTATACCATGTTCGAGCTGTATTGCTTACCGAATGAACCCTTTGAGTCAACAAACGGATGAAGCAGAGAAGCGTTTCCGCGGGTAAGGCGCACCATAGTCTCGTATATTGCGGCATCGCCGTGAGGGTTGAGCTTCATCGTCTGTCCGACGACGTTTGCGCTCTTCGTGCGTGCGCCCGTCATCAAGCCCATTTTATACATAGTGTATAGTAGCTTTCTGTGCGAGGGCTTGAAGCCGTCAATTTCGGGTATGGCTCTGGAAACTATAACGCTCATAACGTATGGCATATAGTTTTTCTCAATAGTATCGGTTATAAGCTGGTCGGTGGCAGGGGCGTGCGGTGCAGGAATCGGTTTTTCGTCAACTTTTTTCTTCTTAGCCATTTTTAAATTCCTTTATACGTAAAATGATTATTTTTCAAGCTTAATAACGGTATGCGCCGCCGCGCGGATGAGTCTGTTGTATATGGCAAGACCGTAGCCGTCGGTAGACGGGAGATTTGCGTATATCGTATCTCCCGACATGGAGTTTGACTCACGAAGTGCGGCAAAAATGCGATGTGCCTGCGTTGCAAGGTCATCCTCCGCGCCGATGCATATCGTACCGGAGCCCAGTGCGCACGCTTGTTCGTCATAGCAAATAATTACGCAACGCTCATTTTTTTGCTTTTCCTTGAAAAATGCAAGGCGTTGCTCGGAACTGCCGTCAATGAGAACGAGCGGTTTTGCGGGGGCGTAATGACGGTATTTCATACCCGGGGAGAGCGGACGCTCGTTTTCCTTTAGCGTGTGTAAAACGGCGTCTGCGACGCTGACGTTTGCGCAAACGCATGATAGCGCATCGTATGTTACGGCTCCGGGGCGTAAAAGCACAAGGGAATCATCCCCCGTCAGCTTTACTATGGTGGACTCCACGCCAACCTCACACTCTCCGCCGTCAATAATACAATCAACCTTGCCGTAAAGGTCATCAATAACGTGCGCGGCGCAAGTCGGAGAGGGACAGCCCGATATATTGGCGGACGGTGCGGCTATCGGAAGCTGTGCAAGTCTTATAAGCTCACGGGCTATGGGATGTGACGGGCAACGCACGGCAACGCTGTCAAGACCGCCCGTAACCGTGGCGGGTATAGTGTCTTTCTTTGGCATTATAACCGTCAGCGGGCCGGGCATAAAATGCTCCGCGAGGCGATAATAAAGAGGCGAGGTGACGGCGTATGGCTCGGCATCGCTCGGCTCGCAAATATGAATGATGAGAGGATTGTCTGACGGACGCCCCTTTGCCTCATATATTTTTTTTGCACTTTCCGCAGAGGTGGCGTCAGCACCGAGACCGTAGACGGTCTCGGTAGGAAAAACAACTGTTCCTCCGCGTTTGATGGTTAGCGCCGCGCGGGCAAGTAAGTCTTGCGAAGCGGCGAGCTGATCTATCTTTAATATTTCGGTCTTCATAAAGTACCTTGCTTAAATCAAAAAGAATTGTTTTCTCCGTTTTTTAGCTTTTCGGCAGTGTCAGCGGCAATGAGAGAGTCCATCATCGACCCTATTGCTCCGTTAAGGAAACTGTCAAGAGAATGCAGGGTGAGTCCTATCCTGTGATCCGTGACTCTGTTTTGCGGATAGTTGTATGTGCGTATTTTTTCGCTTCTGTCACCGCTTCCGACTTGCGAGCGGCGTGTTGAGGCGATAGCGTTTTCCTGCTCGGTGCGCTTGATATCGTATAGCTTTGCACGAAGCAACTTGAGTGCTTTTTCCTTGTTCTGAAACTGTGAGCGCTCCTGTTGGCATTCGATCACGATTCCCGTGGGTTTGTGCGTCAGCCGTACGGCGGATTCGGTCTTATTTATGTGCTGACCGCCCGCTCCGCTGGATTTGCAGGATTCAAATACCAAGTCCGACGGCGGAATATCGATCTCCACCGCATCCGCCTCGGGAAGAACTGCAACGGTAACCGTCGAGGTGTGTATGCGCCCCTGCGATTCGGTTTCGGGGACGCGCTGAACACGGTGTACGCCTGATTCAAATTTGAACTTTGAATACGCGCCGTCGCCGTCAATGGTGAAAGAGATCTCGCGGTATCCGCCAAGCCCCGTTTCGTTGGCTGAGGCAACCGAAAGCTTAAAGCCCGAATGCTCGCAGTACATTGAGTACATTCGGAACAGGGTGGAGGCAAAAAGCGCCGCTTCATCACCGCCCGCGCATGCACGGATCTCAACAACAACGTTTTTGTCATCGTTTTCATCGCGCGGCAGAAGCATGACCTGAAGCTCTTCGTGCGTCACGCGAACGCGCTCCTTTGCGAGCGAAAGCTCCTCTTGTGCCAAAATGCGAAGCTCTGCATCCGAGGAATTTAAAAGCTCTTGTGCATCCGCAACGTCGCAAGCGGCGCGGCAATATTCGCGATATTTTGTTACGATAGGGGTTAAAGTCTTGTATTCACGCAATATCCCCGTGTATTTCTCGATATCCGAAATAACGGTGCTGTCCTCGAGCATTTTTGAAAGGAGGATGTATTTTTCCTCTGTCTCTTTTAACCGTTTGAGCATCAGTAGCGATTAAATGCAGAAAAACTGCGGTGTGCTTCGTAGATATCGACCTTGGAGATAACCTCATAAGGCGCGTGCATGGCAATAACGGGTACGCCGAGATCGACAGTCTCAATATTGTGATTTGCGATATATTTAGCAACGGTTCCGCCGCCGCCGAAATCCACCTTGCCAAGCTCGCCCGCCTGCCATACAACATCGTCTTTCGCCATAACGGTGCGAAGCCAGCCGATGTACTCGGCAGATGCATCGTTGGTGCTTGACTTGCCGCGTGCGCCCGTGTACTTTGTAAGCACTACGCCGCAGGAGAGAAGGGCGGAATTGCGTTTTTCAAACGCCTCTGAAAAATTCGGATCGTATGCGGCGGAAACGTCTGCGGAAAGGCATTTTGAGTTAGCACGAACAACAGCGCCGCTTACCCCCTGCGAAGCGGCAATTGCATCAATAATATCAAGCATCAGATCGCACTGCATACCCGTGTTACCGTCGCTTCCGATCTCTTCCTTGTCAGCGAGGATACACATTATCGTGTGGGGGGAAGCAAGGCTTTCAAAGAGCGCAGTAAGGGCGGGGTAGGAGCAAACTCTGTCGTCGTGTCCGTAACCGCATATCATCGAACGGTCAAGCCCCGCGTCGCGCGCATTGCCTGCAGGAACGGCACAAAGCTCTGCGGTGAGAAGGTCTTCCTCGCAGATGCCGTATTTTTCGTTAAGGATGGAGAGAATGTTCAGTTTTATGCCGTCAGGCTCGTTTGCAATGGGACGGCTTCCTATAAGGAGATTGAGCTTTTCGCCCGCAATAGCCTCACCAAGCGGCTTTTTGTCGGATTCCTTTCCGAGGTGGGGGAGAATATCATTGATATAGAGAACGGGATCGTTTTCGTCCTCGCCTATGGTCACGTTAACGGTGCTTCCGTCGCCGCGCACAACAACTCCGTGCAGAGCAAGGGGAGTAGCAAGCCATTGGTACTTTCTGATTCCGCCGTAATAGTGCGTTTTGAGAAAGCACATTCCGCTCTCCTCGTAAAGCGGAACTTGTTTAAGATCAAGGCGCGGTGAGTCAATGTGCGCCGCAGAAATGCGTATACCGTTCGCTATACTTTCGCTTCCGATGGCAAACAGGAAAAGATTTTTTCCTCTGTTGTTGTAGTAATAACGGCCTCCCGCCTTAATTTCGTCTCCGAAATTATAGGGAATAAAGCCATTTTTCTCTGCAAGCGCAATAGAGGTCAAAACGGCTTCCCGCTCCGTTTTAGAGGAGTTAAGGTATTTTACGTAATCCTTGGCATAGATATAAGCTTTATCAATGAAGTCGGAGTCCTTTTTTGCATATACGGTCTCCTTTTTGTAGGTAAGTTGGCGCGCCATCTGCGCGGGAGTCTTGGTTTCAGACATTTTTATATCCTCCGTAAATTAATATCATTCGTAAAGTTCACGGTAGATCTTGGCAATCTTGTTAGCGTTTTTGATGTATTCGGCTGTTTCTTCGTTGGGAATGTTTTTCAAAGTGCCGTCGGAATTTGAATAGTTCGCATTCCATAGCCACCCGTCAACCGTTTTTTCTCCGATGTGAAGAACCGCCCAAACGCAATCCCAATTTCCGTATTTTGCATAAAGCTCACCGAGCCAATAAGCCCCAAAGCGAAGATTTGTCTCGGGTTCGTATAAGAGTCCCGGGTCTACCGCAAGGTCAAGTGCATTTCCGATCTCCATATACTGCTCATTGGTCAGGCAAAATAGCCCTATACCGCCGTTCTCTGACTTGAGGGATGCATCGAAGTCGCTTCGTATCTTTACAGTAGTGTATATTGCCCATGTTGGGACACGATATTCAAGTGAAAGCTCGCTGACTGTATCGTTGTATTCTCTAGGATATTTGTTTCGCTGATAGCTGTCGGCTATATGATCGTAAAGAAATCCGCACCCCACCGAAAGTGCGATTATAATGATGATTATCAGCGAATTTATAAGTGATTTTCTCATTTTTTCCTACGCCTTGCGTATTTTTTCTGTTATTTCCAAAACGGCTCTTTCAAGCTCATCGGAGTCTCCTGTATTGTATATCGTGATGTCACATTTGTCGGAATACCACTCGTCGGGTTTTGCCGCGTCAAGACGTGCGTTAAGCGCATCTTCGTCAAGTCCATCGCGTTTTGAAAGTCTGGCAAGTCTCAATTCGCGCGGGGCAAGCAGGGCAATAGTAAGGTCGCATTCCTTGTCAAAAGCTGATTCAAAAAGCAACGGGGCATCCACAAGCGCACCGAGACGATCGTGCGGGAGCGCGTTGATGCGATTTTTTACCTCGAGCAAAACGTATTTGTGCGTTATGGCGTTCAATCGCCGCAGTTTATCTTTGGCATCGGGGGCAAAAACGATTTGTGCGAGCGCACGCCTGTTGAGCGCACCCGTCGGGAGCAAAACTTCCTCTCCGAACTGCTCACGAAGTTCTTCGGTGCAGGGCGAAGGAGTATCGGTAAGCTCGTGATATATTTCGTCGCACCCGATTGAAGAAAACCCCATTTTTTCAAAAATGGAGCAGAAGAGGGATTTTCCCGCACCGCTTGGTCCTGTAACGCCAATCGTAAACATATCATTCTCCTAAAAGCACATATACATAAATTATAACATAATTATAATTAAATTTCAATAGAAAAAATAATTTTTATATTTTTTACTTAAATATTGAAATACGGACATTTTTGTTGTATAATATTAAATGGATTGATATGGAAAAAGGTGAATTATGAAGAAATATAAATGGTTGCTTTTTGATGCAGATAACACTCTGCTTGATTTTACCCGCGCTGAACGATGCGGTATTACAGATACTCTTTTGAACTCCGGCTTGCCCGCGGCAGATGAGGTCATAACAACATACAGTGCAATAAACGATGGACTTTGGAAGGAGCTTGAGCGCGGTCTTGTTACCAAGGAGCGGCTAAAAACTCTGCGCTTTGAAAGACTCTGTCAGCACTATTCTTTTGATGCAGATCCGATGGCGATGGCGGCAGAGTATGTTAAAAATCTATCAAAGTACGGCTTTCTTTGTGATGGCGCTCTTGAGCTTTGCCGCGCACTTTACGGCAAATACGATATGTACATTATCACCAATGGGATAAAGGTCATACAAGAAGCACGGTTTGAAAAAAGCGGAATAAAAAATTATTTTACTCATTCCTTCATTTCGGAGGAGGTTGGCTGTGAAAAGCCGGGATGTGCATTTTTTGATCGCGTAGCGGAGAGTATAGATGGCTTTGATCCCGCATACGCCCTCGTTATCGGGGATTCGTTAAGCTCCGATATTCTCGGAGGTGTGAATTATGGGATAGATACCTGCTGGTATAACCCGAAACGCCTCGAAAATCCTGCGGGGCTTCCGATAACTTACACCGTAACAAAGCTCTCGGAGGTGGCTCACCTTCTCGGAGCAGATGAATAAACCTCGGAGGTTTGGTCGTGAACGATTTTTGTGAAAAGATAGCTTTCGCGTGCCGCGAGCTTTCGGTCAATAACATACATTTTGAAAAAGACGCTCCCCTTTGTACGCGCACAAGCTTCAAGATCGGCGGTAATGCCGATATCGCCGTTTTTCCCGCGAGCGAGAACGAGCTTTTGCTTACTGTTGCCGCCCTCAGGGATGCGGACGTACGCTTTATGTTTGTCGGAAACGGTACAAATCTTTTGTTTTCCGATGCGGGATATCGCGGAGCTGTTATAATTACCAAAAAAATGCGAAAAATATCCGTGGACGGAAACATCCTGTCGGTGCTTTGCGGGGATTCGTTTACGGAAGCAGCAGTCGCTGCAAAGGAAGCCGCACTTACGGGACTTGAATTTGCCTACGGTATTCCTGGCAGTTGCGGAGGTGCGGTGTGCATGAATGCTGGGGCGTACGGGGGAGACGTCAGCTCCGTACTTCTCGATATGCGCGTGCTTGATACAACGAATGGAAAAATTTTCACTCTTACAAATAACGAGGCGGCGTTTTCGTACCGCCACAGCATAATCAAAGATTTTCCGCATTACGCCGTTATCGGGGCGCGCTTTGCCCTCGAATACGGAAGCAGGGAAGAAATTGATTCGCGTATGCAGGAGCTTATGGAACGCCGCCGCGACAAACAGCCGCTTGAGTATCCGAGCGCGGGAAGCGTTTTTAAACGTCCCGCGCCTGAAATGTACGTAGGAAAGATGATCGATGAGCTTGGTCTCAGAGGTTACACCGTCGGCGGAGCGCAGATATCAAATAAGCACGCAGGCTTTATAATCAATGTTGGCGGCGCAACTGCGGCGGATGTCCTTTCGCTCGTTGAATACATTAAAAAAGCCGTTTTGGATGCGTATTCGGTGGAGCTTGAGTGCGAGATATGTGCGGTGAGTGAAAAATGAAAACTTTTTCATCGAAGGTCAAAGAGGAGATCCTTTCGTCCGTACCGAGTCATCAATGCTGTCGGCGCGCCCTGCTGATGGGACTTATGATAAACGCCGAATGCGGCGTGGGAGATGCCGTATATCTTCGCATAACGGGCAAGGAGCTTGCTCCGCTTTTGCAAAAACTTCTCTTTGAGCAATTTGGCAGAGAGGTAACGCCCGATATAACGAATTGCTATGGCAGGAGCGTTGCCGAGTTTGGTTTTGTTTCCGCAAAGCTCGCCGCCGCCCTTACCGAACTGTCCGATACGCAAAAAACGGATGTCGCACTTCCGTTTTTGAAGTGCAAAGCGTGCGCATCCGCCTTCTGTGCGGGACTGTTGCTCTCCGCGGCAAGGATCAGCGATCCGTCAAAGGAATCAAGGCTGGAGTTCAGGATCAGTGATCCGCAACGCGCTATGCGCACTGCGGCGTTTTTTACCGCGCGGGGAAATACGCCGTCAATATCGGGCAGAACGGAGCTTACCTCGTTGCTTTACCGCCGAACAGAGGATGTTGAGGACATTCTCGCCATCGGCGGCGCGAGTGTCTCCGCCATGGCATCCATGCAACAAAAGCTTGTACGCGAGCTTCGCGGTGAGGTAAACAGGAAATCCAACTGCGAGGTGAAAAACATACGCCGTGCAACTTCGGCGGCTACTATACAGATTGAGGCTATAAAAAAGCTCAAGGCTTCGGGAAAATTTGACCTGCTCTCGGACGAGCTGAAGGAAACCGCTCGATTGAGGGAGGAAGAACCCGAAATGCCGCTTTCCGAGCTTGCGGCAAGGCACGTCCCACCTATTTCAAAATCGGGACTTAACCACAGAATGGAAAAGCTGCTTTTGGCGGCTGAAAAAGTATAAAACATTTAAGAAGGGAGACGGCGTATGTCCGACTTTGTTCATTTGCATTTGCATACCGAATACAGCCTGCTTGACGGCGCTTGCCGTATAAAGGATATACCCGAAGCGGTAAAGGCAAAGGGGCATTCGGCAGTTGCTATAACAGACCACGGCGCAATGTTTGGCGCAGTGGCGTTTTGGCGTGCGTGCAAAAAGGCGGATATAAAGCCGATAATAGGCTGCGAGGTCTACGTTGCGCCGACGTCGCGTTTTGAAAAAATAGCGGGGCGTGAGGGCGGAGCACACCACCTTGTTCTCCTTTGCGAAAACGAGACCGGCTATAAAAACTTGATATATCTCGTTTCCAAGGCATATACCGAGGGATTTTATTCAAAGCCGAGAGTGGATGCCGAGCTGTTGCGCGGACATTCTGAGGGTATCATTGCCCTCTCTGCTTGTCTTGCGGGCGAGATACCGTCAGCGCTAACGGGCGGTGACTATGAACGCGCACGGCAGATAGCCGAAAAATACATCAAAATATTCGGCAGGGATAATTTTTTCATCGAGCTTCAAAATCACGGCATAGCTGAACAGCGTCAGATACTTCCCGAGCTTTATTCACTTGCTCGTGAGCTGGGGCTTGGCGTGGTTGCTACAAATGACGTTCATTATCTTAAAAAAAGTGATGCGCACGTTCAAGCCGTTATGATGTGCATACAAACGGGTACGACTATGTCGGACGAGGCACGTTTTGGCTTTGAGACCGACGAGTTCTACTATAAATCCACAGAAGAGATGGAAAGACTTTTCGGCGGTTTTGAGGGTGCGCTTGAAAACACCGTCAAGATAGCCGAAAGATGCAACGTGGAGTTTGAGTTTGATACGATAAAGCTCCCGACCTATCCCGTGCCGCCGTCAACTACGGCGGAGATTGAGCTTCGACGTGTCGCCGAGGACGGGCTTTCCCGCCTTATCGGGGAGGGCAAGATCCCCGCCGCGGGACACAGCGAGGATGAATATCGCTCGAGAATGGAATACGAGCTGTCCGTCATTCACAAAATGGGATATGACGATTATTTTCTTATCGTTTCAGATTACGTCAATTTCGCAAAACGCTCCGATATTCCCGTAGGCCCCGGGCGCGGCTCGGGATGCGGAAGCCTTATTGCGTTTTGCACGGGCATTACCGATATAGATCCTATTCGTTTTGATCTGCTTTTTGTGCGTTTTCTCAATCCCGAAAGGGTCAGTATGCCCGATATAGATATCGATTTCTGCTATAATCGCAGGGACGAGGTGCTTGAATACGTCAAGGATAAATACGGAGCTGACAGAGTTTCGCAGATAGTCACCTTCGGTACTCTTGCGGCAAGGGCGGCTATCCGTGACTGCGGACGTGCTATCGGTATGCCGTACGCAGAGGTAGACGCTATCGCAAAGCTTGTTCCGAGAGCGCTTGACGTGAGCGTTGAACAAGCAATGAAACTGGATGCTATCAAGGAAAAATACGAAAGCTCCGAGCAGGTCAGAACGTTGCTTGACACAGCCGCCGCTATCGAGGGAATGCCGAGGAATATTTCCATACACGCGGCCGGAGTCGTTATCACCGAAAAGGCTCTTACCGAGTATCTTCCGCTTGCGGCAAGCAACGGTGCAGTAATTACCCAGTACGACATGGATACCGTAGCGTCGCTTGGACTTTTAAAATTCGATTTTCTTGCTCTACGCTATCTTACTATAATAAAAGATGCGGTGGAGCAGATAAAGGAGCGAGAGCCTCACTTTGATATCGAGGCACTCGATCTTGCCGATAAAAGAACCTATGAGCTTATCTCCTCGGGGCAGACGTCAGGCGTGTTCCAGCTTGAATCGGGCGGAATGCGGCAGATGCTGACCAATTTGCGCCCCGAGTGCATTGACGATATCCTTGCCGCAATCGCTCTGTATCGTCCCGGCCCTATGGAGTCGATACCGAAATACATCGAGGGCAAAAACGCCCCCGAAAAGGTAAAATATCAGCATCCGATGCTTGAACCCATACTTCGCCCGACCTATGGTTGCATCGTATATCAGGAGCAGGTAATGACGGTTTTCCGCACCGTTGCGGGATATTCATTCGGCAGGGCGGATCTCGTCCGCCGCGCCATGTCAAAGAAAAAAGCGGACGTGATGGAGGCGGAAAGATCGAGCTTTATTGACGGCGCACGCTCGCGGGGAATGAGCGCGGACGTTGCGGACGAGCTTTTTTCTCAAATGTCGAGCTTTGCAAGCTACGCTTTCAATAAGAGCCATGCCGCCGCTTACGCAGTTATCTCTTTCCGTACGGCATATCTTAAAGCGCACTACCCCCGCGAATATTTTGCCGCGCTTCTGACCTCGGTTCTTGGAACACCCGAGAAGGTGGCTGAGTATATTTCCGAGGCTAACCGCGCGGGAATAAGGGTTCTTCCGCCCGATATCAACCGCAGTATGACCGATTTTCACGTAAGCGGTTCGGATATAACGTTTGGGCTGCTTGCTCTCAAAAACGTGGGACGTCAGTTTGTTGACGCTATGATAAGAGAGAGAAGGCGCGGAAATTTTACGTCATTTTCTGATTTTCTCTCCCGTATGTCGGGAAATGACCTCAACAGACGAATGGTTGAAACGCTGATCAAGGCGGGTGCTTTTGATTCTCTCGGCGTTTATCGTTCGAGACTGCTCGCCTCGCTCGATTCCGCGCTCGGTGCGGTAGCTGACCGCAACAGGCGCAATATCGACGGTCAGATAGATATGTTTTCGATTGCACGAGAGGGCGGCGGGGAGGATTCGCTGTATATCACGTATCCCGAGATCCCCGAGTTTTCAACGCGCGAGATGCTTTCGCTTGAAAGAGAGGCGGCGGGTATGTACTTTTCGGGACATCTGCTTGACGGATATTCCATTCACATCGATTCTTTGAAGCCCACGCCGCTTTCGGAGCTTACATCAGAGGATGAGATCTCCGTTTCGGACGGAGAAACGCTTGGCGTTTGCGGCATGATAACTTCCGTAAGCACTAAAAATACGAGAAGCGGCGAAAGGATGATGTTTTTGAAGCTTGAGGACAGATATGACTCTATCGAGGTCGTGGTATTTCCCGCAAAGCTTAAAAAATATGCTTCGGTCCTTCGCGCTGATGAGGCGGTGTTCGTAAGCGGCACAGCCTCACTCAGAGAGGGCGAGGGGGCAAAGGTCCTCCTTAACTCGGTAATACCGCTTCGCACCAATGAGGAATCCGAGCGTAGAGTCGCGTCGGCGGCAAAGGAATGCACCCCAAGCCGCGCCAATGATAGAAAAAATATTTCGGTTGTCTATATAAAAGTGCCGTCTGAGAACTCGGAGATATATAAAAAAGCCCTCAATTTGGTCGAAATATTTGAGGGTGCTGTACGTCTTTCCTTTTATTTCGCGGATAGGGCAGAGTACAGGGAGCATAGCCATGGCATCGATGTTACTCCCTATATTCTGAACGCTCTTGCCGAAACAGTCGGCAAGGATGCCGTAGCTACGCGGTAGTTTACGATATAAGGTCGTAGATTGCGGAAACCGCTGAGCTATAGTCCGAGAATGTTATGCCTTCTGCCAGCTGTTCGAGTGTATTTGCACTCGGCTTGCCTAACGGAGCTTTTCGTGAGTAAAGCACCGTCCCGTCGGATGCGGTAACCTTCAGAATACCATCGCTGTATATCAATGTGTATTTAGGTGGAGTTTCAGCATCCGCCCCAACGAAAACATCGTCTGTCACATCGTCGGACGTCTTGGAATCCTCAAGCTCTGTGTCCGAAACATCGAGTGCGCTATCGCTTTGTTCTGCGGTAGGGGAGCTGTTGATGTTTCCGAGGTTGTCCGTCTGCTCGGCAAAAACCGCACGCGCCGTTACAAACACGGCAAACGTCGAGACCGCGAGCGAAAGAATGGATATCAAGACAAAGCAGACCAAAAGAGTTTTTTTATTCATGGGGAAAATCCTTTCTTTTTCACATATTTTTTTGCTCTTTGAATATTATTATCCTATGAAGTTCATAAAATATTCAAAAAGATGTGATAATATGTATTGAGAACCGAAAAATCAAATCGGAGATAAATATGAAAAACAAAAAAATAGATTGGTTTAAAGAAATAAAAAAG
>JAZQDD010000034.1:0-9496 GCA_045546615.1 Eubacteriales bacterium | reverse complement strand
TGGTGAGTAGTCAAAGTCCTTGTCAACAACTGCGGGAAGCAAGGGCTTGTTGGGAGTAAACTCCTGAACTTTTGCGTCATCGTTCTTGGTCTCGGTATCAATGCGCTCATACTCAAGCAGCTCGATGGCAACTTTGCCGATTGTCATAACATTATCGGCAGTTACCTCGTCCGTGAGGTATGCTACCGTACCGATAACGGCTGCCGCCGCGATCAGAGCAAGCACCAAAATCCATGCTAATGTTTTTTTCACAACTTCGTTTCCTTTCGTTAAGCTATATTGGTTTTAACCTCTGCCCCTCGGTCGTTCCGAGGGAGACATAATTCGCATTATGTTGCATTCGACGCTATTGAGTTATTTTTGCATTTGATTTTTGTATAAAAAAGCGCAAAAACAAAGCCAATGAAAAAATCGGTCTCATTGGTGTGCTTTGTTGTGCTATTTTTTGTTTTTATGATAAAAAACTATTGATTTTTTAAAAATTATATGGTAAAATTTATCTGTATAGGTGTAGCCAATGCAACATAATGCGAATTATGTGATATCTAATGTCGGTGTTTTCAGCATCGGCTTTTTTATAGCGGCGCTATGTACAAAATTAAATTATCAAGCGCATATTTTCCATTTTGCGCTTATGCTCCTCGCCAGTTGTGACGATATATATTCTGGTGGTGTTTATATTGCTGTGACCGAGAATATCCGCAAGTTTGGCAATGTCCTTTTCTATTCCATAGAAGGTGCGTGCAAACAGATGGCGAAGGTTGTGCGGAAACACTTTGGAGTGCAAAACGTGCGCATCCTTACACAGAGACTTCATCTCACGCCAGATATTGCACCTCCCCATCGGCGTTCCAGTTTTCGTAACGAACAGACAACCCGCCGATATCCTATTTCTTTTAGCATAATTCAACAGCTTTTTCTGCAATGCCCGAACGATAAAAACCGTTCGGGTCTTGTTTTTACAGGAAACAACAGCCTCTCCCCTGCGCACCGCCTCCAGCGTTATAAACTTTAATTCGCTAACGCGTATGCCCGTGCCGCAAATGGTCTGCAATATCAAATTTAATCGCTCATTTCCCCTTTGTTTTGCGGTATTCAAAAGGCGGAAATATTCTTCCTTTGTCAGCTCGCGCTCCGCCGAACAAAAAGCTTTTCTCTGTATTTTAAACTGCTTTATGTACAACTCACTCCAGCCCAAAAAGCAAAAAAATGCGTTTGTCGCCGCTATCATCGAGTTTGCGCTTGTAAGCTCGTATTTTTCTGCAAGCGCTCGTTTAAAATCCAACACAAGCTCCCGCGTTAATTCCCTGCCCTCGGCGTACCGCACAAGCTCAGCGATATCGTGCAAATATTTTTTTATGGTGTTTTCGCTTTTTTCGTCAAGCACAAGATGCCTTTTGAATTCCGCAAGCATCGACGTTGAAATTATTTTTTCCATAAAATACCCCCAACAGTTTTTATTATTTTACACTATTCCAATAAAAAACGAGCACGCCCGCACGCAGACAATCCGCCGTTTTTTTGGCGGCGGCGAGCTTATCTGCGGCGGTATAATAAAATAAAAACGCCGAGAGATCGGCGCTGAATTTAAAATGAGTGGCTGCGTCAAAAAACACAGCCACTCATTCTAAATGCAGTTATTACAACGTATCTCTGTCCAAAGCGTTCAGAAATCCCGTAGCGGTATATACGGTATATTTTCCCACCACCTCACCGACGTCGGCAAGACGCGGTTGTTCGCCGCGGGCGGTTGCAACAAACACTTTAGGTGTCGGCAATAATACCAATATTTTTTTATTTTCGCTTTCAAAATCAAAGTCGATGTTTGTCACAATGCGAAAAACTTCCCTCTTTAATATACGAACGTTGATTTGCCTTAGAGCCCACCCATTGTCCGACAAAGCTATGGGCGCGCTCGGGAATACGCCCGACATAAATTTGCAATCGTAGCTTCTCATATTTTTTTCTACCGTAAAATCAAACCCGCCGGTAGAAAAAAAGATCGAGCGGTACGGATTTTTTACGTCCGAAAGATAAAGCGAATTTTTAAAGCAGTATTTTTTCAGGCTTTTAACAAAAGCTCTTCGCTTGAGCAACGCCCTGATATAATATGCGGTTACAGTAGCCAAAACCAATGCCGCTACGGCAAGCACTATCCAAACGAAAAGCATTATTCCGCCAAGATTCCACAACATGAAAAGCATCGGCAAGATAAGAGGAAGAGCAAACGAGCCAATGCAATAAACTACCGCGACGCCGATGACGTTCTTCACTATCGGCAGTTTTGACTCCTTTTTTCTCTTGTAAAATTTTGCCTTTTCTATTTGTGCTTCAGTATACCAACCTCTTTGAAAGCTTACGCGGGCAATAAAAAGGATCGCAATCACAATTGGCAGGATTATAATTAACGTGTAAAGCTTATCGGTAAAGGCTGTTAATTTTATCTCGCTAAAAAAGAGTTTACTTACAAAGCCATACAAAAAAGACGTTGGGAGAATAAGAGAGAGAGTCACAACACAGCCAAGCTCGACGTAAAAATCTAAAGACGAAGCTATAAATTTCAGATGCGTGGCGAGCTTGTTGTTTTTTGCACTTTCCAAAAATCGCGCACGGGAAAAACTATCGTGTCTGTCAATAGCAATAATTAAGGAATTAAATATCAGTAAAAAGAAAACCAAGAAAAAGCCGTTCAACATTTGCTCGGAAATATTTTCGTACGCGAATATATCGTCGCCCGTTATACTTCCAAACAAGGCGTCGCGAAAGAATAAACGCGACAAAGCGGAAACCGCCGCAGTTAACAGCACCAAAATAACTGTTCTCAATGCGACGAAGCCTATCCTTTTGGCTTTAGCTTTGTTGTACATTATCTTATCTCCCTTATCAATGATGATGTAGGCATTATATCATATTTTGAGTCTGATTTCAATAGTGGCGGACAAATACAACCAATGGTCGAAAAATGAGTGCCGCGTGAAAAAAGATGCCTTGGAGCGCACTTCCGAGAAGTTCGCCCCAAGGCGTTTTTATCAGTTGTATTTTTTGATATACTCGTCAACAAGGATCTGCAAGCCGCGCATATCCTCCTCGGATGCGAATACGGCGTCAAGGTTTGACGTTCCCTCAACGTAATAGCTGTCCATATACCTCTTTGCATCGAAGCGAGCATCGAGCGAGGTATCGTTACAGAAGCCGTAGGGCTGTCCAACGGCGCTCTTGCCCGTTACAGCGCAGTAAGCCATAAGCGAGCAGATATAGCCCGACAGCATATTCTGATGGTGCCAATCGTGCTTATTTACAACGAAAGAATCCTTATTGTAAGTAAGCTTACCGCCGGGAACAACGGTTCTTCCCTTCCAGATATCGTATGCAAGGCCGCCCCAGTTTACGATGGTAACGCCCATTTTTCTAAGCTCGGACATACCCTTCATAATACGGGCATGGTGGCATTGATATGTATAGGTGTGGCACAGATAAACGAACTTGGTCTTCTCGGGGAAAAGATCCATGATACGCTTTGCAGAGCCGACAAGATCACGGTTATTCTCTCCTGCCTCGGACATAAATACGCAATCAATGCTCTCAAAAAGCTCCTTGTTGTCAAGCGGAAGATACTTTTCATAAAGCTGGTTGAGGTTTCTGCCGCCCCAAACGTAGTCGTAAACAGTAACATCGTCACCGTTTACTCTGGCGAGGTGGTGGAAATATCCAAGGTCGGGATTGCCCTGATCGCCCTCGATAACGCAATATCCGTAATAAATAAAGGAATTGCCGATAAACATTACTTTCTTTTTGTTAAGTTCCATTTTTTGCCTCTAAAATTACATAAATTTAGCCAATTTTTCAATGTCCTTATCTGTACCGATAACAACTACTCTGTCGCCCGTACAGAATGGGCGGTCGGGCGCGGGTGAAACATCGGGTTTTGCGGACTCCGCGGGCGTAACGGCGATTATATTAATACCAAATTTGCGGCGCGGATTCAACTCCATGAGGTTTTTTCCTATCCATTCGTTAGGGACGATGATCTCCACTATCTTATATCCCGCAAACTGAACGTAATCGACCACGGATTTTTTGGAGAGCCTGAACGCCAGCTTCTCGCCCGCATCATGCTCGGGAAAAGTGATCTCATCCGTGCCTATACGCTCAAGCACCTTTTTATGTCCCTCGTTAACAGCGCGTGCGATAACCTTTTTAACCCCAAGCTCCTTGAGGAGTATAGTAACCAAAATTATATCGCTCGTATTGCACGTCATGCACACGATCGCACACTCATAATCGGCAACACCCGAGGCACGCAGCAGATTTTCATTAGTCGCATCTCCTATAACGGCATTGGTAACGTTATCCGCAATTGCATTGACCTTATCGGCATCGCTGTCTATTACCATGACCTGCTTGCCGTGCTTAACAAGACTTACCGCAAGCGAAGAACCGAATTTTCCAAGACCTATAACACAAAAGCTATTCATATAAATTCTTCCTTTCAAAAATCAGCCTATCAAAATATTTGCATCGGGATAGGTTATAATTGATGGCGAGCGCTCGTTAAGGCGCTGCGCTATCGCAAAGGTGATGGTAAGGATACCAAGTCTGCCAAAGAACATCATACACATAAGCACGATAAGCGCAAATGGGTGGAGCGTAGGAGTCAAAGAAGCCGTCAGACCAACCGTTCCGCCCGCGGAAACCACCTCATAGAACAAATCGATAAGCGGTGCATCCGACACAACATTACACAAAAGCGTAGCTGTGAATATCAGCAAAAGTTGGATAGTAACTATCGTCATTGCGCGAAGAATAACCCCCGTCGGCACCCTGCGCTTGAAAAGATTTATCTCGGTCCTGCCTATAGAAACCCTTGCCACAGTCAAGGCAAGAATGCCTATCGTAGCAACCTTTACGCCGCCCGCAGTAGAGCCGGACGCGCCGCCGATAAACATCATTATACCGCCAAATATCTTGGTCGCGCCGTGAAGTGACGCTTGATCGACTGTGGCAAATCCCGCAGTACGCCAAGTAACGGATTGAAAAGCGGAACAAAGTAACTTCTCGCCAACCGAATAATTACCGATAGTTAACGGATTATTCCACTCACTCACAGCGACGTACAGCGTACCCAAAACGGTAAATACAGCAGTCAGTATAAGCACAAATTTAGAATATACGGATAATTTTCGGCGGGTGCGAGCGAAATTCACAACGTCACCCCAAACTATAAAGCCGATTCCGCCGATAATTACAAGCGCCATCAACGTCAAGCAGACAAGCGGATCGTTATAGTAGTCACCAACGGAATTACCGTTGCCGAGAATATCAAAGCCCGCGTTACAAAAAGCACTTATCGCGTGGAAAACGCTCATGTATATCCCGCGCCCTGTGCCAAACTTGGGGATAAATCTGATAGACAAGAGCGCCGCGCCTATAATCTCAAAGCCGACCGTACCAAGCAGAATGCGGCGCACAAGCTTTACGGTGCTACCGTAATCGTTGAGATTGTACGACATCGCAACTATCATACGCTCGCGCGGCGATATATTTCGCCTGATTATAAGGGAAAGCAGGACCGCCATTGTCATAAAGCCAAGACCGCCCACCTGTATCATACAAAGTATGACTATCTGCCCAAAAACGCTCCAATGCATTCCCGGTTCAACGGTCGTAAGTCCCGTAACGCAGGTCGCACTGACGGCAGTAAAGCCCGCCGTGATCGGATCGGTCACCTCTCCCGCCGAGCTTGACACAGGAAGCATGAGAAGAAGCGTTCCCGTCAATATTACGGCAAGAAAGCCCGCGATAAGAACCGTCATCGGCCTCAATTTTCTTTTATTCTTATCAATCGTAAAGGTCTCCAATTTATTTCCTCATGTAAATAGTGTAAAATTATTATACCACCGACAAAGCGCATTGTCAAGCAAAGAGAAAAAAGAAACCGCATTTTGAGTCTTTTAACTCAAAATGCGGCATCTGTCAACCATTGTTGGCTGAATTTCCAAAATACTTACTTGCCATTACGGAATAGTTCGCAATAGCAAGACATAACTCGTCTATTTCCTCGCTAACACCGTCGCCAAGCTTTGCGGCGCAATATTCATTCACGCTGTAAGCAACAACGTAATCGTACGTGGTCTTACTCTTTTCAGTTTGGCAAAGACGGAAATAATATGTATCGGCATATTTTTCGGGGGATATATCCGAAAGCACAAACGCTCCGTCCGAAAGAGTCAACGACTGCTTGCAATTTTCTGCAACAAGATATGCGGACAAAGACGCTCCCGCGCTTTTAGCATTCTCTGCAAGAGCATTGTACTCTTCCTCCGTCCATACAAGAAGAGTCAGCGTTGTGTTCTTCGGCTTTGTGCTGACTCCGAAGCGCAGAGATACGCTATCTTCGATAACGAGCTGTGCGGAATTCACGTGAGCCGAGCTGGTAACGATAACGTTCGGCGCTTTTTTCGCGCGAACGATATCTGATGATGAAATAACAGGCTTTCTTGCAGCCTCGGAAAGAACGGCGTTGGATAAGTTCTTGGAGTTATAAGCAAAATACTTTTGCGACGCACTGCCGTAGTTAAGGACTCCCTCAATATAGCGGTCAAACACGTCCGACTTGCCATAGAGCTTTTTCAAGCAATCCTTTGCCGCACAGCTCACACTCTCGCTGAAGCACTCGTAAATATTGCTTCCGGATTTAGCATAGACGCGCACCTTTACCGAGAGGGCATCGGCAAGCTTTTTGGCAGAAATGGCATCCGTTGTAAACGCCGCGATATCATTCTTTACTGTGGCTGTAACGGTATCCGTTGAGCCATCGGCATTTGTGACAATGAACTCGACCTTTGCTCCGCTGATCGAGGATATTCCCTGCACCGCGGACTCAAATTTCAAGCATACCGCACCCTTGTTGAGAGTTGTGTCCGCGCTAACAGAAACGTCAAGACCTGCGCTATATGAATATCCGCCGTCAATCGGTGAAGCTTTGATAAAGGGGACGGCATCCATCGACGGTATCTTTTCCGCCGAGATCAATTTTCCGCCATCAAACGTCAATGCCGCAGATGATGTATTGAGGGTGTATTTTCCTACGTTAAGCGTTATGCCGTCCCGAAGGGAGGCGTTAGCCGTAATGGATGAATTCCCGCGAAGCGTTATTACATACTCTCCGCCGTCATAGGCAGACAGCGCATCCGTTACGTTGCTAAAATAATACTTTGCGGTGACGGAAGACGAGGATTTCTTTTCCGCATAGACATTCGGAAGTTCGCCCTTGTATACCACGTAGCGCAAATATACCCAGCCGTCCATACCGTCATAATATGCCCTGCCCCAATCGCCGTCCGTTTCGGTGATATACACCTTCGCGCCGTCGGGAATAACGGCAAGCCTTGTGCTGTCAGTAGTTGCACCACTGCGCAAGGACAAGCCCGATGATGAATTTACGGTATAAGTTCCGGGGTCAAGCACGACGGGCGCGGGGGGCGCGGTCGTTTCTTCTTCCTTCGGGGCTGTTGTCTGTTCGGTATTCTCGGGGGAAGCCGTCTGTTCGGGCTCCTCGGGTTTTGGAGACTGCACGCCTCCCTGCAGGAGCTTTGTCAGTTCCTCGTCCTCAAACCAAATAATACCCTCGAACTCAAAATACTTTGTTTCAAATTTTGATTTATATTCCTCAAACGTAGCTACGATAGGTTTTCCCTCGGAAAAATTCACGCCGTTTATCTTAACGTCCAAGCTCTCGGAAAAATAAACGTAACCGTCCATGATAGCATGTATCAAATGAGCATGACCGTAGCGTCTGCCTGCATACGTGAGGGTTTTTTCAAATCCGACAAGCACGTTCGTAACGCACGCCGCCTCGCTCGCAACCGCCTTTATTGCCTCGGTCAGCGTATAGTTTTTTGCACTGTAGGTATGTATCTTATATCCGCCCGTGCTGTATGAAAGATTCTTGTAATTATCATACTGATCGTTACCGTTTCCCTTGACGTAGCCCTTGTTTATTCCAAGGAGCTTTAGCTGGGTATTTACGTAATGGGCGCAGTATCCGTCAAAGGATTTATATCCCGTGGTGGATTTCGCATCCTTATACGTTTTTGTGATCTGCGCCTTGATTTCAGCAGGCGTGGGGATCTTCGATACCGCCCCTACGGTCGGGAGCAGAGATATACAAAATATAAAACTTAAAATAACACAAAGCAGGCTGCGATAAAAAGACGCGCTGAACAAATATTCAACTCTTCTCGTCACGGGCTTTTCTCCTTTTCGTTAAACACTGCATCAATATCGCATAATGCACGATTATACATAATAATTTTACTATTTTTTGGAGAAAAAGTCAATACAGAATTGATAAAACGAAAAGAAAAACCGCAAAATTGCGGTTTTTCTTTTATAAATTTGCTATTATCTGTTAAGAATGAGCTTGGTAAGCTCAACGGGATCAACGATCTTGCCGTCCTTGTATACGCGCATATTGCCCGATGCGATCTCGTCGATAAGGATGACTTCACCGTTGTTGTAGCCGAACTCAAACTTGATATCCCAAAGGTCAAGTCCGATGCTCTTAAGGTCATCAGCAACGATCTTCGTGATCTTGAGAGTCTGCTCCTTCATATCAGCAAACATAGCGGGAGTCATAACGCCGAGAGCCGCAAGGCCCTCGCCCGTAACGAGCGGATCGCCCTTTGCGTCGTTCTTGAAGGTGCATTCAACGTAACCGCCCTCAAGGGGAGTTCCGTCCTTGATGTACTCGCCGTAGCGGCGAATAAAGCTGCCCGTAGCAACAAGACGGCAGATGACCTCAAGACCGTTACCGCCCTGCGCCTTGCCGAAGCACTCTGCAGGGAGAACTTCCATTGTAGCCTCGTCGATATTTGCGCTGACGTAATGAGTCTTTACGCCCGCCGCCTTGAGAAGCTCAAAATAGCGTATGGATGTTTCGAGATTTGCGCGTCCGATTCCCTCGATAGTAAGACCTACACTGTTCTCTCCGGGATCGAAAACGCCGTCCTTGCCCGTGCAATCGTCCTTGAACTTGAGAAGAACGTTGCCGTTGTCAAGAGAGTAAACGTCTTTGGTTTTGCCTTCGTAAAGCTTTTTCATTTTTTTAACTCCTTTTGAGTAAAATTCCAAGTATTATTTTACCACTTTTTTTACCGTTTGTATAGAGCTTTTTGCAAAAAAATATGATTTTTTTGAATTTTATCAAAAGGAAAGCGTATTGCCTTTGGCAAAACGCTACAACAACTTTGCACTTCGAACTTATAACTTTGCACTTACACAAAAAGCCCGCCCCAAAGGGGCGGGCAAGCTTTGTTCGGGTTCAACCAAACTTTGCGCGGCTAATTATATGCCTTTAAGAACCTTGAAGGAGTTGGTTTTGCCGTTAATCTGCCAATCTACATTGGTAGCGTTGAGGGTGTAAGAGTTGTTCTTGTATAGCAAGTGGAACTCTCTTGCGGTAACATCACTAGTATATACAGCATTAACTACGGTA
>JAZQDD010000033.1:0-15826 GCA_045546615.1 Eubacteriales bacterium | reverse complement strand
CTTCGTTAGTTGGATGTCAAGCCCTGGTAAGGTTCTTCGCGTTGCGTCGAATTAAACCACATACTCCACTGCTTGTGCGGGTCCCCGTCAATTCCTTTGAGTTTCAACCTTGCGGCCGTACTCCCCAGGTGGGATACTTATTGTGTTTACTCCGGCACGGAAGGGGTCAGACCTCCCACACCTAGTATCCATCGTTTACGGCGTGGACTACCAGGGTATCTAATCCTGTTTGCTCCCCACGCTTTCGCTCCTCAGCGTCAGTTAATGTCCAGCAGGCCGCCTTCGCCACTGGTGTTCCTCCCGATATCTACGCATTCCACCGCTACACCGGGAATTCCGCCTGCCTCTCCATCACTCAAGGTCTGCAGTTTCAAATGCAGTTCCGGAGTTGAGCTCCGGGATTTCACATCTGACTTGCAGATCCGCCTACTCGCCCTTTACACCCAGTAAATCCGGACAACGCTTGCCACCTACGTATTACCGCGGCTGCTGGCACGTAGTTAGCCGTGGCTTATTCAAGAGGTACCGTCATTATCGTCCCTCTTAAAAGAAGTTTACAATCCGAAAACCGTCTTCCTTCACGCGGCATTGCTGGGTCAGGCTTGCGCCCATTGCCCAATATTCCCCACTGCTGCCTCCCGTAGGAGTCTGGACCGTTTCTCAGTTCCAATGTGGCCGTTCAACCTCTCAGTCCGGCTACCCATCGCTGACTTGGTGGGCCGTTACCCCGCCAACTATCTAATGGGACGCGAGTCCATCCTTATGCGATAAATCTTTGGCATTTCTGCGATGCCGCAAAAATGCGTTATGCGGTATTAGCGTTCGTTTCCAAACGTTATTCCACTCATAAGGGCAGGTTACTCACGCGTTACTCACCCGTCCGCCACTGATCAGGGGACCGAAGTCCCCGTCACCGTTCGACTTGCATGTGTTAGGCGCGCCGCCAGCGTTCATCCTGAGCCAGGATCAAACTCTCTGAATCATTGTATCTTAAACAGACTCTCGTCTGCTCAAAATCTTATTCAGAGCTTTTGCTCTTAGCACTAGTACTTAACTAGCTTCTTTCGTATGACTTCCGTCATACTGATTTACCTTTGAGTTCGTGTTTCTCAAATTCTTTGACCGTTTCCTCGCACTTCTTTGTGTGCTTGTACTTCTTCGTCTGTTGTTCAATTTTCAATGACCTTCGCAGTCCCTCGTGGACAGCTTGTATATAATACCACTTTTATTCCACTTTGTCAATAGGTTTTTTGAAAAAAAATTCAATTTTTTTCGTTTTTTTAAAAATTTCTTTTTAATTTGCAAAAACAATGCCCAAAATAATAAAAAACACCCCCGTAGGAGGCACAAATGACTTCAAAAAACGCTATCACAACATCAATTTTACAAAGCAAAGCAGGCGAATATATTTTAGTTGGTATAATTGGAGGAGTTATATACTTCACTCTTGAGGTATTATGGCGCGGGTGGTCACACATAAGCATGGCGGTGTGCGGCTCAATTTGTTTGACTTTCTTTTATTATATTGAATCCCAAGTCAGCTTTCGCCGCCTTCCGCTTATCTTCAAAGCCGTGGTCGGCGGAATATTTATCAGTGCTATAGAATTTGTGGCAGGACTCATCCTTAACAAATTGCTTTATCTCAACATATGGGATTATTCAAATGCGTCCAATAATTTTCTCGGACAGATATGCTTGGAAATGAGCATTATATGGATATTGCTTTCTTTTATTGCTTTTTTACTTTGCGATATAATAAGAAGAAACATCTTCTTGCGTGCGTAAACGCGCGAGCATACAGCTTTCGTAAATAGCATCAGCCAAAGACGCCCTATCTATCATAAGATCACACTCACGCGCACTCTCGCTATCCTTTAAGGTTGCAAGCGCCATCGATGCCGCTAATGATAGATTTTGGGGAAGCTCGGTAAAATCAGCTTTTCTCACAAAGCTGACGATCTCACGCGGCGTATAATTGCCATTTGTGTTCATGAATCCGTAAGGACATATATGCAAATATCTGCATTTTAGTGCGACTTTTAAATTTTCTGCATCATATCGGTATTTAAATATGTCCATTTCTTTTCCTTTTATCTCGCTTTTTTATTTTTATCGGCAACACGGTACAGACATCCCCGATGCCATATTTGTGACGACAAGGGACGGCGTCGGAGTTGAGAAGTATTACCTCATCAGCCGGCAATTTTCTCACACCGAATTCAATGGAAGGAATCATCCCTCCCGCAGAAAAGATAATACCTTTTCGTCCTACGGAGAGTAAAACTCCGCCTCGCGTAAGTTTCGCCTCAGTAAAAATCGAAATACACTCATCATTCTGATAGGTTATATCAATTTTTGCTGTGTAACGATACTTTTTAAAAAGAAACCGTTTCCGCGGATCTGCGTCTGCCTCATACTCTTCCTTGGCGCTTTGCCCAAGTGAAGCGTTTACATATTTCTCTTGTGCTTGTGAGAGCTTACGGAAATATTCAGCGGCTATACCGCGTGATTCTGTTGACGGTATATCTATCCTTGCCTGCGCTACGGCGACGCCATCTTCTGAAAAAATACAAAATTGCCTCGTTTCAATATAAAGACTGTTGCCCTCAACTAAAACTTTGTGTTTTTTCTCCCTCACAGCGCACCTCCGAGCTGACCCTTGTCACTATTATATATTCGCAAAACCGATGATAATATTACAAGTAAAAATATCCACTTGAAAAATTTCTTTAATTTACAAAAGGAGCGACCTGCACAGCAGGTCACTCAAATAATATTTAGTTTATTCGCCTTTGATCTGAAGCTTGATCATAAGAAGGTCAGCGCTCGTGTGCAAACCGTCCTCATTGTAATCAGCCGCCTCGGCGTAAACGCCCGTCAATGCCTTACCTGACGTCATCGACTGCGACATTGCAAGGCTATCCGAGGAGTCTATCACTCCGTCACCCGCAACGTCGCCAAGAACAATTAGCGTTAACGTTTGCGTTTTCGAGTCGATCTCCGAGGTCACGGTGTAACCCGTGCCAAGCGATTGTCCGGAAGCGTTGGCTCCCGATGCAGTAGCAAAGCTCAAATTGCTATCCTCGAATAGCTCCGCAAGCTCGTCTGCGGTCAATAGCCTATTCAATCGCAAGTGCCTGTTTGCCTTGTCGTATTCAACCCCCGTTAGGTCTGTACCCGTAACAAACGTGAAGAATGCGATAGCTAATGCGTCTCCGTCAAAACAATAGACCGTATAATTTCCCGATCCCGTATCCCAACCGGAGGCTTTATTAATCAGATCCCATTGATCTGTTGATGCGGTATAATAGATTGCTTCAAGAGCAGTGGCTCCTGCGAATGCAGAGGCTTCGATAGACGTAATGCTTGCAGGAATGTAAACTGCGGTGATATCGGTGTTGTTTTCGAACACGCCGTTTCCAATAGCAACAACAGGAAGTCCGTTATGCGTTGCGGGAATTATAACTCTGGCATCGGTGCAGTTCTCTGCTCCCGAAACTATATAACCAGTACCCTCGTCGTTGAGAGTGTACTCAAGTCCCTCACTCTCGGTCTTGGTAAATATCTGACCGATGAAAGAACCGATATCGGTGTTGTCAATCGTATCGGCGGTAATAAGAGAGTCTGTGTTACCAAGCGCAAATACGGGAACGTTGGTATTTGTGTGGTTCGTGGAGGTAAACGAGAAATTGCTTGTAAGTCCGCCGCACTCGTGGTCGGCAGTAATAACAAGCACTGTCTCGGGGTGGAGAACGGTAAACGCTATCGTATATGCGATAGAATCGTTGAAGCGTTCCACGCAGTGAAGTACGTCAGAAGTTGCGTTTGAGTGAGAATACTTATCAATGTAAGCGCCCTCGATCATAGCAAAGAATGTGCTGTCATTGCCGGAAACTGCCGCGAGAGCATCGCGGGTACGCTCGGTAAGATCGTCCGCGTCATTAGTACCTACGCAGTAATCTACCATCTTGGCATCAATAAGAGCGTCGATCTCAGATTGAAGAGCCGAGGTAGCGTTGCGGCTTTCATTGTGGCACAGGAAGGATGCAGGAGTTGCACCCGTAATAGCATCGGTAGTAAGTATTGCGGTCTTTGCGCCCGAGGCGTATGCCATCTCACGAACGTTGGTAAGAATATTACCGTTTTCATCAACTCCAACGTAGTTGTTAAGAGTCTTATGACCGGTAGCAAGAGCAGTACCCGAAGCGGCACTGTCTGTATAAGATGCCTTACCAAGCTCCACTGAAGTCGAGTGCGTAGTACACCAAGAGAAGCTCTGCAAACTCTCTGCAACAAATGCCTCAAGCCCGTTATTCTTCGCCATATCGATGTGATTCTGTCCCATACCGTCGCCTATCATAAGAATGGCGGAGGTAGGTCTTTGGAAGCGGAAGGTCTTGGGGACGGCAGAGGTAGGAAGGTTGATGATATTACCGTCCGCGTCAACATCGATATATGAGTGGATCAGCGCACTTGCGCCGCCTGCAACCATATAATCCTTACCCTGCATAACGATCTTTGTGCCGTCGATGCAAAGGATGTACTCGTCATCCTGAAGAGATACCTTGGAAGCATCTATGGATTCCTGACGGTTAGTGACACCAATAAGTATTTCATAGTCGGTCTCGGCGGTAGTATCGGGAACGACCTTCAAATCGATACCCGAGCTGAGTCTAAGGTCATCAGCAAGCGCATAACCCGCATAATAGGTCACAAGATCGCAATCCGCGGGATAAACTATAACGTAATCGCAAAGAAATACGCCGTTTATCTGAATACCCGAATATTCGTACTCGGATCTAACGATGTCGACAGTACCTTCGCTTATGGTTATCTTGCCAGTCGAACTGTTTATATAGTTAGCGTCAAAATGTGCTACTGCACTAGTCAGAGCTGCAGAAGAACCGTAGATGATATATATCTGACCATCCTGACATACGATAGCAAAGTCAAGAGCTGCAAGAGTCAGCTCGATGCCGTGCTCGGCGGCAAATTCAGCGTTACCGACAAGTATGGGAGACGCACCGCTGATATCCTCATCCGTTGCAGAAACGTAATAGCAATCGGAATAAGTGATCCTTGATGAATTTGCATCGAGACAAAGGGGACCCGTGCGATCTGTAGATGCGGTGAGTGCACCCGTGTTGATACAATGGGTAAAGATATTTGTAGAGGTTGCCACCTCGTCACGAATGCAACCGAGAATTCCCGCTGCACCGTAAGTAGTGTTTGTGCTACTTCCCGACTGGGTGATGCTACCCATATTTATGCAGTAGTCAAAGGTAGTAGAGCCGCCATATCTGAAGTTGCCCAAAATACCACCCGCGTTACCGCCGGATTTAACGTTACCCTTGTTAGTGCAATAGCTAAAGGAAAGATCCGCCTCACCCTCACTATGACCTAAAATACCGCCTGCAAAAAGATTGGTTGTGGTTATGTTTCCGTTATTTACACAATTGTTAAAGGTAAGCGAAACGCTGTAGGAGCCGGAATCGGGGGCATTGGCAACAATACCGCCTGTTTGGTTGGCGGAAGTGATGTGTCCGTTATTTACACAGTTTTCAAACACAACGGTGGCATTGGAAGAAATCCTTCCGACGATACCCGCACCATATGCCGTTGATCCTGAGGGAATGGTAACGTTTGCGTTATTTGTGATATTTTGGAACGTGATAGCGGTTGTATTCGATGCACTTATCGAATACGCAACGGGGGTGCTGGAGATCGAGCTTGAGGAGTCACCCGGCATCTCGACAGTAAAGTTTTTTATGGTAGCGCCCGCGCCTACCGTGTTAAAGATAGTGCCTGACGTGGTAATGGTGTGGCCGTTTCCGTCAAACGTACCGGTAAACGTTGTAGTAACGGACTCACCTGCGGGAATCGTAATGTCCGCAGTAAGCTTATACGAACCGGACGGGCCGCCCCAGCTTGAATTACGATTAACTCTATCCTTAAAGGTCTTCCAGCTGGAAACAGAGAACGTATACGAAGATGCCGCAAATGCTCCGACCGGTAAAACAGTCGCAAGCAACACCAAAGCGAGCAACAGAATCGATATACGCTTTAAAATGTTTGTTTTCATCAATTTCTCCTTCCTAAAAACATAGTAATATTATACCATACAAAGAAAAAAAGTCAAGACTTTTTGTGTATTTTATCCAAATAAATACCCAAAATTGATTTTTCCCACAGCATAATATATATTTCTTCATATAGTTAATACACAAATCTTTGTTTTTATTGCATACATTTTTAATTTTTTTATTTATAATAAAAAATAATCAAGTGCACAGATAACATATCCGCGCACTTGATTATTTTAGTATATTACGCCTTTTTATTTTTCATTTTACAAACAAGCACAACAAGCGGAATTATTACGAGTATCGCAACAAATGCCGCAGCAAAGATGTTCTCATTGGGCAAAAACGATTGAGTTCCGTCGTTGTTAGTTATCATTTCCGCATTTTTCAGCACAGCCGCACCAATGGCAGGTCCGATGATACCCGGGATAAGAACCTGCGAGAAGATGCGCAACCCCTGAAACATTCCGGCCTTACCAACGGGGGTGTAATCCCTTATCGAAGCGCCAAAAACTGCCATTCCCGCAAGATATCCGCTCATCATCAGCAATGAACCCACGAAAACAGGCGCAGTCGCTTTGGTAAAGTAAAGCACTACGTATCCGAGAGACAGCGAGGCAAGTGCAATGCTTGCGGAAAAGCGGAAGCCGCGCTTATCGTATACCTTGCCCCAAAACGCCGTTACGACAGACGCAACGATTATGGCAGGCGCCATAATGAAAACATAGTCCGTCATTCCAAGAGATTTTTCGTAATATATAATAAGGTATGGCATAAATATCTGTATAGAGATATTAAATACCGCAAATGCAACAAGGAAAACGTAAAGCATAGGATTCTGCTTTATAGTTGAGATGCGGAATCCGTAAAAAATATTGTAAAAATATCCCGTTTTAGTGGGCTCTATATCCGGGTCTTTGATAAGAAAGATGCCAAGGACTCCTATTGCGACAACTATCGCTCCTATAATGGAAAAAATAAGCGTCCAGCTTGTTGACAGCGACAGATCAAAGAACATAAAGCCGCCAAACACCACGAGAATCGCAACCAAGGGCATCATGGAATTTATTCCCTCTGCCGCTCCGCGGTTCGTGGAGTCAGTAGAATCAGTGAGCCATGCGTTAAAAGCCGCGTCGTTTGCAGTAGAACCGAAAAACGTCATAACGCAATCAAGAATTATCGTTGTCGTAATACATATCGCGGACACAGAAGCAGCTGTCGGGAATACAGCACTGATGAGATCGGCGCGGACAAGTGTAAAGCAGAATATCGAGAGACCCCAAAGTATGTATCCGCCGCAAATAAGAAGCTTACGCTTCCCTATTCTATCGGACAGCGCACCGATAAAAACGGTGGTCAGCGTTGCGGAAACGGCAGAAGCGGCGACCATAAGAGAAATATCTGACGGAGATGCCTTGAACATATTGTAAATGAACACATTGAAATACATGTTTTCAATGACCCACGCAACCTGCCCCATCAAACCGAAAAGAACAAGCGCGAGCCAGAAACGGCGAGAAAGCTTTGTCTTTTGCATTTTACACCTCTTTTTTCATATTATTTAGATTATATCATATA
Source organism: Eubacteriales bacterium (assembly GCA_045546615.1). Classification (GTDB taxonomy): domain Bacteria; phylum Bacillota; class Clostridia; order Oscillospirales; family CAG-272; genus CAG-390. The sequence goes on along the minus strand of JAZQDD010000033.1, from coordinate 8,165 downwards.
TCACAAAAAATATCAACATGAATTTTACGAAAAAGTCCGCCGCGATATCGCGCCGGACTTGAAAATTCTTATGATACGACAAAGCGGTTTCCGTACTTGTAAGGAGGAGTAATGGTAGTAGTCTGAGACTGGTTCCACTGAATCTTAGTGTATCTCCTGAGCCATGCGCTATAATCAAAACCTTGGCTCTTGTGTTCACCGGAGCTTGCAGGCCAGAAAACTGCCGTAGGCTTGACAAGCTTGTAGAAATCGAGCAGACCATCCCAACCATGGTGAGCAACCTGAACGACGTCACTCTTAAGCTCGCTTCCGTACATTTTGATCATATTACCCTGAGATACCTTAGCGGCATCGCCAAGGAACAGGAAGGTCTGACCGGCAAGAGTTACGCGAGATACTGCAGAGGTCTCGTTAAAGTCGTTGAGCTGGTTCGGGAAGTGATCTTCCTCGGTGTAAAGTATCTCGATTTTTGCATTACAAATGTAGAACTCCATGCCAGTACGAATGGTTATGATCTCCATTCCGCCAACGGAATCTGACATCTTCTTGTACGTCGAAGGATCGCTGAGGAAGCGGTTTGCGCTGTTGGTCATATTACCCCACATGCACTCATCGTTGAAGTTGACGTATGCCTGCTTAACCTGAACCTTATTGCCCTTCTGACCGTAAGTGTTGCAGAAATCCTCAAAAGCGTTGAAGTGGTCTCTGTGCTCGTGAGTCAAGAACCAAGCAGAAATAACCACCTTACCGTCTGTTCTGGGGTTAAGGCTCTTGAGGGTGGAGTAAAGTTTAGCGGGGTCATCGCCCTTATATCCACCATCAAATACAATAAATGTTCCATCCTCGAGAAGGATGATATAGCACATTCCGAAGCTTCCGGCGCCATAGTCGAGCTCCATCTGAGTTACAGTGGTGGTTGCCACCTTCTGGTATGCGGGAACTGATTCGGGGGTAAAGTACTCGGGGAACTTAACGCCAGCACCCGAAGTAACAATTCTAACAGTCTTGAATGCATCAATGTAGTACGCGTAAACATTGTTTTTTGCTCCCTTATAGAGCGCATACTTGTTGCTTCCGATTTCATTAGTGGTTACTGCGGTGTATCCCGAAGAAGCAAGCTTTGAGCAATATGCGTTGTACGCATCAAGAGTAGTTTCGCCTATCTGAATGAGGAAACCGTCCTCGGAAGGACAAGTACCCATAATAACGCCGCCCTCATACGCGGGAATATCAAGTTCCCAGTCGTTAGCTTTGTGGGTGAATTTCTGTATTGTTGCTTCGCCGGGAACGATGAGGGAGTATTTTCCGCCGTCACCCGCAACTCTGGTATTTTTAAGATATGTGCCAAACTGATTTACTGCAAGTTTCGTCGTGACATAGTTCCAACCTGCAACAACGAGCTTGTTGCCGACTACGCCGAATCCGTATTCATCATAGGCAAGATTGGACAGGAAAGCTCTGGTCTCATCGCAATCAACGTTTCCGACAAGGATCTCGCGCGAAGTTACGTTAGCACCCTTGGCAGCCATCTGCGGCGAAACACCAAGTGTGGTCTTGAATGCCTTCTGAAGCGTTTGGGCGTACTGAACCTCAACGTCAACACCGCCGCCATCAGCATCAATACCGGCTCTATAAACGATCTTATACGAAGTCTTACCATTATCTACTACAGAAAGTTCTGTTTTGATCTCGCCCTGATATCTATGATCATTCGTAAGCGAAATCACGCCGTCAACGGCGGCAGAGACGTAGTTGTTAACAAAATATGTAACACCCTCGAGGGTATATTCGTCAGAGGTTGCATTTATAACTATTTTGTTACCAATAACAGCAATCACGTAGGTGTTTGCCGGAAGAGACTCGATAGCCTGCGCAGATTCGGGACGATTGGTATTACCGATAAGGATCTCCTTTGCTGCTGCAAGCTGATCCGCAGTAACCCCCTCAGCAAGTGTGTCGCTGATGTTGTTAGCGTAGCCGCCCGTTGCGCTTTCAATAGCAGTTGTCAGGGGCTTTATCTGACCGATCAAACCATCATTCCATGACGAAGGATAAACAACATTGTAGTCGCTCAATGAAACGTTGAGCTGCTCTCCGGGTGTCGGAGCCGCGGTAGTCTGATCTCCTGCATTTCCCGTGGTGGTTTCCGATGAAGATCCGCTATCGTTGCAAGAAGCAAGAACGGAACATGTAAGAACGAGCACCAACAAAAGAGCAAAGAGAGAAATTCTAAATTTTGATTTCATATAAATTTCCTCCTTTAAGGATTATTGATTTTATTATACCAAAAAACCAAAAAACTGTCAATAGATTTTTTATTTTTATTCATAAGTATCAAAATCATTATAATCTCGAGCTCAATACAAGCCAAAAATGCGCCTACTACAAAACATAGCAGACGCATTTTTTATAATTTGAGTTGTTTTAAAAGCTCGTGTAGTACGCGCGATCACTTATATCTATCGCACGCTCATTTAAGCATTAATCTTCCTTTCGGCGCAAAAGCGCAATTGCGGCAAGCAAAACTGCCGAGCACGCACCGGCGGCGGAAAGCGCCGAGCCGCATCCACCTTCATCTTCACTCGAAGCTGTAGTGCCGGACGGCAACGTAGTCTCAACGTCACCAACACCCGCAGGCGCGGTTGTGCTGTTTGTCACCGGACGTGTAGTGTTATCGCCGTGATCGGGATCTTGAGGCGCAGTTGTAGTGATTGAAGAAGTTTCTGTCGTAACGACCGACGGCTCCGTTACGGGCTCATCGGTAGTAACAGGCTTATCGCTTGTAGAAGGTTTTTTCGTAGTCTCCGGTGTCTTTGTGGTCTCAGGCGCCTTCGTAGTTTCGGGTGCAAGAGTAGTCTCGGGCGCCTTCGTAGTTTCGGGCGCAAGAGTGGTCTCGGGCGCAGGAGTGGTTATAGGAAGATCCCACGTTGTTTTGATAGTCACCGCACTGCTATATGTAATTCCGCCATTGGGATTGGTAACGCGGCAAATATAATAGCGGGTTGCGTTTTCCATTCCGTTAACTATCAGATTTGCATCATCCTGCAAGGGCAGTTCCTTACAATTCGCAAGAGTTCCGTCACTGCTTTCAAACCAAAGATACTTGCATTTATCAGCATCCACAGCAACAGTGCATTTTGCACCGACAGTGCTCGTATTCGCATAGGAATAAGACAAAGGAACAGATATTTCAGACGGAGCAGCAGCATTCTTTTCAACCTTAACAGTAGCGGCGTATGTTCTTATCGAACCTATACCGTTGCGCACCTCACAGAATATCTTCATTCCGTCAAGTTCCTTGGGAATTGACTCGAATATAAAGCTTGCGCCATCCTCGCTCGGACCGTATGACGTGCCTATAAGGGGAATCTTCCACGGCTGGGCGGTGACAGCTCTTGTATTATAAGTACGTCCTTGATATACAACGTACCATTGGAAGCTCAAATCGCCTCCCGTAGCCTTAACGCTGTACTCTGCTCTTCCGCCCTCGGCAAAAACAGGCTGTTGCGGATTTTCGAGTATCACGGGTTCGCCGGCAGCTGCGGCGCTGAAAACCATGGGAATCAGCAAAGCGACGGCAAGTATCGCGGCTATGGTGAATTTCACAAATTTCTTTTTCATAGATTTTGTCCTTCCGTTTGACCAAGGTCATTTTTACATTTAATATTTACATTATACTAAATTTATCTCCCCCGTGTCAACACTAAATAAAGAAATTTTGCATTTTTGTGTGCTTTTATCTCTCTGTACAGCGCAAAACATAACGAAGGCTTGAAAACGGATCCGCACAAGCTCCTTGTTATCGATAATCAAATATCGTTTTCAGCTCTACTTCTTGAGGTATCGCTCCTGACAAATCTTTCGGAAAATTTAACGTAAAATTTATAAAAGCAGATCATTAAAATTTCCTTTAGGAATAGGCATGGCGGTTGTTTCATACCCATTTATATGGAGGTGATTTTATGAAAATACAATGGAAAAAGCTCGTAATCTGCATTTTGATACCGCTTGCGGTAGGCGGTTTTTCTGCTCTTTTGACGCGCGGCAGTATGTCCGCGTTTGACTCGGTGGCAAAGCCGCCGCTCTCGCCGCCCGCATGGCTCTTTCCCGTGGCATGGACTATTCTCTACGTTCTTATGGGTATAGCCTCGTATCTCGTTCTCACTTCGGGCATGCCCGCTCGCTCACGTACTGCGCTTCGAGTTTACGGCATTCAGCTCTTTTTTAATTTTTTCTGGTCTATAATATTTTTCAACCTTGAAAATTATCTGTTGGCATTCGTGTGGCTCGTTATCCTTTGGGCTTTGATACTTCTTTGCACCGTTCTTTTTTACGGTATCGACAAGCGGGCCGGATATCTTATGATACCCTATCTTGCGTGGGTGACATTTGCGGGATATCTTAATTTAGGAATATATCTTTTGAATTAAAAATTTGCCAAAAAGCGGCACTTGACATGGGTGGTATTTGATAGTAAAATAGAAATATAAAACCAAAGGAGTCGAAAAAATGAAACTTGCGCGTATGACGGCAATGCTTTTGTTGCTGGTACTTGTTCTGCCAATAATTGCCTGTAATGAGAATGCTCCGCAAGGCGCTCCCCCCTCTGACTCCGCCACACACCCCTACACATCCGCCGCACAAACAACTCTCAACAAAGGAGATGACACCGATATGCCAAGCGAAAGAAATATTATCCGGCACACCGACGTAAAAGCCATGTGGCTTTCTCAATTTGACCTAAACGGAATATATACTCACTCGGGGAAACAAAGAGACGAGGATGATTTTGCCGCAAGAATCAAAAAGGTACTTCAAAACGTCAAAGACATGGGCTTCAACACCGTCTTTTTGCAGGTGCGCCCGAACGCCGACAGTATGTATCCATCGGAATACTATCCGATGTCGAAATATGTAGTCGGTACATACGGAAACGGTGCAGATTACGACCCCGTAGGCATGGTTGTTGAGATGGCGCACGAACTTGGACTTTCGATACACGCCTGGATAAATCCCATGCGCGCTATGACGCTCGACGAGATAAAAAACATCAGCAGCGATTACGCCATGAAGAAATGGTACGACGGCGAGGAGTGCGGAAAATACATAGTAGCTCACAGCAACAATTACTATCTCAACCCCGCATACGAGGAAGTGCGCAAGCTCATAGTTGACGGTGCGGCGGAGATACTCGGCAAATATGCCTTTGACGGCTTACACATGGACGATTACTTCTACCCCACCGACGATGCCTCGTTTGACCGAGCCGCATACACGGAATATAAAGCAAACGGCGGCAAGCTGAACCTTGAAAAATTCCGAATGGGCGAACTTAACAAGCTCGTCGCGGGACTTTACGCCGCAACAAAGGCGTGCGATGAAAGACTGCTCTTCGGCATAAGCCCCGCGGGTAACATCAACAACGTGCGCGGTGACTTTGCGGACGTCGACACGTGGTGCGCAAGTGAGGGCTACATCGACTACATCTGTCCGCAGGTGTATTTCGGACTTGAGCATCAAACGTACGATTTCAAATCTGTATGCAGAACGTGGCAGAATATCATACGAAACGATAAGATCGACCTTATTATCGGCATGACTTTCGGCAAGGCTAAATCCCAAACGGATCAATGGGCAGGTAGCGGCAAAGACGAGTGGGAGAACAACAAGGACGTGCTGAAGCGTTGCCTTGAACACACCAAGGAGCTAAAAAAGTGCGCTGGTGTATCCGTATTTTGCTATCAGTATTTCTACGTTCCGACAACCGGTGTAACCGTCAGCGAAACGGCAACGGAAGCAGCAAACTTCCTGCCCTCCCTCAAAGAAATATCATGGAAATAATTTAATAGCAAAATCCGATATGGAATTAAATCCATATCGGATTTTTGCTGTACCGCGACTCCTGTGCAATATGCAAATGAGTAAATATCTCCCAAGCTGTCAATCGAGCTTGACTTTGGTAAGCTTGGCGAATTTCATCATATTCTCAAAAGTATCTACGGCGGGGAGATGCATAAAGATCAGATCTCCGTCTTCAAGAAATGCAATCTCGTAGCCGATCTTCTGTTTGTTAGGATCGTTTTGTGCGTGTTCATCCAAGCGGTAATAGACTTTTCCTTGATACTCAACTGCCGCGTATCCTTTGCTGATAAAGTTTTCCCGCAGTGCTTGTTCCCCGTCTGCATATAACGAGTATCTGCAGATCAACGTACTCATTCTTTCCGCATCATATTCATCAAGTCCTTCGGTCTGTACAATTTTGTTTGGAGATAGCATATACTCAATCATTATATAAGTGCCATCCCGCTTGGTTATGCGTAACAACTCGTAATCTGAGGTCAAGTAGCCGGGAGTGTAATAATAAGATACTGCATTTTGCCCAGCTTGCTTTTCGTGTAGATTAAACTCCTCAAATGAACTAAAGAAATAAGTAGCAGTCAAAGCCCCGGGTGCGTTTGTTGTATCAGTGGCGGTGGTTTCCGGCTGGGGCGGGATTATCTGATCACTCTCTCGTAGCATGGACACAGCAATAACTGCACTTCCGATCAGCAAAAAACACGCCGCAATAGCTCCCAAACGAAGCCATACGCCTTTTCGGGAGTGTTTTTTCTGTCCGAGTACATCCTTTTGCTCAAGGTATTTTTCCACAATGTCGAGATCAAGGTGATTTAGACCCTCGTTCCACTCTCTCTTTTTCATATCAAATATCCCTCACTTTCAAGCTCTTCTTTCAAGGCGCGTCTGATGGCGGCAAGCTCTTTATTAACCATTGAACGGCTCAAATTCAGATCATTTGCGATGGCATCTATGGAATCGGCTACGTAATACCGACTCATAAAGATGAATCTCTTACGCTCGGAGAGCGAACGAACAAACTCGCTGATGATGCACCCCAGCTTTTCTGCATCGAAACTCCCAACGACGTCATTGTCATCCGCTATGAAATCCTCAAGCTCCGATAATGCCACCGTTAACTCCGACGGAACAACATTTTTCTTCGAATTGCTGTGATAGCGTTTGATCGCAATTCTTCGAGTGATAGTTATGAGAAATGCTTTTAGCACATTCGGTCTTGATGGCGGTATAGCATTCCACGCGCCAAGGTATGTATCATTCAAGCACTCCTCACAGTCAAGTTTGGAGTGGAGTATGTTATAAGCAATTGAAAACAGATACTTCTTGTATTTGAAGTCCGTCTCCTCGATCGCTTTTTCATCACGGTTCCAATAAAGCTCAACGATTTTTCCATCTTCCATTGGCTCTCTTTGTTGAAGTTCCATAATCTGCCTCCTCTCTTGCATTTTTTGAAAGGCCCTTCATAAATAGTAGTACCAAAAAATTTGAAAGTGTGTAATGCTTTGGGGATTTTTATTGTATCACAAAACATTATTATGGTCAATAAAATTTTCAAGACACTGTTTACTTATAATGGGGATTCTAAATAGCAGCAAAGGGGCTGTCTCATTTAGTGCAGAACAAAAATACAAAAATAAGTGAAGAAAAAAAGACCGTTTTTTTCGTCCAAAAGGATGAAGAAAGCGATCTTTTTAGGTAGAAATCCTCACGGATTTCGATTTTTATACGTATTTTTTAGCCGCGATTTTGCCATCACGCGTACCCTCGTACGCCGACGACGGCAAAATCGCGACTTCTGCATCTAACTGAGACAGCCCCTTTTTACTATTGTCATAAATTTATTCTTCTTTGCGTTTAACAGCCAATGCAACAGCCGCTGCAATTGCGGGAACTATGCTGATAGAAAGTGCCGAATTACAACCATCATCCGAAATTTGGGCAGGCGTTGTATCGTTTACCATGCCATTATCGGCGGTAGTATCAGAAACACTCGTCTCGGGCGTCTTTGTTGTCTCGGGCGCTTTCGTTGTCTCGGGTGCCTTTGTGGTCTCGGGTGCCTTCGTGGTCTCGGGTGCCTTTGTGGTCTCGGGCGCTTTCGTTGTTTCGGGCGCTTTCGTTGTCTCGGGCGCTTTCGTTGTTTCGGGCGCTTTCGTTGTTTCGGGCGCTTTCGTTGTCTCGGGCGCTTTCGTTGTCTCGGGAGCTTTCGTTGTCTCGGGCGCTTTCGTTGTCTCGGGCGCTTTCGTCGTCTCGGGTGCTTTCGTTGTTTCGGGCGCTTTCGTTGTTTCGGGCGCTTTCGTTGTCTCGGGCGC
>JAZQDD010000032.1:0-3499 GCA_045546615.1 Eubacteriales bacterium | reverse complement strand
AAGCCGGGGAGCTCAGCGTCAAGAACGTATGCGTTCTCGGTCTCGCGAATATCGGTCTTGAAGGCAGGAACCTGATGTCCGAAGAAGTTCTTCTCAAATTCCTCCATCGCTTTGAAAGGGTCATAGGAACCAAGAAAATGGCTGTTGCGTGCAAAGGGTGTAAGTTCAAACATAACAGAATCCTCCTTATAGATTTGTAAGTGTATTATTTGTTGAAAGGATGATTTTTATTCGAGATTCCGGCGCCTTTCGAATCTCTTCCTTTCACGATTATATTGTAAACCTAAATTGTTTCATAATTGTTATAGAAAAATGTCATAATTGTAAATATTAGCACTCTAATATACAGAGTGCTAATAAAGACGAAGCCAAAATGAACAACAAAATTCTTAAGACGCAAAATCGTTAGCAAAATAATGCCGCATATGCTAAAAATAAGCGGCTATATAATTATTTATTCTGCTTACGTAAACCTCTTCTTACACGATTGATATGACGTTCAAAGTCACCGTTGTCAATAAGTTTAGTGAGAACGTATTGCATAAAGGTAGGAACGGTGCAGGAGTAAAAGCCGAGCTTTTCTTCATACGTTTTGACAAGATGTTTAGGAAGCACCATGTATCCGATACGAAGAGAGGGAGAGATCGTTTTGGAAAAGGTATGAAAAAGGAATACCGCTGTACTTTGAGAACGAAAAAAATGATCCGAGCCGCTTTTGTGGAGCTTCTCGGAGAGAAGAAGAATATGGAGACTATCACGGTCGGTGAGCTTGCGGAACGTGCGGACATTGCAAAAAGCACGTTTTATAACACTACGACGACGTATATGCCGTGGCGGAGGAGTTTGAAAATGAGCTTATCGCCAAGCTCTCGGCGGTGTTATTATAGATTTTCTCAATAATATGAGAAAGTGAAATTTGCTCAGATATTTTGAGGGCTGACAATTGATTTCGTCAGCCCTCGCTCTTATCATCATCCCGACAGATTGGAATTTATTTATTGACTTGTTTGTAATTATATGATATAATACTCACAGAATAATTTGTCACCGGAGGCTGTGTACCGTAGTACCGTAATGCCGGATTAGGTGTCCAAGTGAGCTTGGGTTATTGCATTCGCAAAGCCTGAGCTCTATTTTTATTTTCGGAGGTGTTTTATGAAAAACACGAAAGTTACTCTTGTGCCGCTTACGGCAGACGACCGCGAGCAATTCATTCTTGACAATCAATGGGCATTCAAGTACGGCGCGATCGAGGAATTCGGCAAGCGTGACGACCACATGGATTTTGACGGCGGGATCATCTCTCGCAAAACCATCGAGCGTTGTATCGACTCGCCCGATAGCGAGACCTACCGCATCGTTGTTGACGGCAGACGGGTTGGCGGCGTAATTTTGAAGATCAATAATGAAACTAACCACAACGAGCTGGAGATCCTATTCGTTTCCCCCGAGGAGCACACCAAGGGCATCGGCTACGGCGCGTGGCAGGCGGTCGAGGCTCTGCATCCCGAGACCAAAGTATGGGAAACCTGCACTCCCTATTTTGAAAAGCGCAATATCCATTTTTACGTAAACAAGTGCGGCTTTCAGATCGACCAATTTTGGTGTGAGTATTTCACACCCGACCACGATATGCCCGATGACGACGAGCGTGATCCCGATGAAGGGCCTGACGAAATGTTCCGTTTTATTAAGGTGATGAAGTCGTAACCGCTTTTCTTAGCTTTCTGCGATTCAATTTTTGAGGGCTGACGATTGTTTTCGTCAGCCCTCTGCGTTATCTTTTCTTATAAATCACAAGCTCGGGGTTCTCTCCGTTCTCTTCATATGTGCAGACAAGCAGGAATCCCATATTGGCGGCGATACCGAAGCATCGCTCCCCACCGAATTCACATTCAAGCTGATTTCCAAGGTAACTGGCGTTGTCATCAAGAAGCTTCACCTTATGACCGTTCGGAAGTGTGTATTCCAAATTGATATAGTCACCGGGCAGTACATTTAGATTTTCAACCTTAGGTAAGCCTTCAATATGAAATAGCGTGTTGAATTCGTTTATGAGTTGCTGCTTAAATTCCTCAAACTTTTCCTTGCCGCCGATATCTGCATATTTTTTCCAAAAATCCATCGTAAAATCGCCATCGGAATAGCACCACTTGCAATATTTTTCATTAAGAGCGCCATCCTTCTCATGGCTGATATCGGTGTCTTTCAATGACATACCACAGCACTCGCAAACAAGTTCAAGCGGTGAACCCAAAAGCGTATTGATTGATACATTAAACAACTTTGACAACAGCTTGAGGGTTTCGGTGTTGGGTATCGTTTCGCCGTTCTCCCAACGAGAAACCGCCTGTCTTGTTACAAATATCTTTTCCGCAAGCTCCTCCTGCGAAAGCCCTTTTTTGGTTCTGAGTTCTAAAATAATATCCTTTGTTTCCATCATTTCACCACCCTATGTTTTGTGGTTATATTTTACCACAGATTGCCTGAGTTGACAAGCAACTGCCTGTTGCTGTCTGCTCGACAAATTGGAATTTATCAGACAATAACTGTCCTACACTCAAAAACCATTGATATTACTGGGTTTTTCGCCTGTTACAAACTCAACTGTTATGTATTTTCCCTTGTTTTTGCCCTTATGAGCGAAAATAAGGGAAACTTTTTATATTCAACCGCTAACTACCTTATCGAGCAGTCGTGCGGAAGTACGCTTCGCCTCTCTTGTAGAGTGAGCGTAGACATTCATAGTGGTACTGACATCAGAGTGACCTAAAAGCTCCTGCACATCCTTGGGTGCTGCTCCGTTTGAGAGCAGATTACTTGTGAAGGTATGGCGCAGTTGGTGGAAATGAAACCCTTCGAGTCCCTCTGCCTTTTTGCTTGCCCGTTTGCACATAATACCGATCGTGCTGGGCGATTCATACGCTCCGTCAGGTCTTAAGCACACAAAGGATATCTCCTTGTAGCCATCGGGAACCTTCTCGTTTCTCGGTAGCGTATATACCTCGTAGTATGTACGGTCTTTCTCCTTAACCTCAATGTAGTAGTTGAGACAGAATAGTTCTCCGTATTTGAATCGGTTTTTGTGTTGTTCAAGTTTGGCAGTTCGCAGAATCTCTGCCAGGGTGTCACAGAAGTCCACAGTGCGGACTTTCCTGCGTTTGGTAGCCCCTATCTCGGTTTTGTGCCTTGACCCGTTGTAGCGCATACTGCGGCGTACCGTAAGGTACTGCTTTTCAAGATTTACGTCTTGCCAAGTCAGTCCGCAGACCTCACCAATGCGAAGTCCTGTGTAGTATGCGATCTGTATAGGGAGCAGTGCGGGGTTATCCTTCGCTTTCAGAAAATCCTCAAGCTTTAGATACATTTCGTGAGTGAGTGTCGGTATGGTAGCAACGTCTCCGTTATCATCCGAGAACAATTCGTAATCATCCTTTTTCCCACGCCATACAACGTACTGCATCGGATTAAAGGAAATCATACGCTTTGGAAATACTGC
>JAZQDD010000031.1:0-33126 GCA_045546615.1 Eubacteriales bacterium | reverse complement strand
AAAAAGGCGCGCGGAAGTACGCGCGCTCACGGTGGATGAAGTATGTGAGGAATGCACCGTTGACTTTATCAAATATGACGTTGAGGGAAGTGAGCAAGTCGGAGGCCCAAGCGGTCTTAGGAAGACAACACTTAGCTACAACTCCTTGGCTCACAGAACGACATGGCTACGATCCGACTTAAAAAGGCGCGCGGAAGTACGCGCGCTCACGGTGGATGAAGTATGTGAGGAATGCACCGTTGACTTTATCAAATATGACGTTGAGGGAAGTGAGCGCGAGGCTATCCAAGGCAGTGCATCCGTTATCCGCAAGCATCACCCCGACCTTCTCGTTTCGCTCTATCATCGCACCGAGGATCTCCATGAGCTTATACTTCAGATACACGAACTTTGCCCGGAATATAAGCTATACGTCAGACGATATCCGTATATCCCGGCATGGGATTTGAACCTTTACGCAAGCATAAAATGAAAAAGTCGGTGTAAAAACACCGACTTTTTCATTTTATAGGTTCAAAACGTATTACAATAAGCTCGCAGGGGTTGAAAATACGAGGAATACCGTAATCATTTGCAAGCCCGCGGCTGACAATGAATCGGTCATCAAACATACCCGAGGTATATTTCGGAAACAATCCCTGCCCCGGCGCATACACGCCCCTGCCAAAAACACGCCATTGACCGCCGTGCGCATGTCCCGAAATAGTCATATCTATCTTTTTATCCCTTATATATTTGGGATAATATTCCGGATGGTGGCAAAGAAGCAGTTTATACCCATCAAGTGCTGAAAAAGTGTCAAGCCACTCATGGTTGGGGGCGGGCGTCTTTTTATAAAACCCCTGCTCGGCTTTTTGCGTAATAAAGCCTGAAGTTAAACCGCCGATGTGCATTTTGCCAAATTCAACAAATGAATCGTCAAGCAAGCATACTCCCGCTTTCTGCGCGGCAGAGCGAACAAGCGGGAGTGCGTTCTGCTCGTGGTTGCCGAGCGACATAAACGTGGGCGCGAGTTTTGTGCATTCAACAAGCATTTGCGGACTGTTTTTAGCATCGGAAGTATGCCCCCTGATTATATCACCGGGAATGAGTATGAAATCGGGAGATAGCTCTTTGGTTTTATTGATGACGTTTTCATACGCACCGTCATGTATATCAGCTATAACAACGGCAACCATGGGCTTGGAGATCGCCGCTGATACCGTATATTTGCTTATTACCATATCATTCTCCTATGCTGTGTATATACTCTGCCGCCGCCTCTGACAGTACGCCCGAGGTGTCAGCGCCCGACTCTATCATTTCGCGCACCGCGGTTGAGCTGACGTCAACAAGCCCGTCGTAAGCGGGAAGATATACGGTTTCGGCAAGAGGATTTCTCTCGTGGTTGAAAGCCGCCATCTTCTGCTCGTAAACAAAATCCTCGGTATTTCTGACACCCTTTACTATCGCTACCGCGCCAAAAGCCGCGGCAAGATCCGCAAGGTAGCCGTCTGCGGTTATCACGGTAACGCCCGATATCCCATCAACGGTAAGTTCTGCAATTTTTTTGCGCTGTGCAAAGGTGAATTTTCCCTGCTTATCGGGATTTATCATTATGGCAACTATTACGTTATCAAAAAGCGCTCTGGCGCGCTTGATCACATCAAGATGCCCGAGCGTCATCGGATCAAAGCTGCCGGGTACGATCGCACTTCTCATCATTTATTCTCCTTTTGGACGAAGTATAATTACGTGCGCGATGCCGTATTTGGCACGGCGTACCACGTCAAATGCAGACGCAAGCGCGGCATCTCCGCCAAAGAAGTCCCCTTCAGCGCCCGCCTCGCACACGATATAAGTATCACTATCTACGTTTTTGGCATCGATGAGCATCGATAGCACCTTGGGTATAGCTCCCAAAGCGTATGGCGGATCCAAAAAAACTATATCAAATCTTTCTCCGCGCATACGGGCAAGTCTTTCCGAAAAATCACCACACTCTATCCTGCATTTATCAGCAAGCCGCGTTTTTGCGGCGTTTTTCTTTATTATATCAACAGCTTGGCGTGATTTATCCACGAACACCGCCGATTCAGCACCGCGCGAAAGCGCCTCAAGTCCCATTTGACCTGAACCTGCAAAAAGATCAAGCACCCGCTTTCCCGATATTGAAAACTGTAATATCGAAAAAACAGCCTCTTTAGCACGCGCAGAGGTAGGGCGAGTCTCTTCTCCTTCGAGCGTAAACAAATTTACGCCTCGCGCACTTCCCGTGATTATTCTCATTCGGCTCACCTCCCCTTCATCTCTTTAAAATACTGCACCACATTCTTGGCGTCCGTGGTTGAAATTCCTTTTATCGATGCTATTTCGTCGATGCTTGCGCTTTTCAAGGCATTCAGGCTTCCGAATGCCGCAAGGAGCTTCTTTGCCTTTGTTGCGCCTATTCCGTGTATTTTTTCAAGCGATGAATGTTTTATTGTTTTTCGCTTTGCCGCACTCATTTTTGATACGGTAAAGCGATGCACTTCTTCTTGTATTTTGTAAAGGAAAACGTACACCTCGCGCTCGCGTGATATATCGACCTCGCCTGCACTTGTTACAAGCGCACGAGTCTTGTGATAATCGTCCTTAACCATGCCCGCAAAGGGTATGTCTATCCCCATTTCCTCTGCTACATCAAGCGCGGTTGAGAGCTGTCCCGCACCGCCGTCAAGAAGAACGAGGTCGGGCGCTTTGGCAAATGCACCTTCCGCATATGAAAGATGGGCAAATCTGCGCCGCAATGCCTCGCGCAAAGAGCCGTAATCATCAACCCCCTGCGTAGTTGTTATCTTGAAGGTCCTGTAATCGCTCTTTTGAAATTTTCCGCCTTCAAGCACTATCATTCCCACGGTTATATGCTCGTCACCGAGGTTTGAAACATCGTATGACTCTATCCTATCGGGAACGACCTCCAAAGACAAAAGCTCCGCAAGGCGCAATGCGGCACCATCGCCCTTTTCGCTGTCTCTGTGATATTTCAAAGCCGCCTGATGCGCGTTTTCCGAAGCCATCACGCACAGCTTTTTATTATCCCCTTTTTGCGGGATGTTGACGTTGACGCGCTTTTTCTTTTCATTCATTTCCGACAAAAGCGCGGACAGTAGCTCCGCATCATCCTCCGTGGCATCAAAGCCAACAAGAAGCTTTGGCGGAACGTCCTGCGAGGTTTTGTAATGCTCATACAGCAGGGATATAAGTGCCTGCGTATCGGCAATGACCTCCGCACCCATAGTAAAATCTATCTTGTCAACGAGCATTCCCTTGCGTATACGCAAAAGCGAAAGCGCCGAGCATACCTCGTCCGTATAAAATCCTATCGCATCCTGATCTGTATCGGGAGAAGCAACTGCCTTCTGCCTTTGAGAAAGCTTTGACAGGGCGGCGGCAGTGTCGCGGCACTTTGCCGCAAGCTCATACTGCTCGTTTTCCGCGTACTCAAGCATCTTTTCTTCAAGCGCGCGTCTGACGGAAGCAGTATTTCCCTTGAGAACCTCGCACGCCGAGGCTACAGCTTCATTGTATTCATCTGCGCCGACCTTGCCCGCGCAAACGCCGCGGCACTGTCCGATCTGATAATATATACAGGGGCGCACCCTTCCGATATCTCGCGGAAAACGGTGCTTGCAAGACGGAAGCCCCAGCGCTTTATTAACGAAATCTATCGTGGAATAAACTATCGTTGTTCCGGAATACGGGCCGAAATATTTTCCGTCGCTCTCGCGCTTGCGGCTCATAACGAACCTTGGATATTCACCCGCAGTAAGCTTTATGAAAGGATAGGATTTTGCATCCTTCAAGCGAATATTATAACGCGGATTGTGTTGCTTTATCAGTGTGTTTTCAAGCGTGAGCGCCTCTATCTCCGTATCACAGTGGATACACTCAAAGCGATACACGCTCCTTACCATGCGCTCGGTTTTGGCATTTTTTTCACCAAGCCGAAAGTACTGCGATACCCTATCGCGCAAATGGCGGGATTTGCCCACGTAGATTATTTTGTCGCCGGCATCGTGCATTATATATACTCCCGGCTGTTCGGGCAGAGCCAATGCCTCGTTAAGAAGGGCGACGCGGCGTGCCTCTTGTGCCGCCGTCAGCGGTGCGGACATAGTATCACCTCGCTTTCGTTAATTTCAAAAAGGCGGGAGTGCTACGCATCCCGCCTTTTAATTAAGATCAATCAATCGACAAAACCGGTATTTACAAGTGTCTCAAGCCCATCCAATGCGGCTTTTTCATCTTCGCCGTCAGCAACAAGCGTGATGGTCATATCTTTAGCTATACCAATAGAAAGAACACCCAACAAGCTCTTGGCGTTAACTCTGCGCTCATCTTTCACTACCCAAATAGAGCTTTTATAGGAATTAGCCTTCTGTATAAAAAACGTAGCGGGGCGTGCGTGAAGGCCTCCGTTGTTGGTTATTGTGACATCTCGTTGAATCATATCAAGCTCCTTTTTACACTCAAGCGGACTTTATTATACCTTAATGCAGATATTATATCATTTCTTTTCAAAAATTGCAATAGCTAATTATTTAAAAATTTGTTTTAAATTCGGTAAAATTTGCTATTTTTACACAAAAATGTGGATTGTGAGCCGATTTTATGACTCCGTTCCCTTAATTACGCTCACCTCGGTTACCACAACAACAAGATCAACGGCATCCGTATGAAGCTCAAGAACCGCTCCGGGACAGATATGCGTTCCGTTTGCGGCGGTATATCTGCCGCCGTTTACCGACAGGTCGCATACGATTTCTCCGTTAATATCGACAAGCGTGTTTTCCGGATAATGGACCGATATAATATCGCCCGCCTCATTTTCAGCATAAAACACCGCCGGTGTGATATTCAGCGAAGAAAGTGTTCCGAGCAATTCAAAATCGGACAAAAACACCTTTTCATTTTCCTCGAGCATATCATAAGTGCTGTATCTTACCGAGGTAACGCGAAATTTGACTCCGCAAGTAACGTCATTGCGCGTAAACACCCCCTCATCAAGAGTGTATCTCAATACTCCCGATATTATAATTGCCAGAATCGCTACAACTATAACAATATCAACCACACCGAATTTTCTGCGGCTTTGATTCGTGCTGTCTTTAGCCATTTGAAGAACCTCCCTTCGGAGCATTATCGATCACTATGCTGACACATTCGCCCTTACCTTCAAATCCGGGAAGATCTATAAAGTATTCTGCGCCAACAGCAATTCTGCGTCCATCCACAAGGTAGCCCTTCACATCGTCTATAACTGCCTCGGCTGATATTGTGAGCGTAATATTAGACAAGGTAGGGTGTTCAGTAGAAACCACTTCCTTTGATACCGGATCATAGCTGACCTCAAAATAGCTGTCAACCTCAACTCCCGCGGCAATCGTACCCAATGAATAGCCCTTTTCATCTATGGCGGCTGCCCCCACGGCAATATTGGCGGCAAGCGCGGGGTCTATCCCTTGGATCTCTATTGTATAGGTTATAGAGGTCTTTTTTGTCGAAAAGGAGATATCTAATCCCCCTACATAAGCAGAAACAATTAAAATAACGATAGCAAGAACTGCGATTATAATAATGGCATCAATAATGCTGAAACTTTTTTTGCCTTTTGCCGCATTACGGCGTGAAGATTTTTTCGGCTCTTCATTTTCAAAATTCAATTCTTCGTTCATTTTACGACTGCTCCTTTCTGAAGTTTATGATCAGCTCGGCACATTCGCCCGCTGCTCCTGCGTGAGTCATAGATGCGGTCTCTTTAAGTCTGATGTCCTCCCGTCCTACGTTAACAGCCGCAGATGCGAGTCCAAGGAAAGCCCAGAAGGTAAAAAGAATGCGGTAATTATACCACGTGTAATCAAACAATCCAAACCCGAGCATCGCAACAACACCGCAAAAACATCCTACGGCTATCAATCCCGTAGCTTTGTCGGCACGGCTGTCAAATTTATGGGAATACACCTTTTGCGCCGACAGGAACAGTGCGACAAAAAGAAATACCAAACCCATCACACCTACCTGAACCAAAAGTTGTAGGTACAAGCTGTGTGCATGGGGGGCATCCTCGATGCCGAAGGATGCGAAATTGATGTATACCGCGCGGAAATTCAACTCGCCCGCGCCGATTCCGCACGCCCAACTCTCGCGAAGCATATTACCAACGCCACGCCAGATAGAAACCCGATAATGATTGGAGCTGTCAACAACGGTAAAGATGTTCCCAAGTCTTGCTCCAAAAGTATCGGGAAATACCCACGACGCAATTAAAAGCGCACCGGCGGCCGGCGGCACAAACAGAAGATTTTTTGAACTTGCGGACAAAAGAAGCAAAACGATCCCCGCCGCAAGTCCGAGCCATGCCCCTCGCGACCAAGTCAACACTACGCACCATATCATAATGGCTGCGCAAATCGCGCAAAGGAGACGCACGTTCCTTTCCTTATGATAAATACACACGGCAATAGTTACGGGAATTATCAAAATAAGGTAGGAAGAAAGTACATTTGGGTTTTCAAAAACAGATGTAGCTCTTCCCGTTATACCGGAAAACATCGAGCTGTCTATCCAATCCAATTTTGCAAACCCCAAAAGAAACTCGGCAATACCTATAAAAGAAGTTATAGTAGCAGATGCGATGCAAAGCGCCAGCGTAATATTGAGCCACGTTCTTGAACGCACGAGGTTAGAGACGAGAAAATATATCAGCATAAGCCCTGCGGAAACAAGTGCCTCCTTGACTCCGCTATGCCCCCCCGGTGTTATGCCGGACAAAGCAATTACAAAACAAAAAAAGAAAACAAAAAGATCAAGTATTTCAAAGGAAATAATACGCTTGCCTCTCAACAGCTTGATGCCATAGCTGAACAAAGTGAGCATAACAAGTACCGCAAGAGTCAGCGAGGGGTGTTCCAACATCCCCATGAACGGCACCATAGCAAGAGACATAACCGCTCCCGCCTCGGGATAGCTCACCAATAGCCACAAAACGGCAAGAGCTGCCAGACCTGCGAGAATATAGAAAGGGCTAACAAAAAAAGTAAGTGCGCCACATACAATACCCGCAATAACCGAAATGCTGTGATACCTTACCTCAACGGGGCTTTTTTCAAAGCTCACAGCCGAAATACCAAATACCGCGGTCAAGATCGGGCGCATCAGCCTGCTCTCTCCCATTGCCTGAGCAAGGCAACGAGTGCTTAAAAGCATCGGAATAGAGATCGCGCAAATAATAACGCCGCCCCAAAGATCACTTATGGCAACGGAATCAAAAAGCAGAGCAAAAGTTTTCAGCAAGTATATTATTACGGTATATATACCAAAGGAGGCAAAAAACATACCGTATATTTTAAGCGGCATGGTCTGCAGTCTTTGTGACAACAAGGAAATTATATTTATAAGGAGTGAATTTTCAAACTGCGCAGATGCCGCACGTTTGAAACGGCGCACAACGCCCTTATTATCCGATGCCGTGGAGGATACAGCCTTGCGAATTGCCGAGTCGGTGAAAGCATTGTTGCTTTTATCGTATCCTGTAACTAAAGAAAAAATTGCGCTTCTTTTAAATATAGCAGACAGTTTATCGCACCATTTTGACAGCGTGGGAATAATTATTCCGCTCTTTAGCTTAAAACCGAGCTTCACAGCCATACCTCCTTTCAACAGTGTTATTTTTTTATAAGATCCGGGCGATTTGCAAGAGTTAGTTCAAGCGCCTTTTCGTTTCGCCATTTCTCAATATTGGCATGATGTCCCGAAAGCAATACGTCGGGAACTTTTTGTCCGTGAAATTCATAAGGTCTTGTGTATTGGGGATATTCAAGAAGTCCGCACGCAATACTTTCACTCTCATAGCACTCGGGAGCCGCAAGAACACCGTCAACAAGTCTTGCGATGCAATCAACAAGTATGCACGCGGGGATCTCTCCGCCCGTCAAAACATAATCCCCCACCGAGATCTCCTCATCAACGATCTCGTCGAGCACTCTTTGGTCGATGCCCTCGTAATGTCCGCACAAAATGATCAAACGCTCATAATCGCGGGAAAGCTCAAGCGCCCTTTGCTGTGTTAAGACCGTCCCCTTTGGAGACATATATATTACCCTTGTTTTCAGTTCGGGGGCTTCATTCTTGACTGCGGAATAGCAATTAAAAACAGGGGGCGCAGCCATGAGCATTCCTTTGCCGCCGCCGTAAGGCGTATCGTCAACGCGGCGATTTTTGTCCTCGCTGTAATCCCGTATGTTGTGTGCATTGACGGAAATATATCCGTTTTTTCTGGCGCGCCCTATGATACTTTCGGAAAGAACGGTATCAACAAGCTCGGGAAAAAGCGTCATTATATCAAATCTCATCAGTCAAACATACCCTCTATAGGTCTTACGAGAATACCTTCTTCGGCATCTATCGAAACTATGAATTCATCCACGGCGGGAATCATTCTCTCCCCCGCCTCGGTCTTTACCGTATATATATCGGTAGCTCCGTTGTTAAACACCTCGCTGACATTGCCGTAAAGTTTTCCGCTGTCTGCATCAATCACAGGCAGCCCTATGAGGTCAGCGATAAAATAATCCCCCTCTTCAAGCGGAACGTCGTCGCGCAGAGCGTAAATGACCGTTTCTTTCAGCGCCTCAGCAACGTCTATATCATTTATTCCGTCCAAAGCGGCTATAACAAATTTTTTATGAACGTATGCACGCAAAATGCGTCTTTCGACAAAAGAATTGTTTTCTTTAATATATATCTTTTCAAGCTCGGCAAGAACGTATGGCGTATCGCACCATGAATCTATCTTTACCTCGCCCTTTATGCCGTGAGTGTTGATGATCTTTCCGCATTCAAGATATTTATTATCATCAAAAAGCATATCTGCCATCATCAAAACCTCCATGGTAAATCTTTTAGCAATTTATAGTAGTATAACACATTTTTTTATTTTTTTCAACAGATAATTAAGATTGTTTTAGAAGTTAAGTAAATATTTTTCACATTTTATACTTGAAAAGCTCCCAAAAATGTTGTATAATACTTTATTATAAGTTTTGGAGGAAAAACACTATGTCATTTTTAACCGCAGGCGGAGGCGCGCTCTATCCTATTTTTATGATCGGCGGTCTTCTGCTCGTTTTTTATTTCTTTATGATCAGACCTCAACGCAAGCAGGAGAGAGAGACGCAGGCTATGCGCAACAACCTTTCCGTTGGTGACGAGATCGTTACCATTGGCGGGATCGTGGGTATCATCGTAGCTATAAGCGGCGAGGAAACTATTACCATAATCTCGTCCCGTGACCGCACCAGAATACAGCTGCTCAAGTCGGCAGTTTCTCGCGTGCAGGTTTCCGCAGAAGAAAATAATTCTTCCGATAAAAACAACTGATTCGAATAATATCATCCTCCGAGGAATATATTTTACCAAAATATATTTTTCGGAGGATGTTTTTATGAACGGAGCCAAACGGTTTTCCCGCAATCACGCAAGTCGTGAAAAGCGCCCGTCGATCCCTGTAGCAATAGCTACAGCTTTTTTCGTCTCTCTTGCTATGGGGATGTTATTACTTATCGCATTTACCTTTTTCCTCTACAGAACGAATGATCCTGCTTTATACTCAAACGCGTTAGCTTTGGTTGCACTGTATTGCGGGTGCTTTGTCGGCGGAATTGCAGCTATGAGAAAATTACTCGATGCGTCTGCATATACCGCCGCAGGGATATCGGCATTAATGCTTTCGGCAATTTCTCTTGCCATTACGCTTATCTGCCGCGGCTCATGCATGAATTTTATTTCCACAATAGGATATTACGTAGGAATCTTCGGTTTCTTTTTGGCAGGGGCTTTTATCGGACGCAAACGTCATTCTAACGTCACTACACGCAGGAAAAGGGGGGGAGCGGGAAATGGAAAATGCATTTGCCGCTCACCCCCTCGTTTTAACGCTTATCCGATCTATTGGCATAGTGTTATCAATGCATTTGCAAATGCTTCAAGCGCAAGTGCCGCCTCCGCCTCACTCTGCTTATCAGAACCAATACCAACGTGCAAGGAGAGCAAGCCGCTGTCCTGACCGATGGCAGACGGCAAAACCCTCAAAGAATGCGGGTAAGTATGTGCCACTCCTTTACTCAAGGCAAGTGCAAGTCTGAAATTCTCCGTCCAACCTATCTCATCATCCGCGCCCACCGTCAGCGTCAATCCGCCCCCCATATCAGAATTATGCAAATCGATAACACACACAGTGTTGGGGTAAGTTACAAGAAGCTCCTTTACCCGCGCTTTCATGTTTTCGTACGCCCCGATAACCCCATTTTTATCCATCTTATCGGTACAGTGATGCGACTCTACCCCCGCGCCGTTGAGTAATTTGCACAGTTCCTCGCCGAGCGCCGCCACCCCTTGAGTTTCGGAAACCCGCTCCGAAGAATGGGAGTGTATAACTATGATCTTAACACCTGTAGCCTCGTTCATGATCGGGGCAAGAGTATATCCGTCGGTATTTATTTTATTCGGGTCTATTCCCTTGCCGCTTTCATCGGAAAACACAAAATTCTGCACATCTTCCTTTTTGTTGTCATCCGTAACACTTTCGGGAAGAACAGCCGCTTCTTTATCGGGAGGCGCGGCATCGCCGGCGGCATTGCCAGCTGTTGATTTGCGCATAAACGCAATATAAAAAAGCGCGGAGAATGCAAGGAAAAGAGATAAAATTTTACAAAATTCTACTAATGCCGCGTAATAGTTCTTTTTCCTTTTTTTAGCATCAATGATAATATTGTTTTCGGGTTCAAACAGCTTGATAGGCTCGCTGAACGCCACGCGCCTTACTTTGCACTCTCTTATGGGTTGGATGGAATTATTTTCTTTATTATCTGACATATCGATCCTCCGTTTTGCCATTTATCCTGACTGCTCAATTATATTCGAGCGATCCAAAATATATCACAATTCCGTAAAGGTGCGATTAATGGCAGAGGATATGATTTCTGTCAATCGTTCAACTATGAGGTCGCTGTCTTTGGGACAAACAAAGAAACGTTTTCTGCGGGATATCTCAGAGCAAAGGCGCGGCGGCATATCTATTTCGGCACGCTTCAATGCCTCCTCGATGAGAACGGAAGAATCCACAACCATCGGTACACCGATTGCAATAACGGGCGCGCCGAGTGTTTTTTCGCTGAACACGGCGCGGCGATTGCCAACGCTCGAGCCCGGCGAGATGCCCGAATCGGTAATTTGGAGCGTGGAACCGATGCTATCGCACGAAAGCGTGGCAAGCGCATCTATCGCCAAAATCACATCTGGTTTTACTATTCCCGCAACCTCTCGAACAAGCAACTCGGTTTCTATGCCCGTTTTTCCCTCTACGCTTGGGGAAAATACTGATATTTTTTTCATATTCGGCAAATCAAAAAAACTTTTATCGTATTGCTCCAGATGTCTTGTTGCAATTACCTTGTCTGCCGACAGCGGTCCTATCGCATCTGCAGTCATATCCCTGTTTCCGATACCAATAACGAGAACTTTCAGTTCTTGCGTTTTTTCAAACGATAATTTTTGTAAAAATTTCTCTATCTCCTGCGACAATAGTTTGGAAAGAAAAATCTCTGCGGAGTCTGACATAAGAGAAACGTGCGGAAATAAAAACGTAACGTAGCGTCCCTTGCGCCTGCCGAGTCTTTTTTCAGCATCTGCGCTTAAAATCGTTATCTCATCCACCCTTATGCTTCCGGAATCTGTAAAAAATTCAGTCGCCTTCCCCATCTTTGTTCCGTCAAGACCGTCAAAAGCTTCTATCGCCATATCTGTTCGCGGCGATTCGTCCATCTTCTTTTTTTCTTCTACCCTCATAATTATTTTTTCCTATACCTTGATTTTTTTATTAATTTGTATTATAATATATTTATAAACTTAATACTAATTTTTATGTTTATTTTGCACAGTTTTTTGGGCTTATATTGTGCAAAGCTCCAAAAGATTTTTGGCAATGAAAAAGATTATTGAAATTTTAGTCAAATTATGTTATAATATATTGATAATATATTTTCGGCTCTGCCGACGAATCAACTTTTTGTTCCAAGGAGGAATTAAAAAACCATGACAAAGCGAATTGTTGCTTTAATTCTTGCCACTGTATGCCTTTGTTTCTCTCTTGTATCCTGCCACGATTCTAACATCGACGGCGAGATCGTAAAGGGCGCACAGATCAAAATGTATCTGTCCGAAATGGTATACGACCTCGACCCCGCGTTCGCGTTGAACAATGACTCCGCTACGCAGGTCTGTGGACTTATCTTTGATACTCTCTTTGTTCTTGATGAGGACGGCGAAGTTGTAGAGTCCCTTGCTGAGGATTATACAATAAAGCGCGACGAAAAGAACAACGAATATACCATGTATATCGATCTTCATGACGATAACTATTGGTCCGACGGTACTTATGTTTCCGCAGAGGACGTAGTTTACGCATGGAAGCGTATACTTGATCCCGAATTCAACTCCGAGGCAGCTTGTCTGCTCTATGACATCAAAAACGCTCGCGAAGCCAAGGCAGGCGACGTCTCGATCGACAGCGTTGGTGTTTCTGCGGACAATATGACCGTTATCATTGAGTTTGTAGGCGATATCGACTACGACAGATTCCTCCGCAACCTTACCAGTGTAGCTCTTGCTCCCCTGCGCGAGGACATTGTTAAGAAAAATGCTGACTGGACCAAGAAGACCTCGTCCATCGTATGCTCCGGTCCTTTTAAGATCAGAACTCTCAACTACGGTTTTTTGACCGTTGGTGAATCCTCTACCAAGGACGAATCCTACAAAGAACTTGTTCTTGAGCGCAACATTTACTTCAGACGCGCAAAGGATGCAAAGTACATAGACACATCCGTAACTCCTTACCAGCTCATTATCGACTACTCGCTCACCAAGGAACAGCAGCTTGAAAAGTTTGCAAGCGGCGAGATCTTCTACGTTGGAGATATCGCACTTTCCAAGAGAGCCGATTACGCCAACACCGCAACTGTAACGGATCTTATGTCCACCCACAGCTACTATCTCAATCAGAATGCAGATATAGCTAAGGCTGACGGCACTACCGAGAAGCTCTTTGCTAACAAGGAAGTTCGCCTCGCCCTTTCCAAGGCTATAGACCGTAATGCTATCGCGCAGGCTATCGTATTCGCAAAAGCCGCTGATGCTATCGTTCCCTACGGCGTGTTCAACAACGACAAGAGTGAGGAGCTGTTCCGTACCGTGGGCGGTTCTGTAATCTCCGCTGCCGCAGATCCTACCGCAGCTCAGGCTCATATCTCTACGGCAGGAATCAAGCCCTCTGATTACACCTTCGCTATCTCCGTTCGTCCTTACGATGAGGTCGAACTTAAGATTGCCGAAATGGTTTGCGAAGCATGGAAGGGACTTGGATTTAACGTTTCTGTAAAGCCTCTTGAGAACACCATCAACGATGAGAAATATCTTGGCATAGTTAACAAGGACATCTACGACGAAACTATGGTAGAGGACTTCTACAGCGGCAACTACGAGGTCATCGCTGTTGATCTTCAGGCATTCAGCCCCGATGCATTCTCCGTGCTTGCTCCCTTTGCAACCGGTTTCTCCGGTCAGGGTCAGGATATGTCCGCCGCCGAGTACATCGACGTACCTCACAAGACCGGATACTCAAACGCTGATTACAATGCTCTCATTGAGCAGATCAATAAGGAAGCAGACGGTGCTAAACGCGCAGAGCTTCTCCACAATGCAGAGACGATGCTTCTTGGCGATATGCCCGTGATCCCGATCGTATTCAACCAGAAGGCACACCTCATTTCCGAGGATCTTTCCAAGGTTGAGTACACCTACTACGGTTACTGCATCTTTACCAAGACCAAGCAGAAGGATTACATGAATTACATTGAGACCGCAGCTCAATAAGACAGTATTTACCGCCGTCCGAATCGGACGGCGGTTTTTTACGAAATAATTATAAAAAGTTTTAAAAAACTATTGCATTTTTCTTTTCTTTATGATATAATATTGCTTGTTGATGTGGAGGCATAGCTCAGCTGGTTAGAGTACTTGCTTGACATGCAAGGGGTCACTGGTTCGATTCCAGTTGTCTCCACCAGAAAAAAGCACTTGCAAAAAGCAAGTGCTTTTTCACCTAAATCTGCCGTTGGCGGAAGAAATCCCACTACCGTGGGCTGAAATCACTTCGTGATGAAATCCCGCTTTGCGTGGTTAGTAAAAGGTGGATTTGATTTCATCTGAAGCCGAAGGCTGAAGATTTCATCCGAGCTTGCTCGGATTTCATCGCGCTTGCGCGATTTCATTAATATACAAAACTCCGCATTGTCAACTCACTAAACAATTTTCTCTCGGAGGATAATTGATGAAAAACAAACTCAAATCTTTTTTAAGATGGTCTATCGTTTTTGCTCTTTGCTTCCTTTTAATATATTTGGTTGTATTTTTCGGAGGATGGAAATTCTTCCAAAGCGGCAATCCCATTCTTATTGAGCTGGGCTTTGCGCTTATTTTATCGTTCTTTGTGTTTATTTTCAACGAGATAGTGACAAATCTTGAAAAAAGAGTAAAAGCATTGGAAGAACAGCTTAAAAAGTACCAAAACAAGGAGTAATACTTGTGAAAATCCCGCACTCGATTAAAGCGTCGAGTGCGGGATTTCTATCACATATATTTCATGATCCCCTTATATTCAAGGAGCTTTATATAGAGTCCGCCTTGAACAGTGCGGTTGCGGAAAGATTTTTCAATATTCTCCCCTTTTGACATATATGCGGCGTGAAGCGCGCTTACGGTATAATACCAATCCGTCATCGGCACACGCGACTCGCTTGCGTTGTATGCCGCCCACATAGGCTCGATAAGACGCTCAAAATCCTCTCGGCGGTGGGCAAGCGTTGCCGTCCACGCAGTCCAGTCGCTCTTTGTGTACGAGCGTCTGTTATCAAGGGGCAAGCCGTATGCGTTGAGCCGCCCGAAATAGCTTGCTACCTCTGATGAAATTACATTCTGCGGCATAACGCGCGTTCCCCACAGCTTATCCCAAACTATATTGTATTTCATACTGAAAGTATCGGGCTTATCAAAGGCAAGGCGATAGCTTCCGTCCTCATTTGCAGCGCGTTGTGCCCAATCCTCCGCTATAGAGCGAGCCATGCTGACGTATTTCTCCGCGTCCTGCTTATTACCGCTCATGCCCTTGAGTATTCCGTATCCCGCAATACCCATTATAGCTTTCAGCGAAAGATTGCAGTTGTGTGCAAGGTGACCTGCAAAATCGTCGGTACAAAGCTGATTTGCAGGATCTCTGCCATTGTCAATAAGATATTTTACCCATCCATCAAGCACGTCCATGTGTTCTGCTGCAAATAACACGTCCCCAGTCGCGATAGCAACGGCAGTTTCCATTATCAGCATATTTCCGCATTCTTCAACGGGCATCTGTCTTTCGATAGCATTGTTTCCGTACACCTGTCCATTGACCTTGGGATACTGACCTACGTCATGCGGCGCAAAATCGAACTTCCACGCATCGGAGCGCGCGTATCTGTATATTGGACGCATCATTCCCTTGACAAGCTCAGGATTATATATAAGGAACAGCGGTATCGACGGATAGCTTACGTCAACGGTAACGGCGCATCCGTTCGAGAAGCATTCCTTTGAAATATAAAGCAACTCGCCGTTTTCATCAAGCACAAGCTTGTGAGCGGCAAGTGTCTGTCGCAACGCAAGCTCCAACAGCTCTGCATATTTTTCACCGCCTGCGCGAACGGCATCGGCAAAAAGCTCGTTTTCAAAACTACGGCAACGCTCAAGTATGCTTTCATAGTCAGAATGAGCCTTGACTATCTCGTTTACAATTGAATCACCGTTTTTATTCCAGTATGATGACAGATGCTTTCCGAAATATTCAATGCTCTTTACGTCATCATAAGCGAAGGTAATTACCGACGCAGATTTGACCTCTGTTGTAATACCGACAAAATTCATTGAATCTTTAGTTTCGCTAAAGACCTTGCCCTTTCCTGCAAGATAGAACCGTCCCCACTCTATACGAAGATCATCCCCCGAACGCTCGAGCATACGCGGATTTTTTCTTCCCATTGATATGGAATTTATATTTTCAAGCGCAACGCTTTCGCAAATCACCTCATCGTCGCCCGCTTTGTTCATACATATCTGCTCGGAAACCGAGAGCTTTACCGAAACTGAATGCTCCCTGCCATCAAGCGAGGTGTTTCTTATTTCAAGATAACTTATGGGGCGTGTAAGCAAGTAAAGGTCGCTCGGGATGAGCGGCGAGGTAAAGGTGAGGGTGAGTCTCACTCCGTCCTCTTCGAAAGTATATATGGTAGAAAAAGCGGTGCAATCTGCCGATGTTTGTTTCATGGCGGGTATATTTTTACCCTTACCGATTATTTGGTATTCCTTACCGTCTATCGTTGCAACGCCGCAAATAACATTGTCTGCGCCCGTCCAATGAATCGTCTCCGAGTCCGTAAGTCGATCGGTAGCTGACCACACACTAAAATATGGGTCGATGGTAATAAGTGGATATGCAGGTGGTCTTAGTTTCATAATTCTCTCCTTTTATGTTTCATACCAGCGCGAACCTATTGAAAGGTCGACACTGAGCGGCACCGAAAGCATTGCTGCGGCTTCCATCTCCTCGCGGAGTATCTCGGCGGCGCGCTCGGACGAATCACGATGAGCCTCGATGATAAGCTCGTCATGAACTTGAAGTATCATTCGTGCATCAAGCCCCTCGGCTTTCAGGCGTCGGTCGACGTTTATCATAGCTATTTTTATGATATCTGCCGCAGTTCCCTGTATTGGGCTATTCATCGCTACGCGCTCACCGAATTTGCGCACAGCTCCATTCTTTTCATTAAGCTCCGGTATAAAGCGGCGTCTGCCGTAAAGAGTTGTAACAAAGCCGTTGGCTTTGGCATCCTCAACCACGTTTTTCAAATAATCACGCACGCCGGGGTAAGTGGCAAGATAGCTCTCGATATATTCCTTTGCCTGTTTCATTCCTATGCCAAGATCCTGCGAGAGCGAAAACTCTCCGATTCCGTAGACAATGCCGAAGTTTACCGCTTTAGCTCTCTTACGCAAAAGCGGTGTTACAAGTTCGGGAGCAACGCCAAACACCGCAGATGCGGTAGAAGTGTGTATATCCTCGCCCGACAAAAACGCGGATATCATATTTTCATCATTTGAGATGCACGCAAGCAGCCGAAGCTCGATCTGGGAGTAATCGGCATCTACAAGAAGATAATTTTCACGAGGAAGGAAATATTTGCGAAGCTCCCTGCCTACCTCGGTGCGAATGGGAATATTTTGCAGGTTGGGGTCAGCCGAGGAAAGTCTGCCCGTTGCAGTTCCCGTCTGCTTGAATTTGGTGTGTATTCTTCCCTCTTTATCCGCGACTTTAAGAAGCCCCGTGACGTAAGTTCCGATGAGCTTTGTAAGCTGGCGGTATTCAAGAATGTCCGAAACGATCGGATATTTTGGTGCAAGCTTTTCCAGAATCTCCGCGCTTGTGGAATATCCCGTTTTAGTTTTTTTGCCGGCGGGAAGTCCCATTTTATCAAACAAGACCTCACCGAGCTGCTTGGGTGAGTTAATGTTAAACTCCTCACCTGCGGCGAAATATATCCGTTCCGTCAGGGCATTAGCGGCATCCGCAAGCTCCTCGCCGTAGTTAGAAAGTCCCTCTGCATCAATAAGGAAGCCCGCCTCCTCCATATCGGCAAGTACGCCCGCAAGGGGCATTTCGATATCATAAAACAATCTCTCGCAATCCTGCTCTTTGAGCTTGGCAGAAAGAACGTCTCTTAAACGACAAGCGTAAACAGCATCGGAAACGTTCTCATCCCGAAGCTCGCCAAGGTAAATCGTGATAAGTCTTGAAATATCAAAACTTCCACTCGAATCAAGAACATAGGCGGCAAGCATAACGTCAAAACCGATGTTTCGTATGCGTGTGCCGTGCATATCGCAAAGCTCGTAGATCGCTTTGCAGTCGTGGCACGCAAGGCGCGGCGCGGCAGAGAGAAGTGCCTCAAACGGAACGCTTGCAATATCAACGGAGCAAATTCTCTCGCCGTCAAAGACCGTGGCTTTTTCATCGCCAATGGAGATTGCAGGTGCGTCTGAAGAAAGTATTGAAGCAAATGCGTCAGCACCGCTTTCGACCTTGTAATCGAATATAGCGGGCGTGACAACTTCACATACGTCATCAACGTTATCAAGTCCCATTTTCTTTATGAGCGCACCAAACTCAAGCTCTGTGAAAAGTCTTTTAGCCTCAATTTTATTAATTCCGTTAGTCTCAAGCTCTGCGAGCGCGGGCATTTCGGGAACTGTACGGCAGATCTCGGCAAGACTTTGGGAAATAAAAGCCGACTCCTTCCCCGCTTCGAGCTTTGCAAGCATAGCGGGTTTTATTCCGTCAGCGCTCTGATAGGATTCATACACAGCCCGAAGGCTTCCAAATCGCGAAATGAGAGCAAGCGCACCCTTTTCTCCTATTCCCGCGATACCGGGAATATTATCCGAACTGTCACCCATAATAGCCTTAACGTCGACGAATTGAGAAGGCTCGACACCGTATTTTTCAAAGAAAGCCTCTCTGTCAAAGTATATATAATCGTTATTGGTAGCAAGAAGTACCGCCGTGCGCTCCGAGATCAGTTGAAGTGAGTCCCTGTCCCCCGTCATAATGAGCGTTTGAACATCACCCGCAACCTCGCCGTAAGCGGCAAGTGTGCCGAGGATATCGTCCGCTTCAAAGCCTTCCTTTTCAATTATGTGAAATCCGAGAGCACGCACAGCCTTGTGCGCGTACTCCAGTTGCGCGGCAAGTTCCTCGGGCATTCCTTTACGATTCGCCTTATACCCGTCGTACATTTTATGACGGAAAGTAGGCGCACGAAGATCAAATGCCACCGCACACATATCAGGGTTGTATTTTTCCATCTGCCTTGTGAGCATAGTGATCATACCGTATACGGCGTTAGTAGGCTGTCCCGACGAAGTAGACAAGGCTCTGATGCCGTAAAACGCACGGTTAAGTATGCTGTTTCCATCAACTGCAAGAAGTGTTTTCATTTTCATCTTCCTTATTTTTAGATATAATTTAGTATACCATAAAATCAAGGCAAAGGTCAAGGAAAATATAAATATTAGTTTTTATTTTTGTGTTGACAAAAATCCTTACTTATGGTATACTTTATGTATAAACGCTGTGATCGGAAGTAGTAAAAGATAGGTTTTCCCACAGAGAAGGGGCGGTTGGTGTAAGCCCTCGGAAAACGGCTTTGAAGTCGTCCGTGAGTGGTCGGGGTGAATCAAGTAGCTCCGAACGGTTGCCTCGTTATCGGCTTTTGAGTGTGCGCACAGCGCAAATTCAGGTGGTACCGCGCGTCTTGCGTCCTGTTTTGGATGTGGGGCGTTTTTTTACGTTAAAAATAAAAAATATATTTTGGAGAAAGATTATGGAAGAAAAACAGACACAGACACACGAGCTGCCCAAAACCTACGATCCGTCGCAGTTTGAGGACAGACTTTATTCCATGTGGATGGAAAAGGGTTATTTCACCCCCGACGTTAAGGATGAGCGCCCCCCTTTCTGCATCGTTATCCCGCCCCCAAACGTAACGGGACAGCTTCACATGGGTCACGCGCTTGATGAAACTCTGCAGGACATCCTCATTCGCTACAAGCGTATGCAGGGATTTAACACCCTGTGGGTTCCGGGTACTGACCATGCGGGAATTGCAACACAGATCAAGGTTGAGGAAAATCTTCGTGTAAACGAGGGTATCACCCGCCACGATCTCGGCCGTGAGGCTTTTCTTAAGCGAGTTTGGGATTGGAAAGCACAGTACGGAAGCCGCATTATAGGTCAGCTCCAAAAGCTCGGCTCATCCTGCGACTTTACGCGCGAGCAGTTCACAATGAGCGACAGCCTTTCTGCCGCCGTTCGCCGCGTTTTCGTAAGCCTTTACAATAAGGGGCTTATTTACCGCGGACTTCGCATTACCAACGTTTGCCCCAAGTGTAACACCGTTATTTCGGATGCCGAGGTCGAGCACAAGGAGCTTGAGGGAAGCTTCTGGCACATCCGCTACCCCATTAAGGGCGAGGACGGCAAGTACGTTATTATAGCTACCACACGTCCCGAAACGCTCCTTGGAGATACTGCGGTTGCAGTTGCTCCCGATGATGACAGATATGCAGACCTCGTTGGAAAGACTCTCATTCTTCCCTTGGTAGGCCGCGAGATACCCGTTATCGCTGACGAGAACGTTGACAAGGATTTCGGTACGGGCTGTGTTAAGATCACCCCCGCGCATGACCCCAATGACTACGAAACGGGTCTGCGCCACAATCTTGAAAACATCATCGTTCTTGACAACACCGCCCACATTAACGAAAACGGCGGAAAGTATCAGGGACTTGACAGATTTGAGGCTCGCCGTCAGATCGTTGCCGATCTGGAAGCCGAGGGACTTCTTGTTAAGATTGAAAAATGCGTTCACAACGTTGCACATTGCTACCGTTGCGGTACCGTACTTGAGCCTGTTGCTTCAAAGCAGTGGTTCGTTAAAATGAAGCCCCTTGCAGAGCCTGCTATCGCGGCTGTAAAGGAGGACGACATCCGCTACGTTCCCGACAGATTCTCAAAGATATATCTTAACTGGATGGAAAACATCAAGGACTGGTGCATTTCCCGTCAGCTTTGGTGGGGACACCGTATTCCCGCATACTACTGCGAGGATTGCGGCGAGCTTGTGGTTTCCGAGGAAAGCGTTACAAAATGTCCAAAGTGCGGCTCGACGAAGATAACTCAGGACGAGGACGTGCTTGACACTTGGTTCTCCTCTGCCCTTTGGCCCTTTACCACTCTCGGTTGGCCCGAAAAGACCGCCGAGCTTGAAAAATACTATCCTACTGCCGTTCTTGTTACGGGTTATGACATCATTACGTTCTGGGTTTCTAAAATGATATTTATGAGCCTTGAATTTATGGAACAAAAACCCTTTAGCCACGTCTTTATACATGGACTTGTAAGAGATGCGCAGGGGCGCAAGATGTCAAAATCGCTCGGCAATGGCATTGATCCCCTTGAGATCATCTCCAAGTACGGAGCTGACGCCCTGCGCTTTGCCCTTACCACAGGCAACTCCCCCGGAAACGATATGCGTTTCTCGGATGAAAAGATCGAGGCAGCTCGTAACTTTGCAAATAAGCTCTGGAACGCATCGCGTTTTGTCCGCATGAACCTCACGATAGAAAAGGCTTCTCTGCCCGCTATCGACAAGCTTGCTCCCGAGGACAAGTGGATACTCGACCGCTTCAATGCGCTTACCGCATCCGTTACCGCCTCTCTTGATAAATACGAGATCGGCATTGCACTCTCTGCTATCTATGATTTCGTATGGGATGTTTTCTGCGATTGGTACATCGAGCTTACCAAGGCTCGTCTTAATGACAAGGACAGCGAGGGTTGCCTTATCGCGCAGAACGTTCTCACCTACGTTCTCGAGGGTACGCTCAAGCTCCTGCATCCCTTTATGCCCTTCATCACCGAGGAGATCTATCAGGCTCTTCCCCACGCATCTGATAGCGAAAGCATCATGATCTCCGACTTCCCCGCATTCAACGAGGATCTTTGCTTCGCAGAGGAAGCCGCTGACTTTGAAAAGCTCATCACCGTTATCAAGGCTATCCGCGCGCGCCGCACGGAAATGAACGTTCCTCCCTCCAGAAAGACCAAGGTCTATATTGAAACAAAGTATGCGTCCTCCTTTGGAGAAGCTACTCATCCCTTCTTTGTAAGACTTGCGTCCGCATCCGAGGTTGAGGTTGCCGCATCCTTTGACGGCAAGATATCCGCCGACGATGCTGCACAGATAGTTACCGATGCCGCAACCGTATATCTTCCCATTTCCGAGCTTGTTGATATGGCAAAGGAAAAGGAAAGACTTACCAAGGAGCTTGAAAAGACCAAGGGCGAGATCGCTCGCCTTGTCGGCAAGCTCTCCAACGCAGGCTTCGTGGCAAAAGCACCTGCCGCAGTTGTTGAGGCTGAAAAGGCAAAGCTTGCTAAATACGAGGAGACCGCCGCGGGAATTGAAGCCGCACTTGCAAAAATAAACTAATTTATATGCGCCGAGCAATAACAACAAAATAGGAGAAACACAATGAAGAACTTTAAGAAAACGTGGATTTCTGCGATTTTAGTCCTTTTGCTTATTTCCTCTGCTTTGTTTTCATCTTGCTCGGCGCAAGATTCTTTAGCAAACGAGAAAATAGGGGCTTCGGACAGATACGCAGAAACTGCACCAAGCGTTTCGCTCGACAAAGAAGGAGTAGGAGACTTTCCCGAAAGCAACAAGGATAACACATCCAACGGCGTTGAAAACGAGCCGAAGATAATCCGCACTTTTACGGTAAATGCGGAAACAAAGGAATACGACAGTACCATCAGTACGCTTTACACCTTGATCGACTCCCACAGCGGATACGTTAGCTCGTCAAAAGTAACAGGCAAAAGCTACAATAATTACGGTGAAAAATACAGTCGACAGGCAACTTTTGTGATAAGGATACCTGCCGATCAGGTAGATGCCTTCGTAAGCGGTCTTGACGGCTCTATGAACGTCACCTCAAGCTCATCGTCCGAGCAGGATGTAAGCAACTCCTACTACAGCATTACCGCAAGGATGGAAACGCTCAACACCGAGCGCCAAAGTCTGCTTGCCATGATGAGCTCTTTGGACAATGCCAAGGACTACGATTTTTGGTACACTCTCCAAAAACGCATTTCCGAGATCGAACAGCAACTCGCTGAATATCAAGCACAGATAGATATTTACGACAATAAAGTAAGCTATTCGACGGTAACTCTCTCGATATCGGAGGTGTTTGAATATACCCCCACGACCGTCGAAAAACCGAGCTTTTTTGAGCGTGTTAGTAAAGCCTTCTCGGGAAGCTGGAAGGCATTTGGCGAGTTCTGTATGGACTTTGCCATATTTGTGGTAGCGGCGCTCCCCGTGTTTTTAGTTCTCGCTGTGCTGGGAATTTCCGCACTGCTTATAGTTAAGGCTATCATAAAGAAAAAGAAAAAACAATAAAAAATACGCGCTCGCAAAATTGTATGCGCACAAAAGTTTTCAAAAATACGGTATATCTCGAAAGGGGTATACCGTATTTTGTGTTTATGCCCAAAACACAAAGCCGCAAAGAAAAATAATGTTATGCTTGGCGTTTTTTATAGCAGATATTATATTATTTTCCTAAAAAGTATTTACAATTTATCGAAAGTGTGTTAAAATACTCTTGCGACGCAAACTGAATATTACTGCACTACCATGGCAAACATGGGATAAGTATACCTTTTTCCTTTTGGTAAAAATGTATGCTCCCTTTTTGTATGCTTTCCCTTGTAAAGAGGTAGTGTGAAAAAGTTTGCGTCGCGGCATGGAGCTACGTTTTTCGGTGCGTGGTTTTATGCCGCGCACTTTTTGTTTTCACCGAAAGAAAAAACAAAAAACTAAGGAGAAAAAGGAAATGAAAAATTTTTTATCAATCTTTCTTGCCGCGCTTATGATCTTAACTTTAATTGCTTGTGATGGAACAACCAACAAGGGCAACGCCAATAGGGACGATATCTATGATAATGATAGCAACAATGATGTTACCGATGATGACACCAACACAAGTACAAACGATAATACAGAAAGCAATACAAATTCAACTTGCATCACTCATAATTACATAGACAATTTTTGTTCTGTCTGCGGCTGTTCGTTGTGGAGTGGAGAAACGGACACATCTTGGTATAATGTTATTGATTTAGAATTTACCATTTCAACTGCTGATCAGTTGGCAGGATTGATTGAAATTGTAAATAACGGTTCCAATCTTGAAAATGTAAAAATTACTCTCTCAAATCATATTGATATGAATGGCAAATCTATATCTCCTATAGGAGCTACTCCAGAAAATGTCTTTTCGGGAGAGTTTGATGGAAGCGGATATTCAATTTGCAATATTATTATCGATGAGAATTCTATCATATTATCTGCGGTAGAAGGTTTTGGAACATATTATACAGCATATTCCGGCCTGTTTGGGTATGTTGATGGCAACATTTTTAATCTCAATGTAAAGCAACTTCACGTTAACATAAATTCAGAAACAATAGATTCTCTTTATATAGGTGGTATTGCTGCTTATAACCAGGGGAATATAAAAAATTGTTCGATTCAAGGAAAAATTGAGACGAAACTAAGCGGTACAATCGGAAGGCTTTGTGTTGGCGGCATTAGCTCTACGGCATATGGCAGTATCGTAAAATGTTCGTCTGATATTTCGATAATAGCGGATATTAACAGTGAAAATAGACTTGAGTGTTATTTAGCCGGAATTACAGGATATTCCAGTAAAAATTCGATAACACAGTGCTGTTCAAAAGGTTCGATTTCCTTGACTACTGATTTGTTTGCGAACTTGCATATGGGTGGACTTGTTGGATCATCTTATATGTCAGATATTGCCAATTGTTATTCAACAGTTGATGTATCAGCTTCGGTGATGAACGGTCACGGGGCAGTATATTATGCGGGTGGCCTACTTGGAAATATGGAAAAAGGCAATGTGAAATCTTGTTATTCAACAGGTAATGTTTCTTTGAATTGCCCTGAACTCGGATATGCGGGTGCACTTATTGGTTACATAAGAGCGGATTATTTTTCATCCGTTATGAGTACAATATCTGTTAGTGATAGTTTTGCTATAGGCAATGTTCATTGTAATTGTAAAACCGAGAATCCTGAAGCGATTTCCGCAACTATCGGACAAAATGCAGACAAAGTAATAACTAACTGCTATTACCTTGCTAATCAAGTTATTACAGGTGATAAAATCGTCAAAGATGGAACACCCGCTAATCAAAATGATTTGACAAATATTGCTTTTTACAAAAACAGAATGCTTTGGGATAGTGACATTTGGAATTTAAAGGACGGAACATACCCGACGTTGAAATAACTTGTCATTTTACGTTCCAACCACTTTAATATTTTATTGTATTATCAATCTATACAAAAAAACACTCGCTATCTTTTTTTGATAGCGAGTGTTTTTTAAATTTGTAACAAGGAGTACTCCAAATTTTGATTTGAATCTATCTTCCCTGTTGCTAAGCAATGTGTTCTACCAAACTTCAAAAAACTATCATTAGGAGTACACCGCTTTGCGAGCGCGTATTTTTTATACCGTATGCACTCCGTTTGCGCCGTCGGCGTGGGGAGCGTCAAGATTATACTTTTTAGCCTTGCGGTACTCAAAGAACTTCTTGGCTACGTCCTCGAAGAGCGCGTAGCTGAGAACGTCCTCGTCCTGCTCGTAGTAAGGCGCGATCTCCTCGCGAAGCTTATCAAGTTCAGGCTCAAGAAGATCGGCAGGACGCACGAGAACGAGCGGCTCGTCTCCTGCGATCTGCTTAATAAAGCTCTGCGAAACGGGCGCGGGAGTTCTTCCGTATTCGCCCTTTACAAGTCCCTTAAACTCCTTGGTTACCATCTTGTATCTCTCACCGGCAAGGACGTTAAGCACAGCCTGTGTACCAACGATCTGAGACGAGGGCGTTACAAGGGGCGGATATCCTGCATCTGCGCGAACTCTCGGAACTTCCTCCAAAACCTCGGTAAGAAGATGGTCCTTGCCCTGTTTTTTGAGCTGTGAAACGAGATTGGAGAGCATTCCGCCGGGAACTTGATACATCAGCGCATTAACGTCAACGGTAAGCACCTTATCATCAAGCAGACCTGCATCGCGGTACTTTGCGCGCAGCGCCGAAAAATGCTTTGTAATGGGCTGGAGAGAATCAAGCGAGATTCCCGTATCGTACTGCGTGCCCTGAAGCGTTGCTACAAGGGATTCCGTCGGGGGCTGTGAAGTGCCGAGTGCCATAGGAGAAATTGCAGTATCAACGATATCAACACCTGCCTCGATAGCCTTGAGAAGTGTCATAGACGCAAGTCCCGAGGTGTAGTGAGTGTGAAGCTGTACAGGCACGGAAACCGCCGCCTTTACCGCTTTAACAAGGTCGTATGCATCGTAGGGACGAAGCAGACCTGCCATATCCTTAATACAGATTGAATCCGCGCCCATCTTTTCAAGCTGTGCGGCGTATCCCGCAAAGAACTCGATGCTATGAACCTTACTGGTGGTATAGCAAATAACAGCCTGCACGTGTCCGCCGTATTTGTTGGCGGCGGCAATAGACGTCTCGAGATTGCGAGCATCGTTGAGAGCATCAAAAATTCTTATAATATCAATTCCGTTTTCAATGGATTTTGCAACGAAATAATCAACAACGTCATCAGAATAATGGCGGTAGCCGAGAATATTCTGACCGCGGAAAAGCATCTGCAGTTTTGTGTTCTTCACATGCTTGCGTATGGTGCGCAGTCTTTCCCACGGATCCTCATTCAGAAAACGCAGGCAGGAATCGAATGTCGCACCTCCCCATGCTTCAAGGGAGTGGTAGCCGATGGAGTCCATAGCTTCGAGGATCGGGATCATCTCATCGGTGGTCATTCTTGTAGCGATCAAGGACTGGTGGGAGTCGCGCAAAGCAGTCTCCGTTATTTTAACTTTTCTAATATCTGACATATTAAATACCTCATTTATCTAATCAAAGCATGCCGCTAAACCATGAGATGAACACTCCGGCCGCAACGGCAGAGCCGATGACACCCGCAACGTTTGGTCCCATGGCGTGCATAAGAAGGAAGTTGGTAGGATCGGTCTTGAGTCCCTCAAGATTGGCAACTCTCGCCGCCATAGGCACTGCGGAAACGCCCGCAGAACCGATAAGAGGATTGACCTTTCCCTTCGTTATCCAACACATGACCTTTGCGCAAAGCAAACCGCCGATGGTAGAAATATAAAACGCAACAACACCGAGCGCAATAACGAGAAGCGTTTGAAGTTTAAGGAAGTTCGCCGCACCCGCTGTAACGCCAACTGAAAGGCCAAGCATAACTGTTACCGCATTCATAAGTCCGTTTTGAACTGTTCCTGCAAGTCTGTCCGTAACACCGCTTACATTGAGTATATTACCGAACATAAGGCATCCCACAAGAGGAGCGGCATCGGGAACGATAAGGCATACAACAAACATAACTACGATGGGGAACAGCACTTTTTCAAGCTTTGAGACCTTGCGGGGCGCTTGCATCTTGATCCCGCGCTCCTTCTTCGTTGTCAAAAGTCGCATAACGGGCGGCTGTATCATAGGAATGAGAGCCATGTATATGTATGCGGCAATAGCGATAGCACTAAGAAGCTGGGGAGCGAGAGTTTTTGCTGTAAGTATTGCGGTAGGTCCATCGGCACCGCCGATGATGCCTATCGCCGCGGCTTCAAGAAGAGTAAAGAAGCCCGAAGCGTACGCTCCATAGAATGCGACAAATACGCCGAGCTGTGCGGCGCCGCCGATAAGAAGCGTTTTGGGATTGGAAATGAGCGGGCCAAAATCCGTCATCGCACCAATTCCAATAAATATAAGCGAGGGATAAATTCCGAGCTTGACTCCCAAATACAAATAATCAAGAAGTCCGCCGTTGATTATGATGTTTTGTATATCCATCACAAAGTTCGGATCATCGCTTATGAAGAATTCCATGTGGTAAAGATTTGCACCGGGGAGATTTGCCAAAAGGACTCCTATCGCTATTGGCAAAAGAAGCAGCGGCTCATATTTTTTTGCAACGGCAAGATAAACAAGGATGCCTGCAATGGCATACATTATCAGCGTTTTAAGGGGAAACCACGGATCCGCCGAATTAAAAAGCCGATATATGCCCGTTGTTTCAAGAATCGAATAGATAAGATCCAACATTTCAGCTAACTTAATTCATAGTAAAGAGGACACTTCCCTCTTCAACAGACGCACCTTGAGATGCTTCTACGGTTGCGATGACGCCGTCAACGGGGGCGACTATCTCATTTTCCATTTTCATTGCTTCAAGCACGCAAACACAATCGCCCTTGGCAACCTTGGTGCCGGGCTTTGCAAGGATTTTAACAAGAGTACCCTGAATGGGGGCTTTTACGATCTCTGCGCCTCTATTGCCTGTAGCTACAGGAGCCGCAGGAGCTGCGGGAGCGGCAGCGGCTACGGGAGCTGCGGGAGCAGAAGCCACGGGGGCGGAGCTTACGGCTGCGCCAAGCTCCTCTATCTCAACGTCGTAAGCGACGCCATTTACCTTAACACTGAATTTTCTCATAACAATCACCTCTGAATTTTCGATTATTTTCGATTTTTGCCCGCGCGTTTGAATGAAACTACGCGGAAGCCATCAGGCTCTCTGTTTTCCGCAGCCGCCTCTTCCGCAAGAATAACGGAGATCGCGGCTGTAATTGCTGCAACTATCGCACCATCATCCGTAGTCACTGCTTCTTCTACAGCGGCTTTGGGCACTTCGGCGGCAATCGGCTTCGCCTTCTTCTCCTTGCCGAAAACAAGTCCAAAAATACTAAGAACGCCGCATATTGTCGCAAGCACGAGAAGAACAGTCGCAAAGCCAAGAACAGAATATTTACCGCCCTCAATTATGCGGTCAACAATACCTGCTTGAAGAAAAACGCTCATCCGACACCTCACTTTTTCGCCTTTTGCGAAAGGGTGGATTTTCCGAGAAGCATCTGCAATGCAGAAGCTATTCTCGGGCGTATTTCATTTATCGGAACTATGTCGTCTATCTCACCGCACAGAGCCGCTTCGTTAGGAGAAGCATACTGATCGCGCCACTCGCGCTCAAGAACCTCTCGGCTTGCGCTGAGGTCAGCCGCGCGAATACGGTCATTCCAAAGCAGAGCAACCGAGGCTTCGGGAGAGAGTGCGCTAATGCACGAATCGGGCGTAGCAAAGGCGATATCGCCTCCGCAAGACTTGGATGCCATATATACAAATCCGGGGCCGTACGCCTTGCCTACAACGGCAGATATCTTTGCGTTGGTCGAATTCTGCATTGCATCTATAAGATCAGCCGCCGCATAAATATATTCGGCATCGTTGACCTCCTCGGTGTCAAATCCGGGGCAATCAACGAGAGAAATAAGCGGAATACCAAATCTATCAGCAAATCTTTCTATTCTTGCTACGACTCGGCACGCTTCAGGCGTAAGAGCGCCGTTTTTATACGTTCTGTCATTAACAATAAACGCACACGAAACTCCGCCGACAACGGCAAAGCCTGCGGCAAGACCGGGAGCATAGCGACTCCAGAGTCTTAAATAATTTTTGTTATCCGCAAGTGCGGCAATCAGCGCCTCACCGGTAAGTCCCTCGATGTCGGGCTTTGCAGAAAGATCGCCGTCACAGACTACTGCCCCCTCGGCATTGTTTGAAGGAAGGTACTCAAGCAGCTTTCGTGCCGTAGCATAAAGATCCGCCTCATCCTTTGCTTCATAAGAAGTAAAGCCCGTTTCGGCGGTAACGGTAACTCCGTTGACAAAAGGTGAAATAGCAAATATCTCGCTTCCCGTCTTATCGCCGGGTGCTGTACTGATAACAAAATCAAATCCCGACGCCAAAACAGCCATGTTTCCGCCGCAAACACCGGGAATAAGTGCGATGCGAGGAATAGCTCCTGCGGCACGCGCAGACGCGCCAAGAGTGTTTCCGAGACCCGCAAGTGCGCGAACACCCTCGTAAACAGATACACCGTCAGAATCGAAAATACCGATAATGGGTGCGCCGTTTTTCTGTGCCATCTCATAAAGAGAAATTATCTTGAGAGCGGAATATCTTCCAAAAGCACCGCCCATACGCGCGCTGTCCTGAACAAAGGCAAAAGCAAGCTTTCCTCCTATTGCTCCATATCCGCAGATAACGCCCGAAAACTCATCCGGATTTGATGAACGCGAACGATTTATGTAAGCACCGACTTCAGAAAAAGTACCTCGGTCAAAAAGTGCGGTAATACGCGCTCTTGCCGAATACGCACCGTCCTTTACCTTACCCGCAGATACGTCGATATCCTTGAGCATTTCGGTAAGTCGCTCGGCTGTGACGGCACGAAGCGTACTCTTTTTCTTCTCTGCTCCGTTGTTTGTCATTCTAACTACCTCATTAAC
Source organism: Eubacteriales bacterium (assembly GCA_045546615.1). Lineage (GTDB taxonomy): Bacteria > Bacillota > Clostridia > Oscillospirales > CAG-272 > CAG-390. Next base: position 2,916 of record JAZQDD010000031.1, on the reverse strand, counting down.
AAATTTTACTGAAAAATACGGGAAAAGAGCTAAAAAACTAAAGTTTCAACATATTCCCCTATTATAATAATTATATTTATTATAACACTATTAAATATAAAAAGCAAGCACAAAAGCAAAAAAGAATTTGATTTTTCCAACTTTTTTCTTTATCGAAAGTTTAATATTTTTTATTTTTAAAGATTGTAAAAAAATCTTCAAAAAAACACTTGACAAATGAACAACGATGAAGTATAATATTAAGGTCAACTGAGGGCCATTAGCTCAGTTGGTTAGAGCTACCGGCTCATAACCGGTCGGTCCGGGGTTCGAGTCCCTGATGGCCCACCAACAAAAAACGCACTTTTGTCTAACGACAAAGGTGCGTTTTTTGAACTAAGTGTTCCGCTTGCGGAACGTGAAGTATGCTTTGCAAGTGAAGCGAGGCTACGCCTCGTGAAGTGCGCTTCGCGCAATAAGATGCGGAATACTTAACTTCACTTTGCGCCATCGGCGCAATACTTCACTTGGGCGCAAGCCCAAACTTCACTGCGGCTTGCCGCAACTTCACTATTGAAATATTTGCAAGTATGTGGTATAATATTGGCGAAAGTGAGGTGCATATCATGTCCGAATCCAAACTCCGCTTACAATCCATGGATTTTGCAGTTCAAATAATAAATCTTGTAAAATCACTTAAAGAAAAGCGAGAATCTATAATATCCAACCAAATCGGCAGAAGCAGCACCTCTATTGGAGCAAACATCCGCGAAGCGCAATATGCTCATGGCAAGGCTGATTTTATTGCAAAGCTTCAAATCGCTCTCAAGGAAGCAAACGAAACGGGATATTGGCTTGAACTTTTACATAGAACAAACTATATTGATGATCAGGCTTTCAAAACGCTTTCTTCCAAATGTACATCGCTTTGAGTGATGCTGATTTCATCCTGCAAAACCGCAAAGGAAAATGATAAATGAAAAAATGGGTAGTAGAAGATTGGGGATTTGAATTGACCGCGACCGAAGGCAAAGCCTCCCATTGCAGACTTGGCTTGGAAAAAGGCGATAAATTTACATTTTCATATGAATGCCCAGAGGGAATGTGTCCGAGAGTAATGTCACAGGTATATACTTGGTGTGAGGTTGTTCGATGTGGTGGGAATTTTACTTATCGCGGTTCGAAGGAAAAATACGAAATAGATTTGGTTTGTCCTTGCGACTGTATTCATTTTCATCTAAAGGCTATACCAATAAATAGAGATGAAAACGGAAAGGCTTTGCCAAATAACCCCAAGCCAATAGATTGAAGCTGACATTTTGTTCGCTTTTACCTCGATTTTTGACCTTTTATCATGTTTAAGGCAAAAATAGCAGCTTCGCAAGAAGCCGCTATTTTTATCCAATACGCATGATTGGCATATCATCGACGCACGAAATGCGGCGTATATCATCAAGGGTGACAAGCCGCCCTTGCATATCATCACCGAAGGTGTATTATTCTATTCACATCTTACGGCGCGACCGAGACCGTATTCGCTATTGAAAGGAAATTTCAATGAAGGCTATTATATATTGGTTTTTACAATGCACTTGGGGCATTTTGCAATCCGCGTTAGGTTTTTTCGTGTTTTTATTGCACGCGCGGCAACGCCATTATCTTTATCACGGTGCTATCGTTACAGAATGGGACAACAATTCCAGCGTGTCGCTCGGAATGTTTGTTTTTGTAACCAAAGAACCGTACTTCTACGAAAAATTAAAATCCAAACACAGCATGGAAGAACTATCGCGCAGACTTCTCGTGCATGAATACGGACACACGATTCAATCTCTGATTTTAGGTCCGCTTTACTTGATCTTGATGGGAATACCGTCAACGCTGTGGGGATTTTTGCCAAGTCTTAACCGCAAAAGAAAAAATGAGGGCATCTCGTACTTCTCTTTCTTCACGGAAAAATGGGCAAACCACTTGGGTGAAAAGGTTACGGGCAAAAAATCTATGGAAAACTTGATTATAGATTGAGGTAAAGCATGTTTGAAAAAAATAAAGCTAATATAATGTTTAACAAATTCCTCGGTAGGTCAAGCATCGAAGGAGCTTACGCAAGAGTAGACGAGAGTGATTCTTGGTATGACACCATAAATACCGTACATAGCTCTCTTGAGCAGATCAAGAAGCTACCGAGCGAGCTTTTTGAAATAAGCTCTGCCGAAGGATATAAATTGAAGGCGATATATTACCCTTGTGAAAACAGCAATAAAACAATTATCTTTATCCACGGGTACAAGAGCCACGCGGAAAGAGAAAGCGCCTTTCCCGCCCTTTTCTACCGTTCTCTCGGATATAACGTTCTAATTCCCTATCAGCGTGCGCACGGCATAAGCGAGGGAAAGTATATTTCCTTTGGCGCGTTTGAGCGCTCCGACCTGCGCCTTTGGGTAGACAAGGTCAATTCCCTGCAGTCCAACGGCAGTATCGTCATTCACGGGTTCAGTATGGGGGCAGGTATCGCTCTTTTCTCATGCAATATGGAAATGAAGAACGTAAGTCATATTATTGCCGACGCTCCGTGCGTGTCTATTGCTGACGTTTTGAAAAGCGTTTGCAAAAACACATTCAAAAAAGGATATGAAAAGGTCGAGAAGCACGCTACCGAAAGGTTTATTAGAGAATTTGGCATCTCACCGAGCGAGCTTGACGCCACCAAAACGGTAAGAGATAGCAAATACCCCATTCTTTTCACAGCGGGAAGCACCGAAAATATGGAATCTGCTCTTGTTGAACTGTCAAATATTTGCCCTACGCCGTCGCGCGTTGTCATTTTGGACGGTTGCGAGCATGGCAACGGTATGTATAAGCAGGCCGAGGCTTACCAAAGCGCAATCGTTGAAATATTGAAGCAATAAAAAATTCCCGACGCATTACTGCGTCGGG
>JAZQDD010000030.1:0-9575 GCA_045546615.1 Eubacteriales bacterium | reverse complement strand
ATTTTGCCCTCTGGCGTACTTGGGTACGCCAGAGGGCAAAATCGCGGCTAAAAAATACGTATAAAAATCGAAATCCGGCAGGATTTCTACCCCCAAGACCGCTTTCTTCATCCTTTGGGACGAAAAAACGGTCTTTTCTTTATTTGCCTTGTTTTTGTATTTTTGTTCTGCGCTAAATGAGACAGTCCCTTTTTTGTGCAAACCACTACATATTCCCCTATCTTTCGATAAAAATCACAACATTTTGTGGTATTTATGGTAAATTTATACAATTGGCATAGACAAAGTTTGGTAATTTTTTCCTTTTGTTTTCTATTGCAAAAATTTCCATTTTATGGTAATATATTGTTGTCAAAAGAAATGCATTCAGGAGGAAAAAAGTAATGGAACAAAACACGAGGATACTTATTGCTGACGAAAACGTGGGCGAAAGGCAGATTATTGCCGAGGGCTTGCGCCGAGGCGGCTTTCGGAATATTATTGAGGCAACAAACGGCGAGGACGCTATGGCAAAAATAACACAACTGCGCCCCGACGTCGTTCTGCTTGACGTTTGGCTCTCAAAGCTCGACGGCATAGGGGTTCTGCGCCAATGCCGCAGTCTTGATCCTACGGGGGAACATTCTCCGACGTTTATAATTATTTCAATGATAAGCAATCAAAATATTTTTGTTGAGGCAACAAATGCGGGGGCGGCGCTTTGTCTGCCGAAACCCGTTGACACAGCGAGCCTGTGCGAGCATATCTCGGGACTTATCAAGGGACGGGGAGCGCGTCCCGAGGACCGCACGCCGGACATCGAAACGCAAGTGACGAAAATAATTCATCAGATAGGCGTACCCGCGCACATCAAGGGGTATCAATATCTGCGCACAGCGATACTGCTTACCGTTCGTGACAGCGACGTTATCAATTCGGTGACAAAGGTGCTATACCCCACCGTCGCCAAAAAGTATCAGACCACCACCTCACGCGTGGAACGTGCAATCCGCCACGCCATCGAGGTCGCGTGGGATCGCGGCGATGTGGAAACGCTGAATTCATATTTCGGCTACACCATTCAAAACAACCGCGGCAAGCCCACGAACTCGGAGTTTATTGCCATGATAGCCGACAACCTGCGCCTGAAGCACAAGCTATACTAAAAGACGCCGCCGAGCGCATCCGTTCTGATGCGCTCGGCGGTGTTTAGATTATTAACCAAAAATCAAATTGGACACAACTATCCCCAAAAGGCAGCATATCGCGGCAAAAAGCACAAATAGCAGCACAAACGGTAGCTTTTTGCGCGTTAATCCATAGTATTCTTCCAAAACGGTACTTGCGGGAAGACAGCTAAGGAATATGAACGGAAAAACCGTAACCATCCAAACACCATTAGTAAACAGCGGAATGCAGGATATAAGGAAAATGCAAAACCACATAGGCGAAAGGACTGCCACAGAGTAAAATAAAATTTTCCTTTCATCTTCCGCACTCAAACCGAAATGAATCAGCTTTTGCTCGTAGGCATCCAACTTTAGCTTGCTCTTCCAACCGAAAGTGATAAAAAATGCGTACACGGCTAAAAAAGCAAGAAGAACTGCAATAGCAACAAGCGAAATCCTGAACACCTTAATATATGCAAAGCCTAAAATTATTACCGCTATTAATGATAGAACGTAAAGTACTATATTTCCAATAATGCGTTTCATAATATGCTTCCTTTCGCAAAGCACGTATTTATCATTGCTCCTCGCAAGCGTAAACCAAAACCGCCGCAGGACAGCAATAATCAACGCCCTTTAAATGCAAGCCCTTGTTATACGCTTCACGAACAATAGACATAACGAAATACTTGGTTGCTTCGTGGTATCTGAAAAGCTCGGGAACAGATGTAAGGTGCTTGGGAATAGGCGTTTTCATAGAAGAAATAAAGGTTGTGAATTCTTCCCCAATAGCCGCTTTTATTTCGTCGGTCGCGCTTTTGATCACCGCACACATTTCATCATATTCCGTTTTCTTTAGCACGGGGATCTTAACGCACAGCCCGTCATCGGTACGCCCTATGACCCCCAAGCGTTCAAGCGTTGGGATATACGAAATAAAATCATTCGGGATATCCGTTGTTTCAAGGGCAATGCCGTCGTAAATACTCCACAATAATGGAATGATATGCTTGAAGTACAGTTCATACGCTCCACCGTAGCGGTGAGGGCTATCCCACAACGTAGTGTCAAATTCATAGAAACGAATACGCTTGGTTCGTCCTACCGCTACCGCTTCTGAGGTGCGGTGGCCGCCGTGAATGCAATATTCAGATGCTTCGTTATACTCTTTCATATTGTATCCCGCATCAAACGCGGTAGCTTGCGCAAACCACCAACCGCCGTCCCTTCGTTTCGGAAACTTTGGTGCTTCAATCTTGCCTGTGCCAAAATGCTGAAAGTCTTGTAAAGCTTTCAAAACGGCATATCTATCAAGCTTTGTTCTTTCCTCGGTACTAATTTTTTGCGCGAAAGACATTTTTGAAATCTTATCGGACATTCTTTCGATAATTTTCCATACTGTTTCAAAGTGCTTATGAGTAAACTCAAGCTGCGGTTTGAAGTTATTGAGAGAATTTTGCGGTCTTGTAATGATAAAATCCGTATACACCTTGCCGCTGTCCATCTGCACCATCAGCTCGCAGTCTACAAGTTTTTTGACGATGGGTTCAATATATGCTGCAGGGATACCGATTGCTTTGGAAAGCTCGCTGACGGTAATAGGCTTATCATAAGCAAGAATCAAAAGATTCTTCGCTATCAAATCGCCCTCAACAAGTGACAGCGGTTCTCCTTTTACCCCTTTCGAGCCCCCAAAAGCCAGGTACAGCGTACCCGGTAAATTATTTTCTCTTGTTTCCATAGTTTCAAGACCTTTCTTCATCTGAGTTCTGCCTGCCGACAAGCGGCTTTTCACCGTTCCCTCGGGAACACCAAGCTCCGCGGCAATATCGGCAACGCTTTGATTTCCGTAATAGAAGCGGATCATAACTTCACGCGTAATAAAGCCCAGATGATTTAACTCCTTACGCACCTTTGAGGCATCTTCCGATGCGAAATACTCCTCATCCTCATCCTCGGCAATATCAACGCTTTCATCCAAGCATACTGTAAGCGGCGCCCGATATTTTTTCCGAAGGTTGCCATTGTGCTTATTGCAAAGAGTATTGGTGAGCCACATTTTGGGGTGTTCTATTGTTCCGCCGCGCTGTAAATAGACAAATGCAGCAAGCATTGTATCGCCCACAAGATCTTCCGCGTCGCTTTGAGAATTGCATTTTGCTGTAGCAAGCTTTATCAAATAGTCATAATACCCTATTAGTTCATCATTTATCATAAAACCACCTACTTTCGTAACACTCTTTGTATATAGTCGTAAAAATGCGTTTTTGGTTCGAGCTTTGAATAAAATTTTTATAATTATATCATAAAAATATTAATCCGTCTACAATAACACCGCCGAGAGCGACCAAATGGCACTCTCGGCGGTGTTTAGTTTATGCTCTGTGCCGAGTCGAGAAGGATCTCGGCGTGTTCTGCGAGGATTTGAAGTCTGTCACGGCCGAGTATTTTTCTGGCTCGGCGGATATTTCTGATAAAGTGTTGTATTTCGTTAAGGTCACATACGGTGATACCGCTTCCGAGTGCCACTACGTTGCCTGCATCTATCCAGCGCAGATATCTGCGGCGGCGGCGAATGTCAAGCGTGGCTATCGAGGACAAATCGAGCTGTCCCTTATATCCGAGAGAAAACAGCTCCTCTACCGCCTCGGGATGATATGAGCCAACATTCACGAGCAGTGGGTGATAATCAGCAAATCGCAGTGCCGATAGCGTATCGAGCAGTTCTGCATCCCATCTCGCTCGCGGAAGTTTAACAAGCAATAGGCGGTTTTTGCCAACTGCAAGCCTTTGCAAATCCGGAACCGTTGCCACATCGCGAGTCAGATCTATCTCTGCGCACGCAAATAGCGCAGGGGCGCGCTTGACTCTGATAGCAGATACGTTTTCCTTTGCACGGCGCACCATCTCTGAAAACGCACGCGGCGGAGTCTTATCAAGGCAGACGTCAGCCGTGGCAAGAGCCGCACTGATGCCCGCCGCTTTGAAAATCTCAATAATATCAGCGGCATCCGCCCTGCCGTGTACGCCCGCAATAAGCGGCAAAACGTGCGCACGCAGGTCGATTATATAGTCCTTATTTCCGTTCACTTCATTATTTCTCACTTACCGTTATTATGTGAACATTGTACCACACATACGCCGCTTTGTCAACTTTATATTTTCCCCGCTATCTTTTTTCGCAGCCATGCGATTATGCGTTTTTCAAGTCTTGATATGTATGACTGCGATATTCCGAGAAGATCCGCAACTTCCTTTTGCGTAAGATCACGCTCGCCCGTTAGCCCGTAGCGCAGCTCTATTATCTGCCGTTCCCGCGGCGAGAGCGCCGCTACCGCGCGGCGTATCATCCTCTTTTCCTCGGCGGCGGCAAACTCCTCACAAACGCTGTCCTCGCCCGTGTCAAGCACGTCGGAAAGCAAAAGCTCGTTGCCGTCCCAATCCACGTTAAGCGGCTCATCAAGCGACACCTCGCATCTTTGCTGATTATGCTTCCTTATATACATAAGTATCTCGTTTTCAATACAACGCGAGGCATACGTGGCGAGCTTTATTCCCTTTTCCGGGCGAAAGCTCCCAACAGCCTTTATAAGTCCCATCGTGCCGATAGAAACAAGATCCTCTATCCCTATTCCCGTGCTTTCAAATTTTCTGGCTATATAAACCACAAGGCGTAGATTCCTTTCGACAAGGAGCGTTCTCGCTTCCTCGTCGTTCTCACTGCACATACGGTATAGAACCTCCTCCTCTTCCTCCGAGGAAAGCGGGGGCGGAAGCGTATCGGGGCCATTGACGTAATATATTCCGCTAATGCGAAATCTTTGTGCCACATCAGCCGCAAAAAGCCGTAAACGAAAAAAAACACACCTTAACATTTATTCTCCTCTCTGCCGCGTTTACGGCATTTAAAATCAAATCAATCCCGCAGGAAGTATGGCTTTTGCCGTTCCTGCCGACAATCTTCGCGGCAGGGGTGCGAGCAAAACGTCCGCTTCCACGCTTTTTTCATCTTGCAAAATTCTTACAGAGTTCGGTCTTACCGCCGCAAGCACGGCGCTGTTACCCGCCAACGCACCATCCGCAGGCACAAAGCGCAACGCCGAGGCAAGCTCGGGGGCGAGGCTTGCGGCGGACGAGATATTTCCGCTTTCCCAAACCTCACACAGCTCCTCTGAAAAAATGGGGCGAACCGCATCAAGCTCGCACAAAATAACCGCTCTGCCGCCAAGCGGATCGATAAGGAGATTTCCGCTATCCGTAAAACCTCGCATACTGACACTTCCGCGCTCGGTGGTAACTATCACCTCGGCGCTTCCCGTAGCCACTCGCATACGCATCCGTCCGCCGCCCACGAGAGTAGCCGCCGCGCCCGCCGCGGCAAGCAGGGCAAACGTCCATACCGACAAGCCGTCGCTGTCTGCTACATATCCCCCCTCCGCGCATACTCTGTTTAGCAGGCTGTAAAGCGCGGTCATTATCCCCCCGAGAACCGCCGAAACACCGCAATATAGCAAGGTATTTTTTAAGATCGACTCTTTGCCCATAGCAACAACACAAATAAGCGCCATCACACAAATGTCAATCGCAAGAGCCAAGACACCGTGGCAATCGATAAAAAGCGCCAATACTGCATAAATTCCGCCGATAGCCGATGCAACGGCTGTGCGAAGCAATTGCAACCGTATGCGGCACAGACGGCACACTATGTAAAAGCAAAGAAAATCCATACTGAAATTTATCACGAACAAAAGGTCACCGTACACGGTCTGACCCATAGGCATCACCTCGTAAATATTATATTCCGCGCGGACAACGAATTATGTCGCAACCAAAGTGTCGAAAAAAATATTGAGTATGCCTAAAAAAATTCCCGCGGGCGATTGACTTATGTTTTTTTCTGTGATATAATAATAAAAACTATATGTCTCGGAGGACTATCAATATGAAGCGTATTAAAACTTTAGATACCAAGAATCTCTGCGAGAGTGCAAAGAACGGCGGTTGCGGCGAATGCCAGACTTCCTGCCAGTCCGCTTGCAAGACCAGCTGCGGCATTGCTAACCAGCAGTGCGAAAACAAGAAGGCAAGCAAGTAATTCTTGGAATAAGAAATGCCGCCTTTGGGCGGCATTTCTTATGCATATCACTTTTGGGGAGATAAATTATGATACATAGCTATAAACTTGGCGGACTTAATATAGTTCTTGATATTTTTTCGGGCTCTGTCCACGTCGTTGACGAAGTGGCATACGACATTATCGGGCTTTACGAGACGCACTCACGCGACGAGATAGTTAGCCTCATGCTCACAAAATATCCCGACAGAGCCGACGTCACGCGCGAGGAAATACTTGAATGCTGTGATAGCATCGAGGAGCTTCGTGCGGCCGGCAAGCTCTTTACCCCCGATACGTTTTCCGACAAGGCTGACAAGCTAAAGGAAAAAACGTCGGGCGTTATAAAAGCGCTGTGCTTGCACGTTGCGCACACCTGCAACCTTAACTGCTCGTACTGCTTTGCAAGTCAAGGCAAATACCACGGCGACCGCGCCGTGATGAGTCTTGAGGTGGGCAAGCGCGCGCTTGATTTTCTTATAGAAAATTCGGGCAACCGCCACAATCTTGAAGTTGACTTCTTCGGCGGTGAGCCGCTTATGAACTTTGACGTTGTCAAGGAGCTTGTTGCCTATGCGCGCAAGCGCGAGAAGGAAACGAAAAAAAATTTCCGCTTTACGCTGACCACAAACGGCGTGCTTGTTGACGATGACGTTATAGAATTTTCCAACCGGGAGATGAGCAACGTAGTTCTCAGCCTTGACGGAAGAAAATCCGTCCACGACCGCTTCCGCGTTGACTATGCGGGCAACGGAAGCTGGGATAAGATAGTGCCTAAATTCCAGAAATTTGTGAAGGCACGCGGAGATAAGGGCTACTATATGCGCGGAACTTTCACACACGCGAATCCCGATTTTCTTGAGGATATCAAGGAAATGCTTCGTCTTGGCTTTACGGAGCTTAGCATGGAGCCCGTTGTAAGTGCACCCGGCGACGAAGGTGCGCTGACTGACGAGGATCTCCCAATCGTTATGGAGCAGTACGAAAAGCTGGCGGAGCTTATGCTCGAACGCCACCGCGCGGGCAACCCCTTTACATTCTACCACTACATGATAGACCTCAAGGGCGGGCCTTGCATATACAAGAGGATTTCGGGCTGCGGTTCGGGAACGGAATATATGGCGGTCACTCCGTGGGGCGACCTTTATCCCTGCCATCAGTTCGTGGGTGAGGAAAAATTCAAGCTCGGCAACATCTGGGACGGAGTTACGAATACCGAAACGCAAAAGGACTTTGCATCCTGCAACGTTTATGCGCGCCCCGAGTGCGCTGATTGCTGGGCAAAACTTTACTGCTCGGGCGGTTGCGCCGCTAACGCATATCACGCAACGGGCTCGGTGCGCGGCGTTTATAAATACGGCTGTGAGCTTTTCCGCAAGAGAATGGAATGCGCTATCATGCTTGAAGCCGCCAAAACGCTTGACGAAGAATGAAAACGCCCATCAGCGATTTTGTAAAAAAATACGCCGAGAGCCGAGCTGTGCGACTGCACATGCCCGGACACAAGGGAATCGGCTCTGCGTGTGAGGCTCTCGATATAACCGAGATAGACGGGGCTGACGTGCTGTACTCGCCGTCGGGCATCATTTGGGAGAGCGAGCAAAACGCCTGTGCGCTTTTCGGCTCGGCAAGGACTGTGTACTCCACCGAGGGCTCGTCGGCATCTATTCGCGCCATGCTATATCTTGCGGCTCTTTGTAAAAACGGCGAGCGTGCCGCAATTGCCGCGGGCAGAAATGCCCACAGCGCGTTTTTAAGCGGTGCGGCTCTGCTTGACCTTGACGTTACGTGGCTGTACGGTGACAGGGATGATGGCGTGGTTTCGTGCCGCATCTCACCCGAATACCTTGATGATTTTCTTAATTCCAACAAGGTATGCGCCGTATATCTGACAAGCCCTGATTACACAGGAAATATGCTTGATATAGGCGCACTTTCAGAGGTCTGCCACCGTCACGGCGCTCTCCTGCTGGTGGATAACGCACACGGCGCGTATCTGCGCTTTCTTCCCTGCTCCATGCACCCCATCGACCTCGGTGCTGACGCTGTGTGCGACTCGGCACACAAAACGCTTCCCGTGCTTACGGGCGGCGGATATCTGCACATAGGAAAAAACGCGCCGCAAACTTTTTTGGAGCAAGCCGACAGAGCCATGGCACTGTTTGCATCAACAAGTCCGTCATATCTCGTTTTGCGCTCGCTTGACGAGGCAAACGCATATCTTGCGGACGGATATCGCCAAAAACTTGGCGCATTTATCGAAAAAATATCCGCAATGAAAGCCCGTTTATCTTTTGAAACTGTCGGAAATGAGCCGCTAAAGTTGACGCTTGCGCCCAAATCCTACGGATACACGGGCACGGAAATATCGGAAATACTCTCTCACGCAGGCTATATTTGTGAATTTGCCGACGCTGATCTTGTGGTGATGATGCTCACGCCCGAGATTTCGGACGAAGCGTTAAACGGTCTTGAACGTGCGCTGAATGGCATACCGCGCCGCAAGGCTATTTTGGGGAAATCCCCCTCGGTTGTTATTGGAAACGCAGTCATGTCACCGCGCCAAGCGATGTTAAGCGCCAGCGAGAACGTTGGTGTCCGCCAAGCGGTAGGACGCGTGCTTGCCGCGCCGTGCATATCATGCCCGCCCGCTGTTCCCATAGCGGTCTCGGGTGAGCTGATAACGGATGAAACCTTGGCTTTGCTTGAATATTACAAAATAACCACCATAAGAGTTATAAAATAGCGAATACGCCCTCTGCTACTCGCAGAGGGCGTATGTAATTTTATAAGAGTTACAGCGATCTATGTATCCTGTTGTTTTTCCACTTCCTTTGAGCCAACGGCACGCATAGAATATACAAAAGCGCGACGTAGACGTCCCAACAAAGCACAGCCAAAATCTGCACGGGAACATGTGTAATGAACAGTGATGCCGAGAAAAAAAGGAAAGAAATCCCTGTTTTTCCCATGATTACTTCGGGTATTACTGCAATCGGGACAGAAACAACCAGCAACGATATTAAATCGTATTTTCCAAAAGCCTTCAGGTGCGAGATGAGAGCTTGTTTCCAAGTTTTTTCTTCTGCCGCTTCGGATAAATAATGACTTTTGTATTCATCATCCTTCAAAAAATACAAAAAGTAAAACGGAAAGCCGAGTGATAGAGTTGAGATGCCGGTGATAATTAAATCCGAAAGAGCGCGGTTATCGGCGGCTTCCTCGATCCCTGAACCCCAAAACATAGAAACAACCACCATAATCCCTACTTCTATTCCCGCAACTGCCAAATTGGCAAGGATAAAGCGACCTAT
>JAZQDD010000029.1:0-5954 GCA_045546615.1 Eubacteriales bacterium | reverse complement strand
GTGCTAATCCCTAATAAATCGATTGGGTGCTAACATCATGCGCCGTTTTTCTGCGGAAAAACGGCGAGATTCACTCGCCATTACTCGAAGCAGCTCGTAATGGCTTCGGAATGACGCGAGAGAGTGCGCTTTTCCCTTTTCAATAGGTATGCTTTTTGCTGTGCAAAAAGCCACCATAATTATTCATTATTCATTAGCTTTTTGCGAAGCAAAAAGGTTTTTCATCATTCATTATTCACTGAAAACGGCAAAGCCGTTTTATTTCAGTTCTTCATCCTAACCGGCAACAAAAAGAACAAGTCGTCGCTCTCGTCCTCGGGGTCGACGGGCTTGATATTTATGCTGTAAAGCGGAGTTGAAAGCTCAATTTTAACTCTCGGCGTGGAGCAAGCGCGGACGGAGTCGATGAGAAAACGGTTATTGAACGCGATAAGGATATCGTCGCCCGTATGCTCGACCTCAAGCTCGTCGTACGAGCTTCCCGCGCTGGAATTTGCCGTCAGCTTCAAAATGCCCTTTTCAAGGCAGAATTTCAGCGGAGTGCGGTTACTTCCCGCAATCTTTTCCTCGGTAACGACGGCGGCACGCTCAAGCGCAGAAAGGAGCTTATCCTTATCGGCATAAGCGATTATCTTGTGATTTGTAAGGATAATACGCTCAAAATCAATATATTCGCCCTCTATTATCTTCGTAAAGAATATAAGACCGTCAAAATGGTAGACCATCGTTTTACGGCTTATATAAATGGTAACGTTTTCTTCCTCATCATCGGGAAGCATACGGTAAAGCTCGTTCATCGTCTTGTTTGGAACGATGTAAGAGTATCTGAGAGCCTCGCCGTCGCTGTTGCGGTTTATGAGATTTGCCGTGCAAACGCATTTTGCAAGTTTAAACGTGTCACACGCAACCGCAAGCATCTCACCGTCGCGGATGCGGAAAAACGCGCCGTTAAGCACCTGACGCTGGTCATTCTGCGCCATTGCAAAACTTATCTTACCGATGGTACGGCGGAGAAGCGAGGATGAAAGCTCAAATCCCATCTGCGTTTTAAGGCTTGGAATCTGCGGAAAATCCTCACCGCGGAAAGCGGACATTTTATAAGTCGATCTGCCCGAGGAAATAGTGGTCTCGAGCTTTTCATTTACGACAAGCGTGACCTCGTCGCCTTCCATTACTTTAAGCGTCTGGAACAGCTTTTGCGCGTGTATGCAATAAAAGCCCTCTTCAAGAACTGTGGCGTTGCAATTGCATCTAACGCCTTTTTCAAGGTCAAACGTGGTAAGTGTAAGAGGCTCACCCTTTTTAGCCTCTATCAAAATGCACTCAACTGCCGGTATATTGGATCTTCCCACCGCGCACAGCAGAGGGGAAATAGTATTTATCGTCTCAGTACGGTTGAAAATAATTTTCATAAGCTTATTTTCCTTTCAAAAATTCTCTCACGCGCACGCGCGCGATATAAAAAAATAATAAAATATAATAAATAAATAATAACAATAATATTATAGCCTGTTGAAAGAGTGGAAAACTCACCAAAATTTCAAAAAAGCCTTTATTTACCACGGTTTTAGGGGTGTGGAAAAAGTCTGAAAAAGCAGATTTAGGTGTGGAAAAGCTGTTGGAAATAAAACAGCTTTTCCACCTTATGTTTATTTACTTCCCGTAACTTCCTCGGTCATCTGCTCGATATCGAGGCGCATTATGGGGTCAGTAATAAGTTTTTTCTCGATTATATCACACGAGGATATGATGGTAGAGTGGTCGCGGTTTAGCAGTTTTCCGATGCTTTTTAGCGACATATCAGTAATGGAATGTATCAAATAGATACAGATATGCCTTGCCATTGCTATCTCGCGCGTACGGCGTGAGCTTTCAAGCTCCTCTTTGGTAATTCCGTATTTTCTGTAAATTGCGGTATATATCTTGTCTACGGTTATGGTAACGGGTTCTTCACCGCCGAGAAGCTCTATAATACAGCTTCTTGCAATTTCCATCGTGATGACCTGACCCGAAAGGAAAACCTTTGCGCCGAGCTTTTTGATAGCTCCCTCTATCTGGCGGATATTGGAGCGCAGGTTCTCGGCAAGGAATGTCAGAACTTCCTCGGTAATGGTAATTCCAACCTGTTCCGCTTTTTTCTTTATGATAGCAACGCGCAGTTCAAGATCCGGCGGCTGGATATCCGCGATAAGTCCCCATTCAAAGCGCGTTTTCAGTCTGTCCTCAAGCGTTTTCATGTCTCTTGGCGGACGGTCAGAGGTCAGGATTATCTGTTTATGGTCCTCGTAGAGATTATTAAAGGTGTGGAAAAATTCCTCTTGAGTAGATACCTTACCCTCGATGAACTGGATATCGTCGATAAGGAGCATATCGCAGGAACGGTATTTATTTCTGAATTCGCTAATCATCGAGGCGGAAAGAGCCTCGATAAATTGATTTGTAAAGTCCTCGCCCTTAATATAAATTATGTTGACGTTGGGTTTTTTCTTTTGCACCTCGTTGGTAATAGCGTAAAGCAGGTGCGTTTTACCAAGACCGCTCGGGCCGTAGATGAAAAGGGGGTTGTAGTTTCGCGCGGGGTTTGACGCGACGGCGGTACACGCGGCGTGGGCAAATTTATTTGAATTACCGACGATAAAGTTATCGAAGGTATATTCAAAATTATAAGCGGGCATCGTCGAGCCCCAGTTATTAACAAGGTCCTCTTTTCTTATCGGAATTTCTTTTTTCTCTTCGTTTTGTTCCTCGTCATCATCGTTTAGCTTTGCTGTGCAGTCAAGGTCAACGCTCACGTCAAATCCGAGCAGAGTTGAAAAATCCTTTTCGATGCGCGCCAGATATTTTTTTCTGATAATGTCGTGCTTAAAGGGTGAATTTATAGTCATTGAAACGACGTCGTTTTTAAAGCTGACGATTTTTATATCCTTGAACCAAAGGTCAATGGTTGACGTTGGCAACGTGTCGTGAAATCCCTCAAGAATTTCATTCCAGACCTCTTTGCATATATCAATATACGCCATGTCAGGCTCCTTTCACAGGCAAACATTTATACAAAGTATATTATAACATATATTATTAAAAATAGCAATATGTTTTTTTATAATATATAATAATTTTATAAATATGTCATAGTGGAAAAAGGCGTTGGGGCAAATTGAGGAAGCTTTTTGCGGTGCAAAAAGCTTAATGAATAATGAATAATTTCGGTGGCTTTTTGCCTTGCGGCAAAAAGCTTCCTTAACTTTGCACTTATCACTTTGCACTTTGCACTTATTAAAACAACTCCGTTGTTTTAATACTATTTCAGACAAATATTGCGTTTTGCTCTTGTTTTCGGGCGATTATTGTGCTATAATATGAAAAAATCTGTTTTAGGGAGAATGATATGTTATCCACGGTTTACAGCGCGGGGCTTCACGGAATAGACAGCTTTATCGTCAGCGTCGAGGTTGACGGTATTTCTGGCGGTGATAACAATGTTTTTGAGCTTGTAGGTCTGCCCGATGCGGCTGTTAAGGAAGCTAAAGAGAGGATAAAGAGCGCGTGCTACAACGGCGGATTTCTTTTTCCGAGTCTTGATTTTACCGTAAATCTCGCGCCCGCAAACAGGCGCAAGGAAGGCTCTGCCTTTGATGTGCCGATGACGGTCGGTATTTTGCGGTGCGGAAAATTTTTATTTGACGGCGTTGATCTCTCGCGCAAATGCTTTACGGGTGAGCTGTCTCTCTCGGGCAAACTGCGCGGTGTGCGCGGCGTGCTTTGTATGTGTGCCGCCGCAAGGGACAATGGATTTGAGGAATTTTACGTTCCCGCCGAGAACGCAGCCGAGGCTGCCGCCGTCGAAGGTATCAGAGTTTACAGCGTTGATAACATAAAACAGCTTATTGACCACCTCAACGGCATCGCTCCCATCGCCCCCGCAAAAAGAGACGAATTTTGCGTTTCGGGCGATGAGCTTTACGGGCTTGATTTTTGCGACGTCTACGGTCAGGCGGCGGCAAAAAGGGCAATGGAGATAGCCGCCGCGGGCGGACACAACATCCTTCTTATCGGCCCGCCCGGTACGGGTAAATCAATGCTCGCAAAGCGGCTTCCCACGATCCTTCCGCCGCTTACCTTTGACGAGTCGATAGTAAGCACGAAAATACATTCCGTTTCGGGCGTTCTGCCCGAGGGATGCTCGCTTATCACCTCGCGCCCGTTCCGTTCGCCCCACCACACGATGAGCGCGGTCTCCCTTGTCGGCGGCGGCGTAAATCCCATGCCGGGCGAAATATCACTTGCGCACAACGGCGTTTTGTTTCTTGATGAATTCCCCGAATTCCCCAAAACGGTCACGGACAGCCTTCGTCAGCCGCTTGAGGACGGCAGAGTTACCATCACGCGTGCAAGCGGCAGGGTAACTTATCCTTGCAGTTTTATGCTCGTTGCGGCGATGAACCCCTGCCGTTGCGGATTTTTCGGCCACCCCACGCGCAAATGCACCTGCTCACAGCTTGATGTCAAGCGGTACATATCGAAAATAAGCGGCCCGATGCTCGACAGGATAGATATTCAAGTAGAGCTTCCGTCGCTTCCGTTTGAGGAGATATCGGGCAAGCAGGGAAGCGGCGAGAGCAGTGCGCAAATAAGAAAAAGAGTCATCCGCGCGCGTGAGTTCATGCGTGCGCGTCTTGCCGCGGCAGGAATCGACACCACGCGGTATTTTTGCAATTCACAGCTTGACGCCGCCGCTACGCGAAAGACCTGCGTTGCCACGGACGAGGCACTTGAAATGATGAAAATGGCGTTTGAAAGGCTCGGGCTTTCGGGCAGAGGATACGACAGGATCTTGCGCCTTGCACGCACGGTCGCAGACCTTGACGGCGCAGAAATGATAGAGTCGGGGCATATCGCAGAGGCGATAAGTTTGCGCAGCCTTGACAGAAAATATTGGAGTTAAAATGTTGCAAGCACCACCTATTTTTGAAAAAAAGACTACGGATTTCATCTGTATCGGCAGTAATGGGGGAAAGCGCCGTCTTGACGCGCTTTTGCACCTGCACTACCACGTTGAGATAGTTTGTATGCTAAAGGGAAAAACTACGGCTGTAACCGACAGTGACGAGTACACGCTGAATGCGGGTGACATTTTCGTGGCGTTCCCGAATCAGGTACATTCCTACATCAGCGAATCTGACGAGGATTATTACCTTTTTATAGTAAATCCCGATATCATTCCCGAGGTCAGCTTTGACGGCGGTTTTCCGAAAAGCTCCGTGCTTTGCGGTGCTATGGATAAGCCCGAGGTCGCGCACCTTGCGCGTGCGCTGATGGAGCTGAAAAACGATGACGACAGACCCATGCGCGACCAGCTCATAAAGGGGTATCTTCTCGCATTTTTCGGAAATATTCTTCCGCTTTTCGACTTTTTATCCCCCTCAAACATCGACTCACGCGCCACGCGCGAGATAATCGGCTACTGCTCGTCCCACTACTGTGAGCCATTGTCGCTTGAGGTGCTACAGCAGGAGCTTCATTTGAGCAAATACTACATCTCCCATCTGTTTTCGGGCAAGCTCGGAGTCAGCTTTAACGATTATATAAATTCTCTGCGCATCTCGCACGCCTGCCGTTTGCTCAGGCGCGAGGACACGCCGATAACGCAGATAGCGGGCGAGGTCGGTTTTTCGACGCTGCGAACCTTCAACCGCGCGTTTGCACGGTACAAGGGAATGACACCGAGCGAGTACCGCCACCGTTCGGAAAAGAAGAGCGAGGCGGCATCGATGCTGCCGGTGTTTGATAAATGAATCCGTGCATACGGATTCATTTATAGTGCAAAGTGCAGAGTGCAAAGTGCAAAGTTTAGGAAGCTTTTTGCCGAAAGGCAAAAAACAAACTTATTGAAAAGGGAATAGCGCACCCGGCGCGTCATTCCGAAATTCTTCAAAGAGAGCGGGAGCGGCGCACTC
>JAZQDD010000028.1:0-73045 GCA_045546615.1 Eubacteriales bacterium | reverse complement strand
AAAAACGGCGAGATTCGCTCGCTACGCCTCGAAGCAGCTCGGCGTAGCTTCGGAATGACGCAAGGAAAACGGCTTTACCGTTTTCAGTGAAATCCGACTTTGTCGGATGAAATACGGCTTGCCGTGTGAAATATTTGCCTTGCGGCAAACGGTAAGGAAAAAAGTGGTTGAAGCGTGCTTCAACCACTTTTGAGATTAATTATTCATTTTTTATTCTTCAATATTCATTATTCATTCGCTTTTTGCGAGAGCAAAAAGCTTCTTACGCTTCCTCCGCCACCGCTTTTTTATATACGGCGTTGCTCACGGCGTAGAGCGCGATGGCAATGAGTATTATCACGATCGGCTGAACGATGGCAAACGTCATTCCCTCAACGATTTTATCTAAAAACGCGTTTGTAATAGACAAGGGGAGGGGGATCATGCTCCAAAGAAATGCTGTAAATGCGGCAGAATGCCCAACAACGCCCTTTTTGCAAAAGGCGATCAGCATTCCGTAGTTTACTGCGCCGATAGCCATAGAAAGATACTGTGAAACGAGTTTGATATCAAACGTATCCGCAAGGATGCCTAAAATAAAGATCAAAGCCGTAAGTATCGTCAGTCCGCAATAGGATATTTTGTTTCTCACGGCGATTATCATTTCATCGTTTTCGGTTTTCTGTGCAAATACTTCTTTTGAAAAACAGTCCTTTAGTAAGCTCGTTTTATTTTTCATTTTCTTCCTCCCAAAAAAGTTCGTCTAAAGTTTTGTTTAGTGCTTTGCAGATGGCGATGCACAAATTAAGGCTTGGGTTATAATTGCCTTTCTCTATCATATTTATCGTTTGCCTTGTTACGCCGACGGCGTTTGCCAATTCTTCTTGCGACATATCCATTGCCGCGCGAGCCGTTTTTAATTTAATATTTTTCACTGGCGCACCTCCTTACAAGACATATAGTAACACAAACTTTCCTAAATGTCAAGTATATTTTACATTTTTCTTGAAAAATTTTGCGAACAAAAGAACCGCGCCTTTGGGGGCAAATCGGAAAATAAATAAGGAAGCTTTTTGCCGAAGGGCAAAAAGCATCCAAAATTATTCATTTTTCATTCTTCAATATTCATTATTCATTTGCTTTTGGCTTTCGCCAAAAGCGTTTCACCCTCTGCGCAGAATGGCAAGTAGCTTTTCTGCCTTTTCGGGCAGGGGCGCGGTGAAGGTCATGCGCTCGCGCGTGCGTGGGTGCGTAAGCTCGAGGCGCGCGGCGTGCAGGCATTGACCGTCGATAAGCGCGGAGTGGCGCAGTGCGGCAGGGTGGCGGCTTCCGCCGTATACCTCGTCCCCAAGCACGGGGTGACCGATGTGCGCCATATGCACGCGTATCTGGTGCGTTCTGCCCGTTTCAAGGCGGCATTCAACAAGGCTCACGCCGTCAAATTCCTCAAGCGTGCGCCAATGCGTTACGGCTTCTCTTGACGCGGCGCTTTTTATCACAGCCATGCGCTTGCGGTCTGTGGGATGTCTGCCGATTGGGGCGTCCACCGTGCCGCTTTCTTCGCGCATCTTGCCTATGACAAGCGCAATATATGTCCTAAATGCGCTATGCTCCTTTATCTGCTCCGAGAGCGAGGCGTGAGCGATATCGTTCTTCGCCACGACCAAAAGCCCCGTTGTGTCCTTGTCTATTCTGTGTACGATGCCGGGGCGCGTAACGCCGCCGATGCCCGACAGACTCTCGCCGCAATGATAGAGCAGGGCGGAAACGAGCGTTCCTGTCATGTTGCCCGCGGCGGGATGCACGACCATCCCCTTGGGCTTGTTGATAACTATGATGTCGGAGTCCTCAAACACCACGTCAAGCGGGATGTTTTCAGGCTCTACCTCGTACGGCTCGGGCTCGGGAAGCTCCAGCGTGACTGTGTCTCCATCGGCTAATTTATCCTTTTTGTTCGCCGTCTTGCCGTTTATTTTTATCCGTCCGTCCTCGCAAAGGCGGGCGGCGGCAGAGCGCGAAAGAGGTGTCTCGCCGTCTGCGGTGGCGGCGGCAATATATGCGTCAAGGCGCATATCGGCGCATTCTGCCGTGACCGTTAGGATAAGCTCGTTCATTCGTTTTCCTCTTTTTCCTCGGCTTCGCCTTGCGCAATATTTGTCTTTGCCTTTTCTGCTTTATATTCTTTTATCATATCGAGCGTGAGCCACAGTACAAGTATTCCCACGCCTACGCAAACGCACGCGTCGGCAATATTGAACACCCATTTCCAAAGATTCGGGAAGGCGCAAAAATCAATAAAATCAATAACGTAGCCGAGCATCACGCGGTCTATCATATTTCCCACGCCGCCGCCGATAACGAGGGTGAAGCCCACCCAAGCGAGACGGCTTTCGGGCGGTTTTTTGGCAAGGAAGATGAAAAGTCCGATTATGGCGACGGTGGAAAGCAAAAGGAACACCCAGCGGTGCTGGTCAAGCATACCGAACGCCGCGCCGCGGTTTTCAACGTAGGTCAGGCGCAGAACGTCGGGGATGATATATACCGACTGCGTGCCCTCAAGAAGCGCAACGCACAGCCATTTCGTTATCTGGTCTGCGAATATGATGAGTATCATACAGAGGATGGATATAAACATTTTTACTCCTCAAAAAAATTCGGGCGTGAGGCAGCCTCACGCCCGTTTTGGTATTATTCAGCAATAATTGCGGCGCAACGGCGGCAGATAAAGCCTTCGTTACCTTCGTCGTCGGTAGTGGTCTCACCATCGGTGGAGTAGCACCAGCAACGGTCGCAACGGTGTCCGTCGGCATTCTCGACGAGGACGGAAACGGCGGTGTTGCCCGTGTTTTCCTCGGGAGTGTACGCACCCTCGGGAGCGTCGGCGTTCTTTACGCTCGCACCGCTGGTGATAAATACGGTGGCAAGCTCCTCGGCGGTGAATTTGCCAAGAAGTGCAAGCACAGCCTCGTCAGAGGTGAAGATGGTAACCTTCGCGTCAAGCGATTTACCGATCTTCTTTTCGGCGCGTGCAAGCTCAAGAGCCTTCATAACGTCATCTCGGAGCGTGAACAGCTCGTTCCACTTGTCAGCATCGGCAAAATCGTATTCTGCCGAGGGGGTGGGGAGCAGGTTGAGGTAAACGCTCTCCTTTTTGTCCGTGGACGCGTGGGGCATAGCCTGCCAGATCTCCTCTGCGGTAAACGCAAGGATGGGCGCGATCAGGCGAGTCAGCGCACTGATTGCGAGATACATAGCGGTCTGTGCCGAGCGGCGAGCCGCGGAGTCTGCCTTTTCAACGTAAACTCTGTCCTTGGTGATGTCGATATAGAGCTTTGACATATCGATGGTGCAGAAGTTGTTGAGCGCGTGATATACGGTGTGGAACTGATAGGAATCGTAAGCCTCGCGCACGGTTGCGATAAGGGTGTTGAGGCGCGAGAGGATGTAGCGGTCGATGCCCTGCATATCAGCGACGGCAACCATGTCGGTATCGGGGTTAAAATCGTTGAGATTTGCCATAATGATACGCGCGGTGTTACGGAACTTACGGTAGGTCTCGGAGAGCTGCTTGAAGATGTTGTCGGAAACGCGCACGTCTACGGTGTAGTCGCTCGATGCAACCCAAAGGCGAACGAGGTCTGCGCCGTATTTCTTGATAACGTCCTCGGGGTAGATGGAGTTGCCAAGGGACTTGTGCATCGCCTTGCCCTCGCCGTCAACTACCCAGCCGTGAGTCAGCACCTGCTTGAAGGGCGCGCTCGTCTTGCCCGAGCCGATGGCGGTAAGGAGCGAGGACTGGAACCAACCGCGGTACTGGTCAGCACCCTCAAGGTAAACGGCTGCGGGCCACTCGGTGTCGGCGCAGTCGTCGATAACGGAGAAGTGCGTAGAGCCGGAGTCAAACCAACCGTCAAGGGTGTTGGTCTCGGCACTAAAATGCTTTTTGCCGCAGTAGGGGCAAACGTAGTCCTCACCGAGTATCTCGGCGGGAGTCATATCAAACCAAGCGTTAGAGCCTTTCTTGGCGAAAACGCGGGCGATAGCGTCGATTGTAACGTCATCGCAAAGAGCCTTGCCGCAATCGTCGCAATAGAATACGGGAATGGGCAGTCCCCAATGGCGCTGACGGGAGATGCACCAGTCTGCACGCTCGCGTATCATCTGCACCATACGCTCGCCGCCCCAAGCGGGAAGCCACTTAACGTCGGCGCAAGCGGCAACGGCGGCATCCTTGAAGGCGTCTACCGAGCAGAACCACTGCGGAGTTGCGCGGAAGATGATGGGGTGCTTACATCTCCAGCAGTGAGGATAGGAGTGCTCCATCTCCTCGGAAGCAAAGAGCGCACCGCTCTCGGTCATATCAGCAAGAATTGCCTTGTTGGAGTCCTCGTAGTAAAGACCTGCGAACTTGCCCGCATCGGCGGTCTGATATCCGCGGTCGTCAACGGGAACGATGATGTTCATATTATAGCGGCGGCCCGTCAGATAGTCGTCCGCGCCAAAGCCGGGTGCGGTGTGAACGCATCCCGTACCGCTGTCCATGGTTACGTAATCTGCGTTGACCACAAGGCTGTCGCGGTCAAGGAAGGGATGGAAAGCAGTCATGTATTCGAATTCCTTACCCGCCATGGTGGTGACGATCTCGTAGGATTCGATACCACCCTTTGCCATGGTTCTTGCGGCAAGAGCCTCGGCAACGATGTAGTAGTTACCCTCGGCAGAAACTACGGCGTAGCTCTCGTCGGGGTGAAGGGCGATGGCAAGGTTACCGGGGAGCGTCCAAGTGGTGGTAGTCCAGATGATGAAGTAGGTCTTTTTGAGGTCTACCTTATCAGCGAGCTTGCCCTTGTCGTCCTTTACGGCGAATTTTACGAATATAGAGGTGCATTTGTCGTTAGCGTACTCGATTTCAGCCTCGGCAAGCGCGGTCTCGTCGTGGGGGCACCAATAAACGGGCTTGAGTCCCTTGTAGATGTAGCCTTTTTTGAACATTTCTCCAAAGACCTTGACCTCGCGTGCCTCAAACTCGGGAGCCATGGTGATGTAGGGGTTTTTCCAATCGCCAACTACACCGAGGCGCCGGAACTGCTCGCTCTGCTTGTCCACAAAGTCCTGTGCGAAGGCGTGGCACGCGCTTCTGAACTCGGAGATGGACATATTCTTGCGGTTGAGCTTGTTCTTTTTGATGATGGCGCTCTCAATGGGCATACCGTGGTTGTCCCAGCCGGGAACGTAGGGTACGCGGTAGCCTTCCATTATCTTGGACTTGTTGATGATGTCCTTGAGCGTTTTGTTGAGGGCGTGGCCCATGTGGATGTTACCGTTGGAGAAAGGAGGGCCGTCGTGAAGAACGAACTGCTCCTTGCCCTCGGCATTCTTGAGAAGGGTGTCGTAAAGGTCGATGCTGTCCCAATACTTTAACATTTCGGGCTCGCGCTGGGGGAGATTTGCGCGCATCGCAAAATCGGTCTGCGGCAGATTAAGTGTGCTTGTATAGTCCTTAGGCATTTTTTGACTCCTAAAATAAATTATTTCTTCTTTTCGCGGCGGCGGCGGATGGCATCGAGTGAACTGCGCATTCCGCTGACCTTGCCTGACTCGGCTGTGGGAGCGTCCGTTTGCTCCTGTTCGGATTTTTCTTCCTCGGCGGGAGAGGGTTCTTCGGCGGGCGAGGAGTAAAGAGCCGCCAGCATGCTTGAAACGCTGTCGTCGGGAATTGGCTCTGCGGGTTCTATTTCCTCTGCCGCTTCCTCAAGTCCTGCCGCTTTTATAATTTCCTCGCGCGATGGCTCGGTACTTTCGGCGGGAGCTTCCTCGATCATGAGCTCTTCCTCGGCTTCGGGTACTTCCTCGATCATGGGTTCTTCCTCGGCTTCGGATGCTTTATCAATTATGATTTCTTCCTTGGGCGCGGTGGTTTCTTTTATGATCTCGCTAAAATCGAGCGTAGGTTCAACACTTACGGTGCGGATAGCGGCTGAAACAGCCTCGGGGGAGTGGTCGTCGGTGCATTCCTCGGACGGTGCTTCCTCGGCGTATTCGAGCGCCTCGGCATCGGCAAGGGTCTCTTCATCCGAGGAGAGGTCATCCCCTGCGGATGTGTACACGACTGCGCCCGAAAGCGCCTCGGCAATAGCGGAGAGCTTTTCGCCAAGCACTCCTGCGTTTGCGCCTATCTTGCTCTCGAGTGCATCAAGGCGGCGGCTTATTTCATCAAGCTTCATTGCTGTCACGGGTGCTGCCGTCTCGGGGGCGGGGGCAGACCTTGCTTCGTTAAGCTGTGCGGCGAGCTTTTGGCGCTCCGCCTTTACTTCTTCGAGCTGACGGCGCAGCTCTGCGTTATCGGCATAGAGTCTGGTGGATGCGGAAAAAAGGTCGGAAAGCGCAAGGTCCACATTCCGTTTTTCGTACTCGTCACCTGTAAGAGAGTATTTTTCCTTAAAGCTTTGCGGAATTGCCATTTCTGGAAAACCTTCCTTAAATTTTATATTGGTATGCTAAACAGGCATGTCTGGATTATCGAAAGGAATACGGTGGCGAAAAAGAATGCGGCGTCAAGCGGCATTCCCTCAAACCAACCGAACTTCGCAAAAAGTGCGCGGAAGGGCAGAATGAACGGCTCCGTTATCGAGTACAGGAAAAGGGAGAACTTGTTTTCCTCTCCCATGAAGAGGAAGCTCATCAGCGCCCGAGCGAGCATTGCGAAAAGTATGACGGTTAAAAACGTGTCACACAGATTAATTACGAGATAAAGAAAAAACTTCAAGTTTTTTACCTTTCTTGTTAAGAATTGCGGGGGGTGAGGCAAATGCAAAAATGCATTTGGTACTCACCCCTATCGTTTTTGCTTTGCGGCGAAACACCGCAATTTTTGCCTGTTTCACGGGCAAAAAACGCAAATCACGCACCTCAAAAAGCCTGCGTCAGACTTTTTTTGGAGTGGTTGCACTAAAGACGCAGCCCATATCCGCCAAGCGGCGGCGAAAATCAATAATTGTATCCGTAAGCGTCAAGCCCGTCGTCGGCGGGAGCGGCGCCCGTGCCTTCCTCTGCTATCTCCATGTTGTTGGGAGTGAGCATGTAGGTGTCTCCCGAAACGGGCTTCATGTGTCCGTTGATAGCGTAGATAACTCCGCTAAGGAAGTATATAAGGTTGGAGGCAGTCTCCTTATTGGTGTTTTCGAGGTTCATAACTACTGCGCAATTATTCATAAGCTGGTCAGCAATGGAAGTGCCCTCCTGATAGCTTGTGGGCTTCATCAGTTTCATGGTAACGGCTGCGGTGCTTGTGGACATAAATCCCGTGCGCTTGGGAGCGACCGAGGGGGCGGAAACGGGGCGCTCTATACTCTCTTCGGTCTTGGGTGCGGTAAACAATGTGTCGTCCTGAATATCAGCGGTATCCTCACCGTAGTAAGTGGTGTCAAAATCGTCCTTGGGGGCAGTGTTCTTAAAGGGGTTGGTAAAACGTGCCATGTTGTTCCTCCATGCTTTCTATAATTCATTTATTTTTATTTAAGGGGTGTGGTCCTGCCGAAAATGGCAGAGCCTACTCGTACGCAATCTGCGCCCGCCTCGATTGCGGGGATGACGCTTGCGCTCATACCCATCGACAAGACAGGCTTATATATATTATGAAGTTTTTCTTGCCAAATGTCAAGAACAAGTTGTGAAGTTTCTTGAAAATAATTAAAATATTCTTCTTTTTTTTCACATTTTGGCGCCATTGTCATAAAACCGCGCAGGCGCACGTGTTCAAACGCCGAAAGGGAAAGGCAAAAGGCTTCTGCATCCTCGGGCATAACGCCGCCCTTGGCTTCCTCTCTGCCGCTGTTTATCTCAACGAGTACGTCCGTTGTGATGCCGCGCTTTGCCGATTGCTTTTCTATCTCGGCGGCAAGGGAGAGGGAGTCGAGCGAGTGGATAAGGCATACCTTGTCGACGATGTATTTTACCTTATTTTTTTGCAACGAGCCGATAAAGTGTATCTTCATCTCATCTCGGCATTCCAGCGCCTCATAATGATCGAGAAGCTGTTGGACGCGGTTTTCTCCGATGTGGCAAAGTCCGCATTCTCTGTGCAGGAAGTTTATCTCCTCTGCGGTGGCGTATTTCACAGCCGCGATAAGCTCTACGTCATCTGCATTTCTGCCCGAGGCTATCGCCGCCTCGGCTACGGCGGCTTTTACTGCCATATAGCGTTGTTTAAGATCTTGCATCAATCAAGCACCTTTCCGTGATATAGGTCGTTGCCGGCTATGATTATCTCCTCAAGGTCGGCAAGATGGTAGAAATACGGCGCGGAATAGCCGTATTTTAACGGCGTTCCGCCGTTATTGTGAACGGTTTTTTCAAGTCCGAGCTTTTCTGCTACGGTAAAAATGGAGTCGTATTCGTGCAACACGCCGTCGGGGTTGAAGCCAAGCACTCGGAACGTTTTCGGTTTACCTTTTTCGATATCGGCGTATTTTGAAACGATGTAGTAGCCCTCGCCCTCGTAAAGGACGTTTATTCGGCGAAAGTAAACGTAGCCGCCGTGCAGGGTATACACGCCCGTCATTCCGTCATAGTGGCGCACAGCCTCGATGGGTATGCGGTATCCGTTGAAAACGCGGTATTCCACGCGCACCCGCTGGGCGCGCATATATAGGAAGTCGGACGGGATATCGGACGAGGAAAACAGCAGTATCGCACCGCCCTCCTCGTCATAGGCGAATTTTTCAAGAGTCATTTTTATGACGTAGCCGCCGTTATCGGGGAAGGTCAGGCGATAGCTTTGCCCAACGGTGTAATTTTTGCTCTGGCTTGCGCTCATGGGGGCGGCTACGTACCATTTTGCGGAATTGACTATCTTTCCGATAAAGGATGCCTGCTCGGGTGCGGTATTTACCGCGGTGTAAAACGCCTCCGTGCTGAATTTTTTGATAAGTTCGGGCGTGAAAACGTTTTCGTACCCATCGCATTCGGCGAAAAAGTAGCCTATGGAGGGCGCACTTGTTTTGCCGATGCTTCCGCCGAGCATTGTCAGCGTGGAGGCTCGCTGTTCTTTAAGCTCCGTCAGGCGCGTGTTTACGCCGTCCGCCTCGCCCGATAGCGCCGCGAGTGCGGTCAGCGAGCCGCGCAGTGAGTCGGAGAGCCTTACGGCGTCGGCAAGCTCTCCGCCGTAGAGAGCGGACATGAGAGCTGTGTAGTCGGCAGAGACACGCTTGCCGACGGCGGATATGCTTCCCGAAGCGGCGGCGGATGCCAGCACGTCCTCAAGCAGAGCTATTTCCTCGTCGATAGCGCCTATCTGTCGGCGCAGAGTTTCCTCTGCCGCGGGGTAGATGTCGCAAATTATCTCGCCCTTTCCCACACGCTCGCCGTTGCTCACGCGGTAATCGGCAAAGCCCGAAACGAAGGACGTTTTTATGGGGGCTTCGTCGCGTATGATATACGCCGTAGAGTCGGTGTATGCCGAATGCTCTATCGTGTACGCGGGGGTGGTTGTTACGGAGCTGGTAAACGCCGTTACCGTGTGGTATCCGAAGTATACCACAAGAGTCATTGCGCCAAGCGCAACGAATATTTGTAAGAGCGCGGTAAAAATATATGAAAGATCAAGCCGCTGCCGTGTTTTTCGCGGCTTGTCCTGCGCGCGAAACGCGGCGAGAGCGTTGTATTCCTTTCGTGGCATACCAATATTGCCTTTCTGTAAAATTTACTGCTTTAGCAGTTGGTTTGCGAGGGCGAGAACTTTCTCGAAAGGATCCGGCTCGTCCTCGGTAACGTCTATCATGTTTACGTAGTCCTTTGCAGAAAACCACGTCATCTGCCGTTTGGCGTATTGCCGTGTGGCTATCACAAGTGCCTCGCGGCATTCATCAAGGCTCATTTTGCCCTGTATGCAGCCGAGCATCTCCTTGTAGCCTATCGCTTTTGCCGCCGTTGAGTCCGTGCCGAAAACGCCAAGGCGCAAAAGCATGGCTGTTTCTTCAAGCAGACCGTCTGCAAGCATTGCGTCGACTCTTTGCTCTATCCTGCGCAACAGAAAATTGCGGTCGGGGTAGCGCAGGCAGATTACGGCATGGTCAAACCTCGCCTCTCCGCCCATTTTGTCAAGGCGGCTTTTCGGAATGCCCGTCGCGCGGTATATCTCAAGCGCGCGTATAACGCGGCGCACGTTGTTTTCGTGTGTTTTTTCTGCGCTTTCGGGGTCAATGCGTGACAGCTCAAGCCACAGCGCGTGCGCTCCGCCCTCTTTTTTTGCCAGCTCGGAAAGCTCGTCACGAAGTGCGCTTGCGCCCTCGCTTGCGGCGTAGGGGCGTTCAAAGAGGAGAGAGTCAAGGTAAAGCCCCGTTCCGCCGACAACGATGGGGAGCTTGCCGCGGCTGTGAACGTCATCCACGGCGGCGAGTGCACGCTCTGCGTATTCGGCGCAGGAAAACGGCGTGTCGGGCGGCAGAAAATCTATCATGTGGTGCGGAACTGCTTTGCGCTCCTCGGGTGTCGGCTTTGCCGTGCCGACGTCCATTTTTTCGTATATCTGCATTGAGTCGCAGGCGATTATCTCGCCGCCAAGCAGGGGGGCTATGCGAAGTGCGAGTGAGCTTTTGCCCGAGGCGGTTGCGCCCACTATGGCAAGTATCGGTCGTTTCATGGGCGCTCCTTTCGGTTGCTTATTTAAGCGGTATTTTTTGTGCTGCGGTGAAATTATCGTAGTAGGGGTAGTCTGTCTTTTTTTGGTGTATGCGGCTTTTTTTGAACGAAATAAGCTCGTCGGGTACGCGCGGGCCGTTCGGCTCTGTGAAGGTGTAGCCCTTCTTCGTGCGTGTGCCTATCTGCTCGCAGTCGGGGATAAGCTCTGCGTACGGCGTTCCGAAATAGCACGCCACGCCAAGCTCGGCGGGAACGCCCTGCCACCACCACGCGCTGACGGGGCATTCACCAAGCGTTATCTGACCGAAAAAGGCATCGGTAAGCTCGCAAAGGCGCAGAAGCACCCTGCGGACAACTATCGCCCAGTCCTCTATCGCGTATAATTCTGCGGGAAGCTCAATGGCGATGCGCGAGGCGCGGTAGCCCTCGTAATCGGACTCGCGGCGTGCGGCATCGCTTATTCCGACGGATGCGACGGGGCGGGCGGGACGCCATACGGGTGCGCTTTGTGCTTTGAGATATTCTATGAAGCCTTCGCGCGAGTAGGGCGCGTCTTCCTTGCCGTAGGTGACGGGCAGTGCGCAGGGCAGTTCTTCCTCGAGCGCCGTGACAAAATCCTCGGCAAAGGTGTCAAAGCCGCGCGAGGGCTCGTACCACAGCGCGATAGTGAGCATTTCCGAGTAGAGATTTATCTTCGGAAAATCATACGGATTTGCGGGCGCGCCGAGCGTGCCGTCCTCCTCCTCGGTGATACCGCCGTAAGTTGAGCAAAGCGCGTTTGCGTATTTCTTTACGGTGTTGCGCACCGCCTCGGTAAGGCTTCCTTCCGCGCTGACGGTAAGAATGGCGTTGACGTCGGGCGCGGCGGTGAGTATTTTTGAAGGAACGGAGCTTTTTTCAAGCGGCTCTACGGGGGAAGCGATCATGTGCGCGTCTACGAGCGCGGGAAGCCTCGGAAGCTCCTCGGGTATGGAGCTGAGCCATATTTTAAGTGTGTAGTTTGGCATTTTTTTCTCGAATTTAGTGTTTATTTTTTGGTAATGCAAATGAGTTCTTCATTGCTCTTTGATCAAAGATAAGGTCTTTATTCAACAAACATATAGTCTGCGGCGCTGACGCTATATAAGATTTCACCGATTGGTAAGATCGCACAAACCAATCGGTGAAGCTCAAAACAAGTCGCTATGCGTACCCGTTCGGGCCAAGAACAGTATCAATCGGTTTCCGTCTATCTGATATACAAGCAACCAGTCCGGTTGAATGTGACATTCCCGATAGCCGCCGTAATCGCCGCTCAATAAATGGTCGCGGTATTGTGCTGCGAGAATTTCCCCATTCGCAAGAACCGTAATGACCTTTTTTATTTTATCAAGGTCATATCCGCGTTTTTGGGCAAGCTTCAAGTCCTTCTTGAATTGATTTGAAGGGACGATCTCATACCTCACCTAAAATGTCCTCCATCATCCTGTCTACATTGTCATACTTTTTATACTTTTCGGGAGAACGGAGCATTTCCTGTGCTTCTTTCATTGCTTCAAGAGTGATCTTGTTGGGAACGTCTCTGGTGATGGAAAACGGGATTCCTCCCTCGTAGAGCATTTGCTTCAAAAAAATATTAACGGCCGTGGACAGATCCATTCCAAGGTCGGCAAGCATTAGCTGTGCCTTTGCTTTGGTCTCGGCATCAATGCTGATGTTTGTAGATACTTTAGACATAATATCAACTCCTTTCGATATTAGTATAGCATATTACATCCAATTTGTCAACGCGTTATGCGCATTTTGTGTTGCTTTTTTAACATATCATCATTGCGTCGCCAAACGAGAAAAAGCGGTATTTTTCACGGACGGCAGTCTCGTAGGCGTTAAGCATTTTTTCGCGGTCGTAAAGCGCGCTGACAAGCATAAGGAGCGTGCTTTTGGGCAGGTGGAAATTGGTTATCAGGGCGTCCGTCGCCTTGAATTTGTATCCCGGGTAGATGAAAATGCCCGTGTCCGCGCTCATCGCGCGTACCGTTCCGTTCTCGTCCGACGCGCTTTCAAGCGTGCGGCACGAGGTCGTGCCGACGCATATCGTTCTTCCGCCCGCGGCGCGGCGGCTGTTGATGGTCTGTGCCGCCTCCTCGCTGACGGAGAAGTATTCCGAGTGCATTATGTGCCTGTCCACTCTGTCCTCCTTGACGGGGCGGAACGTGCCAAGCCCGACGTGGAGCATAACGGGGACTATCTCAACGCCCTTTTTGCGGATCTTTTCAAGAAGCTCGGGGGTGAAATGCAGTCCCGCCGTCGGTGCGGCGGCAGAGCCGTTCTCACGCGCGTACACCGTTTGGTAGCGCTCGCGGTCACTTAACTTTTCCGTTATGTAAGGGGGGAGGGGCATTACGCCGACCTCGGAGAGCATTGAGTAGATATTTTCGTATTTATTCTTGTCGAAATCGATGTGAATGATGCGGTTGCCTTCCTCGACGATGTCAACTACGGCGGCTGTCATATCGCCGCCGCCAAAGACCATTTTTGCGCCGAGGCGCGCGCGTTTGCCGGGCTTTACGAGCGTTTCCCACTCACTGTCGCCGCGCTGACGGAGCAAGAGAAGCTCCACAGCCGCCTCGGGGCGTCCCTCGGCGTGACCGTACAGGCGTGCGGGAATAACGCGTGAGTCGTTGACAACGAGCGTGTCGCCCTCGCGCAGGTAGTCGATAACGTCATAAAAATGCTTGTGGGCAAGCTCGCCGCTTTCGCGGTCTATCACCATAAGGCGCGAGGAATCGCGCGGCTCAAGGGGGTGTTGCGCTATTTGCTCCTCGGGGAGATAATAATCAAAATCTGCGGTAGAGAGGTCAGTTGCGGGCTTATCGTTTATAATAATACTCATATCAATCCTTAATAAAACATAAATTTACAGTATATATTATATAACAAAACACGCGTGATTTCAACAGCTTTTTGGCTCAAGCGTGTAAAATTTTTGCGCAAAAAAGAAATGACCCTTGATTGCAGGATTTTATCTCCGCAACCAAGGGTCATTTCGCTTCACCCTTGATATCTAACATCATTTTTTATACCTCGCTTTCGTTAACTTGCCTTTGCTGATTTTAAAAGGCGTTTGGTGCTTTTGGATTCGGGCTTGACTTGTCGTTTAAGATATGGGCTTATCTATCCTTAAATGTGAGAGCCGTAAATCTGTGATCCGCCGTCACAGCCTTCAGGTCTCGGTTTTTTGCTCCCTGCCCGATACACTTGAACTTACGTCGCTGCCGAATGCCTTGTGGTTAGTTGTACATTGGACCGTACCTTCCTTTCCTGTGTCTATATTATAGCACATATTTTCGGCATTTGCAATACACAACTTATACAAAGTTTACAATATTTTTTTATTGAAAAGAGAGAATTTGGTGAAAGACACCAAATTTCTCTTTACATTTGTTTTTATTTGTGATATAATGATAAATGGTGTGGTGTAAAAATATTCGTGTTACGGATCGCTCGTTCGGCGTTCCGTTTTTTCTTTTTTCAGATGCGATAGAGAGCGCAACAGGGCGGGCGCGCCCGTGAGCAGAAGCATCACGCCGAAGAGCTTTTTTAACAGCGACGGATCAAGCAGATTCAGCACCGCATATCCTGCCGCCGCCCCCGCAACGCCCCCGATGCTGAGCAGGATGACCTGCCGCCACGCGATGCGGCGGCGAAAGCAGTTTACAGCAGTTGACGCGCCCGACGAAAAGAGAAAGAAAAAGAGATTTATCCCCTGCGCCGCGACCTGACCGAGTCCGCGGCGGAGCGTCAGCCACACTACGAGCAGACCGCCGCTTCCCACGCCCAGCCCCGACAGCAGAGCTACCCCGAGAGCTACGAAAAAATCAATCATTTTCGCTACCTTTCTGCCGCTTTATCGCAGCATCATGATTCCCGACCACACCGTAAGCGCGGAGAATATCAGCTTTAGCAGGCGCGGCTCGATGACCGAAAGGAGCATCGCTCCTCCCGTGCCGCCGAGGACGGCGGGGAGAGCGAAGCGCGGAAGCTCAAGCGGTATGGCGTTTCCGCGCAGGCTGTAAAGTGCGACCGACGCGGCGGATATGGGCAGCATTACCGCAAGCGCGGATGCAAAAACGTCGCGGGGCTGTGAGGAGCTGTCGGGAAAAAGATATTTTGCCGCGCGGACCAGCAGTATTCCGCCCCCCGCGCCCAAAAGACCGTTTATAAATCCTGCCGCCGCCCCAAGGATAAGGGCTGCCGCATCTTTTGCTATCGAGCTGTGACGTTTCATGTGATAAACCTCTTGAAAATTCCCTTGTGCCTGTTTTTTCGTTAAGTGTTGTATTTTTTGGGAATATATGATATAATAATTTTAATTATAGATTTTTACGATGTCGACATCTTGCTGTTTTAGTATGTCATTCCAAAGCTAAGACGATACATCGGGAAAGGATAATAAATTGGCTGAAAATAAAAAAAGAACTACCGCCGCAAACAGCCGCGCTGTTACCAAAAAGAAGGATAGCGGTGTAGAGAAGAAGAATACTGTGTCCAAAAAGAAGGAGAAGATAGAAGCCGTCCCCGAATCCTCGGGATTCGTGCATCAGTTCATTCCTTATATATTAATAGTTTCCGCGATATTTTTGACCGCGTGCTATCTTTTGGCGAGGATCGACGGAGCAATGGGCGTGATAGGCGGACTTTTGCGCAATCTGCTTTGCGGTTTCTTTGGCTGGCCCGCGTTTCTCATCCCCGTATTTCTTATAAATCTGGCTGTATTCTGGCGTAAATACGTTGATATGAATATGGTTGTATGGAAGGTCACGCTTTCCGCGATAATGCTTTTCTTTATCGCCGCGCTCGTCCACGTTTGCACCATTCCCGCCATTAACGAGACCACCTACACTTGGGGTGATTGGGGCGCGTCCATTTTCGGCACGGGAAGTGCGGTAAGCAACTGGAGCTACGGACTTGAGCTTGTCGGCGGAGGCTTCCTCGGCGGATTTTTCGGCGGACTTTTCCGCTGTCTTATCGGCTTTGTCGGCTCGCTGATAGTCCTTATCGCCACTATCGCAGTGGGGGTTATGTTCCTTGTCGGAGTCACGCCGAGATACGTGTGGACCGCTATTAAATATAGATTTATGCTCGCGAGAGAAAAACGCGCCGCTACTCTCGCTGAACGAGAGGAGACAGAACGTGAGCGCGAGGAAGAATACAGAAAAAGCCAGCGGAAGAATAAAAAAGCCGCACCCGTCGATATGAATGACGATATGGACGAGCTTGAAGAATATGATTTTGCATCTGACGAAGTGCGCGGAAGCGTAGAAAAAACGCCCGAGCCGATCCCCATGCCCGCCGCGCCGGCAGAGCCGCCCGTGAGCGAGATCGTCCCCGAGCCTGCCGCGCCGACACCCATCGCTCCCGCTCCCGTGCGTGCGGCGCAGGACGCAAGGAGCATGGAGGACACGTACAGCGTGCTTGACGATATATTTGGCGAGGGAGCCGCTCCCGCGGCGGAAGCACCCCCCATCGTAACACCGCTTCCCGCACCGCAAGCACCCGTACCGCAAGCACCCGCAGAGGAGAAGCGAGAGCCGGAGTTTACGCTTACGCAGATAACCGACGGCGACAGCGCCGCACTTGACGTTGCGCCCGACGTGGTAGACCCCTCTGCGATGCGAAAGTCGCGCACGGAACAGCTTGCCGCATACATTTACCCGAGCATCGATCTGCTTCACGAGGTGGAAAATCCGTCAAAGGAGGACGTTGCCGCCGAGCTACGCACCAACGCGCAGAAATTGATGAACAAGCTCGCGTCCTTCAACGTAAAGATAAACAAGATAGAGTATTCGCGCGGACCTACGATCACGCGATACGAGCTGTATCCCGAATCGGGTACGAGAGTGCGCTCTATTGCAAATCTCTCGGACGATATAGCGCTCGAGCTTGCTACTGCCGTGCGTATTGAAGCGCCCATTCCGAACAAGAGCGCCGTCGGCGTGGAAGTGCCGAACAAATGCCGCGCAACGGTGTTTATCCGCGAGCTTATCGAGTCCGAAAAGTTCCGCAATATGCCCTCGCGCCTGTCCGCGTGCCTTGGCAAGGACGTAGGCGGAAATATGATATTTTTCGATATTGCCAAAATGCCCCACCTGCTTATCGCGGGTACGACGGGATCGGGTAAATCGGTCTGCATGAACTGCATCATCCTCTCGCTTCTGTACAAGGCGCGTCCCGACGAGGTACAGTTTATCATGATAGACCCGAAAAAGATAGAAATGGGTATGTACAACAAGCTCCCGCATCTCAAAGTCCCCGTCGTTACGGACATGAAAAAGGCGGCAGGTACGCTGAATGCCGCCGTCAACGAGATGGAGCACCGCTACGAGCTTCTTGAGGAAGTAGGCGTGCGAGATATCGATGCGTATAACCGCGTAATGGCGTCGGACGATCCCGATTTCGTCCCCCTGCCCAAGCTCGTTATCTTCATCGACGAGCTTGCCGATCTTATGATGACTGCTCACAACGAGGTCGAAATGTCCATCATCCGTCTGGCGCAAAAGGCGCGCGCGGCGGGTATCCATATAATTATAGGTACGCAAAGACCGTCGGTTGACGTTATTACGGGACTTATCAAGGCGAACGTCCCCTCGCGTATATCCTTTGCCGTCGCGTCGCAGACCGACTCGCGCGTAATTATGGATATGGGTGGCGCGGAAAAGCTCATAGGTAAGGGTGATATGCTCTACGCTCCCATTGGCGCGACAAAGCCGATGCGCGTGCAGGGCGCGTTCGTTGCCGATGACGAGGTCGAGGCGGTTACCGAATTTATCAAGGCAAATTCCTGCAAGGTCGAGTATGATAGCGAATTCATGTCCGAGATCGAGCGCGAGACGGAGCGCCTTGCCGCGTCCGATAAAAAGAGCGGCGGCGAGCTTGAGTCCGGCGAGATCGCCATTCGCGACGCCGATCCCCTCTTTACGCAGGCGTTGCGCATAGCCGTGGATAACGGCACGGTGGCTACGTCCTTCCTGCAAAGAAAGCTCTCCGTTGGCTTTGGCAGGGCGGGTAAGATCATCGACCGCATGGAAGCGCTCGGATTTGTTTCCGCCGCGAACGGTACAAAGCCCCGAAACGTTCTCATCACCAAGCAACAGCTTATGGAGATGGAGATGGCGCAAGACCCGAGAGTGACGGGGAATTTTGGTTAATATATTAATATAGGAAGAAAAACCGACGTCGGAGCTACGCTTCGGCGGCGGTTTTCACCAATGCATGGCAGGCGAGGGGGGGATCGCCGTGCGTTTTTTATTTTTTGCTTGACAAAATATAAAAAGAATGGTAAAATAAATATGTCCCAAAATTTCGCAAAAAAATTTTTGAAAGGAATTTATGAAATGAAAAAGACACTTTCTATGATCATTGCTATCGCGATGATCGCCGCTATGCTCGTTCCCATGGGCATTTTCTCATCCGCAGCAGAAGTTGTTGAGGTCAGCGATTGGATGGATTTCGTTCTCCTTGTTGCTGACAGCTTTGGCGACGGTCACTACAAGCTCACCGCTGACGTTTACTGTGACACCGCAGTAGAGGGCTTCTTCGGAAGCTTTGACGGCAACGGTCACACCGTTTACCTTTCTTCCACCATGTTCATGGACGTTGGTGCAGGTGCGGTAATCAAGAACTTCACCACAAAGCAGGACCCCAACGCAGTCGCTACTGACGACGAGGGTAACCCCACCGAGTTCAAGATGCTCAGAAGCCCCGTTATCGACCTCGCTTCCGGAAGCACCGAGGACCTTCCCATCACCGTTGAGAACGTAACCAACTACGTTGACACCTACGAGACCTCGTCCTTCAATCAGGACCCCATCGCAGGTATCATCGGCAGAACCACTTCTGATAACTATCTCGTACTTAACAAGCTTACCAACTACGGTAACATTCGTTGCGACGACCAGGCCGGCGGTATCATCGGTAACGCTTGCCACGACAGCGATGCTAACACTCTTTACATTCACGCCGCTAACCTTGTAAACTACGGCGAAGTATACGGTACCAAGAACTACGGCGGCGGTATCATCGGTAACGTTAACGGCAGCCTTGAGGGTACTCTTGACTACTGCTTCAACTTCGGTAACGTAACTGCCGAGAACGATGCCGGCGGTATCATCGGTAACGTTAACGCTAATGCGAATATTACCATCACCAACAGCGTTGCAAAGTGCACTGTTACCAACAACCCCGTAATCGACTCCGAGGGCACTAAGCTCGCAGGCTCTGATAAGACCAGCACCAAGTACGGCGCTTCCGGTATCATCGCAAGAAGCAATGCTGCCACCGCTACCATCACCATCTCCAACTGCGTAGTAGCTGCTACTCTCGTTGGTGACAAGACGGCTGACGGCTCTGAAAAGGCTTCCACCGACCCCTTCAACGGATACGCTAACGGCGGTCTTGTAACCGTTACCGATTCCGTATACCTCCACGGTATGGAAGTTTACGGTGAGCAGGCTATCGCCGCTACCACCAACAAGGGCTTCACCACTGCCGATAAGGTTGCTATCGACGCCAAGATCGACACTATGCTTGCCGCTAAGGAAAATGCAAAGGCTGATCCTTTCGTTGAGACCACCGCTCCCTCTGCGGACTTAACTACTGCTCATGTAACTACTGCTCCTTCTGCAGACGTAACTACAGCTCCTTCTGCTGACGTTACCACCGCTGAAGGCGGCGAGACCACCACTGCTCCCACCGCAGATGTGACCACCAAGGCTCCTGAGACCACCAAGGCTCCCGAGACCACTAAGGCTCCCGAGACCACTAAAGCTCCTGCTAACACTACCGCTGCTCCCAAGGACAGCGGATGCGGTTCCAGCATCTCTCTTGCAATCGTTGCTACCTTCGCCGCAGGCGCAGTAGCGATCGCTCGCAAGAAAGAGGACTGATCACAATAGTTAAACCGATAAAACGGACGGTCGGGTATAAATTTAGTTAAGAATACATAGCCCACCGCAAGGCGGGGGTGAGACGAATGCAAAATGCATTTGGCACTCACCCTCGCTGTTTTCTTTTGTGTTTTTTGTTAAGGAACTGTGTTTTTTTGAAAAAAATTCTATAAAAACATATAAATATGAAGATTAGTTTTTGTTTTTTGTATTGACAAATGCCCAAAATAGTGCTAAAATACATATACCCATAAAACCTTTGAAAGGAAAAAAAGAAATGAAAAAGACACTTTCCATCATCATTGCTATCGCAATGATCGCAGCAATGGCTCTTCCCATGAGCATTTTCTCTTCCGCTGAAGGCGTTGTAGAAGTTGCATCTTGGGCAGAATTCGCTGAGAAGGCTAATGCAGCTTACGGCGAAGGCAACTACAAGCTCACTGCTGACACCACCGCAGACGTTTCCGTTGAGGGCTTCTATGGAAGCTTTGATGGCGGAAACCACACCATTACTGCTTCCACCACTCTCTTCGTAGAGATCAGTGGCGGCGCAACCATCAAGGACTTTACCGTTAACCAGGCAAAGGACGCTGAGGGCAAGGACGTAGTATTCTACGTAAACCCCGTTGTTAGCCTTGCTGCAGGTAGTACCGCTGATATGCCCATCTGGATCTCCGGTGTTACCAACAACGTAAACGTTACCGAGCATCCCGAGGATCAGACCCCCATCGCGGGTATTCTCGGCTATGCTGACTCCGAGAACTGGATCTACATGTACAACGTTGTTAACAACGGTAACATGTTCTCCAGAAACCAGACCGGCGGTATCATAGGTAACTGCGGTCACGCTTCCGGTAAGAGCTACCTCACCATCGTAAACGCTACTAACAATGGTGAAGTTTACGCTAACAACTCCTACGCCGGCGGTATCGTTGGTAACGTTAACGCAGGTCTCGTAGCTGACTTCAGATACTGCATTAACAACGGTAAGGTTTCTGCACAGAACGATGCCGGCGGTATCGTTGGTCAGGTTAACGGCAGCGCAGAGGGTACTTTCAGCTACTGCGCAAACAATGCTACTATCGACCAGAACCCCATCATCAACACCGAGACCGGCGAGAAGCTCACCGGCGGTGACAAGACCGGTACCAAGTACGGTTCTGCAGGTATCTGCCCCAGATTCTCCTCTTCCAGCGCAGTAATCGCTATGAACAACTGCGTAGTAATGGGCGTTATGGACAACGATGCTACTGCTGACGGTTCTGCTTACTCCTCCGCTGATCCCTTCAACGGATATGCTAACGGCGGTATCGTAACTCTTACTGATTGCTCCTACCTCCATGGTATGAACGTTATCGGTGAGCAGGCTGTTACTCTCGTAGAGGGTGCTACCGGCTTCACTGCTCTTGACCAGGTTGCTTGCCAGGCTGCTTTCGACGCTATCGTAGAGGGCGCTAAGACTGCTCCCGCTCCTGAGGTTACCGTTCCTTCCGAGGATGGCGATGATACCACCGCTGAGGGTGATGGTGATGTTACCACCGCTGAAGGCGGCGAGACCACCACTGCTCCCACTGTTGATGAGACTACTACTAAGGCTCCCGAGACCACCAAGGCTCCCGAGACCACTAAGGCTCCCGCTAACACCACTGCAGCTCCTGCAGAGGGCGGATGCGGTTCCAGCATCTCTCTCGCAATCGTTGCTGTTGCAGCCGCTGGCGCAGTAGCAATCGCTCGCAAGAAAGAGGACTAATTAGCAATAATTAGCTAACATATAAAAAACAGGCGCTCTGCGCCTGTTTTTTGTTTTTAGCGCGTCTGCAACTTTGTAAAAAATAATGGGGGAGTCAAGTTTGACTCCCCCAATAGTTTGGTGTGTGTTCTGTTTTACATTTCTTCAAAATCCGCCACTCCGTGTCCGCACCAAGGGCAGATGAAATCCGCGGGAAGCTCCTCGCCCTCGTGGACGTATCCGCAAATGCGGCAAACGTAGCGTTTTTTCTCTGCGGGTTTAGCTTCGGGCTTGGGTTTTACGTTCTTGTGGTAGTATTCATACGTCATAGATGCCTCGCCGCCGAGGTTTTGCGCCTCGCTGACACGGCAGATGAAAAGGGTGTGCGTGCCGAGATTGAGATAGGATTCGACAGTCAGCGATATAAAGGCGTTGGAGTATTCGTTTATCACGGCAAGTCCGTTTTCACTGCGGGTAAAGCTCTCGCCCGCAAGCTTGTCGGTGTCTCTGCCGCTTACAAAGCCGAATTTTTTGAAAAGATCGAACGTTGCGCGTGTGTCAAGGCAGTTGAGATTCATTTTGCCCGTTTTGCGAACGGTCTCGCACGAATAGTTGTTATTGTTTATGCAAATTGCGAGCTGCAGGGGATTGTCTGTAAGCTGAACGGCGGTGTTGAGTATCATTGCGTTGTCGCGTGCGGAGTCATTTGTGGTAAGTGCGTAAAGACCGTAGCTGATTTTAAACAGGGCGGTGTTGTCGATATTAGCCATTATCGTTTCCTTTCTCGTTGTTTGTTTTTTTATTGTTTGATATTGTATTGGATTTCTTTTTTCTTTTAAATATTTTTTTGAAAAAGCCTGTTACTGCGGCGGCGCACTTGTCAAAAATGCGGTTGATAAAGGTGTTGAACTTGCTTGGCTTTTCCTCGGGCTCTTCTTTTTCCAAAGTTTTATAAAGGTGGATAATGCCGCCGTCTACAAGGTTTTGCACAAGCGCCATGCCGACGGGCATAAGCAGGATTCCTATAGGGCCGTAGATAAAGCTACCGATGAGCATGGAGAAAAGTGTGAGCAGGGGGTGCATTCCGACGCTTGAACCGACGATCTTCGGTTCAATGATGTTTCTGACCACCGCGAGGATGGCAAGGAGTACGATGAGTCCGACGGTGAGTCCGATGTTTCCCGTGATGAGGGAGATCGCAGCCCACGGCAGTATCACGAGGGACGCGCCAACGACGGGGAGAATGTCAAATACGGCGATGATGGCGGCGATCAGGGCGGCGTTCGTGACACCGAGGATGCTCAACCCCACCCATATTTCCGCAAAGGTTATTAACATTATTGCCGCATACGAGAGGATATATTTCTTAACTACGAATTTCAGACGCTCGATAACGTTATGCACGAGCAAGGAATTTTTTTCCGATAGCTGATGGTGTGCAAATTTGATCAAAAGGTCAAGGTCCATCAGCATAAATATGGTTGCGACAACGGTTATGACGACGTTTATCAAGAACGACGGAGTGGCAAGGGCGATGTCACCCGCGCTTGAAATTATCGTACCGGAAAGAGACGTTATCGCACTGCCGAGGGATGAAAGTATCGTGCCTGTGGACAGGGTGTAGTTCAGGTCAAGTTTGTCAAGCACCCCGTTGATCGCGGAGATGGCGGACGAAAGCGTGGGCGAAACGCTGTTGGAGTAAAAAGAGGGAAGATATGATATGATCGAACCGAGCGATTTGGCTACCTCGAACACGATGAGCGCGGCTATCACGCCTATCGTGCAATAGAAGAGGATTGCCAGCACGGGCTCGACCAAGCGGCTTTTTATTCCTATTTTATTTTTTATGAAACGAACCGCGGGGCGCAGGATGAGTGTCACTATCAGCGCGATAATGAACGGCATAAGTGCGCCGAGGGCGTATCTTACGATGAAAAGGGAGATGGCAAACAGTAAAACGAAATAGGCGAAATTTATCAAAAAACGCCGTCTTTTTTCAGTTTTTTCTGCGGGGGTGGGGAGCTGTTCTTGCATGGCGGTATCCTTTCCTTGCTGTATCTTGTGCGGTCATGTTCCGCTTATTTTTTCTGAAACGGGCGCGTATCTCGCCTCTCGGCGTGTTGCCGAAAGGGCATCGAGTGCCGCGGAGATAGTACCCATCGCAGGCCCTGCGGCGAGCTTTTTGCCGTTTTTTGCCCACAGAGTGTAGGTATATCTGCCCGATGGCATTCGCTCAAAGCGATATTTGGGGAATTTCAGCACTTCCGTGGCAGTACCCGTATATCCGCGCGTGTCCTCAAGGGGCGCGTCGCATATTATCCGCGCCGAGGCGATGCTCCCTCGGCAGAGGGCGAGGTTTGCGCGGCTTCCGCCCGTCAGCAGGGGCATGGATGCGCCCATGCAAAGCTCAAAGTGGCAGTTGCCGCTGAAATCGCGGATTATTTCGTATCTTGCGCTCATTTTTTGCCCTCCTTGTACTGCCGCGCTATGCAAAGGAGCGAGTCGGCGGTGTTTTTTCGGGGGTCTTTGAGTACCTCGTCAAGCAACGCGGCAAGAAGCTCACCAAGCTCTCTGCCGTGTGCGATCCCCGCTTCGGAAATCTCGTTTCCGCCGATGGCAAGCTCCGAGATGCGAAGCGGCGGTTTTTGCGCCATCAGCTCGTCAAATCGCGTGAGCGCGTCTGTGTTTTCGTCAAGCAAAAGAATTTCCCGCGCCGTCGCGTGTGCCGAGGCAAAACGGCGCAGCGCATAGTCGGAACATTCTTTTGGTGAGTATGTTAGGGCTATCTCGGCGGCGTCGGCACATATCTTGTTTGAAAGGCGAAGCTTGCCGAGAGTCTTTTTTACATTGTCGGTTCCGCGCAACAGCGCACCGAGGCGAAGTTCAAGCCGCGCGCCTTCGGGCAAGCGGCCTACGCGCGATATGTTTTCGCGGGGGACGTCAACTCCGAGAATAAGCGTGAGAATGCCGGCGTTGTTCATTTGCATCAGCGCATCCGCGGGGAAGGGAGCGCACAGCAGTCCGCACAGCTCGGATGCTATCCTCTCCGCGGATATGCGCGAGAGTCTGTCTTTAAGACGTACGGCGGCGCAAAATGTTTCCTTTTCTATTGAAAAACCGAGCTTTGCGGCAAAGCGGAAGGCACGCAGTATGCGAAGCGCGTCCTCTTCAAACCGAAGCGAGGGATCTCCCACCGCGCGAATTACTCCCGCCTCAAGGTCAGCCCTGCCGCCAAAAAGGTCAACAACCCCCGTTCTTTGTGACCACGCCAGAGCGTTTACGGTAAAATCGCGCCGCGCAAGGTCGTCGCAAAGTCTGCGCGAAAATCTCACGCCGTCGGGGTGTCTGCCGTCGGAGTAATTGCCGTCTATGCGGAAGGTGGTTATCTCCACGGGGTGGGAGTCGGATAGGACTGTCAGCGTTCCGTGGGCGATGCCCGTGGGTATGGTGCGCATATCTGAAAATATCTCGGCGCTCTCCTCGGGCGTGGCAGAGGCGGCAACGTCGTAATCGTGCGGCGCGCGCCCAAGCAGGCTGTCACGCACCGCACCGCCAACGACAAAGGCTTCAAACCCTGCGTTTTCGATGCGATTTATTATTTTTTCAAGATATTCGGGGCAGACGAAGCGTTCTTCTTTTTCCATTGCCGTCCCCCCTTTTAATATTTGTAATAATTATATCATAATTTTAGGGTAAATGTATATACTTTTTGTAACGAATTATTTATAAAATGAGTAAAATTTTTGATAGAAACGAAAAAAATATTTAAAATCTCTTGCATTTGCGCAAATAATGTGTTATACTTGTTGCAGTATGATAGAGTAAGGTAAGGAGTGGGCGATGAACCCACTTTTAATTTTGCTATCGGAAATACGATTTTTAAGGAAGAAAAATGAAAAAAGAACTGACAGGCGTTGCCTTGAAGGTCAAGCCGCTTGCCGAGGCGGCTGTTGCCGCCGAGGGTTGTACCCTTTGGGATATAGACTATCTGCGAGAGGGCGCGGACTACGTTTTGCGCATAACTCTTGACACGGGGCGCGACGGCGCGGTAAATATCGAGGACTGCGAGAGAGTGCATCGCGCGCTCGATCCGCTTCTTGATGAGGCTGACCCAATCGAAAACGCTTATTATCTTCAGGTATCCTCTCCGGGCGTGGAGCGCGATATCACGCTGCCCCGACACATTGAGGCACTCACGGGTGAAAAGGTGGAGGCAAGGCTTTTTGCTCCTCTCTTCGGAAGCCGCGTTATCGTCGGTATACTCGGCGGTATGAACGCCGACGGCGAGGTGCTGATAACGAGGGACGGACAGGAGCTTGCGCTTCCGTACGCCGCTATTTCAAAAATGAAGCTTCTTTTTGATTTCTCAAATATATGAGCTTTAAAACACATGATCTGAAAGGAAAAAGAGTCAAATGAACTCAGAATTCTTTGCCGCTCTTGAGGAGCTGGAAAAAAAGACGGGGATACCCCACGATTATATGCTTGAAAAGATCGAGGCGGCTCTTGTCGCCGCGTATAAAAAGGAATACGGAAACAACACCAACGTCCGTGTTCTGATAGATCCCAACAAAAAAGACGTCCGCGTTTATCAGCAAAAGACGGTAGTTGCCGAGGTTGAGAACCCCGAGGTAGAGATATCTCTTGAGGAAGCAAGAACGCATAACA
Organism: Eubacteriales bacterium; assembly: GCA_045546615.1. Taxonomy (GTDB): domain Bacteria; phylum Bacillota; class Clostridia; order Oscillospirales; family CAG-272; genus CAG-390. Next base: position 47,107 of record JAZQDD010000028.1, on the reverse strand, counting down.
AGCGAATGACCGTCGGCAAGATACTTGAGACCGAGGTAAAGACCAAGAATTTCCGCCGTCTCTCCGCAGGCGCGGCAAAGTCCGTTATCATTCAGGCTATCCGCGAGGCGGAAAGAAAGATCGCCCGCGACGCTTACGAAAAGAAGCGCGAGGAGATAATTACCGCCACCGTTTCAAAGGTCGATCCCCAGACGGGCGATGCCGTTATATTCACGGGAACAGGAAACGCCCTTCTCCGTGTCAGCGAGCAGATACCCGGTGAGCGTCTCATTGTCGGCGGCAAGATAAAGGTATATATCCTTGAGGTAAACCGCGAGGAAAAGGGTCCGCTCGTTACGATTTCAAGAGCGCATCCCGGTCTTGTACGCCGTATGTTCGAGCTTGAAGTCCCCGAGATCGCGGACGGAACGGTAATAATCAAGGGTGTTGCGCGTGAGGCAGGCTCAAGAACGAAGCTCGCGGTAATGTCCCGCGACGAAAACGTTGATCCCGTCGGCGCTTGTATAGGTAACAGAGGAATCAGAATCAATACCATTCTCGAGGAGCTTGGCGGCGAGAAGGTAGATATCGTCCGTTACAGCGAAAATATGGATGAGTACATCACGGCGGCTCTTGCCCCCGCAGATATAAAGAAGGTCGTTATGCTTGACGAGCGCACCGCGCAGATCACGGTTGCCGCAGACCAGCTCTCTCTCGCGATCGGACGCGAGGGACAGAACGCCCGTCTCGCCGCCCGCCTTACAGGCTGTAAGGTCGATATAAAGGCGGAATAATATGGCAGGCGAGCAAAGACCTGCGCGCCGCGTCCCCGTAAGGCAATGTCTCGGCTGTAACGAGCATTTGCCAAAGCCCTCGCTAATCAGAGTGGTTCGCTCCCCCGAGGGAGAGATAAGCCTTGATATAACGGGCAAAAAATCGGGCAGGGGCGCATATATATGCAAAAAGACCTCTTGTCTTAAAAAGGCGAGAAAGAACGGCAGGATCGCATCTACACTCGGTGTTGCGATATCCGAGGAGGTCTTTGACGCTATCGAGGCGGAGCTTGAGGCAAGCGAATGATGGATACTCGGCAGTTAGCGCTGACGCAGGAGTCGGAACGCAAAGTTCTTGGAGTCCTCGGGCTTGCAAGAAGGGCAAGGCGGCTTGTGTCGGGTACGCAGATAGTTTGCGATGCTCTCAAGGAGCGAAAGGCTCTTCTCGTTGCCGTGGCGTCGGATGCCTCGGATAATACGAAAAAACGGCTTTGTGACCGTTGCGCATTTTACGAAAAACAAATTATATTTCTTCCCGTCGCTTCAGCAGAGCTTGGCGCGGCGATAGGAAGGGGCGGCACTTGCGCCGCCGTGGCTCTTACTGACGCTTCATTTGTAAAAGCATTTGCAAAGGCGGCGCAGACGGAGCTTGAAAATATGTAAATAGTATCCCAAGGAGGATAACAAGGAATATGGCAGTAAGCTCACAGTTTAAGGTAAACCAGTTGGCAAAGGATCTTTCTCTCAAGGCAAAGGATCTCTCCGATCTTTTTGCGGAGGGCGGGATCGATGCAAAAACACAAAAGACTCTTACAAGCTTCGAGCTTGATTTTATGTGGGAAAAGCTCACAACGGCAAATCAGGTATCGAATATAGAGGACTATATCGACGGAGTTACCGGCATCCCCTCGACACGCAAGAAGGCGAAGGCGGAAAAGCCACAGCCCGTGGCAGAGGAGACAAAGGAGAAGTCTGCCCCCACGCCTCCGCCGCAGGAGAAAGCTCCCGCAAAGGAGGAGAAAAAGTCCTCGAAGCCCACACAGCAGCAGAATATCAACAGAAGCGCGGGTGAGCGATTCGAGCAGAGAATGAACGCCGCAAACGCCAAGGCGGAGCAACAGCCCAAAAAGGCGGAGAAGGCTGAAAAGGCGCAAAAGCCGCAAAAGCATACGCGCCTTGAGGTCAGAGAAGCACGCCCCGAGGGTGAGCGCGAGGTCGTTACGGTCACTCCCAAGGCGGCTACTCGCGTGGTAGATACCAGAGGCGGCGATGCCGTGGATCTGTCCAAGTACGATGAAAAGCTCGATAATTTCGTGACCGATGACAGAGACAATCGCGGCTCTGCGCGCAGCAAGGTTGCCAAAAAGCCTGCCGCTGCCGCCGCAGATAAGGAAGGCGCACGTCCGCAGGGACAGAACAACAAGTCCCAGCAGCAGGGCAAGGGCGCACAGTTCTCAAAGAATGATCAGAAAAAGGGCGGCAAGGATAACCGCAATGACCGCAAGGGCGCACAGCAGAACGGCAAGCGCGGCGGCAAGGGCGGCTTTGTTCCCGCACCCGCCGCTCCTATAAAGAAGCAGCCCGTCCACGCCGAGATCCCCGAGGAGATCACGGTTGGCGAGTTCGCGTCCCGCATCAAGGTTACGGCGGCAGAGGTCGTCAAGCGCCTTATGCTTATGGGAATGATGGTCACCGTTAACCAGACCATAGATTTTGATACCGCGTATCTCATAGCCGACGAGCTTGGCGCGGTAGTTACGAAGGAAGTTGTCGTCAGCATCGAGGAGCGTCTCTTTGACGAGGGCGAGGACAGCGATGATAAGCTCGTTGAGCGTGCGCCCGTCGTTTGCGTAATGGGACACGTTGACCACGGTAAGACCTCACTTCTTGACGCTATCAGAAACACCCACGTTACCGCAGGCGAGGCAGGCGGTATCACCCAGCACATCGGTGCTTACCGTGTGCGCATCAATGACAAGGACATCACCTTCCTTGACACCCCCGGACACGAGGCGTTTACCGCAATGCGTGCAAGAGGTGCGCAGGCTACGGATATTGCCATTCTCGTCGTCGCCGCAGACGACGGAATCATGCCGCAGACCGTTGAGGCTATAAACCATGCCAAGGCGGCAGGTGTTGAGATAATCGTTGCTATCAACAAGATGGATAAGCTCGGCGCAAACCCCGACAATATTAAGCAAGAGCTTACCAAATACGACCTCGTTCCCGAGGAATGGGGCGGCGACGTTATGTGTGTTCCCGTTTCCGCACTCAAGCACGAGGGTATAGACGACCTGCTTGAGAGCGTGCTTCTCATTGCCGAGGTCAAGGAATACAAGGCTAATCCCAACCGCCGCGCCAAGGGTATCGTTATCGAGGCAAAGCTGGATAAGGGACGCGGCCCCGTTGCTACGGTGCTTGTGCAGAACGGTACTCTCCGTTCGGGCGACATCGTTATCGCGGGTACTTCGGTAGGACGCGTCCGCGCTATGACAGACCACGCGGGACGAATCGTAAAGGTCGCTCCCCCCTCAATGCCCGTTGAGATCACAGGTCTTTCCGACGTTCCTGCGTCGGGTGACGAGTTTAACGCCGTTGTTGACGAGAGAATGGCGCGTACTCTTGCGGATCAGCGCCGCGAAAAGGCGAAGGAGGATACCTTCAAGGCGAATGCCCGAACTAACCTCAATGACCTCTTTGCGCAGATCAAGGACGGTGTTAAGGAGCTTAACATTATCGTTAAGGCTGACGTGGGCGGCTCTGCCGAGGCAGTTAAGCAGTCGCTGGAGAAGATCTCCAACGAGGAAGTTCACGTTCGCGTTATCCACGCCGCCGCAGGCGGTATTACCGAGGGCGATGTTATGTTCGCCGCCGCATCCAACGCCATTATCGTCGGCTTCAACGTGCGCCCCGACAAGAGCGCGCTTGAGTCTGCCGAGCGTCAGGGCGTTGACGTGCGCACTTACCGCGTAATCTACGATTGTATCGACGAGGTCACGGCGGCAATGAAGGGTATGCTTGCTCCCAAGTTCAAGGAAGCACTGCTCGGTCACGCCGAGGTTCGTCAGCTTATTCACGTTCCCCACGTCGGCTTTATCGCAGGCTCTTACGTGCAGGACGGCAAGATCACCCGCACCGCGCAGATCCGCGTAGTTCGCGACGGTATTGTGGTATACGAGGATAAGATAGCATCTCTGCGCCGCTTCAAGGACGACGTCCGCGAGGTAGCACAGGGCTACGAGTGCGGTATCGGACTTGAAAAATTCAACGACCTTAAGACGGGCGATATTCTTGAGGCGTTCGTTATGGAAGAGGTAAAGCAGGTATGAAAATTGCAATAAAAAGACTGCTCAATGCGCTTGTCGCAGTTGTGATGTTGATATCCTCTCTTACCCTTGGCGCAAGCGCCGAGGACAATACCGAGTCGGCAAAGACCTTTGAGAGCTTTGACGGACTCAAGGTACTCTTTTGCGGCGACTCGATAACGAGAGCGACCGTGGATAACAAGGGCTGGCCCGGAAGAATTGCCGAGAGATATAATTTCAGAGCTTGTGAAAATCTCGGTGTGCCCGGTGCATTCGTGTCCCAGCAGACCGCAAAGAATATTCTTTCGCAGGTACGTTCGGCACGCGCAAAGCACAAGGATGCCGATATAATAATCCTTCACGGCGGCACAAACGATGCGTGGCAGGATCTCCCCATCGGCGTAATGACCGAGGGATTTGAGCCGTCTGCGTTTGATAAGAACACTTTTGGGGGCGGACTTGAAAATCTGCTTTATTATACCAAGGGTATGTATCCCGACGCGGCGGTAGGATTTATTGTCAATTTCAAGTTCAAGAATGCTCCCTCGAAGCTTGAGGCAATGGAGCCTTACGTTGACCTGACAATACAGATCCTCGAAAAGTGGGACGTTCCCTATGCGGACCTTTACCACAACGAAACACTTGCCAAAAGGCTCAAAACAGGCACGCATTTCAGAGATGATATAAACGTTCATCCCAACGCAAAGGGCTATGATATACTCACTCCCTTCATAGCGTCGTGGATGGAGGAGACGTTTATCAAGAAGGCGGAGGTCACCACCGTCCCCGAAACTACAATCCCCCAGACCACAGCACCCGAGACTACTGCGGAAAGCACTACCGCGGCTGCCGAGGGCGGATGCGGCTCGGTAACGGCTCTTGCCGTTATCCCATCCGCCATCGCTCTTTGCGCTGTGTTTGGAAGAAAACGTGAAAACGACTGACACTTTCAGCCGTCACCATAAACAAAAACGGTCGAAGCTGTGCTTCGGCCGTTTTTACTTGACAAAGAGTTTTATTTGATGTAAAATATAAAATAGGAAAATATTGCGGTAAGCATGGAGGACGTTTATATGGCTAAAAAGAGCATTGCTTCAAAAATAGAGACTACGAGGATAGTTATCAGCATAATTTATATATTGCTTGGTGTCAGCTCGGTGCTGGCGGCGTGGGATTTCATAGTTTCGCTTGATTTTTCCATGCCCGTTTACGAGCTTATATCGACGGCGGTGGGCGTTTTGATGTTCATCGCGGGTATTATGGGGCTTGCCAAGGTCAAGCCTGCGGTCTGTCATTTGTGCGGCGTGATAATTTTCGTTGCTTCCGCCGCGTCGGTCGTGCTTTCGTTTTTGCGCGGAGCGTATAGCGATATGAGCCTTGTTCAGGCACTTCTCGCGTGGCTCTTCATCGTTTGCATCTGATGGCGGGCGCACTTGAAATGAAGCTGATAAAGGCTGACGAGGTCACCTTCGTCAACCGAATGGCTCCGGGAAGCCGTATCACGCTGTCATTCAGATACAATCATCAGCTCCGCTATCCCGCCGCGGGAATCGCGCACGCCGAGCTTTCGGTCATGGCGGAAGATAAGGAGAATCCCGACAAATTCAAGCTAAAGCTTGTGCAAACGGGCGTTTTTGCCGTGCCCGAGGATATGTCGCGCGAGGATATACACGTTGCCACCTTTGGGGAGATGTACCCCTATATGGCGGCGCTGTGCAACACCGTCACCGCGGCGGCAGGCACTCCGCCCATCAGAATACCGAAAATAAAGATAAACAGCGAAAACGTATATAGAATAGATTTCCGTCCGCCCGCAAAGGACGGCGGCGAATCGTAAGAGGCTTTGATAATATGAAAAAAATAACACTACCCCGTCCCGAAATACTTTCCCCCGCGGGAAACCCCGAAAAGCTGGCGGCGGCTCTCCGTTTTGGCGCGGATGCCGTTTATCTTGCGGGACAGCGCTTTGGAATGAGGGCGGCGGCGGACAATTTCTCCGTCGAGGAGCTTCGCGCGGCGGCAAGCACCGTTCACGCCGCAGGAAAAAAGCTCTATCTCACGCTCAACACGCTTCCGCACGGTTACGAATATCCCTCGCTTGCCGAGTTTCTTACCGCGATAAAGGATTTTGGCATTGACGCCTTTATCGTTGCCGACCTTGGCGTAATGGCGCTTTTGCGCCGAATCATTCCCACGGCGGCGGTGCATATATCCACGCAGGCGAGCATCATGAGCCCCGAGGCGGCTTGCGCATACGCCGCAATGGGCGCGGAGCGCCTTGTGCTTGCGCGCGAGCTTGCGCTTGACGAGATAGCCGCAATACGCGAGGCGATACCCGACGGCGTGGAGCTTGAGGCGTTCGTTCACGGCTCGATGTGCATCTCGTACAGCGGAAGATGCCTTTTGTCCAGCGCACTCACGGGCAGAGATGCCAACCGCGGCGCGTGCACCCAGCCCTGCCGTTGGGGTTACACCATCGTGGAGGATAAACGCCCCGACGACCATTTTCCCATTGAGGAAAGCCCTGTGGGAACTTTCATCATGTCCTCGAAGGATATGTGCATGATAGAGCACGTCGGCAAGCTCTGGCAGGCGGGCGTGTCCTCGTTTAAGATCGAGGGCAGAATGAAGTCGGCGTATTATACCGCCGTCGTTACCAACGCATACAAAATGGCACTTGACGCCTGCGAAAAATGTGAGAATATTGCGGATTTCGTTCCCGACGGCGCACTTTACGATGAGCTTTGCTCGGTCTCGCACCGCGAGTATTCTACGGGATTTTATTTTGATTCCCCCATGGAGAACACGCAGACAGTCACTCGCGGCGGCTATGAGCGTGAAAAGGCGTATCTTGCCGTTGCGCTTGCCGAAGAAGCTCCCGAGGGCGTTGAGGCAGTAAATGAAAACGGCAGAGTTTATAAATTTGCCCAGCGCAACAAATTGAGCTGTGGGGAGGCGGGCGAGCTTCTCACTCCCGGAAGGGTCGGAATCCCCTTTGAAATAGCGGAGATATATGCCGAGGACGGCACGCCGCTTGAAAGTGCGCCGCATCCGTCCATGATATTCTATATGAGAATGCCGATAGAGGTGAAGGAGGGCGACATAGTTCGCGCCTCGGGAGGAGAGAAATGATAGAAATTTTAAAAGCGGTGCTGTACGGCATCGTTGAGGGAATAACCGAGTGGCTTCCCGTAAGCTCTACGGGACATCTTATACTGCTTGATGAGTTTCTCGCGCTGAACGTTTCATCCGATGCCGCTTTCCGCGCGGAATTCGGGCAGATGTTTGAGGTCGTTATACAGCTTGGCGCGATACTTGCCGTGGCTGTCAGCTTCTTTAAGGTATTGTTGCCCTTTGGCGCGTCAAAAAGTGCCGAGGAAAAGAAAAGCACTTGGCGGCTCTGGCTCAATATCTGTATTGCCAGCATTCCAGCGGCGGCAGTCGGCATAGTGCTTGACAAGGTCATTGAGAACGCAACGGGCAAGGACATCGACGGCTGGATATATAACGCCACGGTCGTTGCGTCAGCTTTGATAATTTACGGTGTGCTTTTCATTCTTATCGAGCGTTTCAGGGGCAATAAAGCTCCTGCGGTTACGTCCGTACACGACATTAAGCCCAAGCACGCAATATTCATCGGCATCTTTCAGATGCTTGCGATAATCCCGGGAACGTCACGCTCCGGCTCGACCATTCTCGGTTCTATGATGCTTGGTCTTTCGCGCGGTGCGGCGGCGGAATTTTCATTCTTCCTCGCCGTTCCCGCTATGGCGGGCGCAAGTCTGCTAAAGGGACTCGGCTTTGTTTCCTACGTTGCAGAGAGCGGCGCGGAGGTGACTCTTACCGCTATTGCGGTGCTTGCCGTGGCGAGCATCACAGCCTTTGCGGTGTCCATGGCGGCAATAAAGTTCCTTACGGATTTTGTAAAGAAACATTCCTTTGCCGTGTTTGGATATTACCGCATAATACTTGGCGCGGCGGTGCTTTTGTACTTTATATTCAATTGATATGGACAGACTAAAGATCCCGTACCCCGTCATTGTCGAGGGAAAGTACGATAGGGCGAAGCTCTCGTCCGTCATTGATGCAAGGATAATTACCACCGACGGGTTCGGGATATTTAAAAATAAGGAAAAGACGGCGCTTTTGCGCGCGCTTGCCAAAAAAACGCCGCTTATCGTGCTTACAGACCCCGACGGCGCGGGCGGTGTTATTCGCTCGCACATCTGTTCGGTCTTGCCTGCCGACTCGGTGATACGCCTCTACGTTCCGAGGGTAAAGGGCGTTGAAAAACGCAAAAAAGAGCCGTCAGCCGAGGGTGTTCTCGGCGTTGAGGGCATGGATACGGAGCATTTGCGCCGCATATTTTTGCCGTACGCACAGGACGATGGCGGACGGTGGGCGGAAAATCCGCTGTGCGCCGCTGACCTTATGCGCGACGGGCTTACGGGCGGAGAGGGAAGTGCCGAAAGGCGAAATAAGCTCTGCGCCGTGCTTGATTTGCCCCCCGATATGAACGCCAAGGCGTTGCTTGCGGCGCTCAAATTTATGCTGACTTACGAAGAATATCTTTCAGCCGTAAAAAAGCTATAGGAGAAAAAACGAAATGAAAAAGGTATTGCTTATTATAAACCCCGTGTCGGGAAAGCTGAAGGCGAAGGCGGAGCTTTTTGACGTTATCCACACGATGACGTTGCACGCCGTTATCCCCACGGTCATGATGACGCGCCACCGCGGTGAGGCAAAGGACATTGCCGCATCTTGCGCGAAATCGGGCAAATTTGATGCGGTTTTCTGTTGCGGCGGCGACGGAACGCTAAACGAGGTCATCACGGGCGTGGTCTCGTCGGGCGCGAGCCTGCCCGTGGGCTATATACCCGCGGGAAGCACCAATGATTTTGCGGCGGCTCTCGGACTTCCGCTTGAGCTTCCCGAGGCGGCGGCAAGCGCGTGCCGCGCGCTGAATTCGGGCAAAACTGCCTTGCTTGACGTCGGACGCTTTGGCTCACTGCGACACTTTACCTACGTTGCTTCCTTTGGCGCGTTTGCCGCTTCGTCCTACAGCGCGCCCCAGTCGATGAAGAACGTGCTTGGACATCTCGCATACGTGCTTCAGGGGGCAAAGGACTTTTTCGCTATCAAGCCGATACACGTCAAATGCACCGTCAAGGGCGGCGAGTGCTACGAGGGCGAGTACATATTCGGCGGAGTCACCAATACCACCTCGGTCGGCGGAATAGTTAAGCTCGATTCCACTCTCGTTGACATGAGCGACGGCGAGTTTGAGGTAGTGCTTGTTAAAAATCCGAAGAGCGTCGGAGACCTTAACCTCATCGTTTCCGCCTGCCTTTCATCCAATCTCAAGTGCGATATGATAGAGTTCTTTAAGGCAAAGGAGATAAAGTTTGAGCTTTCCCCCGATATTCACTGGACGCTTGACGGCGAGGAAGCCCGCGCGGTAAATCCGCTTATAACGAATTTGCACAAGGCGGCAGCGCTTCTCAAATAATAAAAGATACAGCTTGAACGGCAAGAGAATTTGCCGTTCAAGTTCTTTTTTTGCGTTTGAGGTATTTAATAAAAAATAAATTATAAAATTTTGAAAAATGCTCACAAATACGGTTGAAAAAGCTTTTCAAATGGTGTATAATTACTCTGTATTTTAATGTGGAGGGACATTATGAAAAACAACGGGCTTGGATTTGATAATGATAAGTATCTGAAGCTTCAATCCGAAAAAATAAGGGAAAGAATAGATCGTTTTGGCGGTAAGCTCTATCTTGAGTTCGGCGGCAAGCTGTATGATGATAATCACGCATCCCGCGTGCTTCCCGGCTTTGAGCCTGACAGTAAGCTCCGCATGCTTCTTGAGCTTAAAGATCAGGCGGAGATCGTTATCGTTATCAGCGCAGGCGACATTGAAAAGAATAAAAAGCGCGGAGATCTCGGCATAACGTACGATGCCGATGCTATGCGCCTTATTGACGTTTTCAGGCATTTCGGCTTGTACGTCGGCAGCGTGGTTCTTACAAAGTATGAGTCACAGCCTGCGGCAAACGCTTTTGAGGAAAAGCTGAAAAGTCAGGGTATCAAGGTATATCGCCATTACCCCATCGAAGGATATCCCTCTAACGTTGAGTTTATCGTTTCCGAGGAAGGATATGGAAAGAACGACTTTATCGAGACGGAGCGTTCTCTCGTCGTCGTTACCGCCCCGGGCCCCGGAAGCGGAAAAATGGCAGTTTGCCTTTCGCAGGTATATAACGAGAACCGCCGCGGCGTTCAGGCGGGATACGCGAAGTTTGAGACGTTCCCCGTGTGGAATCTCCCGCTTCGCCACCCTGTGAACATAGCGTACGAGGCGGCTACTGCCGATCTTAGCGACGTCAATATGCTCGATCCCTTTCATCTTGAGGCGTACGGCACTACGACGGTCAATTACAACCGCGATATTGAGATATTCCCCGTGCTTTGCGCTACGTTTGAAAAGATATACGGCGAGTGTCCGTACAAATCTCCCACGGACATGGGCGTAAATATGGCCGGTTTTTGCATCACGGATGATGAGGCTGTTCGAGCAGCCGCCAAAAAGGAGATCGTCCGCCGTTATTATAACGCGCTCGTCGCGGTGCGCAAGGGCGAGCTTTCCGACGAGATAGTATATAAACACGAGCTGCAAATGAAGCAGGCGGGCGTCACTACCGCCGACAGACCCGTTATCGCCGCCGCGCTTGCAAAGCGTGACCAGACGGGTGAGCCTGCTACGGCTATCGAGCTTCTTGACGGAACAATTGTGACGGGTAAAACGTCTATATTGCTGGGAGCTACCTCGGCGATGCTGCTTAACGCGCTCAAAACTCTTGCGGGTATTCCGGATGAGGCACATCTCATCTCCCCCTCGGTCATTGAGCCTGTACAGCATCTCAAGGTCGAGCATCTCGGAAATCACAATCCCCGTCTCCATACCGACGAGCTTCTTATCGCGCTGTCGGTCTGCGCGGTAAATTCGCCCGAGGCGGAGCAGGCGATGGAGGAGCTTGCAAATCTACGTGGATGCGACGCGCACTCCACGGTCATACTCTCTCCCGCCGATGAAACCTTACTTAAAAAGCTGGGGATAAATATCACCTACGAGCCTGTATATCAAACCAAAAAGCTCTATCACAAATAAAACGTCCGCTGATGCGGAAAAGGAAGAAAATGAACAAAAATCCAAATTCTCGCGAAAACGAGTATCAAAAAGGTGCAGTCCGCCGCCGTCCAGCGGACAAGGATGCGGGCGAACAGACCGTAGACGGGGTTATTCACGCAGGGGCAGTGGCTCTGACGCTGTTTTTCCTTGAGATCGTGTTCCGTCTCGCGTCGGGAGGCTCGGTATCATCGACGTTTTTTGTTTACATCACCATGTTTTCCGTGTCGGCAGGCACGATAATGGCTCTTGTAGCCTCGTTCTTCTCCGAAAAGGTCAACCACATCGTTGAAAGCTGTATTTTGTCGGTTATATGTCTGTATTTCTGCGTTCAGCTTGTGTATTCCAAGTTTTTTCAAGACTTTTTCTATTGGGATCAGATGCTCGTTGCGGGCGACGTTACGGCATTCTGGCGTGAGATATTGGCGTGCATAGCCCAAAATATTATTTGGCTTGTATTTTTGCTTTTGCCCGCTGTACTTTATATAATTTTCGGCAGGAGATATCTCCCCGCCGTTATGACCTCGTGGGCGTTCAGGGGCATTGGCTTGGCTCTTGCTATCGTTATTTTTTGGGCGGGAATCGGTTTTGTAAACTTGCATTCTGATGACCTTGGCGACGAGTATTATTATAACGAGGGCTTTATTATGGCGGAGGCGGCAAGCCGCTTCGGTATCATCACCGCACTCAGGCTTGACACGCAGTATACTCTCTTCGGCAGGCCCGACGCGGATTTCACCGACGACGGTCCGGAGGTCACCGTGCCCGATAAGGGCTGGGATAATCTCTTTGAGGATGAAACGACTCCCCCCGTTACCAATCCGCCCGTTTCGGGTGAGAGCACCTCGGGCAACGGTAGCTCGGGCGACGTTACTACAGCTCCCCCCGCTCCCCCCGTGGACACGTCCCCGAACGTGATGGATATTGATTTTGAATCTCTTATCGCGAAGTCGAGCGGCAGTTTGAAATCTGCGCATCAATGGTTCTCCGAGCGAGAGCCTACCAATAAAAACGCCTATACGGGTATGTTTGAGGGCAAAAACCTCATTTGCATAACTGTCGAGGGCTGGGCGCCCGCCGCAATAAACGAAAAGCTCACGCCCACTCTTTATAAGATGAAGAATGAGGGCTTCGTTTTTGAAAACTACTACTGCTCCAACTGGGGCGGCTCTACCGCGACGGGCGAGTACGCGGTGATGACGGGTAATTTCTACGCAAGCTCGTCCTGCCTTAAAAAGAGCGCGTCAAACTATATGCCCTTCGTGCTTGGCAATATGATGGGAAGTCTCGGCTACAAGTCAAACGGCTTCCACAACCACACCTACACCTATTACAGCCGCGACAAGTCGCATCCGAATTTCGGCTACGGCTGGCACGGCGTTAACAACTGGGATGTTAAATTTACCAACGGCTGGCCGAAATCCGACCGTGAGCTTGCGGTGAACACCCTTTCCTATATCACGCCCGACAAGCCTTTCCATCTTTACTATATGACGGTCAGCGGACACGCGTATCACACGGGTAACGCGCAGGCGAGCAAGCATAAAACCTACGTTAAATCGCTCGACCTCGGATACAAGAGCAACGGAGCTATCTCCTACGTTGCATCGCAGTACGAGGTAGAGCTGATGGTGCAGGAGCTTTGCGCCGAGCTTGAGCGTCAGGGTGAGCTTGAGAACACCGTGTTCGTTATGGCTCCCGACCACTATCCCTACTCCATCGTAGGTAAGACCAACGACAAAAATCAGGCGGTGGATGATGACGAGGGTACGATGGAGGCTCTTTCGGAGCTTTACGGACTCCCTGTTGAGAACATCTTCTTGAATTTTGACCTTTACCGTGCGCCCCTCATTATCTGGTCAGCTTCGATGAAAGAGCCCGTCAAGGTGGACAAGGTCTGCTCCGCTATCGACGTACTTCCCACCGTGCTGAACCTCTTTGGCGCGAAGTACGATTCCCGCCTTATCATGGGACGTGATATTCTCTCGGATGCTGACGGATTTGTTATCCTTAACTGCTCGAACTCCTCGGGAATCAGCTCCAGCAACAACTGGGTAACAAAGTACGGCATTTACAATTCGAGAACCAAGACGCTCGAGCGTAATCCCAAGTATACGCAGGAGCAGATAGACACGCTTGTTTCTATGGGCTACGTTTCCGCCCACAACGACCTGCTCAAGAAGATGAGAACTTACTCGAACTACATTCTTGAGAACGATTATTACGGCAAGGTGTTTGGAAAATAATACTTTGGGCGGTTTCATTTAGCGCATAACAATAAAACAAAAATAAGCAAAACCAAAAGACCGCTTTTTTACTCCAAAAGATGAAAAAAGCGGTCTTTTGAGTAGGAAATATACTTTATCATTCGATAAAAGTTATTATTAACATAAGGAATAAGAAAAGGTAATATTCATGTATATAGAAACATTTGAAAAAAGAACATACCTATGGGGTGGCTTATATGGGATTGTTTTCTGCTTCCTTCAGATATTTGGAGGTAATTTGCTATCCTTTATTAACATCGAACTTGTTTCAAACAACCTGACATTTGGTGTTTATGCACTCATATTTATATGCTCGCTTATTTGCTTTTTCAAATTGTTGATAAATTCAATTAAAAAATTTGACCCGTCAAATCTTGAGAAAATGGCGGTTATCGGCATAATTACTTTTGTTGCAATCGTCCTTTGCGGAATAATGATTGATCTTATGGGTATTGCCAATTCTAATGAAAATAATATTGATACAGCTTTGAGTAGCAATAGGATCAATTATATTTTGACAGCTGTTGCTGCGATTTTATTTGCCCCCATCACAGAAGAATTATTTTTTCGATTTCTGGTGTACCGTAGCATAGAAAAAATCAATCCTGTATTGTCTCATATCTCTGTTGCACTGCTTTTTGGATTTTTTCACATATGGGGATATGTACTGATAGAGAAATCATATATCCAACTTGTTAATATGCTTCCATATATGTGCATGAGTTTAGGTTTTTCTATTCTATATCAAAAAACAAAAAATATATGGTATCCTATAATTTTGCATGGGATCATAAATTTTATAGCAGTCGTTTTGTGATCATATTCAGATCAATTTAAATATTCGGATGCAATGCCGATAAGTTAAGAAAAGAACCAAGTTCGGAAAAGAACTTGGCTCTTTCTCTTTTGTGCCATAATTTTAATTGCATTGTCTTTGGATGCTTTTCATTTTTGCTCTTCACTCCATTAAGTCAAAAATATTGTTTTTTCGAGAGTGTTTTTTGTTAATGTTTTTTCTTTAAAGCAATTGACTTGTTAAACTATTTGATATATAATAAAACTAATTATTATTTTATCCAAAAGGAGAACGAAAATGGAAAGAGTATTTAATTTTTCTGCAGGCCCTTCTATGCTCCCGCTGCCCGTGCTTGAGCGCGCAGCTGCCGAAATGGTGAATTACGGTACATCCGGAATGTCAGTCGCGGAGATGTCTCACCGTTCTCCCGATTTCGAGCCCATCATTGCTGCTGCAGAGGCAAATCTGCGCAAGCTGATGAATATTCCCGACAACTACGCCGTGCTTTTCTTGCAGGGCGGAGCTTCCACGCAGTTTGCAGCAGTTCCCCTCAACCTTCTCGGTGAGGGCGGAAAGGCTGATTATATCGTTTCGGGACAGTTTTCGGGTAAGGCGTATACCGAGGCACAAAAGTACGGTGATATCGCACTTGTTGCCACCTCCAAGGCAGACGGTTTTTCCTACGTTCCCGCGACCACTCGCGAGAGCTTCCGCCCCGATGCTTCGTACGTCCATATCTGCTATAACAACACTATTTTCGGAACCAAGTACAACTATATCCCCGACACGGGTGACATTCCCCTTGTTGCCGATATGTCCTCCTGCATCATCTCCGTGCCCGTCGACGTAACCAAGTTCGGCGTTATCTACGCAGGTGCGCAGAAGAATATGGCTCCCGCGGGACTTACCCTTGTTATCGTTCGCCGCGACCTGCTCGGCAAGGCTCGCCCCGAATGCCCCACCATGCTCGATTGGAACGTAATGGCGGAGAACGGCTCAATGTATAACACTCCCCCCTGCTACACCATCTATATGGCAAATCTCGTTTACGAGTGGATACTCTCCCTCGGCGGACTTGAGAAGATGCAGGAGATGAATCAGAAAAAAGCGGCTCTGCTTTACGATTACCTCGACTCGCAGGATTACTATATCGCTCCCGTTCGCCCCGATTGCCGTTCGATGATGAACGTCACGTTCGTTACCGGAGATGCTGACCTTGACAAGAAGTTTGCGTCCGATGCCGCAAAGGCGGGTATGAAGAACCTCAAGGGACACCGTTCCGTCGGCGGTATGAGAGCTTCCATCTATAACGCGATGCCCTACGAGGGTGTTGAGGCGCTTGTTGCCTTTATGAAGGAATTTGCGAAGAATAATCCTAAAAACTAATGGAGAATTGCTATGAAAAAGACTAATATTAAGCTGATGAATAAGATCGCGGCGGTTGGAACGGACGTGTTTGACCGTTCGATGTATAACGTTTCTGACACTCTGACCGATGCCGATGCGATAATGGTGCGTTCCGCATCCTTGCACGATGCCGAGTTTGAAAAGACCACTCTCGCCATCGCTCGTTGCGGCGCGGGCGTGAACAATATTCCGATTGACCGTTGTACCGAGGAGGGAATCGTTGTTTTCAATACTCCCGGCGCTAACGCAAACGGTGTTAAAGAGCTTACTATATGCGCTCTCGCTCTTGCTTCCCGTGATATCATAGGCGGTGTAAATTGGGCATCTACCCTTACCGACAACGTTGCGGGCGCGGTTGAAAAGGGCAAGTCCGCTTTTGGCGGCTGTGAGTTCGCAGGCAAGACACTCGGCGTTGTCGGTCTTGGCGCTATCGGCGGCATGGTCGCAAACGCGGCAGAGGCTCTCGGCATGAACGTTATCGGATACGACCCTTACGTTACCGTTGACGCCGCATGGCACCTTTCCAGCAGCGTTGCTCACGCTACGAAGCTTGAGGAGATCTTTGAGAAATCCGATTACATTACTCTGCACGTTCCCGCAGTAGCCGCTACCAAGGGAATGATCTGCAAAAAGAACATAGAAATGATGAAGGACGGCGTTCGCATCATTAACCTTGCTCGCGCTGACCTCGTTATTGCCGAGGACGTTAAGGAAGCCCTTGAAAATGGCAAGATAGCAAGATACGTTACCGATTTCCCCACCGAGGAGGTTCTCGGTGTTAAGGGCATTGTTGCCATTCCCCACCTTGGCGCATCTACTGCCGAGTCCGAGGATAACTGCGCGGTTATGGCTGCCCGTCAGCTTGATGTGTTCCTGCGCACGGGAAATATCCGCAATTCGGTAAACTTCCCGAACATCGAAATGCCCGCCACGGGCAGACGCCGCCTCGTTATTCTGCACCGCAACATTCCCGAGATGATAGCAAAAGCTACCTCTGCGGTCTCCGCAAAGGGTATAAATATCGCGGACATGATGAGTAAGGCAAAGGGCGACGTTGCTTGCACCATCATCGAGCTTGACGGAAACGTACAGGCGGCTGATGAACTTTGCGAGACTATCGCAAGCATTAACGGCATTATCAGAGCGAGAATAGTATAAATTCCTTCGGCGTTGCGCCATTATAAGTCGCAACGCCGAATTTTTTGCAAAGTTTTTCAAATAGTTCACAAAAAAGCCCAAAAAAGTATTTACTTTTTATTTTAGTTGTGATATAATAATTCTGCGTAACGCCGTCTCGGGTTTCGGATAAAGGCTCAACGAGCACTTCACCCACCGATCTCTGTGTCGGCGCACGAAAAATATTTTTAGAGGTGAAAAAATGACCAAAGAAGAAAAGCAGGCGATAATCGCCGAGTACGCCACCTGCGAAGGTGACACAGGCTCGCCCGAGGTACAGATCGCGATCCTCACAAACAGGATCAACACTCTCAACGAGCATCTCAAGGCTAACCACAACGACAATCACAGCCGTCGCGGTCTGCTCAAGATGGTCGGACGCAGAAGAAATCTGCTCAAGTATCTGATGAAGGTCGATATCGAGCGTTACCGCTCCATTATCGCAAGACTCGATATCAGAAAATAATTTCTTCAATGGGCGAGGAGTCGGCAAGTTCTGTCGCTTCTCGCCTGAAATCTTTATCAAAATTCCGCAGGATTAGCAGTTAACCGTGTGCCCGATGCCTCGGACATGCCGTTAAGTGCTAAACCTTCGCGGGATAAATATATATTATTTAACGGAGGTACACAATGTACGAAGTAAAAAGCTCTCAAATGACTTTCCCCAACAACCGCGTGTTCAATTACACCCTCGCAGGCAGGCCTCTCACCATTGAGACAGGCAAGATGGCCGGTCTTTGCAACGGCTCCTGTCTTGTAAGATACGGCGAGACCGCCGTTCTTTGCTGTGCTACCGCATCGGCAAAGCCCCGCGACGGTATCGACTTCCTCCCTCTGTCCGTTGACTTTGAGGAGAGAATGTACGCAGCAGGTAAGATCCCCGGCGGATACCTCAAGAGAGAGGGTAAGCCCAGCGAAAAGGCTATCCTCACCTCTCGTGTTATCGACCGTCCCGTTCGTCCCCTTTTCCCCAAGGATCTGCGTAACGACGTTGCGCTGTCTCTTACCGTTATGGCTGTTGATCAGGATTGCGAGCCTGAAGTAGTTGCTATGATCGGCGCGTCCATCGCGCTTTCCATTTCCGATATTCCGTGGAACGGCCCTATCGCGGGACTTCACGTAGGTCTTGTTGACGGCAAGATCGTCATCAACCCCACCGAGGCAGAGCGCAAGGTTTCCGACCTTGAGCTGACCGTTGCCGCAAGCAAGGAAAAGGTAGTTATGATCGAGGCGGGCGCTAACGAAGTTCCCGACGACGTAATGTACGATGCTATCATGAAGGCTCACGAGGAGATCAAGGAGCTGCTCAAGTTCGTTGACGCTATTGTTGACGAGATCGGCAAGCCCAAGTTCGAGTATCCCTCTTGCGACCTTGACCACGATATGTTCGATAAGATCTTCGCATTCTGCGAATCTGATCTTATGAACGCTCTTGACACAGATGATAAGAACGTCCGCGATGCGAGAATGGTTCCCATCACCGACGCTATTATGGAGAAGTTCTCCGAGGAGTATCCCGATCTCGCAGTTCAGATGCCCGAGCTTGTTTACAAGATGCAGAAAAAGGTCGTTCGCCGCTGGCTTCTTGAGGACGGCAAGCGTGTTGACGGCAGAGCAATGAACGAGATCCGTCCCCTCGGCGCAGAGGTTGGACTCTTTAAGAAGGTACACGGCTCGGGTATGTTCACCCGCGGTCAGACTCAGGTAGTGACCCTTGCAACTCTCGGTACTCTTGCCGAGGTACAGATGCTTGACGGTATCGACAACGAGACCTCCAAGAGATATATGCACCACTACAATATGCCCGGCTACTCCACGGGCGAGGCAAAGTCCTCCCGCAGCCCCGGCAGACGTGAGATCGGTCACGGCGCACTTGCCGAGCGTTCTCTCGTTCCCGTTCTTCCCTCCGAGGAAGAATTCCCCTACGCTATCCGCCTTGTTTCCGAGGTCGTTTCTTCTAACGGTTCTACCTCTCAGGCATCTGTTTGCGGTTCGACTCTCGCTCTTATGGATGCGGGCGTTCCGATCAAGGCTCCCGTTGCGGGCATTTCCTGCGGCCTTATTACCGAGGGTGAGAGATGGATGACCATGCTCGACATTCAGGGCGTTGAGGACTTCTACGGAGACATGGACTTTAAGGTTGCAGGTACTCACAAGGGTATCACTTCCATTCAGATGGACCTCAAGATCGACGGTCTTACCCCCGAGATCATCAAGTCCGCGCTTGAGACCACTCACGCAGGACGCGATTATATCATTGACGAGGTTATTCTCAAGGCTATTGACGCTCCTCGCGCCGACGTCAACGAGAGCGCACCCAAGATGCTCACTATCAAGATCGACCCCGACAAGATCCGCGAGGTTATCGGTAAGGGCGGCTCTGTAATTCAGAAGATCACCGCTGACACGGGCGCAAAGATCGACATCGAGGACGACGGAACCGTATACGTTGCGGCAGTTAACCGTTCCTCTGCCGAGGCTGCAAAGGCAATTATCGACGCTATCTGCTTCGAGCCTGAAGTTGGCGCGGTTTATACGGGCAAGGTCACGGGCATCAAGGAATTCGGATGCTTCGTTGAGTACGCACCCGGCAAGGAGGGAATGGTTCACATTTCCAAGCTGGCTGACCACCGCGTAGAGAAGGTTGAGGACGTTCTTAAGCTCGGTGACACTGTAAAAGTTAAGTATATCGGTCTTGACAAGAAGGGAAGAATGGACTTCTCCATCAAGGACGCACAATAATTCTATAGCTGTAGAGGGGCAAAATTTGGACAATCCGGGCAAATTTTGCCCCTCTTTAGAATATTTGATACCAACGCGGTAAAAAAATCAATTATGAAACTACCGATCTTTCAAGGAGGCAAGTGATATGAACCGTCGTGATTCATCTACAAGGGACTATTTTCCCAATCCCAGACCTACAAGAACAGAACGGCTCCGCCGCCGCAGACGCAAGCAAGTCACGATACTTGCTATCCTTGGCGTGCTGGCGCTGCTCCTTTTGATCTCCGCTGTTTTTGTTCTCAAGGACGTTATTGGCGGAGACGGCGACACCACCACCGCCCCCACCAACACACCGGGCGGTAACAACGGCGCAGTTGATTTCCCCAATGAGAACGCTTTTGACGGCGATAGCTCTACGTATATGCTTTCTACCTTCAACCAGATCAAGGGCGCGTATTTCGCTGTCGGTTTTGGGGATAGTGTCAGCGTTTCATCTGTCAGAATAATTTCCGCGCACCCCGATTACTATATCGAGAGGGGCGAGCTTCAGCTTTCATCTGATGGCAACACTTGGACGTCGATTGGCGAGAAATTCACGGGTGATGCTACCGAGGACGGCTTGGAGCATACTATGGACGTTTCCTCTGTTAGCGCGAAATATCTTCGTGTTTGCATTGTGGAGAACAAGTCTGTTCCCATGGCGATAAATGAGATAAGCGTTATCAATTCGGCGGGCGAGTCAGTTGAGCTGACATTCGCGGGCAGTACGGCATATCCCTTCATCCCCGAGGCGGACAACACCACCGCGCCGCCCGTCACTACCGCTCCAAACAACGGATATACCACGGTAATTAAAACTACTGCTGACGTTGGCGCAGGCCCGCTTGTGCTGGTCAATACCACTCATCCGTTCACATTCCCCGGCGGTGAAGCTAATATAGAGAATCTCTATGCCGCAAACGAGCGCGCGGACGCTCCCGATGGAAGCAAGAAAGCGCTCTATCAGCTGGCGAGTGCCGAGACCATCTCGCTGGATGCGACTGCCCTGACCTATTTTAAGAATATGTGCCGTGGGCTCGTTACCGAAAAAGGACTTAACGTCTACGTGGATAACAACGGCGGATACAGGAGCTACGCTACGCAGGAAGCGCTTTATGCGGCGTATCCGAAAACTGCCAGCGCTCCCGGTCAGAGTGACCACAACAGCGGCTACGGTATAAATATGGCTGTGTTTATGGATGGCAGAGTCTATAGTCTTGATTCTTCCAACGAGTCTTGCCGAACCATTCTTGCATGGATAAACGCAAATGCCCACAAGTACGGCTTCGTCAGACGCTTTGATCCTGCAAAGGAAGCGTTTACGGGAATGCCCGCGGGTCTTGACGATTGGCATTACAGATACGTCGGCGAGGCTCATGCATTCTATATGCATCAAAACAATCTCTGCCTTGAGGAATATATCGCCGTTCTTGAGAACTATTATTCCTATGGTTCGAATCATCTTAAATTTACCACCGATACGGGCAAGAATTATGAGATATATTTCGTTGCTCAAACGGGTAGCACGACTACCGTTCCCGTTCCCACAGGAAAGAACTATACTATTTCGGGTAATAACCACAGCGGATTTATCGTAACGATAGAGGGATAAAATATGAAACTGTCAAAACGATTGGTTGGCGTGGTCAGCATCTTGCTTGCGCTGTGTCTTTTGCCGATTTTCGGCGGATGCGGACTCATCCTTTATACCGAGGAGGCTCCCATCAAGACCACGGCGCAAACCACGCACGGGGCTATGACTACCGCGCCCGCTTATACCACGGGTGGCGTCTACCCCGAGGCGGAGCTGATAGATCCTGCGCTTAAAGAGGCGGCAAAAAAACGGCTTGATAAAGTTTTCAGCCTTGATATGTCAGGCTCTACCTTGCTTGTGACTGTTGCAAATGAGACAAAGAACACCGTTCTGCCTGCTGAAGATTCTCCGTTTTATTCTGCGTGCAAGGAACGAAACGAAATGATCACGGAAAAGCTCGGTTGTGATTTTTACACGATGAGCGCATCTGTGGAGCAAATGCGGACGGATCTTGCCGTGTCGATAAAATCCGGCAGTACCTCGTCATATTACGCCGATCTTGTGCTGATACCGTCGACGTATGCCGCAATTTTTGCCGCCGAGGACTTGATCCTTGACTTGCGCAGTCTCCCGTTTTACAGCGTGGCTACCGAGGGCAATGTGGGCGCGGGATATTACAATGGCAAGAGCTATTTTGACCTTTCAGCCGCGACGGAAAGCCCCGAGCTTGTGTACGCGCTTTATTTCAACCGCGATATGGCGGACACGGCGGGTGCGCAGGAGCTTTATTCTGCCGCACGCGAGGGAACGCTGACCTTTGATTATTTTTTCGCTTTTTGTGAGCGAAGCGCCGTTCCCGAGGGAAAGTATTCGCTTACCGTCGGCGGCGAGCATGACAGCGACGCGTTTCTTGGCGATATTGCCGCCATAAGGGGCGGAATAGACTTTGTTTCGGGCAAGTCGGGAGGATACCCCCAACTTGCATATTCGGATTCCGCAGTTGAAGCTGTGGGCGGCGTTATCGGTCTTTTGCGCAATTTGGCGCTTTATTTGCCGAGCGCTGAATTGCCGAAGGCCGAGACACTTATCGCCGCCGACGGCACGGATACGTCTGCCGCACCCGAGGGAAGCACGTCTGCCGCAGTTACGGGCGCGGAGCAGTTTGCCAAAGGAAATTCTCTGTTTCACATGGGAACGCTCTCCGAGATGTCTAATTTCTACAATCAGCGCACGGCGTGGGGAGTGCTTCCTCTGCCTACTTTGAGCGGTGAAGCGCCTGCCGTAATGTCGCAGGACAGGGGAGTTTTTTGCGTGACCGCCAACAATTCACGCCCCGATATGATGGGCGCGATCCTTCCCGCGTTTGCGGCGGCATCGGGCGAGTGGATGGATGGCGAATACGCCGTATACTGCGCGGAGAATTATATTCGCGACAACGATTCTTTCCACATGATAAAGCTGATATTGTCGCAGGAAAATTATGCTGATTTTTCATATCTGCACTACCAAAACTGCGAAAAATTGGAGAGCGGCACATTCGGCGCATTCCGAGGCGCGCTTCTTGGCGGTTCAACGCCGCTGGAGAACATTAAAGCCGTTGTCAATAATGTAAACAAGGCACTAAAGAAGATAAAATATTAAAATAACGCCTTTTCGGTAAATTTTTCCGAAAAGGCGTTATTTTTTGCAAATAATGCTTGATATTTCTTTACATTTGTGGTATATTATATAATGTAAAAATTTGCGAAAGGCAGGTTAAATTTTATGACCTACAACAAGAAAAACATTGAAGATATCAACGTATCGGGTAAGAAAGTCCTCGTCCGTTGCGATTTTAACGTTCCGCTCAAAGACGGCGTTATCACCTCGGACAAGCGTATCGTAGAGGCTCTTCCCACCATCAAGTATCTGCTTGACAACGGCGCGGCAGTTATCCTTTGCTCCCACATGGGCAAGCCCAAGGGCGAGGCTAACCCCAAGTTCTCCCTTGCTCCCGTTGCCGCAAGACTCACCGAGCTTCTCGGTCAGAACGTAGCTCTTGCTCCCGACACCATCGGCGCGGAGACCAAGGCTATGGCTGCTGCTCTCAAGAGCGGCGAAGCTCTCCTTCTTGAGAACACCCGTTTCGACAAGAGAGAGGAAAAGAATGATCCCGAGTTTGCAAAAGAGCTTGCTTCCATGGCAGAGATCTTTGTAAACGACGCATTTGGTGCGGCTCACCGCGCACACGCCTCCACCGCAGGCGTTGCCGATTATCTGCCCGCAGTTTGCGGATACCTCATTCAGAAGGAGATCGGCGTTATGGGTAAGGCTCTTGAGGATCCTGCCCGTCCCTTCGTTGCTATTCTCGGCGGCGCAAAGGTTTCCGACAAGATCGGTGTTATCAACAACCTCATCGAGAAGGTTGATACCCTCATCATCGGCGGCGGTATGGCTTACACCTTCTTCAAGGCACAGGGCTACAGCATTGGTACTTCCATCTGCGAGGATGACAAGATCGAGCTTGCTCGCGAGATGCTCAAGAAGGCGGCTGACAAGGGCGTTAAGTTCCTTCTCCCCATTGACAACGTGATCGGTAAGGAATATGACGAGAACACCGAGTTTTCTATCGTTGACTCCGACAGCATTCCCGACGGTTGGATGGGACTTGACGTTGGACCCAAGACGCAGAAGCTCTTCTCCGACGCTCTCGTAGGCGCAGGAACCGTTGTTTGGAACGGCCCGATGGGTGTTTCCGAGTGGAAGAACTTTGCCGCAGGTACTGAGGCAGTTGCAAAGGCAGTTGCAGAGAGCGGAGCAGTTTCCATCATCGGCGGCGGCGACAGCGCAGCAGCAGTTGAAAAGCTTGGCTACGCAGCAAAAATGACTCACGTTTCCACCGGCGGCGGCGCATCTCTTGAGTTCCTTGAGGGACTTGAGCTTCCCGGCATCGCTTGCCTCCAGAACAAATAATTGAGGTGAAAGATATGAATCCCGCAAAGAGAAGAACTGTTATTGCAGGCAACTGGAAGATGAACTTCACTCCCGCCCAGGCGCGTGAGTTTATCGCAGGCGTAAAGCCCCTCGTTGCAGGCAAGGATAATTGTGATATTATTTTCTGCGCTCCCTACGTAACCATCGCCGCAGCTATGGAGGCTGCCGAGGGTTCTAACATCAAGATCGGCGCGGAGAACGTACATTTCGCACCCAAGGGCGCATACACGGGCGAGGTTAGCGCCGAGATGCTCACCGCTATCGGCGTTGAGTACGTTATCATCGGTCACAGCGAGAGACGTCAGTATTTCGGTGAGACCGACGAGACCGTAAACCTCCGTACCAAGGCGGCTCTCGAGGCAGGCATGAAGGTCATTCTTTGCCTTGGCGAGGTCAAGGAGCAGAGACTTTCGGGCATCACCAACGAGGTGGTTGGAATGCAGACCAAGCTCGACCTTGCAGGTATTACCGCAGAGCAGCTTAAGAACGTTATCATCGCTTACGAGCCCGTATGGGCAATCGGTACTGGACTTACCGCTACTCCCGAGCAGGCAGAGGAGACCTGCGCCGCTATCCGTAACGTGCTCGTTGAGCTTTACGGAGCAGAGGTTGCCGAGAGCGTTACCATCCAGTACGGTGGTTCTATGAACGACGCAAACGCGGCTGAACTTCTTGCAAAGCCCAACGTTGACGGCGGACTTATCGGCGGAGCATCCCTTGTTCCCGCAAAATTCGCCGCTATCGTCGACGCCGCACAGTAAGTAAATAAAAAAAGAGCCGCAGCGGCAACCTGCGATAAAGCAGGTTTGCCGAACTATGATTGCCCCAAGGGGCAAGTTATGAGTGATGATATGCTTTGCATAGTTATGATTGGGCTACGCCCAAGTTGAAGTCAGACGGGCAATCATATCATAGCATTTGCGTAGCAAATTCATAACGCTGAGCAAAGCGAACCTCATAACTCTAAACTTGAAAAAATTCTTCACCAACCGAAAGCAAAAGACAGTATAACGCGCAACACCTTGTAGGGCAAGGTTGTGTGCAAAGGGGACGAGAAAATCTCGTCCCTCTTTGGTGTTTATCTATAATAATTGTGGAACTCCACAAAATATAGGTAGGATACGGTTATGAAATTAAATGATGCTATCATTAGGCGGATAGATGAGATTTGTGATGAACGCGGTAGTAATATATGCGATATCGCGTTGAGTGGCGGAATGTCGCCTTCCGCTATCTATGATCTTATTAAAGGCAGAACAAAATGCTCTAAAGTCATTACGATAAAGCGATTTTGCGAGGGCGCGGGAATTACCTTGTCGGAGTTTTTCGATAGGGATTATTTTGACGAGCTTGAGGAAGATTGATTTTTAGTAAAAAACGCGCTTATGGCTTGCCATAAGCGCGTTTTTTTACTCAAACAGCTCCGCTATAAGCTCGAAAAGCTTGAATTTCAGGCGGTATTTGGGGGTGTTTTGCGTTTCGGTGATGATGCCGTACTGTTTGTCGGTTATGCCGACCTCGACGGCGTCCTCGGGGGCGGCGAGGCTGTCGGCAGGTGAAAGGGGAAGTGTGGCGTCTGCCTTTTGCTCAAGTGCGGCAGACAGACAAAGCGGCGGGAACAGCACACACCACCAATTTTCACCCTTGCCCTCACCGAGAACAATGCGCACCGAGGTGTATTCCCCCGCAGGATACGCCGCGCCCTCATATACGCGCTCGGGGTAGTTTTCCTGACCTACGAGCATATCCGCGCCGTAGTCCGCACCGCCGAGCGAAAGTGTTTTTTCGGCGGCATCAAGAATAAGCGAGCGCGAGGCGTTGACTCGTTCTACCGCGTCTTTCTTGTCGGAACAATCCGCAAGCATATCGCGCGTAGCGGCAAGGACGGCGTCGCGCACCTCGTATTTCAGCGCTTGGTCTGCTTCGCTGTTTGAGTTTGCGATGACGTGCAGGCGCAAAACTCGCTCATATACGTCATCCTTTTTCGCGCCCGCGGAGCAAGCCGCTGACAGTATCATAACGGCGGCGAGCATTATCGGAATAAGGCAAAGGCGGCAGTAGTTTGTATTATGAATAGTGGTTTTCGTTTTCATTTTCGTACTCCTTTGTTGATATGTAGAAGTACCCTTGCCTTTTCGATAGTTACATTTTATTCTTTCCCATTCCCACCGCCGTTATGCGCGAAAAATAAAAAAGCGGAAAAAATTTCCGCTTTTTATAATGCAATTACAGACAGCATTGAGCCGCGCGTGCCGTTTTGGCGGCGGTGTGAGTAGTAGAGGTCGGCGCGGCAGTAGGTGCAATCCTCGCTCACGTCTACGTTTTGCCTCGGCACGCCGGCCGCCTCAAAGAGCGCGAGGTTTGCCGCGCGCAAGTCGGCGCGATATTTGCCGTTTCCCGTCGGGATAACAAATTTTTGCCGTAGTTCTTCGTCAAATGCGGCGTAAAAGTCCTCGCCTACCTCGTAGCAACAGCTTCCTATTGACGGTCCTATCGCGGCGTAGATATCACTCGGCGCAAAGCCGAGGGCGAAAAGCTCACCGAGCGCCGCCTCGACTATCCTTGCCGACGTGCCGCGCCAGCCTGCGTGCAGGGCGCAAACGGCGCGCGTTTCGCCGCCTTTTTTGGCACACATCAGTATCGGCACGCAGTCCGCGGTCTTGACACCGATGGTGATGCCGCGCTCCGTGGCGATATAGCCGTCACATGAGAAGTTGCATTCGCAAAAATATCCTTTTCCCGCATCAGCGGCGCTCACGCGCATGACGGTGGCGGAGTGTATCTGCGGCGCGGAAATTATGCTTTTTTCGTCCACGCCAACGGCGGCGGCAAAAAGTGTGAGGTTCTGAAGAACCGTTTCGCGCTCGTCGCCCTTATCAAAGGCAAGATTGAGGGCTGACGTGTGCGCCGCCTCGCTCACGCCGCCGAGCCTTGTCGAAAAGCCGTGCGGTACGTCGATAAGCGGCGAATAGGCAAACACCACGCCGCCAGAATTTTTATATTCCATATTTTTTCCTTAATAAAGATGGGCGCGGTATTCCGCGCCCACTTTTTGTTTTTTATTAGTCAAACAGCTTGCCGTACTTGATAAGTCTCTCGTACTTGTCCTTTGCGGCACCTTCTGCCTTCTCGAAGAGCGCCTCGGCTCTGTCGGGGAACTGCTGTGCAAGTCTGCTGTAACGAGTTTCGCTGGTGATAAAGTCGCGGTAGCTTGCGGTAGGCTCCTTGGAATCCACAGTAAGAGGATTCTTGCCGTCTGCCTTGAGGGCAGGGTTGTAACGGAACATCTGCCAGTAGCCTGCGTCAACCGCTCTCTTCATCTCGAGCTGGCTGTTGAACATACCACCCTTGATACCGTGCATCTCACAAGGAGCGTAACCGATAATGAGGGAAGGTCCGTTGTAAGCCTCAGCCTCGGAGAGAGCCTTGAGGAACTGGTTCATATCAGCGCCCATAGCAACCTGTGCTACGTATACGTAACCGTAGGACATAGCGATCTCTGCAAGGTTCTTCTTGCCGATTGCCTTACCTGCGGCTGCGAACTGTGCAACCTGACCGATCTGGGAAGCCTTGGAAGCCTGTCCGCCCGTGTTGGAGTAAACCTCGGTATCAAATACCATAACGTTTACATCCTCGCCCGATGCGAGAACGTGGTCAAGACCGCCAAATCCGATATCGTATGCCCAACCGTCGCCACCGAAGATCCAAACGGACTTCTTAGCGAGGTAATCCTTTTCAGCAAGGATAGCGGGAGCAACGGGGCAGCCTGCGGCTGCTGCAGCCTCAAGCTCTGCAACGAGAGCCTTGGTAGCGGCGGTGTTAGCCTTGCCGTCGTCCTTGGTTGCAAGGTAAGCCTCGGCTGCCGCCTTGAAGGAGTCGGAAGCCTTGTCGGAAGCTGCCATCTCGGTAACCTTTGCGATGAGCTTCTCGCGGATAGCCTTCTGTCCGAGAGCCATACCAAGACCGTGCTCGGCGTTGTCCTCGAAGAGGGAGTTAGCCCAAGCGGGACCCTTGCCGCTTTCGCGGTTTACGGTGTAAGGCGTTGCGGGTGCGGAGCCGCCCCAGATAGAGGAGCATCCGGTCGCATTGGAGATGTACATTCTCTCGCCGAAGAGCTGTGTGATAAGGCGAGCGTAAGAGGTCTCGGCACAACCTGCGCAAGAGCCGGAGAACTCAAGCAGGGGCTGCTTGAACTGGCTGCCCTTAACAGTGTTATCCCCGTAGGGAAGTTCCTTCTCGGAAACGTTAGCTACGCAGTAGTCGAAAGCTTCCTGCTGCTCTGCAACGGTAGCTGCGGGAACCATGGTGAGGCAACCGAGCTTGCACGCCTTAACGCAGAGGGTACAACCCATACAGTCAAGGGTGGAGATGCCGATGGTGAACTTGTAGTCGGTCTTAAGTGCGGGCTTGTCGGTGTACTTGGTGCAAGCGGGAGCGTTTGCAGCCTCGTCAGCGTTCAGAGCGTAAGGTCTGATAGCGGCGTGGGGGCAAACGAAGGAACACATATTACACTGTACGCACTTGGAAGCGTCCCAAGAGGGAACGGAAACTGCAACGCCTCTCTTCTCGTAAGCGGCAGAACCCTGCGGGAACGTACCGTCAACGTAATCCACGAATGCGGATACGGGGAGGGAGTCACCGCGCATAGCGCCAACGGGGGAAGCGATGTTGTTAACGAAGTCAACGAGGTCTGCGCGCTTGCCGGTTGCGAGAGCTGCGGGAGCATCATCTGCGCAAGTTGCCCAAGCTGCGGGAACGTCTACCTTAACGTAAGCGTCAGCGCCTGCGTCGATAGCGTTGTAGTTGAGGTCAACGATAGCCTGTCCCTTCTTGATGTAGGACTTGTATGCCATCTTCTTCATGTACTCGATAGCGTCTTCCTTGGGAAGGATGCCTGCGAGAGAGAAGAATGCGGACTGAAGAACGGTGTTCTTAACCTTACCGTTACCGATGCGGTTGAGGGCGATACCCGTACCGTCGATTATGTAGAAGTTAATGTTGTTCTTTGCGATGTACTGCTTAACAGCGGAGGGGAGGTGAGCGTCAAGCTCGTCTACCGACCAGTTGCAGTCAAGGAGGAACGTGCCGCCGGGCTTAACGTCCTGAACCATATCGTACTTGTTAAGGTATGACTTGTTGTGGCAAGCAACGAAATCAGCCTTGTTGATGTAGTAGGGGCTCTTGATGGGAGCATCACCGAAGCGCAGGTGCGAGATGGTGATACCAAGAGTCTTCTTGGAGTCATACTGGAAGTATGCCTGAATATTCTTGTCGGTGTGGTCACCGATGATCTTGATGGAGTTCTTGTTTGCGCCAACGGTTCCGTCGCCGCCGAGACCCCAGAACTTGCAGGAAACAGTACCTGCGGCAGCGGTGTCGGGGCAGGGCTTTTCCTCAAGGGAAAGACCGGTAACGTCGTCAACGATGCCGATGGTGAAGCTGTTCTTGGGAGCAGCTGCTGCGAGGTTCTCGTAAACTGCGAAGATGGAAGCGGGAGTGGTGTCCTTGGAGCCGAGACCGTAACGTCCGCCAACAACCTTGATACCGGTCTTGCCGCTCTGTGCGAGAGAGGTAACAACGTCAAGGTAGAGGGGCTCGCCGAGAGAGCCGGGCTCTTTGGTTCTGTCAAGAACTGCGATGGACTTAACGGTAGCGGGGATAGCCTCAATGAGCTTATCAGCGCGGAAAGGACGGTAAAGTCTTACCTTAACAAGACCGACCTTCTCGCCGTGAGCGTTCATGTAGTCGATAACTTCCTCTGCAACGTCACAAACGGAGCCCATAGCGATGATAACGCGGTCAGCATCGGGAGCGCCGTAGTAGTTGAAGAGCTTGTAGTTAGTACCGAGCTTTGCGTTGACCTTGTCCATGTACTCCTCGACGATAGCGGGGAAGTTGTTATAGTAGGTGTTGCAAGCCTCGCGGTGCTGGAAGAAGATGTCGCCGTTCTCTGCGGAGCCGCGGAGTACGGGATGCTCGGGGTTGATGGAGCGAGCGCGGAAAGCGTTGATGGAGTCCCAATCAACCATTTCCTTGAGGTCCTCAACGTCCCAAGCCTCGATCTTCTGGATCTCATGAGAGGTACGGAAACCGTCGAAGAAGTTGAGTACGGGAACTCTGCCCTTGATGGAAGCAAGGTGGGCAACTGCGCCGAGGTCCATGGTCTCCTGCTGGTTGGTTTCAGCCATCATAGCGTAACCGGTCTGGCGGCAGGCATAAACGTCGGAGTGGTCACCGAAGATGTTCAGCGCGTGGGAAGCTACGCAACGCGCGGAAACGTGGATAACACCGGGAAGAAGCTCGCCGGCGATCTTGTACATGTTGGGGATCATAAGGAGAAGTCCCTGCGAAGCGGTGTAGGTGGTGGTAAGCGCACCTGCGGCAAGAGAACCGTGAACTGCGCCTGCGGCACCTGCCTCGGACTGCATCTCCATAACCTGAACGCGCTCGCCGAAGATGTTGCGGGCGGGCTTGCCAAGAAGGTTCTTGTCAACTGCGGACCAGGTGTCGGTAATTTCAGCCATAGGGCTGGAAGGGGTAATGGGGTAGATTGCGGCAACCTCGGTGAACGCGTACGAAACGTGCGCGGCGGCGGTGTTACCGTCCATGGAAATCTTTTGACGTTTGATAGCCATGTTTTTTGTTCCTCCGTTTTATATTTTGTTTTTTTAAAACCTACTTTTATAAGATATGAAGATTTTCTTCACACCACTCTATATAATAACACTTTTTGCGGCAAAAGTAAAGAGATTTTGATGAAAAATGTCCGCCTTTTTGGCGGACATTCAAAAAAGTTTGAGGATAAATCGGAAAAATGCGGAATTATACGCCGCCGTGCAATAAATAAGAAGGTTCAGTTATAAAATATCTCGTCCTTCTGCGGCTCAAACGCGGGGGGATCATCGTCTGTTTGTTCCGCGATATAGGCTTCGTATTCCTCTTGTTCAAGCTCGGGAACGGGAGTTTCGTCCTCGGCATCGCGGTACGCGCCGACGGCTGTTGCCATGATGAGGCAAAGGAGCGCTATCGGCAGTATGAGTGTGGTTATTCTTCCGAGCAGGAGAAGTATGAAAACGTATACGGCGGGAATTGCCGCGACAGCCGCCGCCGCGCCGCGCTTGCGCAGGATAACAAAGGCGAGGGAGAGGACTGCGGCGGCGAATATTACAAGCACAAGGCGCTTATAGTCTGCGCTTTGCGTGGTGTTTACCGTGTCGTAGACGAGGCGCACCGCCGTGTTGTCGGAAATATCATCGCGGAAATTCGATATCATATCGCTTGCCATTTTCCAGTCACCGCGTGTGGCGCGGAAGTATACGGACTCAACGATGTGCTTTATCGGGCGCATATTTTGCGGGATGGTAATGGCGTTTTCGTCAAGAAAATGAACGTATCCCGCCGTGGAGCTTACGATATTTTGCAAATGAACGGTGTACATTCCGCCGATAGCGGCGAGAATGCCGCACGCAATACCGCCCGCAGGGCATGCAAGCGTTGGCTCCTGCCTGCTTTTTGCGGCGGCAAAGACTATTGCACCCACGCAATGCGAGAGCGAGAGGGTTATGACGGTCAGGGGGTATTTTATCAGCTTGTCCGCGTCAAACAGCATCATGGCGTAGCATATCGGCAGTGTCGACAGCACCAAGGACACTCCGCTGAAACGGTGCAGGAGAAATCCGAGACCGCCCGAGACCAAGAGCAGGACGGCAAGGATAAAGTAATCCTTGCTTTCGGGAGATTGGCGTAAGAAGTATTCGGTTTTTGAGAGCACTTCCTCCCGTTGCTCCTCGGGCATATCAGCTTCTTCCTCTTCTCGTTCGAGAATGGCGTCTTCGCTGTATTTTTCATCGTACTTGGTAAAGTCGAATGAGAGATAGTTCGTCATAACGTATATCAACGCGAGGACGGCAAGGCATATCGCAATCGCGTCTGTGAATTTTTTCAGAGTTTTCATTTTCAGTTCCTTATTATTTTTTTGGTATTCGCCGGCAAGCTCCGATGGGGGCGTTTCTCAGGCGCGCGTCTATTATGCGGTCGACCTCACGCGGAGATTCAACGGTGAAGATATAGTGCTCGCCCGCGATGCCTGCGGAGCGAAGCTCCGCGGGGCAGTCGCCCATATATGTCGGCAGGGAATTTACTATCATCGAACGGTGGCGGAAAACGCGCAGTACGGGGAATTTTTTGCCCACTCTGTCGGTAAGGCACGCTTTGCCGTTTTCGCAGTCACGGCAAGTGCCGCACTCCTTACCCACGCATTTTTCGGTTATCATCAGCGGCAGTCTGCCGTATACTACGGCTCGGCTGTCTCCGCCGATGTCGCGTATCCTCGGCAGGGTAAGCTCGGGGGAGAGGATGAAATCGGAAAAGCCGAGAGCCTCAAGCGCCGCGGCAGTCTCCGCGTTGCATACGTTAAGGCGGAAGTCGCCGTGCGGGATAAGACCTGCCTCAAGGCATAGGTCAATATGACCGACATTGCCGACAAGGGCGTGGCGTGCGCCTGTGCGCTTTGCGGAATCAAGAAGTACCGCCACCTCGCTTTTTTCGCTGTCGGGGATAACGGGCGGCAGGGCTACGCCGTCAAAGCGTATCCCCGCGCTCACCGCGGCGGCGTATTGCTCGGCGGGTATAAAGGCAAGGTCGAAAAAGTCCCGTGCCGCCGACGTGTACTGTCGGGGGGAGGAAAAATATGCGGTCCTTATAAGCTTACGTTTTCCTTCGGGTGCATGCTTTTCGTATGCGGCGGCGCGTGAGCCGCCGTCCGTGCGCGTGGGCAGTGCGGTGCGCCGTTCGGTTTTTTTGATTTTTATATCGGATGCGGAGCTTCTCGCCTTGTCGGACTCGGTCCTCACTCCGAGCATCCGCCGTGAAATGTTTTCGGTATAATAGCCGTCGGTAAAGCCCGAGCGTGAAAAAACGTTTGCGAGATAGCGCATCTCGCGCTCCGTGGCGGCGCGTCGCTCGTCAAGCAGATTTCGCCATACTGCCGTCACCGCCGCAACGTATTCGGGCGCGTTCATTCTTCCCTCTATCTTCAGCGAGGCAACGCCCGCGTCGATAAGGCGCGGCAGGTGCTCGGCAAGCGATAGGTCTTTAAGGCTCAACGGATATCCCTTGCCCTGCGCCGTGGTGTACGGCAGACGGCAGGGTTGGGCGCATTCGCCTCGGTTTCCCGAACGTCCGCCGACAATTGAGGAAAACAGGCATTGTCCCGAGTGGCAAACGCACAGCGCACCGTGGACGAACACCTCTGCCTCTATGGGGGAGTTTTTGCAAAATTCGGCTATATTGTCTGCGGAAAGCTCGCGTGCAAGCACCATTCTCTCAAATCCGAGAGCGGCAAGACGGCGCGCGGCGTCGACGTTATGCCCCGACATCTGCGTGCTGGCGTGAAGCGGCATATCGGGAAAGGTGCGCCGCAGAGCCATAGCTCCGCCGAGGTCCGCAACGATAAGGGCATCCACTCCCGCAAGGTACGCCGCCTCTGCCGTGGCGAGCCAATCGCGCATCTCGCGGTCGTAAACGAGGGTGTTGAGCGTCAGATAGAGCTTCGCGCCGGCCTCGTGCGCCTCCGCTACGGCGTGGGGTAGGTTTTCAAGGGTAAAGTTTTTTGCGTTGATACGCGCGTTGAACGAGCCTGCGCCGAGATAAACTGCGTCAGCGCCCGCTTTCAGCGCGGCGGTGAGCGCGGCGGGAGAGCCTGCGGGAGCTAAAAGCTCGGGCAATCTTTTTTCGTTAATTTTTATCTCCCCCTTTCAAAAAACTATTGCCTTTGGGCGTTTTTGGTGTTATAATTACATATACACAATCATTATACTACAAAATACTTAAAACTTAAAGAGTTTTTTTGAAATTTCGGAGTAAAAATGGGACTTGATGCAAAAAGATTTTCAAAAAACGACAGCGGATTCGTTTGTGCGCATTGCGGGCGCAGTGTAGAACCGCTTGGATATACGTCAAGAAATCATTGCCCGTTTTGCCTGTGGTCGGTGCATATCGATATAAATCCGGGTGACCGCCTTTGCGATTGCGGCGGTGCGCTTGAGCCTATCCGTACCGAGCCTGATGCCAAAAAGGGCTACGTTATCATCCATAAATGCCAAAAATGCGGCGAGATACGCCGTTGCCGTGCCGCCCACGAGGCAAAGGTACAGCCCGACGATATCGACCTTATAATAAAGCTTACCGCAGGGAAAGGGGAGTAAAATGAATATTTTTGAGATCATAAAAAACGGCTATTCCGTTGCGTACAAGTACGGACTTGACGACATTGCCAAGGAAGTTGGCGGCGGAAAGGACAGGGTGGATTTTGAGGTGCTTTGCGCTCAAAAAATAGTTGCCGCCATGGCAGAGCGCGAGGCGGACGTTCCCATCACCGTTGATATTTGCGGAAAGGAAGAGCTTGTCCTCGTCGGTAAAACTAACGAGGCAGAAAGCGCCGAGTTCCTTGAAAGCCTTGCTTACAACGAGTACGGCTTTGCGCTCATAGGCAAAAGGCTCGTAGTTACGGGCTGGAACGATACCACCACCGACCGCGCTGTTACCGAGTTTATCCGCCTTATCACAGAGGGTGAGGATGCCCCCGAAAGATGCGTTTTTGCCGCGGACGAATGGTACGCGGATTTCCCCGAGCCCGCGCTTAAAATAGGCGGAACGAACGACCAGAACTGGGGACATCTGCTTGCATATTATCCCGACGCGACGCTTGACGATTTTATAGCGTACAGGGAGAAGCTGGAGAGCGAGGGCTTCGTTCTCTACGATGAAAATGACATTGAGGGCAATCTTTTTGCCACCTATACCTCGAAGGCAGGTAAGATACATACCTACTTTATTCCCGTTGAGTGCGCTATCCGCGTAGTTACGTGCCGCGACGGCGGATATATGCTCCCCTCGCTTGAGCCGATACCCACCGAGAAAAAGAGCGATTGCTATATGACTCAGCTCGGTATGGCGTATAAGGAAGGAAACTTCGGAAGCGGATATTTCCTCACTCTTGAGGACGGCTCGTTCATCGTTGTCGACGGCGGCGGTGACAAGGCGAATGACTGTGAGAAATTCTACCGCATAATGAAGCGTCACACGCGCGAGGAAGGCGGCAGAATACGCATTGCCGCGTGGATACTCACGCACATGCACTGGGACCATACGGCGAATTTCGTCAGATTTTGCCGTGAGCACGCCGACGAGATAGACCTTGAGGCAATGTATTACAACAACGCCTCTCGTGCGTGCGTTTACAACGCATACGATCCGCCGCTTCCCCACGTTCATTTCAACGAAGTGCTTGAGCTGTTCCCCGATATGAAGAAGTATATTATTCACACGGGTATGAAGTTTTATATAAGAAACGTTCCAGTTGACGTTTTCTATACGCAGGACGACCATTTCCCCGAGATAGTTCACTACTACAACGACACGTCCGCCGTTGTCAGACTTGGAATCGCGGGGCAGACGGTGATGTTCCTCGGTGACGCGCGCTACGCCGCCTCGAAGGTGATTTGCGAAAGGTATACAAAGGCACTCAAGAGCGATATCGTACAGGTCTCGCACCACGGCTTTGACGGCTGTACCACGGGCGTTTACGATAGGATAGACCCCACGGTATGCTTCTGGCCCACGTCGAAGAGCCACTACAAGGTAATGGCATCGGGCAGTATGCACGAGCTTTATTTCGTCGACACTCGCTTGCATTACGAAATGAGGGTGCATACGCATCTGTGCGCAGACCCGACAAAGACCATAAAGCTCCCATTTGCCGAGGGTGACGAGATAGTCGAAGAGGCAGAGACGTAAAATATTTTGCTTCGCAAAAGAATAATAAATCGGTCAAAGCCGCGGCTTTGACCGATTCTATTTTTTATTGGAATTGGATAGTCCGATAAAGTAGTCTGCGCTTACGTTATAAAAGCGGCAAAGCGTTATAAGGTCATCGATTTTCAGCTCGGCGCGTCCATCCTCAATGTGGCTGTATCCCTGCTGAGACTTGTTTATTATTGCGCCGACCTGTTTCTGTGTAAGGTCGTTGTCCTCCCGTAGTTCTCTCATCCTCGTGCGGTAGTTCATTTTGCCCTCCGTGGTATGCGGTTTTATAAAATCTTACCACACTCACAAATTGAGTATTGACATTTACTCAATATTTGAGTATAATTGTTTGGTGAGAGTTTAGTTTATGCCTTTTTGGTGTGAAAAACATTTTTTGGAAGGGTATTGAGATGGTAGATATAGGTAAAAATATAAGGCGACTACGGCAGGAGAAGGGGATAACACAAACCGAACTTGCACAAAAGCTTGGTGTAACGTGTCAAGCCGTTTCAAAATGGGAGACGTCTGTAAACTTTCCCGATATCGCTCTTGTTCCGAGAATAGCGGAGCTTTTGGGTGTGACGATCGGCGAGTTGTTTGCCGAGTGGGAAAGAAAATAAATCGGTCAAAGCCGCAGCTTTGACCGATTTATTATTTTGATTCCTCGCGCTCGGCGTAGAAAAGATACTGCTGGGCGAGTCCCGCAAAGTCGCCGAGGGCGGCGGGGTCAAAGCCGTATTTTTCAATAACGCGCCGTATCCACACGTCAACGGGGAAGGCGTCGAGCTTCCCAAAACCGAAAAGGAGCGTGCAGGCGGCAACCTTCGGGCCTACGCCCGATACTTCCTGCAGCATTTCGGAAGCCTTGGCGGTCGGGGCGTTACGCACGTCATCAAGGTTTAGTCTGCCGTCGCACACACGGCAGGCGGCATCGTATATGTATATGGCGCGAAATCCCGTTTTCAGCTCACGAAGCACGTCCGCGCCCGCCGCGCAAACAGCCTCGGGCGTTGGAAAGGCGTACTCCCTCTCTCTCGCACCGTGCGCAAGCATGTGCGAGGTGTCTATCGGCTCGCCCAGACGCTCGCAAAGGGCGCGGATAAGCCCCTTTATGCGTGGGATATTGTTGTTTTGCGAGATGATGAAGGAGCAAAGCGCCTCCCACGCATCTTGCCGCAGTATGCGTATGCCCCTGCCGACCTCGGCGGCGTGCGCAAGGCGAGGAGCTGACGAGTGGGAGAGTATGTCGCGCCTTATTCCTTCCATATCCTCGTCAAGGGCGAAATATCCGCGCCAGATATTGTGAAAATCCGCCTCGTCACAGCCGTATACGGTAATGCTGTCAGCGTCCTGCGCCACCGAGATATAGCGTCCGTTTGCAACGCCGCCGTATTCCGCGCCGTGGGCGCTTCCCTCTACTTTGTCAAAGCGGAACGCCTGTCCGCACTCAAAAATGGCGCAAACGTCGAAAAAATCCGCCCCGTTTATCCTTACGGT
The DNA here is from genome assembly GCA_045546615.1 of Eubacteriales bacterium. Lineage (GTDB taxonomy): Bacteria > Bacillota > Clostridia > Oscillospirales > CAG-272 > CAG-390. Next base: position 9,643 of record JAZQDD010000028.1, on the reverse strand, counting down.
ATGTCCGTCGAAATATATTTTATCCAAAATGGTCTGCATTTTACTTTTTTATCCTTGATATGTTACAAATTTTCTGCTATAATTAACTATGTATACATTATACAATAAAATACGATGGATTTCAAGACGGAGTTAAAATGAATCAGATATATACGATCCCGATAAACGAGCATTTTGATATGAGCCGCGACGACCATACTTGCGGCTGTCCCGTATGCTCGCTTCACCGAATGCTTGAGGAAAACGAGCTGGAGTTGATACTCGGCGCATCCATGATGGAGCCTGACGTGCGCATACAGACAAACAAGCTCGGCTTTTGCGCCACACACAGCAATATGATGTTTGAGCGCAAGAACCGCCTTGGCATGGCACTCACGCTTGAGAGCCACCTTGCCGAGCTTCGTTCCGATATAGCGGACAAGCCTCTGCTCGTAACGGGATATCCCGCACGCGCGCGCCTTGCGGAGCTTGAAGAGACCTGCTACGTTTGCGGCAGGATAAACGCCAATTTTACGCTCCTTATAGACAATATCATCTATCTGTGGAGCACCGAGGAAAAATTCAGGGAAAAGTTTTCCGCCCAGCCGTATTTCTGCCTGCCGCATTTTCGCGCTATGCTTGAGGTGGCAAAGGCAAAGCTCTCCAAAAAGAGCTACGGTGAGTTTTCAAAGGCTTCGCAGGCGGTGGTGCTTCCGTACTTTGACTCGCTTTGCGAGGACGTTTCGTGGTTCTGCAAAAAGTTTGATTACCGCTACGATGAAGAGCCTTGGGGCAATTCCAAGGACTCGGTCGAGAGGGCTATGAAGTTTTTGCGCTCCGATCTGCACAGAAAAAACAAATAAAGCAGACAGAGGAATAATTTTCTCAAATTTACAAATAATAGAGGTGTGAAATGATAGATCTTTTGTCACTCCACAAGCAATTTATACTCACGCATCTCGGTGAGGGTGACGTTTGTGCCGATTTTACTATGGGAAACGGCTACGACACCGAGTTTCTTTCAAAAACAGTCGGCGAGCGCGGCAAGGTCTACGCTTTTGACGTTCAATCGCAGGCTGTGGAGTCTACACGCGCGCGACTGCGCGAGGTCGGCTGTCCCGAAAATTATACGCTGATACACGACTCGCACCACAACGCAAAAAATTACATTAACGAGCCGATAAAGGCGGGAATGTTCAATCTCGGCTGGCTACCCGGCGGAGATAAGAGCATCACCACCATGCGCGAGACGACCATGCCCGCGATAGAGGCGGCGATATCTCTCCTTGGCGATGATGCTGTGCTGACGGTTGCGGTCTACCCCGGTCATCCCGAGGGCGATGCCGAGGGCAAAATGATAGAGGAGTATTTTTCCACCCTCTCACGCTTTAAATTATGTATTACCAAGATAAAAATAGTAAATTCCCCCACCTCGCCGTACTTTTTCCTTATAGAAACGAAAGCGAAAAAATAAACGGCAGAGCTTATAATAATTATGCAAGAAAGGAGGCGCAAAAATGACGGGAAAGGACAGGATGGTTGCTGACCTAAAGGCACAGCACGAGGCAAGCCGTAAGGCGTACGAGGACAAGCAGCGAAAGGCGCGTATCGAATCCAAAGAGCCGATAGTAGACCCTGCGTTTTTTGCGCACCTTGAAAACAACCGCCGTGCCGAGCCTGCCGCGCCGCAAGCGGAGAGCGGCGTGCCGAAAAGCACCCCCGCCGCGCGTCAAACACCACCCGAGAAGCACTCAGCGCCAATGCCGTCGGGAGAGCGCACACGGCAAGCACCGAAAAAAGCGCCGCGCCGCGCCGAGCAAGGGCGCAGTGTAAGTGCCGAGCAGGCACGCGCCGCCGCGGCACGAAGAGCCGCCGCGCAGGAAAAGCGCAGGCAAGAGGAAGATGCCCGAAAAGAAGAAAAAAAGAAGGCTTTGCTCGCGCGCAGACAAGCGGTGATGGGATATTTCGGCGCTTTTATCTGTATTCTCTTCATTATTTGCGGTATCGCACTCAGCGTTTTTTTGCTTGAACTTACCTCGCATGATAAAACAGAGCCATTGCCCGACAAGATAACGTATTACACGGGCGAGAATAAGGTCACGTTGCCGTATTCTTCGGTATATGTCGACGGAAAATACTTTGTTGACCTGTCGGGTATCGCATCTTACGCGGGGATTTACATCAGCGGTGACAGCGATAATATGATATTTTCCACCCCCTCGGGCGAAAAGTTGGCTTTTGATACCGATTCTGCCGACGTTCTTGTTAACGGAGTCAGCATTTCCATGGACGCGCCGTGCTTTTTGCGTGACGGTTCTCTGTGGGTAAGTGCCGTATTTGCCGACAGATATATAAGCGGTGTCAGCGTAAGCGTTTCCGAGGATAAAAAGACACTTACCGTGGCGATAGAGGAGAATTGCTCGTTTTTGTTAAAGAACGAATCACCTCTTGAAATGCCAAAGGTAGAGGCGCTTCCGCCTTCCGCGGTGATACTGCCCACGGACACGCCCAAATATAATTTTACTTGCGATCTTTCGTCCTATTATAAGTATATGGATCCGTCGGACAGAGATGCTTTTCTGGTGCTGATAAATTCATCACATCCCGTTGATGCAACTCACGTTCCGCAGGATCTTACCAACGTGCTGAACGTGAAAAAGGGAAAGAGCACAATGATGTCGCTCTACGCTGAAAAGGCACTTGAGGCGCTGTTCGTGGAAATGTACGCCGCGGGATATACGGACGTAGTGGTGACGATGGCGTACCGCGCATACGAAGCGCAGGAAAAGCAATTCAACATATACGTTTATAATGAAAGATACTACTATCGCACGAATTACGAAACCAACGGCAAGTGGTTCAGCGATGCGGCGTACAAAGTGCTCGGAGAGCGCTATATCAAGGAAAATTATATATCCAAGGGTAAGACCGTTATGACAAAGGAAGATGCCGAGCGCGTGGTAAGGTCATATTCGGCAGCTCCGGGTACGGGTGACCACCAGACGGGATTTGCGTGCGATATGCACAATTTATCCACAACATCGGCAAAGTTTGCGAACGAGGAAGCATACGCATGGCTTCTTGAAAACGCGCACAAATTCGGCTTTATCCTCAGATACCCCGAAAACAAGGAAAAGATAACGGGTATCGGTTTTGAGCCGTATCATTGGCGTTTCGTGGGACAGTACCACGCCGCCGTTATGCATGAAAACGGACTCTGCCTTGAGGAGTACGTTGCAATGCTGGAAGAGTGAAAGAGCTTTGCCTTCGGATGAGTGTGAAGGCAGTTTATAGTAAATGTAAGGTTTAAGGGAAGAAAAATGAAAAAAATAAGTAGATTTATTGCGCTTTTTCTTGCACTTGTCATGTGCGCCTCGTGCTTTGCGGCGTGTGACGATGGAGAAGGCGATATTACAACAGTACCCGATACCACGGCTGCGGACACTACAACATCTCCCGATGAAGAAACTACAAGCGAGCCGAACGTAACAACGGAAGCTCCCCACGTGACTACGGAAGCCCCCGACGTAACAACGGGAGCTCCCGATGTAACTACGGAAGCTCCCGACCTAACAACGGAAGCTCCCGACGTAACAACGGAAGCTCCCGACGTAACAACGGAAGCTCCCGAGGTAACAACGGAAGCTCCCGACGTGACTACGGAAGCTCCCGACGTGACTACGGAAGCTCCCGACGTAACTACGGATACGCCCCCCGAAACGAGCGCACCGCACGTTCACAGCTACGTTGTAAGGCTGGTGACAAAGATTCCTACCTGCACATCTGACGGCGCTGAAAAGTTCACCTGCGAGTGCGGAGAATATGAAATTCGGGTATTGCCCGCCGCCGGACACATAGAGGTCACCGTCGGCGGAAAGGCGGCAACTTGTACCGAAAAGGGACTGACTGACGGTAAGAAATGCTCCGTTTGCGGTACGGTTACAGTAAAACAGAATGAAATACCCGCCGCGGGACATACCGAGATCACCGTTAGCGGAAAAGCGGCAACTTGTACCGAAAACGGATCTACGGACGGTAAGAAATGCTCCGTTTGCGGTACGGTCACGGTAAAACAAAACGAAATACCCGCCAAGGGACACACGAACGTAGTCGTTAGCGGAAAGGCGGCAACCTGCACCGAAAAGGGACTGACGGACGGCAAAAAATGCTCCGTTTGCGGCATCGTTACCGTAAAGCAGTCAGAGATCGCCAAAAAAGCGCATACATACGACGGCGCGGAAGATGCTGACTGTAACGTTTGCGGATATAAAAGAGACGTTGCCTGCACGCACAAAAATACCGAGGAGCTTCCCGCAAAACCGTCGACCTGCACCGAAACGGGACTTACTGCGGGCAAGGTCTGCAAGGATTGCGATGAAATATTGACGGCTCAAGACGTTATTCCGCTTGCCGAGCACACATCGACGGTTTTGGCGGGCAGAGAGGCGACCTGCACCGAGGCCGGCATTACGGAAGGTAAAAAATGCACCGTTTGCGGTACTGTTACCGTAGCGCAGAGGGAGATACCCAAAAAGGCTCACACGGAAATAACCGTCGAGGGCAAAGCCGCCACCTGTACCGAAACGGGACTTACGGACGGCAAAAAATGCTCCGTTTGTGAAACCGTTATCTCGGCGCAGAGCGAGATACCCCAAAAGGCTCACACGGAAATAACCGTCGAGGGCAAAGCCGCTACCTGCACCGAGGACGGACTTACAAGCGGCAAAAAATGCTCCGTTTGCGGTACTGTTATTGCGGCGCAGGAGGTCATTCCCGCCAAGGGACACACCGAGGTCACGGTTGGCGGCAAAGCCGCTACCTGCACCGAGGGCGGACTGACTGACGGCAAGGAATGCACCGTATGCGAGACCGTTATCGTGGCGCAGGAGGTCATTCCCGCCAAGGGACACACCGAGACCGTCATCGAGGGCAAAGCCGCAAGCTGTACCGAGGGCGGTATCACGGACGGCAAAAAATGCACCGTTTGCGGTGTTACTACAGTAGAGCAGAGCGAAATACCCGCCGCGGGACATAAATACGTGAACGGTGTTTGCTCCGCTTGCGATGACAAATACAGCGTAGGTCTTTTGTATGAAACAGATGAAAACGGCGTCGGATATTCGGTCGTCGGCATCGGAAGCTGTACCGATACGGATATAATCATTCCCGCCGTTCACGAGGGTGAGCCCGTTGTGAGCATCGGTTGGGGTGCTTTTGAGGGTTGCTCGCAGATCACGAGCGTAACTATTCCTGCCAGCATAAAAAACTTTTACGGAGATTCGTTTTATGGTTGCGCTTCGCTCAAAAAGGTATATATAAGCGACCTTGAGGCGTGGCTCAATATCGACGTATGGATCAGCGGTACAAACGGTATTCCCACCTGCAGTACCAATCCCTGTTGCTACGGGGCGGAGCTTTATCTGAACGGCGAAAAGATAACCGAGCTTGTCATACCCGAGAGTGTGACGCGTATTCCCAGAGAAGCGTTTTCGGGTTGCTCTTCGATCAAGAGCGTCGTGATACATTCGGGCGTTACGGAAATTGATATCTTCGCTTTTGCGGGTTGTATCTCGCTTGAAAGCATCAGCGTTGCCGAGGATAATCCCGTTTATCACAGCAACGGAAACTGCGTTATCGAAACGGCAACAAAAACACTCGTGTTCGGTTGCGGAACCAGCGTTATTCCCACGGACGGAAGCGTTACCGTCATTGACGCGGGCGCGTTCTTCTGGTGTCCTTCGTTGGAGCGCATAACTATCCCCGACAGCGTTACGTCTATTGAGTCGTGGGCATTTTGCTGTTGCGACGCGCTCAAGAGCGTCGTTATCGGCAACGCTGTTACTGCCATCGGAGGGGCTGCATTTGCATATTGCGGTTCGCTTGAGAGCGTGACGATCCCCGCCTCGCTCAAGAGTGTGCGCGACAGCGCGTTCTTCGGGTGTAACTCGCTTTTGGAAGTAAACATAAGCGATCTTGCGGCTTGGCTCAATATCTCGTTTAAGGTTTTTGATGAAGAAAAAGCAAACCCCTGCTCCAACGGGGCGGCGCTTTATCTGAACGGTGAGAAGCTCGAGGAGCTTGTGATCCCCGACGGCATCACGAGGATCGGAGACAATGCCTTTGAGGGCTGTTCCTCGATCAAGAGCGTTGTGATTCCCGACAGCGTTACTCTCATCGGTTCAAATGCTTTTTACGGTTGCGCCTCGCTTCGCAGTGCCGTTATCGGTGACGGAGTTTCGTCTATCGACTCGAATATATTCTCGTATTGCAAGTCGCTTGAGAGCGTATCCATCGGAAAGGGCGTTGTGAGCATTGATAACGGTGCATTTTACGCTTGCCCAAAGCTTAATACCGTAAATATTGATGAAAACAACTCCGTATACCGCAGTGTGGGCAACTGCATTATCGAAACGGCAACGAAAACGCTCGTTTGGGGTGGTGGCGCGAGCATCATTCCTGCTGACGGAAGCGTTACAAGTATTGGCGAAGAGGCTTTCTCGGGCCGTGAGACCCTCACAAGCATAACTATTCCCGAGGGAATCACCGTTATCGGTGAAGATGCGTTCCGGAATTGTTCGTCGCTTGCGGCGGTGGTTATACCAAATAGTATTATGAGCATAGGGCGCAGTGCTTTCTTGGGCTGCAATTCGCTCGAATATAATATGCACAATGGCGGCAAATATCTCGGAAATAGCGAACATCCCTATCTTGTGCTGGTCAGCATTGTTGATTACAGCGCAAAAACGTTTACTGTTCCGACGGATACGAAAATAATATATGAGTACGCATTCTCGGGCGGTTCTTCGCTTGAAAGCGTTATCATACCCAACGGTGTCGTCGAAATCGGTGTGTGTGCATTTTCTGAATGCGTATCGCTGACGAGTATTTCCATTCCCGAGGGAATCACGAATATTTTAGGCGCGACCTTCCGCGGTTGCTCCTCTTTGCGCGTTGTGACCGTTCCCAACAGCATAAAGAATATCGACTTTTTCGCCTTCTCAGGCTGTGATGCGCTCCAATATAATGAGTACAAGAACGGAAAATATCTCGGCAACGGCGAGGAACCGTATCTTGTTTTGGCGGGCGTTATTGATAAAACCGCGGCGGCGTTCGAGATATATGGCGGAGTTAAGATCATCGGAGACTATGCGTTTAAGGACTGCTCTGCGCTGACGCAAATGCTCATTCCCGAGGGTGTTGTTGCTATTGGCGAGAGCGCGTTCTACGGTTGCTCATCTCTTGCAAGCATAACCGTTCCAAAGAGCGTTGCGCGCATCGAGGGTGAAGCGTTTGTTAATTGCTACGCTCTTGAAAGCGTGTATATATCCGATATGGCGGCATGGTGCGGTATTGCGTTTTTGGGATATTGCTCTAACCCCTGCGCTTACGGAGCCGAGCTTTATCTGAACGGCGAAAAGGTCACCGTGCTTACCGTACCTGCGGAGATCGACAGGATCGGAGACTATGCGTTTAACGGCTGTGTTTCTCTTACCGAGGTCATTATGCATGACGGTATCAAGAGTATTGGCGAGTTTGCCTTCTCGGGCTGTACCTCGCTTACGGGCATATCTATTCCCGAGGGGGTTACCTACATCGGTTTGAGCGCATTTTCAAACTGTACATCGCTTAAAAACGTAAATATTCCTACGGGAATTTTAAGTATAGGAGAGTGCGTTTTTGAGTATTGCAGCTCGCTTGAGAGTATAACCATCCCCGATGGAGTTAAAGTTATTGAGGATTTTGCGTTTGAGTACTGCACCTCGCTTACATCCGTCGTGATACCCGAAAGCGTTAAGGTTATAGGTTGGTTGGTGTTCGAGGGATGCCCGCTTATTAAGGATATAACCTTTGGCGGAACGAAGGCGCAATGGGAAAGCGTCAAAAAGGACTACGGCTGGGACGGCGATAATACCGCGTATACCGTACATTGCACGGACGGAGATATCGCAAATACGGCTTTATGATAATATAACTCAAAAAACACCGACGGTTGAAAAACACCGTCGGTGTTTTCAACATATACTGCTTACAAAGGGTAAAAATTCCTTACCTCAAAATTCCGCCCGACTGTTTAAGAGGGGCGGCGTACGGTAAAAATATGAGTGTAGAACAAACCCGCCAAGGAGCAGAAAATGAATATTCAAAGCATAAAAAGAGGGGATATTTTTTACGCAGATCTATCCCCCGTAGTCGGCTCGGAGCAGGGGGGACTGCGCCCCGTGCTGATAATACAAAACGATATTGGAAACCGATACAGCCCCACCGTCATTGCCGCCGCGATCACATCAAGGATGGCAAAAACAAGATTGCCCACACATATCAACATATACGCCGAAAGAGCAGGGCTTTCGCGTGACTCGGTAATACTTCTTGAGCAGATAAGAACGCTTGACAAGCGCAGGCTCAAGGAGAAGATGGGACATCTTGACGAGGGGCTTATGAATGAGGTCAATGCCGCCATTGCCGTCAGCTTCGGACTTGGCGTTGAAGCACCCGAGGAAGCCGCGGCGATCACCTCTCTTCCTGCGGTAGCGGCGGCAGACGGCGGCGGCGCGATAGGGTAAATCAAAAAAATCTCCGTTTTTTTCGAAAAAATGCAAAAAACTTTGCTTTTGTGCTATATTTTACTTGATTTTTTTCGTAAAAAAGTGTAAAATATACTTTGGTAAAAAAATATACACAAGGAGAAATCAAAAATGGCACTTGTAACAACCAAGGAAATGTTCAAGAAAGCATACGAGGGCGGCTACGCTATCGGTGCTTTCAACATAAACAACATGGAGATCGTTCAGGCGATCACCGAGGCGGCTGCGGCTGAAAAGTCCCCCGTCATCCTTCAGGTCTCCGCAGGCGCACGCAAGTATGCAAAGCATGAGTACCTCATGGCTCTTGCAAAGGCAGCTATCGCTGACAGCGGTGTTGACCTTGCGCTCCACCTTGACCACGGAGCAGATTTCGAGATCTGCAAATCCTGCATCGACGGCGGTTTTACCTCCGTTATGATCGACGGCTCTCACCACTCTTTCGAGGACAATATCGCTCTTACCCGCAAGGTCGTTGAGTACGCTCACGAGCGCGGCGTAGTTGTTGAGGGTGAGCTTGGCGTTCTCGCAGGCGTTGAGGACGATGTTGTTGCAGAGCATTCCTCTTACACCCGTCCCGAGGAGGTTGAGGAGTTTGTAAACCGCACAGGCGTTGACTCTCTCGCTATCTCCATCGGTACTTCCCACGGCGCGTACAAGTTCACTCCCGCGCAGTGCACCAGAAACGAGGAGGGTATCCTTGTTCCCCCGCCTCTCCGCTTTGACATTCTTGCAGAGATCGAAAAGAGACTTCCCGGCTTCCCCATCGTTCTTCACGGCGCATCCTCCGTTCCTCAGGAGTATGTTAAGGAGATCAACGCGATCGGCGGCAGGCTCCCCGATGCTGTAGGTATCCCCGAGGAGCAGCTCCGCAAGGCAGCAGGTATGGCAGTATGTAAGATCAATATCGACTCCGATATCCGCCTTGCAATGACCGCAGGTATCCGCCGCGTTATGACCGAGCAGCCCGAGGTATTCGACCCCAGAACCTATCTGACCGTAGCTCGCGCAGAGGTCAAGAAGATGGTTCAGCACAAGATCGCAAACGTTCTCGGTTCTTCCGGAACTCTCTGATAATATAA
>JAZQDD010000027.1:0-10594 GCA_045546615.1 Eubacteriales bacterium | reverse complement strand
CCAAAGGAATACGGGGGGAGTATCTGTATCCACGTGGTTTTCAAGAGAGAATTTGTATATATCCTCCTCGGTAAGTTCCGATTTATCAGCTCTTCCCGCAAGGCGGCAAATGGAATTCTTATGCGCAAAATCGCCGCCCGAGATAACGGGGTAAGAAAGAATGGTAGCGGTGGGGCGTGCGATATCAATGGGAGAATCGCCAAGCTCCGCCCTTACTACAGGGTGCTTCCAGAAAACGCCCGAGCTTGCGGCAAGATGTCCGCCCGCGGAAAATCCGCAGGTGAATACGCGGCTTGCGTCGACGTTGTATTTTTCAGCATTTTCGCGGATATACTTGATGGCAAGTGCTACCTCGATAGCAGGAGCATAATCAACCGCACCCGCCCCCACGCTGTATCTGAGGATGAAAACGTTGTAGCCCTCTTTCAAAAACTGAATGGCAATGGGTTCAGCCTCGCGGCTTGAAAGATACGAATATCCTCCGCCTGGGCATACAAGAACGGTGGGAAGCGGCGGATAGCGAAGCTCATCGTCGCTTGTGAGCGTATAAGATGTCAGTGTTGCCTCCGGATGTTTGTCCCAGATTTGAACGGTTTCGTAAATCATAGTATTCTCCTTTATTTAATGAGAGCATCAAGCTCGCTTACTGTTTGGTCAAAAAGCTTCAGCGCGTTTGCAACGGCATCGGGGCAAGTCAAGTCAACGCCCGCGACTTTAAGCTCTTCAAGCGGATAGTCAGACCCGCCAAGCGTTAGGAATTGCTTATATCCCGAGATATCGCCGCCATCGGCTATCTTGCCCGCGATAGCGACCGCACTGCAAAAGCCCGTAGCATATTGATAAACGTAAAACGCGCGGTAGAAATGCGGCACGTACGACCACTCATATCTCATGATGTCATTGATTTGCGCACCCTCGTAATAATCGGAAACAAGACCGTAATACAGCTCCGAAAGGCTGTCCGCGGTAAGCGGCTGACCTGCCTCGTACATCTGATGTGCGCGAAGCTCAAATTCCGCAAAGAGTGTCTGACGGAACACGGTGGTGCGGAAGCCCTCAAGAAAACGATTGAGGATATACGCTCGGCGTGTCTTGTCCGTTTCCTTTTTAAGCAAATGCTTGATAAGCAAGACCTCGTTGACCGTGGACGCGACCTCGGCAACCATTATGCGATAATCGTGGTTCGGGTAATCCTGCGTATTGTCAGAATAATACGAATGCATCGAATGTCCAAGCTCGTGCGCAAGTGTAAATGCATCGTCAAGCGTATCGGTGTAGTTGAGAAGAACGTACGGATGAACGCCGTAAACTCCGCAGGAGAATGCGCCCGAGCTTTTGCCCTTATTCTCATAAACGTCAATCCAACCCTCATTATACGCCTTATCAAGAAGCGCGGCGTAATCCTCGCCAAGAGGAGCAAGTGCTTCCTTAACAAGCTCCTTTGCGCTCTCGTAAGGCATGGGATACTCCACACCGTCGACCATGGGAACGTAAAGGTCGAAAAGGTCTATCTGCTCCTTGCCCATAACTCTCGCCCTGAGGTCAATATACTTCCTCATAGTGGGCAGAGATGCACGCACGGCAGAAATGAGCGAATCGTATACCGCCATCGGCACGTTACCGCCCGAAAGCGCGGCGTGGCACGCGGAGTCAAAGCCCCTTGCCCTTGCCTCAAAGCAATCAAACTTCACCGAGCCTGCATAGGCGGCGGCAATGGTATTGCGAAATCTCTTATATTCTCCAAAAAACTTGTTAAACGCATCCTCGCGCACGGCACGGCTCTTGTTCTCGCGGTAAACACCAAACGTGCCCGCCGTCAACGTAAGCTCCTCGCCGTTCTCACCCGTCACGGGCGGAAACTCAAGGTCAACGTCCGAAAGCATCGTAAAGCAATCGTTTGGGGTTTGAGCCGCCTCTCCAAGAGACGCAAGAAGCTCCTCCCTGCCCTCGTCAAGAATATGCTCCGAGGAGCGAATGAGGTCCTCTATTTTGAATCTATACGTTGCAAGTCTCTCCTCCTCGGCAAGAAAAGCGCGGAGCGTGTCCGCTCCCACCGCAAGCATCTCGGGATCGGCAAACGACACCGCCGTGCTGAACTTGACGTAGAGCGACATTGCCCTGCCCTGCATCGTTTGATATTCGGAGGAGGAATTGTCGCTCTCCTTATGGAGCATTGCGTAAACGTATACGCGCTCCACCTTTTCGGCGGCAGAGTAAATAGCATCAAGAGCGTCGGCAAGAGAGCGCGCGGATAACGTCAAATTGCCGCGCAAGGGCGAAAGTCCCTCGACCATTGCCTCGGCAGCAGCCATATCAGCCTCCCATGCCGCGCAGTCGGGGTATATATCTTCAAGATTCCACATAAATCGCGGATCCATCTCTTTTCTTGTTTTCATTGTAACCTCTTTTTGATTTTTATTTTAGTATACCGCAAATTGGGCTGTATCATTTAGATGCAGAAGTCGTGATTTTGCCGTCGTCGGCGTACAAGATTACGCCGGAGGGCAAAATCGCGGCTAAAAAACACGTATAAAATCGAAATCCGTCAGGATTTCTACCTCAAAAGACCGCTTACTTCATCTTTTGGGATGAAAAAACGGTCTTTTCTTTGTTTATTTTTGTGTTTTTGTTCTGCGCTAAATGAGACAGCTCCACAAATATGCAAATCAGTAAAGCCTACCTCGGCGCATCGCCCACGCCTCAATGAAAATAGCAACCATAATAAACAATACGGAAAGCTCCGGCATAAAGTCGATAAATCCGACGGGGGGAGCAAGGAAAATATCCTGCACGAAAACGTGAAAAAGGAAAGGCAGGGCGCACATCAGCATCAACGGTATGCGACTGCCAAGCACGCCGTGTACCGTAAGAATGTATACGAGCGCAAACGCGGCGTAGAGCGCTATACAGAAAACGCAATGCCACAGCTCAAAATCAAGAGCTTTAAGCATAAAAAACAGCACGCCGAAAAGCATGGGCCAGACCGTAGGAACAAGACTGTTTTTCCTTGACATAAGCATAATGCCCATGGCAACACAGCACCCTACGGGAAGCACAAGATGAACGAAAAAAACCGAAAGACTCGGCGAAATATCTGAAATTAAAAAATATAATCCACGAATGATCGCCGATGCAAACAGCAAAAGCGCGGCTGTGTAGGCAAACGGCGAGTCATGCGACAAGGTTCTTCTGTTGTATGACATATTATCCACCCAATAATATAGTATAACACAATATATTGTACACCACGCTCGGCAATTTGTCAACATATAGTTTTCAAATTAGTCATTATGCGAAAAAAATTTGGTACGGTTGCACAAGTGCAACCGTACCTCTTTATCAGTATTTTGAAGTTGAATCAACAGCCTCGCCTCTGATGACTCTGAGTGCGTCTGCGGCTATCTTATCAGTAAAACTGCGAAGCACGTAAAACTCGCCGTCTGCGCCGTTTATGGTTATCATAGCACGCCTCTCGGAGTACGGATAAAACCTATATACCATGCTGACGTCCTTGTAGCTCGTTTCCACAGTGAGCTTCATGCAATATCCCTCGTCGGGCTTATCGAGTATCTGCGCTATCTCCTCCTCGGTAAGGGCAAATTCGCCCTCTCTGACCGAGCCCTCAATAGTGGCGTAAAGAATGGAGCTGTAAAAACGTCTGAACATTTCCGTGCCGTAACGCAAATATACATGGGATGCGCCCGACGCCTCTATAATGGTAAGAGTATTTGCGCCAACAGCCACCCTTGTGCCGTCCTTACCCTCTATCTCACCAAGAAGCACCTCAACGGGATTACCGACAGCGTTCATATCAAGATATCCGTCGTTTACTATCTCCACGGGATTGCCGTTTGCATCCTTGACAGATATACTATCCTCGTCGATCGTCCAAACGTATCCGCTCTTATCCGTGACGGTATAGCTTGTGATGCTATTCATCTTGTTTCCCTTGCTGTCGTAAGCATGCACCTTGAGCTTTGAAGAAGAAATAGTCTGCTCCTTCTTTGCGCTTTCAGAGCAGGTCGGGTTGGTAATGGAATCCGACTCGGAATTATCAAGCACGAACGTATATACGTCACTCGGAGTTTCGACGGTTATCTTGTTTACCCACGCTATATTGTAATCGTAATATTCCTCGGTTATCCAGTCCACAAGACTGTATTCAAGGAAAAGCAATTCTCCGCGGGATACCTCGAGAACCATATCGTACATGGAAGATATGATATAGTACGTTCCCTGCTCGGTAAGAGGTGAGACGAAAACGTAATGCTCAACGTCGCTATACTCAAAGTAAATAAGATACTCGGGATTTGAAAGCCCGTATTTATCCTTTTCCTGCTCGGTATATTTCAAATCCACAACACGCAAAAACTTCATATTGTATATCGAAGTAAGTGCGGTCTTTGCCGCCGAGTCGCTGACATTATATCCTGAAGGGTGATGGAGCTTGTACGCATAGTTTGCGTAAAGCGTACCCTTGCGGTCGTCCATATCCCAATATGAGAAGCACACCGTCGGCATTGCGCCGTCAACGGATGAATCCGTACCGTCATTCAGCACGTCTCCGTCGAAAATGGAGAAATTGCTGACCTCAACGTAGGAATACATATCAAGCGGAACGGTGATGGACGGACTTATATATCGCTCAACGGGGCAGGCTATAAGATTATCCTCGGCTTCTATCTTCTCGAACGCCGTCTCATAATATCCCACGAGGGCAGTATCGTTCTCCGACAACTCATAACCCATTATATAAACGCAATCTCTGTCGGCGTATTTCGCATAATATCCCGAACCGTCGGGAGCGGCATCGCCAACGTAAACGGTATACATATTGCCCTTTACGTCGCTTATCCTGTACCACATCGGTTTGTGCGTGTACTCGTTTCCATCGTCATCCGTTCGTATCTGCTCCGTAAGACCGTACTCCGCGTACTCACCGTTTGCATCTTTTATGGGGTCTTGAACCTTATATCTTGAAAGCGCGTAGCCGCACGAACCTGCAAGACACTCGAAAAACGCAAGCGAGACGTTAAAATCCTCATATCCTTTTATCTGAATATTATTATCCTTGTCCCTGTAAAAGGTAAACTGACCGCTGTCGTTTCCGATAGCAAGCTCCTGTATATCATCGGTAACGATATACTCAAACATTTGAAAGCGTCCTACCGAGGCGGAGTAGATCTCCTCGGCATCGTCGGTATCCACTATCGCGATGGTCTTGCACGCGCCCGTGTCCTCGTCGACCTCGACAAGCGTTCCCGCGTCGGTGCTGAAATATCCGTCGGGTGTAACGGTAAGGGTGTATCCGTCCCCATCACAAAGAACGAACTTGCCTTCCTTTTCCTTGACGTAGTATTTTGCGCCATCCACCTCATCGGTGTACACTATCCTGCCAACAAAATAGCTGACAAGCCCCAAGGCTATGGCAAGCAACACCATAAGCGCGCCGAGTACGGCAATGGCGCGCATTTGTGTGCGCATTACCGAGCGCCGCCGCCTTCCGCGGGTAACGATAGCGTTAACCTCTGCGTCGGATGAATATTTTTTGTTGTTATCCATTATGCATTTTTTCTCCTGATGAGCACGTATCCGCCGCAACACGTTGCCAAAAGTATGGGAAGAGCGATGAGAACTGCGGTATATCTGTTTGCCGCGGCGGCGGTAATGCTTGACATTTCAACGGTTGCAAAGGGCTTGTGGTCAATATCCACCACAACGACCTCGTGTCCCATCGAACGGAATGCGCCGAGCATTACGTCCGAGTTTGCATACGCATTGTTGTATACCACCTCGGGCGTGAGGAATTCGGTCGAGCCGCACGCAATAACGTGCGTATGCTCAAAGCTCTCGCCAACGCCGTGGCTCTCACGGGTAACGGTCATAAGGTTGTAAAGAGAATTGGAGTTGGCATAACCGACCTCATTTCCTCCCACAACAACGCTCGCATCCTCGCTTGAGGTAAACACGTTGTATATAGAACGGCTGATTCCGTTAGCTTCATAGCTTCCGTAGATGTAATTCTTGTACGCATCGTAGGAAGTATCATCCTCAACCGTGCCAAATCGAACAAGGTCATAGGTGAAGTTTATCGGCATTACGTTGCGGAAAACGGCAAGGGGATACACCTCGTTCTTGCGAAGAACGGAATGCATGGATGCGCCCACGCCCATCTCGGCATACTGCGCAACTACAGAAAAGCCGTCGCCTGTAAGAGAATTTTCAAGAGGCTCTTTGACCGTAGTACCGCTTACAAGACCGTCAACTGCTTTGTAACGGTCAAACTCGATTCCCCACTCCACAAGATATTCCTCAAAATTCGGCATAACGGGAGTCGTGGGGTCTACAAAAAGCATAAGAGCGTTAGCTCCGTCAAGGAATTTGTCCAATTTTTCTATCTCGGAAATATCGGAAACCTTGTCCTTGACAAGAAAATCCTCCTGCGGATCGTAAACCACCAACATTCTGCAATCGTCGGGGATATTTTCGGTGGCAAGATTAAGAAGCTGAACGTTATATCCCGCATCATAAAGCAGATTGCCAAGGGGCATTGCCATAACGTCATCCAGCGTTCCGAAAGGCTCGCCGTGGTTGTTCGTGATACACGCGATGGGAGCTTGCGCCATAGTCACGGCAAGCATTCCCGTTATCAGCTTGTTCTCACCGTTGTACGTCCACGGAGTCGATTTGTCGTTGTATCCGTACATTGCCTCGTAGGAATAGATCCTGTATTCGGGACCCGAGTACACGATGATGTTGGTAGTATAGATATTGGATTTCGACGTGGTCTTAAATCTGTTCACCGCCGTCGGATTGCGCAATATATTCACGGTCTCTACGTGGATATACTCGTTGATCTGCGCAAGATTGAGCGCGGTATTGTAAACGTAAAAGAGATAATCGTTCTCGGCAAGATTATCGGGATCGTCGCAGAAAAGAATGGTAACGTCGCTCTTTATCTCCTTGACAGCCTCTATCGCGCTGTCCGAAAGAGTATATATCTCCTCGGGGGTGAGGTCGGTGTACCACATGAATTTTGAAGCAAGCGCGGAGAAGATGGCGTTAAAAAGTATTACTGCCGCTATCACAAAGCAGGTCAGGACAGTGGATATTGCGCCGTGCTTGAAACGGCGGGATGAGATTCCTTTGCTCATATCCATACCTCCTCTCACGCCCAACGGCGGCGCTCATAAACGCGCACCGTGAGGAACAAAAACACAAAAACAAGCGAGCAGTAGTACAGCATCGCTGACCAGTCGAGATATCCCGTGCCAAAATAATCGTAGCGCGATACAACGCTTACCCAATCTATAATGTATCTTACAGCGTAATTGTTGATAAGGCGAGTTCCCGCCTCCTCACTGCCGATGGAGTTAAGCACGTTTAGCACGAGCATGAGCGCAAGCGCGCCAATGGTAATAACGGCGGCGGAAAGCTGATTTTCAGTAAGCGCGGAAACGAAAACGCCAATTGCGATAAATACGGCGCCAATAAAGAGAACGCCCAAAAACTGACCTATTATCTCGGGTGTGGAAGGGCCTGTCGGAATCGACGATGATGCCTCAAGCGCCCTGTCGCGCGCACCAACGATGTACAGAGGAATGAGATTTATGCAAGAAGCGAGAAGCGCGCCGCCAAAAAGTGTAAGCGCCGCAAGGAATTTTCCGATGACCATGCCCGTAATGGAGATGGGCGCAGTCAGCAGCATTTGTTCGGTGCGCATCTTGCGCTCCTCCGAAAAAGTGCGCATGGTGAGAAGCGGAATGATGATTATCATCACAAGGATCATCAAATAAAAGAATGTAGACGTATTATACGAGCGGCTCTGCAATGTAGTATACGCGCACAGCCCCGCCGCGATCGTCAGAAATACGCCGAGAAAAACGTATCCTATCGGATTGATAAAATAGGAGCGCATCTCCTTTTTATATATGGCAAGCATAACGTTCCTCTCCTTTCTTATTCCTTATCGCCGCCGTCCGAACGGAAGCTGTCGGAGGCAGGGGTGTAGTCCTCGTAATATTTACCCGCGGGCGCGGACTCTTCCTCGTCGGGCGCATTTTCCGCGTCGCGCGCGGTCTTTTCCATTATCTGGTCAGCCATTTCTTTTTCAGCCGCGGCACGTCCCGCGTCGATGGAACGGCTCTTTTTGCGATCGGTGTAGCGTCGCTCATCGTTGGCGCTCTTATCCACAACGGCAATAAAGATATCCTCAATGCTCATTCCGAGAGCTTCCATGCCTATCATGGGCCATTTTTTCTCCGCGAGCGTGAAAAACAGCTTTTTGCGTATATCAACGCCCACGTCGCTCTCTATCATATAGGTATAGGCATCGCCGTCACGCGCGGCAAGCACCTCGGCGTAGCAAATACCCGACATATTGCGCAGCATTGAAAGCACTTCCCTTTGCGGCCCGCATATCTTTACGTTGAAGCGGCGGGTGTTCTCCACGGCGCGCGAAATGTTTTCGGTAAGCTCGTCCGCGACGACCTTTCCCTTGTTGATAATAACTATCCTGTCGCAGACCGCCTGAACCTCACCGAGAATGTGCGTGGACAGCACTACGGTATGCTCACGTCCGAGAGTTCTGATAAGGTTTCTTATCTCTATTATCTGCTTGGGGTCAAGTCCTATCGTCGGCTCGTCAAAAATAATAACGGGCGGATTTCCAACGAGTGCCTGCGCAATGCCGACACGCTGTTTGTAGCCCTTTGAAAGATTTTTTATGAGCTTTTTTTGCACGTCGCCTATTTTTACCACGTCGCATATCTCACCGAGGTGGCGCGCGCGGTCAAGCGTACAGCCCTTGAGGTCATAGGCGAAATTGAGATATTCCTCTACCGTCATATCGGGGTACAGCGGCGGCTGTTCGGGCAGATACCCTATAAGACGCTTGGCGTTAAGCGGATCGTCAAGCACGTCCACGCCGCCCACCTTGATGCTTCCCGCGGTGGAGGACAAGTATCCCGTCAGCATATTCATCGTTGTGCTCTTGCCTGCGCCGTTCGGGCCGAGAAAACCAATTATCTCGCCCTTGGCTACCTCAAAGCTGATGTCATCAACAGCGCAAAATGAGCCGTAATTCTTTGTCAGATGTGATATTTTTATCATTTTCGGTTCCTTTCCCGTACACATCATAATTATACATCGTACATTATAGCACATATATGTAAACATTCTGTGAACAAGGAGTTGCTGCAAATAAATCTTCTGTGATTTTTGCGTGTCACCTTGACTTTTTTCGGCACGGGTTGTATAATTGATTTGATAAAAATCCACACACAAAGGAAGTTTTTGCGCAATGAACGAAAGAAAAGCATATAAAATGACCATCGCGGGCTGTGAACGCGCCCTGCCCCTCTGCCCCATCAGCGACGAGCTTCAGATAGGTGCATTCGTCATCTTTGGCGACCCCGAGCTGACCACCGCCTGCTCCGAGGAGCTGCTCAAAAAAGCTCCCGAGTACGACTACCTCATCTCCGCCGAGGCAAAGGGAATCCCCCTTGTTCACGAAATGGCACGAATCGCGGGCAACCAAAAATACTTCCTTGCGCGCAAAGCGCCAAAGCTCTATATGACGGGCGTTTTTGAGGTTGCGGTGCGCTCCATAACCACCGACAAACAGCAAACGCTCTATCTTGACACCGCCGACGCCGAGATAATGCGCGGCAAGCGCATCCTCATTGTCGACGACGTTATCTCCACGGGCGAATCGCTCCGCGCTATCGAGGAACTTGTCCGTCAGGCGGGCGGTATATGTTGCGGCAAGATGGCAATTCTCGCAGAGGGCGAGGCGGCAGAGCGCGACGACCTAATTTATCTTGAAAAGCTCCCGCTTTTCGATAAGGACGGAAAGACATTGAATTGAAATCCGTTCCCGCGGAACGGTATTTCAAATGATATATCCGGCTTACGCCAAATATGATATACGCTTCGCGCATGATGAATGATGTATTTTGCTTCGCAAAATATTAAGGAAAAAATCGGTCAAAGCCACAGCTTTGACCGATTTTGTTTTTGTAGATTGTTTTTAGTTAATTATTTTTCTTTATTCTTGCGCAGGACGGGAACGGCACAAGCGAGGGCGGAAATCGCAAGTACTGTGAAAACAGCAATAACGGAGCCATCGCCGGTCTCGGGAGCAGGGTAGCCGGTGGTCTTACCGGTGGTAGCATACTCGTAGAGAATAGCCGCAACTGCGTTATTGTCGTTGAGGAGAACAATACGTCTGCCGTCAGCACAGATCTTTGAATCCATCTGCGCGATGGAAACACCCTCAACGCCCTTATCAAGCGCGTTTGAACCTGCGCCGAGAACGATGTCGAAGTCACCTGCGTTGGTTTTCTCAACGAGGGACTGAACGCTGGAGCCGTTTTCAATGTCGCAAAGCTCGGTCCATGTAATGGTTACCTTGGAGAGGTCGTAGCCTGCGTTTTCAAGGATGTCGGTGAGATTCTTCTTGATAGCCTCAACCTCTTCAGCCTTGAGCTGCTTGCCGCCCGTTCCTGCAACGTTGGTCCAAAGAGCAACCTTGAGGGACTTGTAAACCTTTCCGGAGCCGCTGGAAGGAGCCTTGGTGGTCTCGTCGGGAGTC
>JAZQDD010000026.1:0-17446 GCA_045546615.1 Eubacteriales bacterium | reverse complement strand
ATGCTTACGCTGTCGTTGCCCTTGAGCGCGTTGTCAAGGCAGATGACGTTTAGCGTAAGATTTTTTACGTCGAGGTCGTCTTTGGAGTGTATTCCGTTGTTGTTTTCCGAAACGACGTTAAGCGTACCTTTGCCCGCTATTTCAAGGTCAACCTCGGAGAATATCGCGCCCGAGTGTGCGTTTTCATCATTTTCATCTACAGCCTCGCGCATATCGTAGATATAGCTTGTAAAACCTTTTTTCGCCGTTATCGTGACTTTATCGCCGCTTAAAACGGTTATGGGTGCTTCGGTTTTTCCGACAAGAGAAAAGCCGTGTAGCTCAAGGTCGAGTTTTCGTTCCTCACCGATATCGATGATGATATTTCCGCCAAGGCTTCCTTTTACCGAGTATACGGAATCCTCGGTCAGCGCGGAGAACGTAAGGGTGTTGCCGTTAATGGTGTAGCACCCTGCACTGCCCGATATGCATTCAACAGTCACGTCGACGCTTGGCTCTTCAAAGTATCCGTCATATATTTCTGATTCCGATATATTAAGAGTATCGGGCGGAAGCGTCGTAACGTCAGACGGGGCGTCGGGGGTTTTTTGGCATGAAGTCCCCACGAGCATAATTAATATAAGAATGAAACAGATAAAAGAACTTTTTTTCGTCATAACGTGTCTGCCTCCTCGCCTGCCTCGCATATAGCTATCTCAAGGTTTCCGTTTCTGCAACGGAGCTTGTCGATGAATTCTTGCATATTATCGGTGTCTTTTAGTTGAATACGGTATTTGAGCTTGTAAAGACTGCCCATGTTTGTCGTTTTGGTTTTTACAAGACGGTGTTTTTTTGTGTATTCGGCAAAAAGGTCATCGAACTGTCCGCTAAATCGGAGTGTTTCGGGTACGGTTATGTTCAGCTCCATTTCGGTATCGTCTCCAAATGGTATTGCGCCCAGCAAAAGCATAACCGCACATACAACAAGCGTAAAGAGAATGGCTATGCCGACGTATCCTGCGGCGCAGGCAAGTCCTGCGGTCATAGCGAGGAATATTGCGGCAATGTCACGCGCTTTCCCTGCCACCGAACGGAAGCGAACAAGCGAAAACGCACCCATTACGGCAACGCCCGTGCCTACGTTACCGTTTACCATGGTGATAACGGTGTGTACGATCATGGGCAAAAGCACGAGAGCAGTCAGAAAGCTGCGGCTGGAGCGCGCGCGGAAGGACGAGGCAAACGCTGCTATTATGCCGCAGAAAAGCGAAGCGGCAAGGCAGATAAAATAACCGCCGTCCGAAAAGCTTGTGCTGTTTATGGAGTCAAAGATTGAGGGCATTTTTATAGTCTCCTTTAGTTTTGTGGATCATATTTTCTTGTGTTTCGTGAAGATAAGCCGTGCCGTATTTTGAAAACGGGGCGGGGTATATGGAGCAAGCATCGAGCGCGTGGGATAGCCATAGCGGCATTGCACCGCCCGTTTTTATTTCGAGTATTATCTCGCCATCCGTCAACGGCTTGCCGTCGGCGCCCATATCAAGCGAGAGGGCGGACGTCCGATAGCGTATGTCTGAGTCGAACGTAAGGCGAAGATCGGGGCTTTGGATATCGTAAAACGCCTCCCTCTCGCAAGAGATCAGCATCGCGGGCGCGGGACGGCGGTAATAGTTCATTGCGTATTCTATCTCCGACATTATCTGTGAGGAGAGCGGCGGTGTGCCGCTGTCTATGTAGCGTTGCGCCTCTCCAAGTGTCATTGCTACTCGCCGCTTGTATACGATACCCTTGTATTTTTTCTTTATTTCAAAAAAAACCTTTGAGTCCGTTGCGGGAGTCCCATAGCTTCTTATGCGCAATTTTTCCTTATACGCCTTTGCATCTATTGAATTGCGTATCAGCAAAAAGTCAGGTGTGTCAAGATACAGACTGCAAACCGTGCTTATCCCGTGGCTATCGGGAGTCAATCTGTTCGCCACGGCATCAAGCAGACGCAGACGTTGGTCGGGAGTTATACGATATTTTTTCTCAACGCGGCGAAAGATGAATTGATCCGACATCGTTCTCTCCTTAATGTGTTTTACACTATTATTTTACATACAAAGTGGTTTGTTGGGTAAAATTAAAGTGATTTTTGTGTGAAAAAATATGTTTTTTTGATAAAGAAAAAGGGGGGTGAGTCAAATGCAAAATGCATTTGGTTCTCACCCCTGCGGTTTATATTAGAAATTCTTTTTGATGCTGTCAAGGCAATCGGCACAAATGCGCTTGCCGTTGAAAAAAGTCACGTTGTCGACATTGCCGCAGAAGATGCATGCGGGGGAGTATTTCTGTAAAATGATGCGTTCGTTGTCGACAAAGATCTCTACGGGGTCTTTAACGTTGATGTCAAGAGATTTGCGAAGCTCTATGGGAAGAACTATTCTGCCAAGCTCATCGATCTTTCTGACTATTCCTGTGGATTTCACGATATTACCCTCCTTAAATTAAATTTGTGTCATAAAGATTATATAACATCTTTTGACGGTTGTCAACATTAAACACCAAATATTAACATTTTTTTGTGATATTCCCAAATCCCTTGAGTGAATTATTGCGACAGAAAAAGGCGAT
Source organism: Eubacteriales bacterium (assembly GCA_045546615.1). GTDB lineage: Bacteria > Bacillota > Clostridia > Oscillospirales > CAG-272 > CAG-390. The sequence goes on along the minus strand of JAZQDD010000026.1, from coordinate 14,854 downwards.
AATTTTTATTAGCACAAAATGGAGGGAAAATATGGATATACGAAACGAGCAGATGAAGCAGGTAGTGTGGCTTTCGGGGGCGGACAGCGCATTTTTTGAGAGTGTGTGTTTTGTTTTGCGTAAAGGGGCAGAATGTTATGATGGAAACTGCGGCGGGGCGGATATGCTTGCTGAGGCGGACAGAATAGTTTCTGAATACGTGGCAAGGAGATGGAACGTACAACGGCGAAAGAGGCGCGTTCGCACTTTTCGGTCGGGCGTAATATTGGGGGCGGCGATTACTTTTGTGATATCGGCGGCAGTGGTTGCGGCGGTCGTATTATTTGCTTGACATTCGGGATAACTTGGTGTATAATAATATTGTATAATTGAATTTATCCTTCGGAATGTGATTCCGAGGGCTTACATATTAAATATTAAAAATACATACCGCAGAACGCCCCCAAATTATAGGGGGCTTGGGTTTGTTATGCAAAAAAATGAAAAAGGAGTATTTATGGCAAAGAAAAAAAACAGTTCCCCAAAGGGCAGAGAAAAATCTTCCCGCGATGGGGATAGATTCGATATCGATGCAATGATAAACGAGCTTGAGTCTTACGATGAATTTGATAAAAAGGTAAAAAAGGACAAGGGGCAAAAGACACAGCCGCAAAAAAAGCGCGGCAGACCGCCCAAATCTGAAAAAACTCCCCCTGTTTCCGCCCCCAAAAACAAACCGCCAAAGAAGCCCGAGAGACGCGATAACGCGGACGAAAAGAAGCTCCGTGTAATTCCGCTTGGCGGACTTGGCGAGATAGGAAAAAATATGACCGTCGTTGAGTTTGATAACGACATCGTCATAATTGATTGCGGACTCGGTTTTCCCGAGGAGGATATGCTTGGTATTGACCTTGTTATTCCCGATTTTTCCTATCTTGAGGCAAACAGAGATAAGATACGCGGTGTAGTTCTTACGCACGGTCACGAGGACCATATAGGTGCGATACCGTACTTTCTGCGCCGCTTTGCAAGCGTTCCCGTTTACGGAACGGCGCTGACCATCGGCATTATCCGTAACAAGTTGCCCGAGCATAAGCTCGGCTTCCAGCCGAAGCTCAACGTCGTAAAGGCGGGAGACAAAGTGCGACTTGGTGTATTTGAGGCTGAATTTATCCACGTTAATCACTCTATTGCGGATGCTTGCGCCATTGCACTCTCAACGCCGCGCGGATTGATAGTTCATACGGGAGATTTTAAGCTCGACGTTTCGCCCATAGAGGGAGAAATGATGGACATCGTCCGCCTCGGTGAGCTTGGCAAAAAAGGCGTAAAGCTGCTTATGTGCGAGTCCACGAATGCCGAGAGAGGCGGTTTTACTCCGTCGGAGAAGAAGGTCGGTGCGGCGCTCGAAAACGTGTTTTCGGCAAATGCGGACAAGAGGATAGTCGTTGCGACGTTTTCATCAAACGTTCACAGAGTTCAGCAGATAATAGATCTGTCCGTGCGTCACGGCAGACGCGTGGCAGTTTCCGGCAGGAGTATGCAGAGTATCGTCAGCGCGGCTATCGAGCTGGGATATATGAAGCCGCCCGCAGGAACTATGATGGATATTTCCGAGGTCAAAAACGCTTCTCCGTCAAGCGTAACGCTTATTACTACGGGCAGTCAGGGAGAGCCGATGTCGGCGCTGTACCGTATGGCGTTCGGAGACCATGCCCAGATAGCTCTGACACCGCGTGACGTTGTAGTGCTTTCATCAAGCACTATTCCCGGTAACGAAAAGTATATAGGCAGAATAATAAACGAATTTGCCCATAACGGCATAAAGGTCATATATGACGGTATACTCGACGGCGTTCATACGTCGGGACACGCTTGCGCAGAGGAGATAAAGCTTATACAGCAGCTCTTAAAGCCAAAGTACTATATGCCGATCCATGGCGAATACAGACACCTCAACGCCAATAGAGAGCTTGCCGAGGGTATGGGAATAGCACCGCAAAATATTTTTATAGCGGAGCTTGGAAGAGTTCTTGAAATAGGGAAGAGAAGCGCATCGCTTGCAGACTCTGTAAGTGCTGGCAGAACTCTTATTGACGGATACGGAGTCGGTGATATCGGCAATGCGGTACTGCGAGACAGAAAGCATTTGTCCGAGGACGGCATAGTTATCGTATTTGCCGCAGTCGAGCTTACCTCAAGGCTTATTATATCTCCGCCCGAGATAGTTTCCAAGGGTTTTGTGTATATGCCCGATTCCGAGGAATTGATATACGATGCAAAGCTTGCGGCGGCTGACGTGCTGTCCGATTCGCTTGAGTACAGAAGAGGAAAACCCGATCTTGAAACGATAAAGGAGAAGGTTCGCCGTGAGGTAGCCAAGCTTTTGACCTCAAGAACAGGCAGAAATCCTATTGTTATACCGATAATAAGCGATCTTTGATGTGAACATTTTATAAAGATATTGAAAATCTTCCGCAAGGTCACAAAAAGTTTGTGATTTATTCATATTTTGTTAAAATGTAAAGGCTCATAAACAAGTATAATATATATGTTTGCTTGGTTGAGCCTGTCTACATAGCGGTAGACCGCATTGTAACCAAAAAGTAAAAAGAAAGGTATTGAAAATACTATGGGAAAAGGAAATCGATCCAGAATCGAAAGAGCCAATGAAATCGTTGTAAAAAACGAGAAAGTTAAAACGCCGAACAAGAATGATTCGGCAGCGAAGTTTACCACTATCGCAGCTATCGCAGCATCATTGTTGCTTGTTGCTTGCATGGTGCTTCTCTTCGTTGTAAACGTAGTTCCGCTGTGGCGTCCTGCCGCAACGTCGGACAATTTCACCATCAGCAAGGATTCAATGTCGTTCCTGCTCTATACGCAGTATGACAACTTCCTTAATCAGTATGGTTCATACGCAAGCTATTTCGGAATTGATCCGAGCAAGTCTCTGAAAACTCAATGGCAGGATGAGAAAAATAAAATAACTTGGTTTGATTATTTTGCAACTTCCGCAAAGAATCAGGTCGAGGAGCTTCTTATCTGCTGTGAGGCGGCTATTGCCTCGGGTATGACGCTGACCGATGAGGATAAGGCAGAGATAGATAAGTACATAGTTGATTTCTACGCGATGGCAGAGGAAGGCGTTGCTTCATACGAGAAAAGCTATCTTGAATCCAACAAGGTAGAGATAAACCTTTCTGTAAGCGATTACGTAGAAATGATGTATGGCGAAGGCGTTGGCGAGGGTGATATTCGCGATGCTCTTGAAATCTCTTATCTTGCTCAGAATTGGAAGGATAAGTGGCAGGACGAGACAGATGCGACTATCAAGGATACAGACCTTGAGACATTTGTTTCGGAAAACAAGCCGAGCTTTTATAAGGGCGACTTTATGTCCTACACCTTTACGGCTGCTTTGAGTCTCGCAGGCAGCGAGGCAACCGCTGAGGAAAAGGCTGCATACGAGGCAGAAAAGACCGCTATGAAGGCTCTTGCCGATAAGCTTCTTGCCGCTGCTACCGATGCTGATGCATACAAGCTCTTTGTCAAGAATTACGTTATAGATCAGCTCTCCGGTGAGCTTTTCGATCAGTATTACAAGGAGGAGGCAGAGTCCCTCAAGGATGACGAGCTTCCCAGCGATGAGAAGTTCTCGACTGACAAGGCGGCAGTTCTTGCATACGTTAAGGCACTGGTAGAGAAGGTCGATGCCGATGCAAAGGAAGATGACAAAGCCGATGCAAAGGCGGATGAGGATGAGAAGGAAGACGATGCCCCCAAGGCTCCTACCTTTGACGAAAAGACCGCATACGGTAAAGCTATGAAGGAGGTCTGCACCGACCTCGCAAAGGATATTGAATCCGAGTATGTTGCTATCACCACCGAGGGACGCGCATACGCAGATCCCAACGGTGAAGAGGTTGACGAAATAGATAAATGGGCGTTTGCTGACGGACGTAAGGCAGGCGACAAAGAGATCCTCAAGAAAGAGGGCGAAAAGACCAGCACCTACACCGTAGTTCTTATGAACAAGGCAGCGTACATCAACGAGGATCAGACACGCGACGTTGCACACATCCTCTTTACCAAGGATAAGTACGAGACTGACGAGGCTGCTAAAGCAAAGGCAGAGGAGATTCTTGCTCAGTACAAGAACGGCATCAACACCCTTGAGGCTTTTGAGGCACTGGGTAAGGAGTACACCGAAGATTCCGGTGTTAAGTACGAGAACGTTAAGCCCGGCGATATGGTTGAGGAATTCAACGACTGGATGTTCGACGAGGCACGCAAGGCTGGCGATGTTGATATCGTAAAGACTACATACGGTTACCACGTTATGTACTATATAGGCGAGGGCGATATCGCTTGGAAGGCTGACGCAAGAAGCGGACTTCTTGACAAGAAGTATTCTGCTTGGTGTGAGGAGCAGGCCAAGATCTACAGCATCGCATTTAACGACAAGACCATTAGTCTTATAAGCGGAAGATAATATTTTATCAGCACCAAAGAGCCTTGAGCTTTTTGGTGCTGATGGGTATTATCACCACATTAGAGGGGCATCATATACTGTACAGATGCCGAATTTGGCTCTATGGAGGAGCGTAAGCGAATGATAATCGAACCCAAAAAGACTGCGGTCGCGTACCGTTGTCCCGATTGCGGCGCGGGCGTTATGAGTGCCGTTGATGTATTTAGTTTGTCCGCCGACAGAGTGCGGCTGAAATGTTCGGATCCCGAGTGCCCGTCACGCCACGGGGAGAACGCAAGTGATGCAAACCGCCACCTTGACGTTATTGCGGTAAAGGATGGTGAAGAAGGAAAGGTCAGACTCATAGTTCCTTGCATTTTTTGTGGCAAGCCGCATATCTTTACGGTGAATACGTCTCTTTTCTTTGGAAGGGAGCTGTTTGTCCTGTCTTGCCCGCATTCCGGCATAAATATATGCTTTATCGGACAGACCGAGCATGTGAAGGCGGAGCTTGCCCGCTCTGAACTTGAACTGCTTGATCTGCTGGAAGAGCAGGGAATATCCGATATTAGGGATTTTGATGCTGACAAGGCGGCTCTGCCCGATCCGCAGGTGTACGAGATAGTGATGTTCGTTATCCACGATCTTGCGGCAGAGGGAAAGCTGTTCTGCCGTTGCGAAAGGAGAAACGAGGATGCAAGCGGTGACGAGGGGGATTATTCCGCCGAGATCACCGAGGGCGGCGTGCTTGTACGCTGCAACAAATGCGGTGCCCAAAAGCTGATAGCTACGGACTCGCTGATTCGCGCACACGATTTTCTTAATTGCGACAGCCTTACGCTTGAATGAGCGAAGGTCTGTGGATACAAAATCTCTGCGGCACTTGTCTGCCGCAGAGATTTTGTATAAAAATTCCGTTATCTTATTGGTTGCTTTATAGCGTTTTTCGCTACTTGTGCCCATTAAGTGCCACTCGTTTCCATTCTTGATGCATGCCTCTATTAGCAATCACTTATGGCGCATCTGTCCCTGTTTCCGTTTTTGAAAAAATCCTTCTATAATTTTAAAAACTGGCCGATAATTTTAAAAATCTGTTGCAAATCACGCAATAATGTGCTATAATATGCGCATCGGGGTGTGGCGGAGTTGGTACCGCGCGACATTTGGGATGTCGAGATCGCACGTTCGAGTCGTGTCACTCCGACCACATGAAAATAATCCGAACATTCTCTTACTTGGAGAAGCGTTCGGATTATTTGTTTTATTTGAGTATCCCAACTTTAATAGTAAGAAATGAAAATAGCCACCGATAAGAAAAATTGTCGGTGGCTTTTCTAATGCACGATAGAGTATTTGGTAACAGTAATTATTTTCACTTAAACGCCGGAGCGTGGGTCTCGCCCGTTGCAAAAGCGTTGGGTCCGGGATCGGACATAGAAAAATACATTTTTGCTGCCTTGGTCGTGCCGAAGTCGCGGTTAGAGCCGGTCTGTTGTACCTTATTGAAGGCATCGCGGAACATCTGATTGTGGGCTTCTTCACGGTTGAGGAGAAAATCAATGGTCTCTCTGACCTTTTTGTCCTCAATCTGGCGGTAGAGATACTCATAAACCACCTTGGCTCTCTGCTCGGACGCGATATTGGAGAGCAGGTCTGCGCACAGGTCGCCCGTGACGGTGACGTAATCTCCCGTCCATGAATATCCCGAAGAATTAATAAGCCCGGGATTCAGTCCGAGCAGAACGTGCGTCTGCACCTCTCCTGCCTGCACCTTGGTGGCATCCACGTCATGACCGTTAAGAAGATTGATAGTCTGTGCCACCATCTCCATATGACCAAGCTCCTCTGCGGCGATATCAAGAAAGAGATCCTTGATTTCGGGATCCTTGATCCTGAAGCTCTGCGACATATACTGCATTGCCGCCTTGAGCTCACCGTTACCGCCGCCGAGCTGTTCCTGAAGCAGTACGGCGTACTGCGAGTTCGGTCTTTCGACCTCTACAGGATGGAATAATTGTTTTTCATGTTTGAACATAGCAAATTTAACCTCCGTTTATGGATTTAATACTATTATTTCCCATTATGCGAAGGCGTATACTGCTATATTCTTTTATCATCCGTCGCGGGATTGTCGATCAGCTCGCCGTCTTCAGTGAAACGTGAGCCGTGGCAGGGGCAGTCCCAGGTGTGTTCGGCTTTGTTGTATTTGAGGGCGCAACCGAGGTGTGGACATCGGGGCGCGGTGGGTGTAAGAAGTCCGATTGCAGACTCAAAAGCATTTACCGCAAGCTGTGGATGAAGAACCGTGCGTGAGGGGTCGAAAACGTCAGCATAAGGGTTGGGCTTTCCTTGAACGAGATCGCAGAGAATATCTGCGGCGACCATGGCGTTGGTCATGCCCCACTTGTTAAATCCCGTTGCCACAAAAACGTCGGGCGTGGATCTTGAATATTGACCGATATAAGGGATATCATCGAGCGTCATACAATCCTGCGTCGCCCACTTGCCGACGATCTCGGCATTTTTGTAATACTTACGGGCAAAATCTTCAAGCTCCTGCCAACAACCGCCTTGCTTGCCAGTTCGGTGTCCGCCACCGCCGAGGAGCAGAAGATCGCCGTAACTTCGGAAGGACAGTCCCGTGTCCGATTCATCCACATACATTCCTTCTACTTTTTTGGCGTTTTTGAGTGCAAGAACGTAGGAACGATGCTGATAGAGTTTGAGATAGTACAAGCCATGTTTATTGAGCATCGGAAAATGAGTTGCAATAATCAGTTTTTTGTAGGTGATTTCACCGTGATTGGTGATTGCCTTGTGCGGCATCAGTTCCATGACTTTAGTATGCTCGTAGATTGGCAGATCTTTTGCAATTGTATAGAGAAATTTCAACGGGTGGAACTGCGCTTGATCTCTCACGCGCACCGCCCCTGCGACCGTAAACGGAAGCTCGCAGGCATCCAAGGACTCGGCTTTCATACCGAGACGCCCCAAGGCGGCGACCTCTTTTTCAATCTTCTTGCGGTCACCCATAGAATATACGTAGTTATCCCGCGTTTCATAGTCGCAATCGATCTTTTCACAAAGCTGAGCATATTCTTTGATTGCTTTATTTTGTGCGTCAATGTAAAGGCGTGTTTTATCCTCACCAAAGCGTTTGATCATTTTGTCGTAGATCAAACCGTGCCCCAAAGTGATCTTCGCCGTGGTGTTTTTTGTGATACCACCGCTGATCTCATTCGCCTCGACCAGTATACAATCCACGCTCGCATTTTTTAGCTTATAGGCGCATAAAATCCCCGTGATCCCGCCTCCGATGATCAGAATGTCGGTGTTTTTATTGCTACTCAAAGCATCAAAATGCACACGCTTTGCAGTATCTTCCCAAATAGAATCCATACTCATCACTCGCCGTTTACCAGAGAATCCACGTAGTGACACATCTCATCTCTGCTTTTTACCGCGTGTGTTCCTGCGATGATCTGTTGCTTTTGTTCCTCGCTGAGCGTTCCGAACTTCTGCATAGCTTCGGGATTCATCGCAAGCGCCATAGCAAAGCCAACCGGCATTTCGTCTTTCGTCATCTTTTTACCTCCGATTTGTGATATGAATAGTATTTGTGATTTTCGGGTCTTACATACCTGTCAAAATCTCGTATAGATCACTTCGGAAATGCCGAAAATAAAAGAGATAACGGAGGTGAAGATATGAGCAATCGATTGGCAAAGGAAACAAGCCCCTATTTACTTCAACACAAGGATAATCCCGTGGAGTGGTATCCTTGGTGCGACGAGGCGTTTGAACTCGCGGCAAGGGAGGACAAGCCCATATTTTTAAGTATCGGATACAGTGCGTGCCATTGGTGTCACGTGCTTGCTCACGAGAGCTTTGAGGACGAAGAAATGGCCGAGATTTTGAATAAATATTTTATATCCATCAAGGTTGATAAAGAGGAGCGTCCCGACATTGACAGTGTCTATATGGCGGTCTGTCAAGCCTTCACGGGAAGCGGCGGCTGGCCCACCAGCATCTTTATGACGGCAGATCAGAAGCCGTTTTTCGCTGGAACTTATTTTCCCAAAACCTCACGGGGCGGTATGATAGGCTTTCGGGAGCTACTGCTCGCCATACACGAAAAATGGGTATCCAACCGCGATATGCTCTTGAGGGATTCGGAGAAAATTATTGAGCATCTGAACAGCTCGGAGAGCGTGTCGGATATAGCGGATATTGATCTAACACACTTGGCAGTGTCGCAATATGAGCGCATCTATGACGCAAAACACGGCGGATTCGGACGAGCGGCGAAGTTTCCGACACCGCACAATCTGCTCTTTTTGCTCGATTACTACGAGCGTTACAAAACAGCCTCGTGTCTGAACATGGCGGAGCAAACCCTCTTGCAGATGTATCGCGGTGGAATGTTCGATCACATCGGATTTGGATTCTGCCGCTATTCCACCGACAAAAAGTTTCTTGCTCCGCATTTCGAGAAAATGCTGTACGACAACGCGCTCCTGATACTCGCCTATTGTAAGGCGTACACGGTAACAAAAAAGGCATTATATCTTGAGATCGCAGAAAAAACGGCAAGCTATATTCTCCTTGAAATGACCTCCCCCGAAGGCGGATTTTACAGCTCGCAGGACGCCGACAGCGAGGGTGAAGAAGGAAAATATTATCTGTTTACGCCCGACGAGATCACAAAGATTCTTGGCACAGAGGACGGAACGCGCTTCAACCGTCATTTTGATATAACGGACGCAGGCAATTTTGAGGGCAAGAATATCCCGAATCTCTTAAAAAGCGATCCTTCCAATAACAGCTTTGAATCTTTTCTTCCCATGCTTTATGATTACCGAAAAAAGCGATATTCACTTCACCGCGACGAAAAGATCTTAACGTCGTGGAACAGCCTGATGATCGCCGCTATGTGTGAGCTGTATCTTGTCAGCGGGAAGGAAATATATCTTTCTGCCGCACAAAACTCAGATAGCTTTATGCAGAAATGTATGTGTGATGGTGATGCGCTCTATGTCAGCTTTTATATGAAAAAACGGGGCGTAAAAGGCTTTATCGATGATTACTCCGCGTATGTTTTTGCCCAACTTTCGCTGTATCGCGCCACTTTGGATAGTGAACATTTGAATAGGGCAAAGCGCTTATGCGATAAGGTCATATCGGATTTCGGAGATAATACGGGCGGATTTTATCTGTATGGCAAAGATCACGAGGAGCTGATTTTGCGTCCAAAAGAAACCTACGACGGCGCGATCCCAAGCGGTAATTCGCTGATGGCGTATAATCTTGTTCGCCTGTCTCTTATTACAGACGAGGAGAAATACAAAATCGAAGCGGAACGGCAGCTTGATTTTCTCGCGCAAAGCGCAGCACAATATCCCACAAACCACGCTATGTTTTTGAAAGTGCTTTTGGAGCACGACAAGTCGCCAATGAAAGTAACGGTCGTTTCCGATCAACAGACAGACAACAGAGGCTTGCCTCTTGCATTTCCACCTGATGCGATCGTCATTTTTTTAGATGCCCCCACAAAAGAATATCCGCTCAAAAACGGCAAGACCACTTATTACGTCTGCCGAGGTCAAAGCTGCCTACCGCCAACCAACGACTTGAATGAATTGATTTGAATTTGCGAACACTAAATAGAGGAAAGGAGTGATTAATATGTCTGAAAATAAAGATACGAAAAAAGAACAAGAGCCTAAAGATAAAAAGCCTCTTACTAAGCCCGGAGATATCAAGGGTAAGATCGAGGTTCCCGACACTTGTGAACGCAGAGACGGTCCCGGAGGAAACTGAAGCGGATATAAATAAAAAATAACCTCGGCAAGAAAACTCCCTGCCGAGGCTTTCTACATTACGCTACATTAGCCGCGCCCGCTTTCTTCTTTGCTTTCTCCTCCTTATCTAATCGTTCCTTTTCCTCATATTCCTCACGCCACTTTTGAAACTTCGTCATCTCCTCCTCATTGTCGAAAAATTCGGTGATGATCGGCGTATACATACGCACGATCTTCAGAATCTCGTGTTCGGGAACTTGGGAACGGCAACGGTAACCGCCCACCTTATTGTCAAGGCAAAAACGCGCCATACATAAAAACCATTTCCATTTACTTATCTTACCCAATAACTCATCCCCTTTCCACATCGTCACGGCGGCGAAGTGAAGGCATTGCACCAACCTCTCGTCTGCGTTCTTCAAGAATCCGCACAATTGCGTCTTCCATCTGCTTGGTGCTATAATTCGGAGGAAAGAAACGGGCGATTCTCTCGTAGCTGAATTTGACCGTCTCTCGCTGATTGGCTTTCGGCTTTGCCATAATATCCTCAATGGTATCCGCCGTCAGCTTTCCCTCGCTGTGAAGTCTTCTGAATCTAACCGTCTGCGCGTAGGAAGGCGTGGCTTCATCTCTCTCAAAGATCTCCGCAACCTTGTCCTGCAATTCGTGCGGCAGATAGGAAAGCTCCACAGCGGGGGTAAATGCAATTCGTCCGCTATCCACAATATCCATCAACGGCTTTATAAGATTAGTCAAGCGAATATAGCGGAAGACTTGGTCTCGGCTCTCATTGGTTGCTTTGCCGATCTCGGTGGCAGCATCCCACTTTGTCGCAGGTTGCGACGAGGTTTGACCGTATCGCTGACCTTGACGGTTCAGCACCTCCATCTTCGCCTTGTAAGCATAGGCTTTCTCGGAAGGTAGTAGATGCTCTCTGTGCAGGTTGGAATCGATCATACAAAGTGTTGCTTCATCGGGATCAAGGTCACGGACGATAACGGGAATAGTCTCCACACCAAGCTTCTGACAAGCAGCATAGCGGCGGTGCCCCGACACGATCTCATAACCTCCTCCGCGCCTCGGTGTTACGATAAGCGGATTGAGGCCTCCGTTCATGTGGATGCTCTCCACAAGCCGTTCCATTTCCTCATCGTCACGGACTTGAAATGGCTGTTCTGCCCTCGGGTGTACGTTGCGCAGCAGATAATACTGCGTGGTTTCGGTGATCTGTTCTTTTAATTTTTTATACATTTTATCTCTCCTGTTCTTTGTGTTTTTGTTTGGTTCTATCCGGCACAAGACGCTCCTCGCAAGCCTTTTCGGCGGCTATGGCTTTGGCAAGTCTTATCGAATCGGATAAAATATCGTCCGCAAGGTTCATCTCCCTGCGGACGTTCGTCATTTTCTTTGTGATCGCGCTTCGCTCGGCGCTGTTTTTCTGTTTCTCGTCGGGATCAGTAAGACGACGTCTGCGATTGTCAACCGCCTTTCTCTCACGTTCCAAGTTTTGAAGCTCCGCTTTTCGTTTGTCACGGAACGCGGTTACATCCTCGGTGGTGTGAAGGTCATACCAACTCATAAGGCGGATCTCGCGGCAATATCTTTCGTTGTTGATCGCCTCCTGCGCGAAATAGGGTGAAGCGATCTCATACTTCGGCGGCATCCTCTGTTCCTTGGTAAACGGATCATCATACGGAATCCCCATCAGCTCAAAGAAGATCATAAACAGTATCTCAATCGTGGAATACCGTTCCAGTGCCTTCATCTGCTTTTCAAGCTCACACGCCACACGCCTTTGCGGCTTGCGAATATGGGGTACTGGTTCTTTGTGGAGATTATCTCGGATTCGTCTCTCGATGGCTTCAAGGGTATAGTTCGCCCCTAAGCTGTCAATGCGCACGGGCTTGCTCCATCCCTCGGTGATGACCGAGATGTGCTTATATTTGCTGTCTCGCACAACAACGTAGCCGAGGTATTCCAAGGCTTGCAAGAAATATTTATAGCTGATATTGCTCCGTATAGCGCGATCAATATCGTGGCGCAGAATAGATGCGTGAGTAACCTTGCCTTGCTTTTCCTCGATCCATATCTGCCTCGGCACTTTCTTCGGCATTGGATTTTCAATGATGGATAACTGATGCTGACGGCAAAGCTCGTCCGAAACTCGTCGCAACTGCCTATAGCTACCTTTCTGCCAACGGTATTTCTTGCCGTCCTTGAATGACACGCTGTTGATGACGAAATGGTTGTGCAGAGCCGACGAGCCTTTGACGTGGGTTGTCACGACGACCTCAAAGCGCTCACCCCACATTCGCTTGGCTGTCAGCACACCGATCTTGTGACACTCCTCGGGTGTTAGCTCTCCCGGCTTGAAGCTCTGATACCCGTGGTATCCGACGATGCCTCCGCGCTTGCCGTATCGCTCTTTAGTCGCCGTCATACGCTCAAAGGCAAAATGGGGCGAGCAATTCACCCCCGTAACGTAATACTGCTTTTCGGTCTTGCTACTGTCGGCAGCATAGGTCAGCACGTTATTAAGATCGTAATCGGGATTGGCAGTCTTGTTTGGATCTTTGACGTAAGCCACCACGTCGCGTATCGTCCCTCTCACCGCCCATAGCGAGGTGGTTGCCATCAGCTCTCACCCTCCTTCGCCTTATACTTGGAACGAATGAAGGCGTGAAGCTCATAGCCGACATCCTCCGCATCGAGTGCCTTTTCAAGCCGCCCGATGCAGTTGTAGCAAGTCCCCGCCGCCTGCGAAAGTCGGTTCTCGATCAAGGAACGGATATACGCCGACATATCTCCGCCACACCGCTCGGCTTCGCGTTGCAGCTTTGCTTTCAGATTCGCGTCCATTTTGACCGTGACGCGCTCGGTCTTTTTTTCTGTTTTGCTCATTTGTTTGTCCTTTCTAAATTGAGGGTATTAGGGATACATCCCTAAAGAAAAAGCAACCCAACAAGGTTGCTTGGCTGCGACGTTTGCTGTTTTTGCCTTGGCAAAACGACGGTGTTTAGCCGTCGAAGCAAACTCGACGCATTCGGGCGTTAGCACGAATGCTATGCTCGTTAAAGTATCGGACATCGTCCGCCACTTCTCTTAACTGGTATCCATTGGATCACGTCCTTTCTTTTACAATATTTTATGTAAGTGTTAAAGGATTCCGATTTCAACCGTGAGTTGAACAAGGTCGTTTAGGCGGTTATTGAACAAATAGACATTCTGTGGTATAATTACATCACAAGATAGGCGCCATTTTGATTATTTGGAGGTGTACAACATGAATATTGGAAATAAAATTAAAGAATTACGAAAGCAGAGAGGGATTACCCAGGAACAACTCGCTAACAGCATAGGGATTTCTTTCCAAGCCGTAAGTAAATGGGAAAATGGTATTGCTTTGCCCGATATTACACTCGCTCCCATATTGGCAAGCTATTTTGGTGTTTCGATGGATGAATTGTTTGAATTTAATCTGAAAGAAATTGAATCTGCCATCGACTCCATTGTAAATGAGGCATACAAATTCAGAGAGTCAGATCCACCGAAAAGCAGAGATATTCTTGAAGAAGGTCTGAAAAAATATCCCGATAACGAGGTTTTGCTCAACAATCTTTTGTATGTATTGAATTACACAAAAGATCCGGATGAGACAATTTCAATAGCAAGTTCCTTGATTGAGAAAACAAATCAAGCTGATATTAAGTACGATGCATTAAGATTTCTTGCGTATGCATATAAGGTTAAAGGCGATTTAAAAAGTGCAGAAGCGGCTATTGAGCAAATACCGGAGATTTATTTTACTAAGCTTACAGAAATGGCATACCTCTTGGAAGGCAAACCTAAATACGAAGCAGCAGAAAAGCAAAAATGGATATCATTTGAAAATCTCATTCAAATGATGGAAAAGCTTGCAGAATATTATGAATCTCAAGGAATGAAAGCGGAAGCTATCAAAGAACGCGAGAAAGCATTAAAATTTATTGATCTCGTTGAAAACAGCGCATATGATGTATATGTTGGATTTTTCAACAAGCGAATCGAGCAATTGAGATAAGTTATCACACGAAGTGGTATGGGTCATTTTGACCCATACCACTTTCTTCTGCTAAAGTGGTGCGGTTGATTTTCAACCAAACCATATCAAGGGGCGATTTTCGCCCGATGAAAAACACTTGGTCAAAACAGCCAAGTGATTTTTCAAATCTCCTCCTCACTCTATATCCGACACGAAAACGCTAAATATGTCCTGAGCAAAAAAATATTTTTTCGACCGCTAACTTTGTCGCAAACTGCGACAAGGTAAAAAGAAAAAAGCCATTCCGCACATTCGTCTTTTGAGGACAAATATGGTAGAATGGCTATGTAAAAAATATTGAATTACGGAGGATGAATTATGGAACTCACTTACACCGAAAGAAACGGCATTATGTATCCCGATTTGGTGCTCCCCGAACAGACCAACCATCCCATCGGCAAGTACGGCAAACTGCGCCGCGACTATCTCAAAAAGCACCGCCGCGGCACCTATACCACGCTTCTCACCTCGTGTACGCTCAATCAACACCTCTACGAAACCGAACAGGAGGCAAAGCGT
>JAZQDD010000025.1:0-47407 GCA_045546615.1 Eubacteriales bacterium | reverse complement strand
GCGTTTGAGGCGGGTAACTTCAATACTTTGGCGCGCTTCAAAAATATGATCCACCTTAACTTCAATGATGACGAGGGCGATTGGGAGTGGGAGTGGATCCCATTCCTCGCTACCAATAGTGAAGAAGAAAATTACTTTATCGCAAGGGCTACTTACAAAAAGGTGCTGGAGCCGGGCAAGCTCACAGAGATAAGCCTTTCTCAGATCGCGCTTGATCCCACCGCCGACAATGATGATGTGGATGCTTTTGGCGAGACTTACGAGGTACTTGTGAACGCCCAGGGTATCCAGTCCGCGGGCTTTGGCGATCCCGACACGGCGCTTGACGAGGGCTTTACCAGGGAGATCCCGTTTGAAATGACTCTCGCGCAGGGCGTTACCCTCTATAACGCACTTCATTTTTTGAATGGTAGCGGAACCGATATTACCTCTAAGGTTTCCAAGGTGACCTTCGGCTTTAACGAGGATCATCAGGACGTTATCAACAACTCTGCCAATCGTGTTGCCTTCACCAGCGTAGAGCAGGAAGCAGAGGTCTATACCTACTACGTAGAGAACGGCTCTAACTACGACCTTTACGTCCTTGCTGACAGCGCTATTTATACTCCCAAGGATAGCACGGCGCTGTTCAAGGATATGACGGCTTTGACGAAGGTCGATACCGCCAATATGGACGTAAGCCGTACGGAAAATATGACGATGATGTTTTACTACTGCACGAACCTAACGACCTTGGACGTTTCGCAGTGGGACGTTGGCAACGTTACTTCGTTTCAAGAAACATTTAGGTTTTGTAAAAAACTGTCTGTCATTGAGGTAGAAGATTGGGACACAAGCAAGGCTGAAAACATGTTTTATATGTTCCAGAACTGTCATGCTTTGACCCAACTGAATCTAAGCGGGTGGGACGTCGGCGCTGTAACAAATATGGGTGGCATGTTTGAAATATGCATCGGCTTGGAAAAATTGAACTTAAGCACGTGGGATGTCAGAAACGTCGAAGAGATGGGCTGTATGTTCCGTCGCTTAGAGGAGTTGGAGGAGTTAGATCTGAGCCAATGGAAGACGGACAGCCTTTTGTGTACAAATTCAATGTTTGATGGTTCTGAGAAGTTAAAAGAGATTTTCTTTGGAGCCGGCTGGGATGTAAGCCAAAATGAATATATGTTCGAGATGTTCAAAGATTGTAGCTCGCTGACGTATATCGACGTAGAAAACTGGAACACCGGCAGCGTAATTGAAATGTATGATATGTTCAACGGCTGTACGTCATTGACAACGCTTGACGTTTCAAAGTGGAATACTGAAAACGTTACGAACATGCACTCCATGTTCAGCAACTGTTCGTCGCTTTCGAAGATCTACGTGTCAGGTTGGAATACCGATAAGGTGACTGATATGTCATATATGTTTGATAACTGCAAGGCGGTAACAGAACTTAACGTGTCTGGCTTTAATACTGCCGCTGTAACCAACATGGCATCGATGTTTAACAACTGCTTCTTGGTGCCCGAACTCGCCGTATCGGGTTGGAATACCGCTAACGTAACCAATATGTCGTATATGTTCCACGCCTGCGTGACGGTGACGGGGCTTGACCTGTCAAACTGGAATACTGCCAATGTCACAAATATGGAGAATATGTTTAGCGGTTGCAGACACTTGAATACTCTTGACGTTTCGGGCTGGAATACTGCTAAGGTTGCCGATATGGTGTCTATGTTTGAGCTTTGCGACGCGTTGAAAGCACTTGACCTTAGTAGCTGGAACACCAACGCAGTAGAGAAATCCAATAAAATGTTTGCAGATTGCTCGAATCTTGTAACCATTTCCGTAGGCGACAGCTGGGATATGTCTAATGCGACAAGCTCGGCTGATATGTTTACCGGCTGCACTAGCATAAAAGGTGAAAGCGGTACCGTGTATGACGCCGCTAACGCAAACGACGTAACCTACGCCAATACGGGAACGGGCTACCTTACCTACAAGGCAGCACCGAGCACCAATCCCTAAATTTAATTAACGATCAAATTCGCCCCCGACCGTAAAGGTCGGGCGGCGATGAAAGCGCAGATACTTCGTATCTGCTTGGCTTATGCGAAGCATAAGCCAAGCGCAAGTTTTGCATCTGCGTTTTCATTGCTGAACATAAAGTAAAGCGAAAGGAAAATTGTTATGAAAAAAATATTAATATGTATTTTAGTGTTTCTCCTGCTCGCAACAGCAGCCGTTATCGGCACGATAGCATATCTGACAGATACGGAGACGGCTACAAACGTGATGACCGTCGGTGACGTAGATATAGCTCTGCGTGAGTATGAGCGCGTCAGCGTTGATACGCCTAATGCGGACGGTGCGGCACAGGTTCAGACGTTCAATGATAACAAGCCGTTGCTCCCCGCCGTACTCACCAAGGGGTTTGACTACACCGTTAAGGATGCCGACGTTAAGTGGGACGCAGATAAGGACGGAAAGCCGATAAAGCCCGATTATACCTCGCACATTTGGGACCCCGCCGACATCAACAATGAGGTCGATAAAATGGTGTTCGTTGAAAATACGGGCAGCGGCGATGCTTACGTCCGCATATTCTTCGCATTCGAGGCGGGAAACTACACCTCCTTTACGCGCTTTAATGAAATGATACATATAAACCTCAACGATACCGACACCGAGTGGAAATGGGAATGGAACCCCGCCCTTGCCACGAACGATAAGGGCGGCAAGTATTATATCGCCACCGCCACTTATCTGCCCATTCTGAAGGCGGGCGAGTTCACCACCATCAGCCTTTCGCAGATCGCACTTGACCCCACCGCCACTAACGCGGACGTTTTGGCGTTTGGCGAAAAGTATGAGATTTCGGTATTTGCGCAGGGCATACAGGAAATAGGCTTTGAAAACGCCGAGGAGGCTGTGTACGAGGGCTTTGGTGGCGACGTTCCATTTAAGAATCTTACCTTCGAAACCGGTGTTAAACTCAAGACCGCGCTCCACTATCTGAACGGTGAGGAGAGTGAGGACAAGAAGATCACAGCCAACGTAAGCACCGTGACCTTCGGCTTGAATAAGGACTACAAAAACGTCACGAGCAAATATGAGCCTACCTTTATAGGCTTTGATCAGGACGTTGCCGTTTACTCTTACTACGTTCCCAATGCCACCACTCCCTCAAACTACGATATTTACGTCCTCGCGGATGATAAGATCTATACCCCCAAGGATAGCACAGGATTATTCCAAGGAATGACTTCGCTCACAACCGTTAAAACGACCAATATGGACGTAAGCCGTACGGAAAATATGACCCAAATGTTCTACCAGTGTAGCAGCTTGAAGGAAATTGACGTTTCTAATTGGAATTTGAAAAATGTCACCACAACGTATTTGATGTTTTTTGAATGTAAGGCGCTTGAAACATTAGACGTTAAAAAATGGAAGCTTAGCAGTGCCACGGTTCTCCGGGGAATGTTCCACACTTGCTCCAAATTGAAGTCTATTGACGTTTCTGGGTGGGACGTGAGCAGCGTAACTGATATGCGGTCTTTGTTTTATAATTGCTCTGCTCTTACCGAATTGAACGTTTCCAATTGGGATGTGAGCAGCGTAACTGATATGAAGTGGATGTTCAATGGATGTGCAAAGATAGAAAGCCTTGATCTAAGCCGATGGAACGTAGGCGAGGTTAGGTATATGGGTTGTATGTTTCAAGGCTGCTCCGGCTTAAAGACGGTAAATTTAACCGGCTGGAAACCAGAAAGCCTTGGGGAAATGTATGCTTTGTTTAATGGTTGTTCGTCACTGACAGAAATCGACCTTTCTCCCTTTAATACCGCCAATATTACGGATTTGCAGCAACTGTTCAAAGACTGTAAGGCGCTTGTGACCATTAGTGTCGGGGAAGGGTGGAACACTGCCAATGTAACCGATATGTCATATATGTTCAGCGGCTGTTCTGCGGTGACTGCGTTTGACCTCTCAGGGTGGGATACCGAAAATGTCGAGTATATGCAGTATATGTTCAACGACTGCTCGTCTTGGCAGAAAATTGACGTATCAGACTGGAATACTGCCAATGTAACCAATATGTTATATATGTTCAGCGGCTGTTCTGCGGTGACTGAGTTTGACCTCTCAGCGTGGAATACCGGAAATGTAACCAATATGTCACATATGTTCAACGGCTGTTCTGCGGTGACCAAGTTTGACTTCTCAGACTGGAATACTGCCAATGTAACCAATATGTCATATATGTTCAGCGACTGTTCGGCGGTGACCGCGCTTGATCTTGGCAATTGGAATACCCAAAAGCTGAATAATTCCGAGCAAATGTTTGCCGGTTGTTCGAATCTCCAAAAGATTTACGTTGGCGTTGATTGGAATACGGCGAAGCTAACAACTCATGGAAAAATGTTCGAAAACTGCACCAGCTTGGTCGGCGGCAACGGAACGGTGTATGACTCTAAAAAAATCAATAAAGAATACGCCCGCATAGACGGCAAGGATGGACTTCTCGGCTACCTTACCTACAAGGCGGCATAGAATACCACCCCCGAACAAAATCAATAATCGAAATATTCGCTGAAAAACACGCGAAAGGGAAAATGTTATGAAAAAAGTATTGATATGGATATCAGTTCTGGTACTTGTCGCGGTACTGTCCGTTGTCGGCACGCTCGCGTACCTGACAGCTGTCGATGAGGAAACCAACGTAATGACCGTTGGCGACGCGAGTATTAAGATACTTGAGTACGAGCGCGTGGATATCGACGATAAGAACGATGCGGCGTCAGTACAGGCTTTTAATGACAACAAGCATCTCAGGCCCACTGTTGTCGCTGACGGTTTTAATTACGCAAACTCTAACTATAATACCCCCCTGACTGATAACTACGTTATATGGGACGAGGCGCACGTAGGAGAAGAAATAAAGATAAACGGAGCTCAGAACTATCAAACGCCCATCTGGAATCCCGACGATATCACCAATGAGATAGATAAGATGGTGTTCGTAAAAAACACGGGAGACTGTAACGTTTATATCCGCCTTTGCTTTGCGTTCGAGGCGGGAAACTATGTAAGGCTTGACCGCTTCAATGAAATGGTTCATATGAATAAAAACGAAACCGATTGGGCATGGGATTGGGTTGAACCGCAAGAAAATCACATCACCGAGATCGACGGCACGCGCTGCTTTATTGCGTGGGCAACGTACAAATATCCCGTAGCGCCCGACGAGCTTACCAAGATAAGCCTTTCGCAGATCGCACTGGATTTCTCTGCTATCAACGACCACGCCCGCGCCTTTGGTGATACTTACGACGTAAAGGTGTTCGCGCAGGGAATCCAGTCCGACGGCTTTACCGCGGATCTGGGCTATACCCCTGCCACCGCAATTACAGAGGTGTTTGGAACTACCGTTCCCTTTGATGGCGTTACATACGTTCCCCTTACCGACCTCAGAACCGCTTTGCACTATCTTGACGCCGACACGAGCAAAACCAAGCTTGTGGGAACTGATAATGCGTCAAACAACATGGTCAACAGCGTGACCTTCGGTCTGACCGCAGACCACGCCGAAAAGGTGAAGGACTACAAGGGCATATTTATGGCTAACAACGCGGGCGAGGCGGATTTCACAGCCTATGCCTACTACGTTCCGAACGGCGATAAGTACGATATCTACGTTCTTGCGGACGATTGGAAGATATACGCGCCTGCAAACTGCAGCCAGTTGTTCATCGGAATGTCAGCCTTAACGGAGGTCGACACCTCGAATCTTGACGTGAGCCAAACCACTTCTATGTACCGTATGTTTTTTAAATGCCAAAGTCTTACAACTCTTGAGGTAGGTAATTGGTTTGCCAAGGGTACGGATGAAGAAGTAGTTCTTCAACAGGCATTCTATGATTGCAAGGCTCTAAAAAATCTTGACGTTTCCAACTGGATTATAAAAACGAATGAGTCGCTGAAGGAAACGTTCAAAAATTGCTCCTCATTGAGTGGCAAATTAGACCTTACGGGTTGGGACGTTAGCGGCATCACCTTGATGCAATATACATTTAGTGGTTGCACGGGGCTTACCGAAATAGATGTTTCGAATTGGAACGTAGGCAATGTGAGCGATTTTTCCTATATGTTCGAGAATTGCTACTCTTTGAACAAGCTGGATGTTGCTAATTGGGACGTATCAAGCGCAACGAATTTTCATGGACTCTTTAGCAGATGCAGTTCTCTGAAGAGAATCGAGCTTTCAGAATGGAATGTTGAGAAGCTTAGCTCTGCTTTGGGAATGTTCGTCGGCTGCGGTTCGCTCACTTCCCTGGATCTTTCGGGCTGGAATACCGCTAATCTTGTAAAAACAGAGCAAATGTTCAGTAAGTGCGGAAACCTTAAAACCATCTACGTCGGCAAGGATATATGGAATATGGAAAGCGTAACGGATTCGACCAATATGTTTGAGCAGTGTGTAGCACTCGTCGGCGAAAAGGGTACAATTTTTAATTCCGGCAAGACCAACGTGGAATACGCCCACATTGACGGCGGAACGAGCAATCCCGGCTACCTCACCGAAAAGTAAACGCAAAATCTTCCTTATTTAATTAAATATTCATCTGCCCCCGACCTTTTCGGTCGGGCGGCGGTGAGAGAGCAGATGCTATGTACAAGCAACGCAGATGCGAAGCATCTGCGTTCTCACCGCTGAAAAGAAAACCAGGCGAAAGGGAAAATGTTATGAAAAAAACATTAATATTTATTTTAGCGCTTGCACTGCTCGTGGCGGTGGCTATTATCGGCACGATAGCGTATCTCACGGACATGGATACGGCTACTAACGTTATGACCGTCGGCAACGTAGACATCGAGCTTTTGGAATACGAGCGTAAGAATGCGGATACCAAGGACGATTCCGCGATCGTTCAAGAATTTAACCAAAACAAGCTCCTGTATCCCGCCGTTACCAAGGGCGATTTTGACTACTCTGCGGGAGACGAGTACGTGGATTGGGAGCAGATAGGCAAGGATGGACATCGGAGCCTTATCTGGAACCCCGACAAGATCAACAACGAGCTTGATAAAATGGTGTTTGTGAAGAATACCGGCGATTCCAGCGCCTACGTCCGTGTTTTCTACGCATTCGAGGGCGGAGCGTATACATCCTTGGCACAGTTTAGGGAGAAGGTGCATCTTAATCTAAACACCGAGGACTGGACGTGGGAGTGGGAGCCGTACATTGCAAAGAAAGGCAATGAAAAGTTTTTTATAGCCACCGCAACGTATAAATATATTTTAGAGCCGGATGCCCTCACGGAGATCAGTTTGTCGCAGATATCGCTTGACCCCACCGCGACCAACAAGGATGTGCGGGCATTTGGAAAAGAATATAGTGTTCCCATTTTTGCCCAAGCTATACAGACGGCAAGCTTTAGCGACCCCAAAACCGCTCTTGTAACGGGCTTTGGCGACACCATTCCATTTGAGGGCGTTACTCTGGATAGGGGCATTGACCTCAATACCGCGTTGCATTATTTCGAGGGTAATAAGACGGGAACGAAGATCACAGAGAAGGTCGCAAGCGTTACCTTCGCTACGAAAGACCAGTACCCCAATATTGTAAAGACGGGCGAAGGTACGCTGACGCTTAACGAATACAATACTCCGACGGGCAAGGAATGGGGCGCACCCGTGCACACCTACTACGTTCCTAACGCTGACGGTAATTACGACCTCTATGTCCTTGCGGACGAAGGCAAGCTATATGCACCCAAGATTTGCCAAAATATGTTTGCCAATATGGCTAATTTAACTTCGGTCAATGGTACTGCGCTCGACGTTAGCCAAACGACGGATATGCAATATATGTTCCTAAACTGTTCCAAACTTCAAAAGGTTGAGGCGAGCACGTGGGACGTAAGCAGAGTCACTGATATGCAGCAAATGTTCCGTTATTGTAATGCTCTTCAGGAGATAGACGTTTCAGGCTGGCGACTCGGAAAGGTTACGTCTACGTACATTATGTTTGGCAATTGTAAAGCTTTGACAACGCTTGACGTGAGTAAGTGGGGTATGAGCAGCGCAACCAACATTCAGTCTATGTTTGAATACTGTTCTTCCCTTAAGACCTTGGATGTTAGCCAATGGGATACAAGCAACGCGAAAACCACACAATACACGTTTAGGAATTGCGGCGCATTGGAAAGCATCGACGTTTCAGGGTGGACGGTTGACAACGTTACGAATATGCTGGGAATGTTCTCGGGCTGTTCGAAGCTTACTGAAATTGACGTTTCAAAGTGGAACGTAGACAACGTTATTGATATGTCATCTACTTTTAACGGATGCGGCAGTTTGACTTCATTGGAAGTTTCTGAGTGGAATGTTGCAAAGGTGCAGTACTTTAGCAACCTGTTTTCAGGCTGTAGCTCGCTTACAGAGATGGCTGTTGGAGGCTGGGATGTGAGTGGTGCCCTAAAAATGGGCGGTATGTTCGCTAAGTGCTCCGGCTTGACCTCGTTGGACCTCTCCGCTTGGGGCAATAAGTTGAACGGCGTTACCGATATGGGTGGAATGTTCTCCGGATGCTCGAAACTTGCCTCCTTGAATGTTTCTACGTGGGACGTTAGTACGGTTACAAATATGACTCAAATGTTCTTTGGATGCTCGTCGCTTACTTCCTTGAACATTTCCGAGTGGAATGTTAGCACGGTTACCAATATGAATGGAATGTTTAGAGATTGTACTGCCCTTACCTCCCTGAATATTTCCGATTGGGATGTTAGTAGTGTCACCAATATGCCAGAAATGTTCTTGGGCTGCAAAGGCTTTACGGAGTTAGACCTTAGTGGCTGGGATACCAAAAATCTTGTTAATACTAAGTCTATGTTCCATACTTGCAGTAATCTTGAGACCATTTACGTCAGTGAAAGTTGGAATATGGGTAAAGTAACTTCCTCTGACTATATGTTTGTAAACTGTTATATGCTTGTCGGCGGCGGTAGTAATAAGATGACATTTAATTCTCAAAAAGTGAATGTAGACTACGCCAACTACACGGACGGCTACCTGACCTACAAGCAATACACACCCACGAACACTACTCCGTAATTTAATCTAATTATTCATCTGCCCCTGACCTTTTGGTCGGGCGGCGGTGAAAGGGCATAAGCTTTCTCGTGCCCTTTCATCAAAGCTATTAAAATCAAGCGAAAGGAAAGCGTTATGAAACTGAAAGAGATACTTATTGGTGTTGTTGCGGTGGTGCTGGTCGCACTCGTTGCCGTTGGCGCAACGCTGGCATACCTTACCGCTACCGATGAAGTGACCAACGTCATGACCGTTGGCGACGTAGAGCTTGAAATATTGGAGTTCGAGCGCGTCAGTACCGATACGTCGGGCGTTGACGCACAGCTTCAGGCGTTCAGAGACGACAAGAAGCTCATCCCCGCTATCGTCCCCGCGGAATTTGACTATACCAAGAAGGACGCTACCATCAATTGGGACGAGGACAAGGATGGAAAAGAAATAAAGAAGAACTATACCTCTGCCATCTGGGATCCTGCGAAAATAAGATCTGAAGAGGATAAAATGGTGTTCGTCAAGAACACGGGCAAACACACGGATGCTTACGTCCGCCTCTATTTCGCATTTGAGGCAGGAAACTACGCAAGCTTTGAGCAGTTCCAAAATAAGATACATCTTAATATTAATGAACAAGATTGGACTTGGGAGTGGGAAGAACGCCTTGCCGAGATCAAGGGCATGAAGTGCTTCGTCGCTTGCGCGACCTACAAAAAGGCAATTGCCCCCGATGAGCTGACTACGATCAGCCTGTCGCAGATAGCGCTTGACGCTTACGCCACCAACGCTGACTCGGCATCCTTTGGCGAAAAGTACGACGTTCTCGTCGTCGGTCAGGGAATACAGTCCGGCGGAATGGGAACGGCCGACGAGGCTCTCGATAAAGGTTTTGGTGATGAGATCCCCTTTGCAGGATTCAGGTTTGTAGACTTTGCTGATCTCAAAACCGCGCTGCATTATTTGGATGCTAATACGAACGGAACTACGTTCGTAGGAACTGGGGAGCGCCCAAACACCCTGCTCAACACCGTGACCTTCGGTCTCTTTGAGGATTACTATGAGAAAGTACTCGGACACGAGGGCGTGGCAACTACAAACGCCTCGGGTGACGGTGAGTTTGAAGGCTATACCTACTATGTTCCCAACGGCGATAAGTACGACCTTTACGTCCTTACGGACTCGGGCGTGATATATATGCCGAAGGAGCGCAATGGTTTATTTGCCCACATGCAATCTCTGACAAAGGTCAGCACCGACAACATGGATGTAAGCCAAGTTACGGCGATGAACTCAATGTTCAGAGGCTGCAGCACTTTGGAGGAGCTTGACGTTTCGGACTGGGATGTGAGTAATGTAACCAAAACGGCTTTTATGTTCAACTCGTGCTATGCGTTGCAAAATATTGACGTCAGCAATTGGACGGTAAGTAAGGTTACTGATATGTCAGCTATGTTTCAAGATTGCCAAACGGTTACAGCCTTGGACGTTAGCGAATGGAACACGGCCGGGGTAAAAAATATAAGCGCTATGTTTTCGGGCTGCAGCAACCTTGCGTCGATCGACGTTTCAAACTGGACCGTGGACAACGTTACCGGAATGAATTCTACGTTCAAGTACTGTCCCAAGCTCGCCTCTCCTATGAACCTTTCAGGCTGGAACGTGGGCAAGGTTACTTCAATGGCGTTAATGTTCGAGGGCTGCACCTCACTTACCGAATTAAACGTTTCCGGTTGGAACGTAAGTAATGCGACGAGCCTTCGCGGTATATTTAAAAATTGCAATCTTCTGACTGAATTGGAAGTTGCAGGATGGTCTGTGAGCGAAAAAAACACCAGCTTGTTTGAAACGTTTTACGGCTGCAATAATTTGAAGTCCTTGGACCTTTCAAACTGGACGGTTAGCAGTGTCACCGATATGATGCGAACGTTCGCAGGTTGCTCGTCGCTTTCATCTTTGAATGTTTCTACGTGGGATGTGGGAGCAGTAACTACAATGGCGGAGATGTTCAGTGGTTGTTCGTCCCTTGCTTCCTTGAACGTTTCCAAATGGAACGTTAATAAAGTTACGTCAATGACATCTTTGTTCTACAACTGCTCGTCCCTTACTTCCTTGGATATTTCAAAGTGGAACGTCGGAAACGTAACTGCAATGAATAATATGTTTCTGACTTGTGAGGGATTGACGGAGTTGGATTTGAGTGAGTGGAATACCTCCAAGGTTGAGCATGCAAGAAATATGTTCAGAGGCTGTAGTGAGCTTGTGACGATATACGTCGGCGGTGGTTGGGAAATGTCGCAGATCCCTGAGAAAAATGTTGGTGCAAGCAGTGGTGAAAAATCATCAGCATTGATGTTCGACGGTTGCCCCAAGCTGGTTGGCGAAAAGGGTACAAGGTACAACCAAAATAACGTCGACAAAACCTACGCCCACATCGACGGCGGAGCGAGCAACCCCGGCTATTTGACCTCAAAAAACAACAGTTAACACCAACACCTAAACAAATTTAATATTAAAATTCTTTGCCAACTCGCAAGACTTGGCGAAGGGCAGGGCATAAGATTTCTTATGCCTTGCTTTTTTATGTAGCTGTGTAAATGCTCATTTCCCCAAAAATATCTAAAAATACCGATTTACTATTGACAATCGGTTTTGTTTATGATATAATGCAGTCAGGTGAACTCGTGTGCTAATATTGAGGTGCGGAAGATTTTCTTTGTTTTGTTTGCGGTTCTCGGAAAGGTATAAAAATGAGATACATTTTGTATGGGTTGATCGCTTTTTGTATGGGCATTCTCTTTGCTCCGGGAAGGGAGGGGGAGGGGATCAGAAACGTTGCCCTTTTTGCGATATTGCTTCTTTTTGTTTCGCTGTGGATATGCTATCGCTTCTTCAAATATGTCTCTATGATGTGGCAAGCCAAAAAGCTACTTGCGCAGGCGAAGGAGCGAAATCTGAAAATCAAGATGCGCCCGTGGGAATCGTTCTTTCACGGTCACTACAGCATCAGCTTTGAAAGCGGAAGAAAAAACGTTCAAATGATTTTCATGTCGAAAAAGAAAAAATATCCTCGCTACCATTTTGAAAGCATAAATCAATTGGAGTTTTATGCAACCGTACGCTACACGTTCGCTAACCCATACAGATGGCGTCAACCGTCGTTTGGCACTACCGAGACTAAGTACATTGGCAAGCGAAAGATAAAATGGAACGATTCCGCCGATATCCACGTTATTCTGTTTGATAAGTTGCCTTTACAGATAACGGATTCCGTCAAAAGAGAAAACCTTGTCATAGGAGATAAAATATGCGGTTCAAATACGTACTTGCTTGATTGGACAGCGTTTTTGAAATATCTCGGGAAAACGGAATAACCCATTATCTGAAAAATATACGGCAAAAGCACGCTTTGGCGTGCTTTTGCCGTTGTTGCCTCAAAATGTGAACATGTATTGATTTTATATCAGCACTGTGCTATAATACAGCTATAGTTAAGGCGATACGAGGTTAGAAGGGAAGTTATGGGATTTTTAACTTGCGACCATACTTTTGCGGGATTTGCGGGGCTCGGCTATTTTGGCGATACCGCGTTTGACGTTGAAGGCTTACGCCGCTTTACCGACGAGGTGGTCTTGTTTATTTATCAGCACAGTAAGGATAAGGCAACGGTCATTTCATCTCGTTCTGTGGGGTGCCGTTTTGCG
Source organism: Eubacteriales bacterium (assembly GCA_045546615.1). Lineage (GTDB taxonomy): Bacteria > Bacillota > Clostridia > Oscillospirales > CAG-272 > CAG-390. The sequence goes on along the minus strand of JAZQDD010000025.1, from coordinate 34,628 downwards.
TCGGGTGAAGTGTTTGACACATCGCTTATAAATGAAACAACGCCGTGTTTTGAGTTTTCTTCGCTCCCGAGTCCCGATTTTTCAATCGGCGCGGTGATGTTTCCTCTTGGAGATGATGAAATACCGTATTCCGATGCACATGAGCTTGCTTCATTGTTCACACCCAAACTGTCGGGGCTTGTGTTTTGCCGCACCGACCGCGAGGCTGTGTACGGTGTAAAGAATGCCGCATCTTTTTTCGGTTGCGGTTTTCATTACGAGGGCAGAGAATACGATAGAATATCCTTTGAGAGCTCTGACGGCGCACTCGGAGTGATCTTTCTCGTCTTTTGCGCAATGTTTCGCAGACTTTCCCAAAAGCGCGGATTCAATTTCAAACTTGAATCGGCAAGCGGAATGCCTGCGTTTGCAATTTCCGCTGATATGCATCTGCAAAATGCAGACGAGCTTGAACAGGCGTATGAATTTATTTGCCTGAAAGAGATATTTGAGTGCCGAGGCTTACCGCTATTATACCGTTTTTCCACCAATAATGACTCACCTCGGCTTATTCTTCGATTTTCCTCTGCGCGCGTGTCGCGCGAAACACTTTTGCGCGCATCTCTGCCTGCGGGAATTACGGATTACAGCCAAATGAGCGAAGAGGAGCTTATTCCCGACGTGGCGGGCGAATATTGATAAATTTGAGCTAATACGACGATTTGTCGTCTAAAAAAAGAACAAATATCTTGACATCAAATGCTTTATATAATATAATAATTATAAATAACTTTTGGAGGTATTATCATGAATTTTACTGTTGATAATGTAAAACGCAACACAAGATGGCTTGTATGCGCATTTTTGGGTGTTTTCCACTTTGTCATTCTCGCCATGAACACGATTGCCGCATTTGCCAAAATGGGCGGAAAGTCTGAATCACAGGGATTTTCGGGATATGAAACTCTCGGAGAGACATTGCTCGATTCAAAACTTGACGGTGGAGTATTTCTTTTCATCTGCCAGCTTTTTATTCTCATTGCCGCTATTGCTATGCTTATAGCAGCCGCTGTTATCATCATAAAGGAATTTTTCGGCGTGAACATTCCCGCTTCATTTGGCCCGATAAAGCTGAAAACGGTAGGTAATATTACCCACCTTGTATATGCGGCTCTTCATATTCTTCTTTTCATCGCCATTATCGTTGTTTGCATCGCAAATAGCGAGACTGAAAAATTTTTAGGTCAAACCTATAAGATGAGCGTGCGTCCCGCTTTCGGTTTCTTTTTCTCGCTGATTCTTTCGATAGGCTCTTTCGTAGGACTTTATTTCCTCGAAAAGAAGGTTTCGGGCTTTAGCGGCGAAAGCGTGTCCTCCGCAAAGGTAGAATATGTTTGCGAGTCCTGCGGAACAAGCGCAAAAAAGGGCGCGGCATTCTGCTCCGCGTGCGGCGGAAAGGTGGTAACGCGTGTTACGCCTGCGGCTGCGGCTACTCATTACTGCTCAAAGTGCGGAGCTACCGCTTTGGCAGGAGCTTCCTTCTGTGTAAAATGCGGCGGTGCTGTTGTTGAAAATGATACTCCCAAGTGCCCGAATTGCGGCAATATTATCAAGGAAGGCGCTGTTTTCTGCGGCGTTTGCGGAAGTAAACTTCAATAAAATATAAGGGGCTGCGCCAAAGCGTAGCCCTTTTTATGTATAAAGCTATTGACCGCAAGAGCCTTTTGTGATAAAATGTTTTTATAAATAAAAGAGGTAAAAATAATGGGCAAAAAACAAAAAAATACACTCATAAGACTTTTTACACCGCAGGGCGAGAGCCTGAACGGTCAGCCGTGGAACGTGTATCCGCGCCCCCAACTTCGCCGAGATTCTTTTTTCTGCTTGAACGGTGAGTGGGAGCTTTATGCTTCAGAGGATGCAAAAATGGAGACTATCATCGTTCCGTTTGCGCCCGAAAGCGCTCTTTCGGGAATCGAGAGAAGCATGGGAAATTCCCCTCGCTACCGTTACGAAAAGACTTTTTCACTTCCGGAGGGATTTATAAACGAGCGAGTTATACTGCATTTCGGTGCCGTGGATCAGATCGCGCGAGTAAGCCTTAACGGAGTATTCCTCGGCGAGCACCGCGGCGGATATGAGAGCTTTTCTTTTGATATAACAGATGCGTTAAAGAGCGAAAACCGCCTTGTGGTAGATGTTGCGGATGAGTTGGAAAACAAGCTTTTGCCATACGGCAAGCAGACGCTTTCCCGCGGCGGAATGTGGTATACCCCCGTCAGCGGAATATGGCAGACTGTGTGGATAGAAAGCGTTCCCGAGTCTTACATTAGCCGCATTGATATAGAGACGGGTGCTGATTTTGTTGAAATAAGTGCGTCAGTCGCGGACGGAACCGTAACTATAGGTGATATTTCTGCGCCGCTTGTTGACGGTAAAGCGCGGATAACTATCCCCGAACCGCATCTTTGGTCGCCTGAAGATCCGTATCTGTATGATTTTACATTGACGTCCGGCAAGGACAAGGTACACTCCTATTTCGCTTTGCGTACACTTGAAATAAAGGATGTGGGCGGACTGCCGAGGCTCTGCCTTAACGGTAAGCCGTATTTCTTCCACGGCTTGCTTGATCAGGGCTATTATCCCGACGGAATATTGACTCCCGCCTCTCCCGAGTGCTACGAGCAGGATATCCTTGCCATGAAAAATCTCGGTTTTAATATGCTGCGAAAGCATATCAAGGTAGAGCCTGAACAGTTCTATTACGACTGTGACAGGCTTGGCATGGTAGTATTTCAGGACATGATAAACAATGGTGATTATAAATTTTTGCGTGACACCGCACTCCCAACAGTCGGATTAAAACGCAGAAATGACAAAAGGATGCATAAGGATGCAAAAACCCGACAAGCATTTATTGAGGGAATGGAATCCACCGTACGTCAGCTTCGCAATCACCCGTCAATATGCTATTGGACTATTTTCAACGAGGGCTGGGGGCAGTTTGACGGACAGAGCGCGTACGAAATGCTCAAAAAACTCGATTCCTCGCGCTTTATCGATACGACGTCGGGCTGGTTCTTTGGCGCGGACAGCGACGTTCTCAGTCACCACGTTTATTTCAAGCCGATAAAGCTCAAAAAAAGCTCAAAACCCATCGTTGTTTCGGAATTCGGCGGCTATTCATATCGACCCGCCGGACACATCTTCAATCCCGATAATACCTACGGCTACGGCTCGTACCGCGAGCAAGGCGAGTTTGAGGATGCGCTGGTAAAGCTCTACGAAAGCGAGGTCATCCCCGCCGTTTCAAAGGGACTTTGCGCCGCCGTATATACGCAGGTGTCGGATGTCGAGGATGAGACCAACGGACTTCTCTCCTACGACCGCAAAGTTACAAAGGTAGGCAAGGAGAGGATGCTTAAAATTTCAGCCGCACTCTATAGGGAGATAAAAAAGACAAACTAAAGGGTTTAACCATGGAATTAGTTTTCATCACAGCTATCGGCGTGGGCGGCGCTACCGTCATAGGCGCGATAATAGGCTTTATATTCAAAAAAATATCCCATAAATTCAGCGATATCGTGCTTTCATTTGCCGCAGGCGTTATGCTTGCCGCCGCAGTGCTTGGACTTATCCTGCCATCGCTCGAACATGGCGGAAAATACGGCATAGTAATAACCGTTGCAGGCATTTTTGCCGGCGCACTCGGTCTGAATCTTATGGATAAGCTCGTGCCGCACCTTCACCGTCTTGTCGGTACGGATATCGAGATGCACAGAAACGCACAGAGTCTTGACAAGGTGCTTTTGTTTGTTGCGGCGATAGCGATACACAATCTGCCCGAGGGCATTGCCGCAGGTGTCGGCTTTGGCGGCGGTAATACGGCGGATGCGCTTATTATCGCGGGCGGAATAGCTCTGCAAAATATTCCCGAGGGAATGGTCATTATAGGCCCGATGCTTGCGGCGGGAGTTAAGCCGCGCCGTACTTTTGTTTGCGCTCTTGCTACGGGACTTATCGAGGTCGCGGGAACGTTACTCGGCTACTTTGCAGTCAGCGTTTCTGCGGTGATATTGCCCTTTGCCCTTGCCTTTGCAGGTGGTACGATGCTCTATGTGATCAGCGACGAGATGATACCCGAAACTCATTCTCACGGTCATGAATCGGGCGCAACGTATGCGCTTCTCGTTGGTTTTTGCGTGATGCTCATCTCCGATGTACTTTTGGGATAAAATTTCAAAAAAATATTGCATTGAGCAAAAAATGTGATATAATGTTTTTAAAAAGAAGTTAAAACAGGAGAATTCCTATGATAAGAATTGGTATTTACGGTTACGGAAACCTTGGCAGAGGCGTTGAGAACGCTATTCGCCAGAACCCCGATATGTCCCTTGTTGCGGTATTCACTCGCCGCGATCCGTCCTCGCTCAAGATATCAACACCTACTGCGACTGTTGCTTCGGCTTCCGATGTTGAAAGCTACGTTGGAAAGATCGACGTTATGATAATCTGCGGCGGCAGTGCGACCGATCTGCCCGTACAGACGCCTCGCCTTGCCGAGCTTTTCCCCGTTATTGACAGCTTTGACACCCACGCCAATATCCCCGCGCACTTTGCCGCAGTTGATGCCGCCGCTAAAAAGGGCGCTAATACGGCAATGATCTCCGTTGGCTGGGATCCCGGTATGTTCTCGGTAAACCGACTTTACGCTTCGGCAGTTCTGCCTGACGGTAAGGACTATACCTTCTGGGGTAAGGGCGTAAGTCAGGGACACTCCGATGCTATCAGACGAATCGATGGCGTGCTTGATGCAAAGCAGTACACAGTTCCCGTGGCAGAGGCTCTTGACTCGGTAAGAAGAGGAGATAACCCCGAGCTTACCACAAGACAGAAACATACGCGTGAATGTTTTGTCGTAGCGGCAGAGGGCGCAGACAAGGCAAGGATTGAGCGTGAGATCAAGGAAATGCCCAATTATTTTGCTGATTATGATACCACGGTGACTTTCATAAGCGCAGAGGAGCTTGCGCGCGACCACAGCGGTATTCCGCACGGCGGCTTCGTTATCAGAAGCGGCAGAACAGGCGCGGAGCTTGAGCATAATCATATTATAGAATACAGCTTGAAGCTTGATTCCAATCCCGAATTCACGTCGTCCGTTATCGTTGCTTACGCTCGCGCGGTGCACAGACTGCAATCCGAGGGAAGTGTCGGATGCAAGACGGTTTTTGACATTCCCCCCGCGTACATCAGTCCTCTGACGGGCGAAGAGCTTCGCAAAACCATGCTTTAATAAAAAAATCATTTTAACGCCCCTTTTTGGGGCGTTTTTCCTTGCTTTTTTTAATATGTGTGCTATAATAGGTAAGGATAAATTTTGAAAGGCGAAATATCATGATATTCGGTAAGCACATCAATAAATACTATCTGCGATACGGCTATCTTTTGTTGTTTGGTTTGACAGCTCTTATAGCTGTCGACTATTTTCAGCTTGAGATCCCCGAACTTTACAATTACGTTGTAAACGGACTTACATACGGACAAGTGGAGATAGGCGGTCAGCCTGTCCCGTTTGATATGGCATTCCTACTTGACAGGATATGCCTGCCAATGCTTTTTATTATTGCCACGTTGCTGACGGGCAGATTTTTGTGGAGAATATGCTTTTTTGGTGCCGCAATAAGGCTGGAGACTAATCTTCGCAACAGGATGTTCGACCACTCAAAGGAGCTTTCGCATCAGTATTATCAGGTCAATAAGGTCGGCAACCTTATGTCGCTTTACACCAACGACCTTGACACGGTTCAGGAATGCTTCGGCTGGGGCGTTATGATGTTCTGCGATGCGCTTTTTCTCGGAGTTCTGGCAATATCTAAAATGTGGCGCCTCAACGCCGTAATGACGCTCCTATCCTGCTTGCCGCTTGCGTGTCTGCTTGCGGTTTCCGCGATAATCGGCAGAACGCTCATGAAAAAATGGGATAAAAGGCAGGAGGCCTACTCGAACCTTTCGGACTTCTCGCAGGAGAGCTTTTCGGGAATTGCCGTTGTAAAAGCGTTCGTCAAGGAAGCCAAGGAGCTTATAGCGTTCAAGAAATTGAACGAGGAAAACGAAAAGGTCAATATAGATTACACGAGAACAAGTGTGCTTTTGCGCATATTCGTAACTCTCTTTGTTGAGTCTGTTGTTTGCGTTATTCTTGGATTTGGCGGATATCTCGTTTATTGCGGTGAGCTTGATGCGGGGCAGCTCGTTGAATTTATCGGCTATTTTACATCGGTAATTTGGCCCGTTATGGCGGTTTCCGAGCTTATTGACATGACCTCTCGCGGAACTGCTTCGCTCCGCAGGATAGGCGAGCTTCTTGATGCGCCCATTGACGTAAGGGATAATGACAGAGTCAGAGAGATACCCGACATAAAGGGCAATGTGGAGTTCAGAAATCTTACCTTCTCGTTCCCCGATGGTGAAAGAGATGCCCTTGCGGATGTTTCCTTCAAGATAGAGGCAGGCGAGAGCGTAGGAATCGTGGGCAAGACAGGCTCGGGAAAGACCGCAATTGTTGACCTTTTGTTGCGCATATACAATATTTCTGACGGGATGCTGTATGTTGACGGCGTAGATGTGAACGATATACCGATAAGACAGCTTCGTTCCGCTATTGCCTACGTTCCGCAGGATAATTTCCTTTTTAGCGATACCATAAAAAACAATATCGGATTTTTCACCGATGATGCCGGCATTGACGAGGTACGCCGCGTGGCGGAGCTTGCCGATGTTGACGAAAATATAATCGAGTTTTCAAAGGGCTACGAAACTGTGCTTGGTGAGCGCGGCGTTACCGTTTCGGGCGGACAAAAACAGAGAATATCAATAGCCCGCGCCCTGCTCAAGGATGCCCCTATTCTCATTCTTGACGATTCCGTTTCTGCGGTAGATACCAAAACAGAGCAGAAGATATTGCAAAATCTTGCAAATGAGCGAGGCGGTAAAACGACCATCATTATCGCTCATAGAATAACGACGGTTGAAGGACTTGATAAGATAGTATATGTTGACGACGGCAGAGTAAGCGCCGTCGGAACTCACGCCGAGCTTTGCGAGAGCTGCCCCGACTACCGTCGCATGGTAGAGCTTCAAAGGCTTGAGGCTGAGGGAGGTGAGGAAAATGTATGAGTATTTTCCCATTATAGCCGTTGGCGGATTTATAAGTCTTGCCGCAATTGCATTTGTTCTTGCTTATGCCCTTATGAAAAACAAACGCACAGCTATAGGGTTTGACAGACATATGACCGACGGAGAGATAGTACGCCGTCTTGCGGGCTTTGCCAAACCACACATCAAAGCGTTTGCGGCTGTTCTTTTCATAATGGTGCTGACTATCGCCTACGATATCATCTCTCCCGTTATCGTTGGTAAGATAACGCAGATGGTAGCGGATGATTTCGAACTTTCCAGGCTGTGGACTTTCGTTGTTATTTATGTCGGTATACTCCTTATATCCGTTTCTTGTACCTATTTTCAGTCTATAATTCTGCAAAAGATCGGACAGAGGATACTTTCGGCATTGCGGCTGCGAGTATTTACTCACATTGAAAGCCTCTCGCACGAACAGCTAAACCGTATTCCCGTAGGTAAGCTCGTTACGAGAGTAACCAACGATACAAACTCTATCTCTATGATGTTTACGCATATTCTCGTAAACCTCATCAAAAACTGCTTTGTTATTATCGGTATTTTCGTGGCGATGCTCACCATCAATATCGAGCTTACGCTGATGGTGCTTTGTTTTGTACCGTTCGTAATACTGTTCACGGTAGTGTTCAGGAAATTCTCGCGTAAGGCATATCGCGAGGTCAAGGATGCAACTACTGATATAAATACCTATCTTTCGGAAAACCTTTCGGGTATGAAGATCACACAGATATTCAACCGCGAGGAAAAGAAAATGGCGGATTTCAAAGTTAAGACAAAGGCACTCGGAAAGTCAAAAATGAAGGAGATCTTCGTTTTCGGCGTTTTCCGCCCGATGGTGTACGTTCTTTATATGTCATCTGTGCTGTGCCTGTTTTATCTTGGCGGCAAGGGATATATAGATAATACCACGTTTCTCGGACAAACGATAACGGCCGGAACGCTTGTTACCTTCTATATGTATATCTCAAAGTTTTTCAACCCAATACAAAATCTTGCCGAGCAGTTTAATTCCTTGCAGTCAGCATTTGCCTCGGCTGAAAAGATCTTCTCCATTCTCGATATGACCCCCACAATGCAGGACGCCCCCGATGCCATCGAGCTTGATAGCGTACGCGGGGATATAGAGTTCAAAAACGTGTGGTTTGCGTATAACGAGGGCGAGTGGGTATTGCGCGACGTTTCATTCAAGGTCAAGGCGGGGCAGACGGTGGCGTTCGTAGGCTCGACAGGCTCTGGCAAAACGACAATACTTTCCCTTATCTGCCGCAATTACGAGATACAAAAGGGAGAGATCCTTATCGACGGAATAAATATAAAGAAGATAAAGATATCGTCGCTTCGCCGTCATTTCGGACAGATGCTTCAGGATGTATTTCTGTTTTCGGGAACTATCAGGAGCAATATAGTGCTTCATAACGACCATATAAGCGACGAGGAAATAATGGAGGCTTGCCGTTACGTTAACGCCGACACATTTATTTCAAAGCTTGATGGCGGTCTTGACGAAAAGGTGCGCGAGCGGGGCAATAACTTCTCCGCAGGTCAGCGTCAGCTTCTCTCATTCGCGAGAACGATAATACACAAGCCGTCCGTTATGATACTTGACGAGGCTACTGCCAATATCGACACCGAGACGGAGCTTCTGATTCAGGATTCTCTTACGAGAATGATGAAGATAGGTACGATGCTCGTGGTGGCGCACAGACTTTCCACCATTCAGCACGCCGATAATATCATTCTTTTGTCGCGCGGAGAGATAAAGGAGCAGGGAACTCACAACGAGCTTCTCGCCCTGCACGGAAGATATCATAAGCTGTATATGCTTCAATATCACGCACAATAAAAAGGTGAGTCAAATGCAATGCATTTGGCTCACCTTTTTATTCAATTATGCATTTTGAATTTTCATCGTCGCAAATAAGTGTTGCGGACGGTACTTTTATTCTTCCGGACGCGGGATTTTTGATGCTTATCACAGGTGTGGTGATAGTAGCGTCAACGTCCGATTTTTCAAATGCAAGGTCAGCGCCGTGCATCTCGCAGTTAATAAGGCGCAAGCCGCGGCAGTAGCAAAGCGGCTGTGTTCCCGAAAGGATGCAGTTTTCAAACGTAACATTTTCGCAATACCAGCCAAGGTATTCGCCGGATACCCTTGAATTACGTACGACTACGTTTTTTGCGTGCCAGAATGCATCCTTTGTGTCGAGATCACAGTTTTCAAACACGCAGTCACTTATGTACTGAAAAGAGTATTTGCCGTTGAGATATACGTTTGAAAAGTTAAGGTGCGAGGAGTGAAGCATGAAATATGCGCCCTCTGCTCGACAATCGCTCATTTTAATATCGTTGCAAAACCAACCGAATTCGACAGAGTTTATCTCGCAATTATGTATTTTGATATCTTCGCATTCGCGCAGTGCCTTCGGTGCGGTAAGGCGGCTGTCGGATATTTCCCCATTGCGCGAGTACCACAGCGGTGCGCGGCAAAGCTCGGTGAAATGCGATCTTGTCACATTGAATTTGTCAACGTGCCAGAAGGGATATCTTAAATTGAAAAAGCACTCGTCGGCATTAACGCCGTCGCTCTCCTTTAGGGCGCTTTCACCGTCGGCGTCACCGTCAAAGCGGCAATTTCTAAGATGGACGTCAACGCTCGCGTAAAGTGCGCGTTCCTCGTCAAAAGATTTATTTGTGATTTTTTTCATTATAATTACCCATGTTTTGCGATTTTCTCTATTTTACCACAAAAATATAATTTTGTAAACCCTTTCACTTAACTTGCGTAAGTATAAAAATTGTGATATAATAACCTTGAAGTAAAAAATTGAGGTAGAATAATGAAATTTATATCTTGGAACGTTAATGGCTTTAGATCTTGTCTTGGTAAAGGCTTTGCTGACTTTTTTGCCGAGCAGGATGCGGATTTTTTCTGTGTACAGGAGACGAAAATGCAAGAGGGGCAGGCGGAGTTTGCTCCCGCGGGATATTATCAGTATTGGAACAGCGCGGAGAAAAAGGGATATTCGGGAACTGCGATATTTACAAAGCACGAGCCGCTTTCCGTAAGCTATGGCATTGGCATCCCCGAGCATGATAACGAGGGAAGAGCGATAACGCTTGAATATGAAAATTTCTATTTGCTGTGTGTTTACACGCCGAACTCGCAACGCGAGCTGACGCGTCTTTCGTATAGAATGACGTGGGAGGATGCCCTGCGCGAATATATGATTCGTCTTGATGCGAAAAAGCCCGTTATCTATTGCGGAGACCTGAACGTAGCCCATAACGATATCGACCTCAAAAACCCCAAAACCAACCATTTCAGCGCAGGATTTACCGACGAGGAGCGCGGAAAATTCGGAGAGCTTCTCTCGGTTGGATTTACGGATACCTTCCGATATATGTATCCGAGCCGCGTTACTTATTCGTGGTGGAGCTATATGTACAGCGCACGCGCAAAGAACATAGGGTGGCGTATTGATTATTTTGTAATATCGGACAGACTTCGCAAGGGACTTTCGGACAGTATGATATTTACCGACGTGATGGGAAGCGATCATTGCCCCGTAGGAATCGAGCTTAACGTATCAGACCTCTCGTTCCGCTTGGCGGCAGATGCCGATGTACCCGTTGTAGCCGCGCTGTACGATGCTGTAAAGGGCGGCGTGGGATGTGTGTGGGACGAGAATTATCCGTGCGTTGAGGAAGCGCAGAACGATTTTGCGCTGGGCAATCTCTACGTTCTTGAAAAGGGAGGGGCGGTTATCGGAGCTATATCTGTAGAAAATAGTGTTGCCGAGGTTGATGCGCTCGGTTATTTCAAGGTTACCGATAACACGCGTGAGTTTGCGCGAGTTGCCATATCTCCCGAACACCGCGGACACGGCTATGCCGCCGTTATGGTGCGCGAGCTTGTAGATGTCTTCAAAAATGACGGCTGTAAAGCTGTCCATATCCTTGCCGCAAGCATCAATATGGCGGCACGAAAAACCTACGAGCGCATAGGCTTTGTTGCTCGCGGTGAGTGCGATATGTATGGCTCGCACTATATCGCCTACGAGCTTATGTTATAACAAAACAAACCCGCCGGTTTCGGCGGGTTTATTTCGTTTAATTAATGTCCCTTAACGTTAAGCGCAAGGTGAAGAACGTCAGATGAGGTAAACGAACCGTCACCGTTTGTGTCAGCGGCAGCCCCGTAAGCACCTTCAAGAGGAGTATGGGATATGAGCGATGAGGTGAGTGTTAGCACGTCGTCGCTTGCGATGTCGCCATCGCCGTTTACGTCGCCAACCACAACGACATCAACGGTTTCGGAAACTCCGTTGATCGTGGATGTAACAGTGCATCCTGTGCCAACCTTGCCGTCGGTTACAACGTTTCCGTTTGCATCTTTGATAACAACGTCATCGTTCACTAAAAGCTCAAGAATATTATCAGCGCTTGCGGCTCCCGATGAGAACGTTAGCGTTTTTGCATCATTATCGAGCGATACGTTATCGGAGTTGGAGTCTGCTTCGAAGTCGAAATGATCGTATTCAGGCTCGGTGATCTCGGGTTCGGTAGTCTCTGTTTCGGTAGGCTCGGGAACTGTAGTTTCGGGAACTGTAGTCTCGGGAACTGTAGTCTCGGGAACTGTGGTCTCGGGTATCGTAGTCTCGGGAACTGTAGTCTCGGGAACTGTAGTTTCAGGGACAGTAGTCTCGGGAACTGTAGTCTCGGGAACTGTGGTTTCGGGGATTGTAGTTTCAGGGACAGTAGTCTCGGGAACTGTAGTTTCGGGGATTGTAGTCTCGGGAATTGTGGTCTCGGGAACTGTAGTTTCAGGGACAGTAGTCTCGGGAACTGTAGTTTCGGGAACTGTGGTTTCGGGGACTGTGGTTTCGGGGACAGTAGTCTCGGGGATTGTAGTTACAGGCTCGGAGTCTTCCGCTTTAGGCTCATAGTTGGAGTCCATGGATACGAGCCACGAGTAGCACAGCTCGGGGAAGTGCGCCGATGCTATGCACTCAAGATTCATTACAGCGGTGGAGAAATAGTTGGGATGGCTTACTACGAGGTCGAGCATAAGAGTTGCGAGAGCCTTGCCCGCCGCGTCGATTACAGCCTCATCATAGTCGGCGATGCCGGCTTCGTTAAGGGCATTCTTGAGCCACTCGGAAACCATCAGGAAGGCATCTTCCTTGTCTGCCCAAGGATTTATGGCATTTAAAACGTATTTTCCAACGAGCGAGCCCCAATTTGCCTGCGCTTGCGAGGAGAATGAATCGATGATTATCATCGTCTGCTCTTCCGTGCCGCCGAAAACAACGGAGCATATCTCGCGAACCTCGGTCTGGTATGTATCAACGAAAACGTCGCGTGTCTTTATGAACTCGGTTGCAAGGATGTTCACATAGGTGGAAAGGTAATAGCTTTGGGAATAGTCGTTGTCATTATCGTCAACAATGTAGTTGTTACCAAGGAAGCCCAAAACGTTGAGCTTTTTCATTTGGAAATTATCAACTATGTAATCCGTGGTGCTGGGCATAGCCTCATACACCGCAAGCATCTTTGCCTTTAGCTCCTCATAGTTTTCAGAGTTTTCGGCGGAAGGCAAAAAGATGTCGATTCCATATCGGCAAAAGCCCAGACCCGAAGGAGCAACGAAGGGAACGAGGTCGTTGGGGTTGATGATGCTGAAGATATTATTGTAAACCGTTTTGCCCTCTACGTCCGCAATCAATGCGCCTGCGGGAGTTTCAAAACAGTATGTATAAACATCGTCAAGATCGTAGGAGATATTCTCGCTGATGACCATTCCGTCGTCGATCGCACCGCCAAGAAGATTTGCGGTAGCAGCCGCGCGGCTGTATCCCGTGATCCAAAGCTTGACGTCGCCCGTGATGTTCTGTTCGTCAACGTAGGATTTAAGATACTCGGCAACCATATCTTTGGCCTCTGCAAATCCTTGGTGCTGTCCCTCGGCGCCGATAGTGAAGTTGCTTGCCCATTCCTGCTCGTATCCGCCGCCGCGAACAGCAACGATGATGAGGGTGTATTCGCCCGAGGACAGTGTGATGGGCATATTAGCCGAGACAACGCCGATAGAGTCTTTAGTGGGCTTTACCGTGAACCAATCGTTGGTGTCGATGTTTTCCTCGGGGACACCTATGTTCATGAGCAGCTCTTTGGCGCTGGAGCTTTTGTTTGAATAATCCTCCTGATTGCCGGTGGCGTTTCCGAAGGCAGACATAGCCAAACTCAACGACATCGTTGCAAGGCTTGGGTTATACTCATACGAGCTACCCACAAAGTAATCGTGAGTGTAGTAGCAAGTGGCGGTATAATCTTCCCCCGAATTATACGAGAACGTGATCTCTTGCAGAGGATTTGACGCATCCTGTGCAATGGACACAAAGGGAATGCTGCAAAGGATAATAAGCAGTGCAAGCGCGAATGTCAAAGCTCTTTTCATTTTTATATCTCCATAACATTTATTTGGATATACTTGACAAATATATAATAATTATATTACATTTATCATTAAAAAGCAATAGTTTTTGAAAAATATAGCTTATTTTTTAAAAAAGACTTTTTTAAACCGACAAAGTGTGATATAATAATTAAAAATCATTTTATAAGGGGGAAAGGATGAAAAAAACTTATCGCTTTATATCTTTGCTCATAGCAAGTGCCTTGCTTCTCGCTCTCATTCTGATTCCCTCGAACGCCGAAGGGACAGAATATGCAGGCAGTGTTTATCAATGCACTCTCGATTCTGATAGCGGTATGCTTACTATAAGCGGAACTGTCGATCATAAAGTTGCAACACGACACAAGGATGCGACGCTGTCGCTTTACCGTATACGCCCGTGGGAAAACACTACGGGTGCAATAAGATACGGTACTCTGATAGTAAGAGTCGTGATGTCCATGAGATTTGAGATCAAGGTGAGTTGTGAATCTATTGCCGACAGACTCTCCATGTATGCCGTTGCTTTAGAGGATGGCGATGAAATTTTACTTGTAGCTCCGCCAAGATACATAGATTGTAATGCTACTGCCCCTGTTTCAGGTGGATTTAAGGGTGTCAATACCAAGGACCACGTAAGTGCGGTCAACTCGGACGCATCGAGTGCTTTTGTTGACGTTGAACTTGATAAATTAAAAAGCGAGACGCGCAACGGATATTTTTATACGATAGATGGAGAGATATTTTATTTCGACCGTGCGTATATAGACAGCCTTGACAAAGCGGTACGTTCATACGGTGCGGCAGGCGCAAACGTTTATCTTAGATTGCTTATACCGAGTGATGGTGCGCTTCCTGTCTTTACGGAAGAAAAGCGCGGTACGGCACCTTACAACAGTATATATGTCAATAACGAAAGCGCCCTTATATCGCTTTATGCTCATATTCATTTCATTTGCTCCAGATACAGCGGAGGTGCGGATGGAAGCATAACGGGCTTTATAATAGGCAGAGGGCTTAATGAACCATCATTGTATAATTTCAGCACCGATGTGGGGGACGGATATTGCAGAATGATATCATCCATCGTTTCTATTATAGGTGCTGCCGCGGCTGATGCTTTGCAAGGTGAGCCTATCGCTTTGATACTTCCCGTCACCGATAAAATGAATTTTAACGGCGAGCCAAACTTTCAGAGCTTTGTTTCAAAGGTTGGAGAGTATCTTTCAAAACGTACAACTATGCGCGTCATCATTATGGCGGAAACTACTCATAATCCATACGGGCTTTACGATAATTATTTTTACGTGGAGGACACGGGCGGAGTAGATGCCGATTTTACCACCGTTCCCCCCGAGACAACGCTCGCGCCCGAAGAAACAACACTCACCCCCGAAGAAACGACGCTCATACCCGAAGAAACAACACTCACCCACGAAGAAACAACGCCTGTTCCGATGGAGACCGAGGATAGGCCGCTTCCCGAGCCTACTCCTGCGGAGGCACCGTATTTTTGCGCTGATAATATTGGGGTATTTATGGATGCACTCGATCGCATAACGGCAAAGAGCGATGCGGTTTGCAAAGAGTATTTCTGGTGCTGGTATCCCGACGAGAATACAAAGGATACTGCTCTCGGCGTGGGATATTCTTACAGCTATATGAGTCTTGCGGCGGCAGGAGCATCTGTTTTTGCCGTGTCATTTGAGGACGTTGGAGGATACGGAATTTCAAGCATTTCTCATCTGTTTAAACACATAGATACAAAGACTTCCCCCAAGGAGACCTCGTATGCGCTCGCTGTTTTTGGTGCGGGGAGCTGGTCGGATATTATTTTCGGAGCTAAAGACTCTACGGGGATATATCGCAATGTTTTGGAGCTTCCCATGTCAAGCGGTGCAGTAAACAGCAAAGGCAGCGTAAATATATGGGATTTTACGGCTCAAAGCAGTAATGAGGGGTGGTATGGCGGCTTTAACTGTTCGTCGCTGAAAAATGTAACGGGAAGCAGCGGGAAATACTTAAAAGCCAGCTTCCTTTCTGCCGAAGCAGGGGAATACGCCGACATTGGATATATAGGTGCTAACTCAAATCTCGCCCTTTACTGCGACAGTGTTTCGTTCGATATTGACTGCCCGGGTGAGCAAAATGAAATATTTGAGATATTGATAAAGCTATATAGCGAGCAAACGAGTGTTGAGGCAAAAGCCACCGTCAGAGGCGGTGAACGCTCCGTACTCACGATAGACACGTCAGCAGTTTCTACCGACACGAAGGTCGATTCCATCCGTCTGTGCGCGAAGCGCATTACGGGAGAGGGAGACTACGAGCTTCATCTATATAAGGTATCAATAAATAGTATGAAGTACACCTCGAATGAGCTGTCCGCTGTACTTGACGATGCGAGAAATGATCTTCGCGACGATTCGGGAGATACTTTTGCCAAAGGCAGGACAATAACTGCTATAGTCGTGCTTTCGGTTGCAAGTCTTTCGACTGTAGCCTTGGTTATGGTCTCGGATAAAAAAAGAAAAAATAATACTTCAGAAAAGAAGGGAAATTGATATGAAGGACATTGAAAGAAATCTTACTATGCTTTGTGATTTTTACGAGCTAACAATGGCGAACGGATATTTCAAATGCGGACTCAAAGATACCTACACATACTTTGATGTGTTTTTCCGAAGCAATCCCGACGGCGGCGGATACGCGATCGCCGCAGGCCTTGAGCAGATCATATCCTATATAAACAACCTTCATTTTACCGAGTGCGACATAGAGTTTTTGCGTTCGAAAAATCTTTTCGATGAGGACTTCCTTGAGTATCTTGCGGATTTCCGTTTTGACGGAGATATCTGGGCTGTTCCCGAAGGAACGGTGATTTTCCCCGGAGAACCGCTGATCACCGTAAGGGCAAAAGCACCGCAGGCTCAATTTATCGAGACCTACGTTCTGCTCCAATTCAATCACCAGTCCTGCATTGCAACAAAGACCACAAGGATAGTTCGCGCTGCGGAGGGCAGAGCTATCAGCGAGTTTGGTTCAAGACGTGCGCAGGGAGCGGACGGAGCTATCCTCGGTGCTAGGGCGGCATATGTCGGCGGATGCGCGGGTACTGCCTGCACCATAACCGATGAATATTACGGTGTTCCCGCAACAGGCACTATGGCGCATTCATGGGTGCAGATGTTCCCCGATGAATATACCGCGTTCAAGACGTATTGCGAGATATACCCCAACAATGCCACTTTGCTTGTAGATACCTACAATGCGCTGGAATCCGGTATTCCGAACGCTATTCGCGTGTTCAAGGAGATACTTGAACCCTTGGGGATTAAAAAATGCGGCATTCGCCTTGACTCTGGCGATATCACCTATATAACCAAGAAGGCAAGAAAGATGCTTGATGACGCCGGATTGGATTACTGCAAAATAATAGTTTCCAATTCTCTTGATGAGAAGATAATACGCGATATAATTCGACAAGGTGCTAAAGTTGACGCATTTGGTGTTGGCGAGAGATTGATAACGTCGAAGTCATCCCCCGTTTTTGGCGGTGTGTACAAGCTTTGCGCAATTGAGGATGCCGAGGGCAATATCATTCCCAAAATAAAGATCAGCGAGAATACCGCAAAGATCACGACTCCGCATTTCAAAAAGGTATATAGACTTTATAACCGCGAAAACGGCAAGGCGGAAGCAGACCTTATCTGCTTGCACGGCGAGGTCGTGGACGATAGTAAGCCTATTGAGATTTTCGATCCCATTCATACATGGAAGAGGAAGGTGCTTGAAAACGTAAAGGCAGTACCGCTTCTTGAGCCGATCTTCGTCGGCGGTAAGCAGGTCTATACCGTGCCCGACATCAAGGAGTCACGCGCGCGTTGCGAGGAACAGCTTGCTTCAATGTGGGATGAGGTCCTTCGCTGGGAAAATCCCCATAACTACTACGTGGATCTTTCTGAGGAGCTTTGGAGTATCAAGAATTCAATGCTCAGAAAACTCAGAAGCAAGGCGTAAAGAAAAAGAGCAAGTCAAATGCAAAAAACATTTGACTTGTTCTTTTTTGTATTGTTTAATTATTTAATTATTTTGCTGTCAATGGAGGGTGATGATCTATTGAAATTTTATCTGCTTTGCGATATAATATATACGTTGAAATGTGTTCATCACGGCGAGATCCAACGCAAAGCCGAGAAAAAGGTGATTATAGTATGAAAACAAGAAAAGTTATAGTTCTGCCTTATGATAAAGCGTGGGAATCTGCTTTTTTGGATATAAAGAGTGAAATCGAGCGTGCGCTCGGCGGCTTGGTCATTGGCATCGAACACGTCGGAAGCACCTCTGTCAAGGGAATGTCGGCAAAGCCGTGCATCGACGTTGACGTTGTTATAAAGGACTATTCGGAATTTGCCGCCGTTGCCCGTGGACTTGCCGCTGTCGGATATGTCCACGAGGGAGATCTTGGGATAAAGGGCAGGGAAGCATTTAAGTATACTAACAAGCCGCATTTGATGCCCCATCATTTGTACGTGTGTCCGCAGAATTCCGAGGAACTGCGCAGACATATCACGTTTAGGGATTTTCTGCGAAGCAACGCCGAGGCGGTGAGAAAATACAGCGCGGTAAAGAAAACGGCGGCAGAGCTGTTTCCGAACGATATTGATAAGTACATCGAATACAAATCTCCTTGCATAGAGGAGTTGTATAAACAATGCGGATTGAAAAAATAAGATTTTGTATCGGAGAAAAGTTGATGAAGATCTACGATATTTCCCAAGAAGTTTTCGGTTGCGAAGTATATCCCGACGACCCAACGCCGAAGAAAACGGTGATCAGCTCGATGGGGAAGGGCGACCTATATAATCTGACCGAATTCAGTATGTGCGCTCATAACGGCACACATATAGATGCGCCGTTCCATTTTATTAAGGACGGAAAAACGGTAGATGCCATAGAGCTCGAGTCGTTTGTGGGGATGGCTTACGTCGCGGAGCATCGTGGTGAAGTCTCGCGGGATGATGCTTTGGAAATCATTGAAAAAGCGAAAAAACAGAACTCAGAATCGGCAAATCGTATTCTTATTAAGGGGGACGCAGAGGTTTCTGTCGAAGCCGCAAGGGTATTTGCAGCGGCGAAGATCTTGCTTCTGGGCAACGAATCGCAGACCGTAGGGCCGCATGATGCACCCATGGAAGTCCACCGCATACTTTTGTCCGCGGATGTCGTTTTGCTTGAAGGCATTCGCTTGGCAGAAGTCCCCGAGGGCGTTTATTTCTTGAACGCCGCGCCACTTAATCTATCGGGCGCCGACGGCTCCCCCTGCAGAGCCGTGTTGGTGGATACTGACGAGAAATAAAGCCGCAATCGGCAGAGAAAAAGGGCTGTCTCAGTTAGATGCAAAATCGCGGCTAAAAAATACGTATAAAAATCGAAATCCGTGAGGATTTCTACCTAAAAAGATCGCTTTCTTCATCCTTTTGGACGAAAAAAACGGTCTTTTTTTCTTCACTTATTTTTGTATTTTTGTTCTGCGCTAAATGAGACAGCCCCTTTTGGTCTATTATACGCTTTACTCCAAGATATATTAAATAGCCGAGAACGTATCCCAATGAATTCAGAATCAAATCATCAACGTCGCTTACTCTGTCGAAAAACGGAAGCTGTAATATCTCAATAGTCAGCGAAAATCCTGCGCCCGCGGCTATCGCTTTCGCGTGCGTGTCCAGCTTTTTATATACGATGGGATAAACGATTCCCACGGGAACGAACATCAAGGTGTTGCCCACAAGGTTTAATACGGCTTCGCTCATTATCTCGTAATCAAACAGATGAACGAATGGGAGCAGATTTATCCTGAACGGCAATATTTTTTCTGCGTCAAAAAGCAAAGGCTGTATTTGTCCGTTCACTTTCCCGAAAGGGCAGAACGTAAATCTCAGAATTACAACTATGCATATATACACAAGTAGTAGCTGTAATTCGCGCCGCCAACTTGCGCGCTTGTTTTTTGCCCACGTGAGCGCTCTGACAATGCACCACATCACGCTTATAATAGCAAACATAGTTCCGTATGATATCGCAATCATTTTTTGGTTTCCTCCCCATATAACTCGATGATAAAAGCAAACGCCCCGTGAGTGGGCGTTTGCTTTTTACGGCTTTATCTCTTATTTGTTTTTGAGCGCTTTATGTGCAAATAGCACAACAAAGGATACAAACGAGAGTACTGCGCTGACCTTGTGAATATTCGGATATTGTCATTATAGCACATTTTAAGGAAAAATCAAGTGTAATTTGAGCCAAAAGGGGGCTTCGTATAAGTTAATTTGCGTCACTATCGTAATTTAGTCGATTTTTAGCATCCCTATACATAAGAGTAACACACGGCATGTTCGATGTGTGTACATAGGCAAGTCGGAGTATAGCGATCACAAAAATAAAATCCTTTGGGTACAAAGCACAGTATTCTTTCTTAAAAACGTCCCGTTGGATTTTTTCAACTTCATCGAGCAGTCCTACGTGCCGCAGTTTTATGGTGGCGTTGCTGATCGCATCCTCTGTCAAAGAGGTGGCTTTTGAAAGCATTTGAGGCGAAAATGATGTTGCATTCTCTCCTTCTGAGATCCATTTTTCATAAATAGCTTTCAAAACCTTACGCGCGTTTTTATCACCCAATACAGATAATAGTTCTCCTGCTTTATCAAGGTCAAAAAGCAATGAGGAATCTGAATCACCGTAACTGCGATCGATGAAGGAAAGGGCGTCGGAGAGAAAAACAGAACCGTGTTCGGGCTTGCCTTCATCTATAGCGTATGCGCATTTTGGCAGTGGGAAGTCAAAATCTGTTTTTAATGATTCAATTCGTTTATTGAGTTTTTCGTTGGTCAAAATTTTTTTATCGCCATGATAAAACGTAAATTGAGCTTTAGCAAATAGAGAGATAAGAGCGTCGTAGCAAAGGTTGGGGAGCTCGGATAGCTTAACTACCTTCGGAGCGTCGGGAACTTCTTCAAAAAGCGAATTGATATCAACTCCAAGTGCCTTTGCCAAGTCCGGTAAGATTGATATATCGGGATTAGAAAGTTCATTTTCCCATTTAGATACTGATTGTGCCGTTACACCAATCCGTTCCGCTAACTGTTCCTGTGTGTATCCGCATAGCTTACGGTAATATGCAATGTTTTTATTCAAATTCATGGATTCAACCTCCTTCTCATCTTGCCTATAGTATACCATACAATAAAACAACTGTAAAGATATTATTTGGATAGCAAAAAAGAATTTTGCACAACTTGGGGTTGAATATTTTGCTCGACACAAACGGTGGCTGTTATTAAAAGGCGAAATGATGCCTGATTGCAGAAGCTTAATAATCATAAGCTGAAGAAGATCCGCTTCCATGAACTGCGCCACGACGCCGTAACGAAAGCAGACACCGGCGCGGCCATGAGTAAGGCGTTGGGGTGAGAGAGCATAAGGAAAGGGCTGACCATTGGTCAGCCCCCAACTTATGTTTGCCTTTTTCTGTATTCACCGAGCATCGCGCCGCCGATGATAAGTACCGCACCGATAATTTGTATCGGTAGCATTGTTTCTTTCAAGAAGATCACCGAGAACACTACCGCTGACAGTGGTTCAAGATATCCGCATATTGCAACCGTCTGCACAGGCAGCTTCCCGATAGACGAGAAATAAAAATAGCATCCGATGCCCGTATTCAGAAGTCCTAAAACAAGTATGGGAATAATACTCTGTGTGTCGATCTGCATACGGTAGCCTTGCTTGATACCGACAAAGATAGCAACTGTAATAAATGCCATAAAAAGCTGAAGCATCGAGTTTTCAAGTCCCGTGATGTCATTCGCCTTCTTGTTGAACATCACCATCAGCGAATAGCATACCGCCGAGAGCAGACCGCAGGCAAGTCCCCATACGCTCACACCGTTCTCGAATGCCGTTCCGTTGACGAGGAAAATGCCGACAAGCACCACAAGAAAGCTGCATACCTTGATTTTTGTGAGCTTTTCTCTGAACAATAACGGAGAGAGTATCATCACAATGACAGGTCCGCAGTAATAAGCGAGAGAAGCCAAGCTTACACCGATCTCGTCGTATGCTTCATACAAGAATATCCAACTCGTTCCCATCGCGATTCCCGATACGGTAAGGAATATGCTTTGCGTTTTGTACTTGTAAAATGTCAGCTTCTCCCTTGCGATAAAGAAGATAGCGATTAATAATAAACTTCCGATCAACGTGCGCAAAAGTACGATCTCGTAGCTGCTCAGATATATCAAACTTGCCACAATGCCGTTTGAGCCAAACAGCAACAGCGCAAAGATATATTTCAAATACGATGCTTTCATTTCAGAACCTCTTGACAATTCGGTGATAATAGTATATCATATTATCATAAATTACACAAGCGAATATATCTCATATTCAGTATTACAAAAACGCATAGATAAAGGAATGAAAATGGACACAAACGTACAGAAATATATGGCGTTTATCAAGACCGTGGAGTATGGCAGCTTTACGAAGGCAGCAGAGATACTCAATTATTCACAATCGGCGGTAAGCCGTATGATAAACGACTTGGAAAAGGAATGGAACGTGACGCTCTTGGAGCGCAACCGCACAGGCGTGAAGTTGACCTCGGACGGAATGAAGATATTGCCAATCGCGCAAAGCGTATGCCGAGAGTTTGAGCGCTTGCAGGAGCAGATTGACGAGATCAACGGACTGCAATCGGGGCTTATCCGCATCGGTACATTTTCAAGCGTGGCAACGCATTGGCTGCCGAATATCATCAAGGAATTTCAAAAGGACTATCCCAATATCGACTATGAACTTTTACTCGGCGATTACACCGAGATAGAGGAATGGATCAAAATAGGGCGCGTTGATCTCGGCTTTCTCCGTCTGCCCACTGTCGATGAGTTTGAAACGGTATTCTTGGAGGAAGATAAGCTACTCGTGGTTATACCCGAGGATCACGCACTTGTCGATAAGGACAAATTTCCCGTAAAGGCATTGTGCGATTATCCCTTTATGCTTCTTGAAAAGGGTGCGAAAGCTGAAATTTCTGAGGTTTTTGAGAGAAACGGCATTACGCCTAACGTGCATTTTACAACGTGGGATGATTATGCGGTGATGTCAATGGTCGAGGGAGGTCTCGGAATTGCTATTCTTCCCGAGCTGATACTGCGCAGAATACCGTACAGAGTTGTGGCGAAAGAGCTTGATGTGCCCGCGTTCAGAAGGATAGGCGTGGCTTATCGAAGCCAAAATGCACTCTCTATTGCCGCCAAGAAATTCATGGAGTATTTGAAATACAGATAATTGTTATTAGACTACGCTTCCACGAGTTGCGACACTCCTGTGCGTCCTTGCTACTCTCAAAGGGAATACCGATGAAGATGATTCAGGACTGGCGCGGACACTCGGATATGTCGACTACTATGAATATCAAAAATCCTTATGTACAACTAAAAGAGTCAAAGTTGCTTGATTATGTATGCAAAATGCGACAGTTTGGAAAAAACTCCTTGCTGTCGCATTTTTCTTTTGCAATGATTATGATGCTACTTCAACTTTTTCTTATGATAAATATTGATTGAGGAAACTCGGACTATTTAATATTCCTTCATAAAAGCACGTTTCCCAATAATTAGCACCATTTGATTCTAGAAAGCTTTTATACTGTACTGTCAATATTTCCTTGATGGCAGTGGTTGATAGCATATTTTTATACCCATCAATTTGCGAAAGAAGTACAGGCAATCGGTCTTTTACACAGTCCTCATACTTGCTAAGTAAGCTTAACTTTCTGAAATGCCTCTCAATTACACCGGTCAAGTGGGTTTGTTCTTCAAATTCAAGATATGCTCTAAAAACAGGAACACCATCCGATCCGATGTTGAATCGTATAAAAACGAATTGATAATTAGGAATATCATCATAGTAGTAATGCAGAAATATTCTTTCGCCATTACTATCAAAAACATATGTGCTTTTTGTTTGGTTGCATGCAGAACAACACGGGATAAGATTTGGAACAAAAACAGAGAATTCCGGGTACTCGCTCTTATCAAAATAATGATCTAGTGTATTTGGACGATTGATACAGCAATATGGGCATTTGCGGGATAAGGACAGCAACTTCTTTTTTATTGGAATAAAATTTACATTATCTCCATAGCAACTGATTAAATCGTTTTTATTTCCCATTATTGCAGTATCCGGTGACGGTTTTATGGTTGAAAGAGTATCTTTATTCGTTATGTATGTTTGATAACAATTCTGAACCTTATTCTCAATTGCAAGCAACCTGTGTCTAGGATCAAGATGCTTATTAGATACAATTCTTTTCCACAAATCAATGTTGTCAACATCCGGCATTGTTAGATTTTTCACGCATCTTCCTCCGAATAATAGCAACTCTTTAGGAATATAAGCGCATTGAAGCTTAATCTATTTGAAAAAATATTTAGGATTTCATTGTAAGACATTGTTTTACTTAATTCCAATAAAACGCTTTTATAATTGCTTTCTTTATTGCTAACATCAAAGGCATCAAAAATAATGTCACTAACATTATTACCAAAGCATTCTATGTCAGGTTTTCTCACAGTCAAGAGGTTTTCGGTTCTGTCCAATACATTTATATATCTAGAGGGCACTTCTTGCAGAATAAGCGGAGAGTGTGTAGAGAAAATGGCGTATGAATTGAAATGCTCAAGAAGCAGATTAAACATGCGCAATAAATTAGAAATAGCATTAGGATGCAGATGAATCTCTGGCTCATCGAATAAGATAATAGATTCATTTTCAATATTGGCGATTAGTTCTGTTACGGTGCAGATCAGAATGTGCTGTCCAGAGCTTAAATTAATCGCATCAAATTGTTCTTCCTCAATTAAGGAAATTACATTGGAGTGTTCCTGCTCTAGCAGTTCTGCCAAAACTTGTAACCATATTTCATGGCGTTCTTTTTCTAATACCTTGGAATATGCCTCTTTTAAATTGTTTTGCAGTTGCTCCAAGGAAAGAGTGCCATTTTCGCTTTGGATTCCGCAATAAACATAGCTAAACAGAACACGTGTTTCATCTGCGTTATGATGTTTAGGTCGTTTGAAACTGTCAAATGCGCTGTAAGAAATTGACATTATCTTGTCGAATGCAGGGCGACCGTTAGGAAATACAGAATTTTCTAATTCGTCTGTATAACCGCTTAGAGAATTCGCTAGCTGAGTAAGAATTTGCGTTTTGCCGGTTCCGTTTTTCCCAATGATGACATTCAAGCGGCAAGGTAGCGAAGGATTTGGCTTAAAGTCAAAAGAGATTTTAATTGGCTCGGGATCATAAGGAACGCTGGCCAAGTAATCGAATGACAAATTCTTTTCTTCTACATGTAACAATCCAAGCACTTCCTTTGCTTCTTTAAGTGCTTTCTCGGCTGAACTGAAACGAAGTAGCGAAGAGTGGACCCCTGTGCAGTCCCAAACTCGATCTTTTATTTCATCAAAAACGGCAATGTCATTCATCCTTGAAAGAACATTTTGGTATTCGTCAGGGAGAAATTTTTGTAAGTTTTTATAATATGATAGATCCTGCCCAAGAGAGCAGAATGTGCTATCCAAGCTCTCAACTTGTGAGCCAATGATATTTTTCGTATGTAATGTGTAAGCCTCCTCCTCGTCATCTTCAATATGGAGGATTTTGACTGAGCCGACTTCAAACACTTGTCCGTATTCATTACAGAAACTCATTCCAAAACTGGTTTGATGTCCATAATCATTCCAATTATCGTAATGAAGAACCAACGCGTTTTTGTACTGACCACTTTGCGGTGGCCACGTTTTATTAATTAGCTTAATTAAAATCATATTTTAACCTCTATCCCGTATTAATTTTTTTGTTTTATTATATCACATTTTTTGCATGTTAGCAACAAATTCAGCAAATACCTCCAATTGATGTTGAATTTGAAAGGCAACTAACTATTGCTCGACAAAAGTGCGCAATAGTGCTATAATTATTTTGGAAAGGGGTGATATCGTGTTCGATACCAAGAAATTCGGCGGATATCTTTCGCATTTGCGAAAAATGGCCGATATGACACAGATGGAGCTTGCAGACAGATTGAATCTGACTCGACAGGCAATTTCTCGCTACGAGCATGGAGAAAGTTTTCCTGATATTTCAATTCTAGTTCTGATTTCGGACATTTTCCATGTTTCTATGGATGAATTGATCAATTCTGGAGCACCAACGCGAGGCGAATCGGCTATTATCGAAGGAATTGCAACGGGCAATGAAAACATAGAGGTGGAAAACATCGAAGATGTAGTAAATCTAGCGCCGTATCTTAAACCAAGTGTTCTGACGAAATTATCCTCAAAATTAGCAAAGAGCGAAATTGATATTTCCGATATTGTTTCTCTTGCGGAGTATCTTCATGATGACAGCATAATTGCTATGATAGAAAATGCGCAATGTGAATCGATAAGTCTTGAACTGCTTGAAAAACTAATGCCGTTTTTAGGAACGAGATCAAAATATGCTATTTTTCAAAAAATACTAGATGGAGAGATAGATTGGCGCTTTCTCCGTCCGATACTAATATATTCGGAAGAATTGCAAAGTCAGGTGGAAGCTGCTGTTGTGGAGGGGGCACTACCATGGGAAACGCTTGATCTTATGCGTCAAACACTACGCGAGATCTGGAACAGAAAAATAAAGAATGATGAAATATGAAAAGAAAGTGGAATATCAGCGTTGATGTTCCACTTATTTTAAGGAGAATTTATGAAAAGACCTGTTCTGCTATCATTGGAGAAAGACAGAAAAATAGAGCAAACCGTATTTAAGGACTTGAATCTTGGTGCGGTTTTTAACGAAAAAACGCAAGCTGTTCTTTCCCACCCCTGTTCAAAAAACGAGTTGTTGGAAAGACATATAGTTTTTGAGGAAATGAAGCGTGACTCTGTCTTTGATGGAGTTTTGGCTTGTCGTTCTGCGATTGCAGATCTTCGGCGAGAGATAATTCTTTGGCAGGAGGCGCGAACGAAATTTGAAAAGTTTTGTTTAAGGTTAAGCGTGCTGGATCTGTATTTAGTTGCTTGTCAGTCCCTATGTAATTTACAGGGGGCAGGAAGGCTCCACGAAGTAGCATACTATTTTCAAGATAAAAATGATGCAAAAATGTGTAAAGCCATTACTGAGGCTAAGTTGTTGTTACAGTCTATGAGCAATGCGAAGATAGACCGTTTAAATAACCAGTATGTGTTATCAAAACTTGATTCTGAAAAAACGCTTTTTGAAGAAATATGCGATTGTGCAAAGACGCTGAATATTTGCTATTCAAAAAAAGAGTATTCAGCTATATATCCGGATGAGTATATTTCAAATGCTGTTTTTGCTCTTTATAAGGAAGAAGCTGACAAGATAGAAAATCTAATAGCACCATTTGTCTCTATCGATTTCGAGGAAGTAATATCATATTTGCCGGAACTGGACTTCTTTTTGCAAATTGAAGAATTTGGGCGCAAAGCCGAAAAAAAGCAACTAACTCGATGCATTCCTACCGTTTCAGAAACAAGACAATTCGTTTTGAAAGAAATGTATGACTTTACATTGTTTAGCACTTTGTCTGGGAATATCGTGCCAAATAACACATATTTTTCAAAAGAGGAGCCGTTCTTCTTTTTGGTAGGTGCTAACGGCGGCGGAAAAACCACCTATTTGCGAGCGGTAGGAAGCAATTTGATTTTGTTTCTTGCCGGATGCCCTGTGTTTGCACAAAGTTGTGTGGGATACCCCTTTGGGGGATTGCGCACACATTATCCTGTGGATGAACGCTTTACTAACATTGGGCGATTGGATGATGAAAAGAGACGTGTGAATGAAATGCTTAGCGGTGATATTACCGATGTGTTTTTCCTTTTCAATGAAACTTTTAGTGGAACTAATCAGGAAAAAGGATATGCTCTAGTCATGGATGTAGTAGAGAACTTACATAAACAAGAGTGCTTTGGTCTGTTTGTTACACATTTTCATCAAGTGCGTGAGACGAGATATCCTGTTTTGAGTGCTGTAGTAGAAAATGATGTTTGTCATAGCAGAACTTATAAAATCACATATGCTGGGCTAGCGAACGGTTCATATGCGGAAGACATTTTAAAAAAATATCAGCTGGATAGGATGTCTTTAGCAGAAAAATTAAAAACAGCTCAGAAAGACGGGTGAAATTACGGTGAAATTCAGTTTGTTATTTTCCGATATAGATAATGCTAGTTTCGGTGATATTGGAAGTAAAGCGCTATACCATTTGTCTATTGACAGAAGTTTTAAAACAATATGCGCGACTAAATCTGAGTGTCAATATTTTCTTGAAGTGTTGTCAAAGCCTTTGGTTCAAGAAAAGGATATCTTATATAGACAAGAAATAATCTCCGATTTTTTTAAACTTCCCGATTTTTTCGAATCATTTAAGTGTTCACTCATCGAATTTGGAAAGCTTCGGGAAGAAGCCAAGAATTTAAAAAAGGAAATACACGCTCGTAACTTTGGAATTCGCTCGTCACTTGGAGGCTCTAAGGAATCCGTCAGAGATTGTTCTTATTTGTTAAAAAACATCTTAAACTACATCAAGAAACTCGAAAACTTACTTGGCAAATACCCAATTTCTGCGGAAGGTCTATTGGCGATATCTCGTTATACCTCATCACTTGTAGAAAAAGAAGAAATGAATCGACTTGTCGCTTTTTTGGATCAAGTGGAAGGATTGTGCGTCCAATTCAATATAGGGACGTCCGCTAGATTTGATAAAAATGGGAAAATTGCCGCCTTCCACTTGATTGAGTCAAGAAGCCCTTCTTTAGAAACAACAAAAGAGAAAAAAAGACTAATATTAAGAAAAGAACCTGCTACAAATTCCACTTATATTCGTTTGCCTCTCCCCCCACACAGTGATTGTCAGAATAAACTGAGAGCCTACCCGTATTTGGAGATGGAAAATCTTCTGACATCCTTAATTACAGGACTAATAGATACATTCGGAGATCTCCACAGAGAAATTCTTTTTTACGCAGTTGCCGTTGAGTATGTGCGCGTGCTTGAAAGCAAAAAGATACCGTTCGTATTACCAACGGTTGGCTTCAATACTCACTTTGTGGGGATGACTGATCTTTTCTTGGCAATGACATGCGCTGCCGACACCATTGTTACAAACGATTTTTATATGTTCAAGGATACAAAAGGCAGTATCATATTTGGCGATAATGGCAACGGTAAAACCGTTTTTCTTCGTTCAATTTCTGTTTGTCAGATATTGGCGCAGGCAGGTTTGCCAATTCCAGCCGAGAGCGGAACGATAGAACTGTTCAGCACCATAAAAACACAGTTTTCCGAAAGTGAAGAATCAGATGTATCTGATGAAAAGACCGGAAGATTTGAACAAGAGGTAAGTGAACTCGCTAATCTAATAGATGCTTCTGAAAGCAGGAGTTTACTTGTTTTGAATGAAATATTTCAAACCACCTCGTACGCCGAGGGGGCTATAGGTCTGTATCATATTCTCAATTATCTTTCTTCGAAAAAAATCGGATGGATATTGGTTTCACATCTTACCGATTTGAAAGAACATTTTAGAGGTCAGAACATTTCAATATATGAGGTTGAGAAGGATCATCGAGTGGCTCAAATACAACGGGGGAGAGAATGAAAAATAAAATAATTGATTTTTACAAAGCTAACGAGTTCGTTTTATTGGTATTGTTGAAAGGCTCCAAGGCGTTTAGCTTGTTATATATTATTGTACATCTGTTGACTGCTTTGATTCCGTCCGGAACTGTATATTTGTCGGGACGGATATTGGATTCACTTTCAAATATTTATCATGGAGAAGATGCCTCGCCAATATGGGTTTATATTGGTTTTCTTTTTATATTAACAGTTATAAGCTCATTAACTGGACAGGTGGTTAATGTTTTATCTGATTTTATACGTATACGCAATGATAAATATTTAAATTCAATTATTTTGAATAAGCTTTCAAAGTTAGAACTCAAATATTTTGAAGATAAAGATCGGTTAAACGATATCAATATAGCAACATATAGTCAATTCTCCATATCGCGTTCTTTTGTTGTTTCAGTAGATATTGTTAAGAATGTGGTAAAATTCATTTCTTTGGTAAGCGTTATTGCGATTTATAGTCCGTTGTGGTCTATATTTTACCTTCTTACCACTATTCCCGGGCTCTACGTTACGGCGAGCCAAAACAGAAAAATGGACAAGCTTTCGATCAATTCTATTCCGGACAGTAGAAAAAAAGATTATTATTACTCTGTTTTAACCGGTCGGGCATGCGCCAAAGAATTAAGAGTTTATAATCTATTTGATGTTTTTAAAGAAAAATATAATAAAAAGTGGGAACAAATACTTTCTGAAAGAGCCAAAATATTTAAGCAAGGATTTCGCTATGAACTTTTAACTACAATTGTCAGTCTATTGGGATATATCGTTTTGTATGCGGTATTGATTTATAAAACATTGAATAATGAGTTTTCTATTGGTGAATTAACTACAATTACGTCAGCAACAATTGCTGTAGCGGCAAGCTTTAGTGCGATTATTAATTCGATTAGTTCTTACGTATCAATTTTCATTCCGAGAATAAACATTACAAGAGAGTTTTTGGATTGGGATGAAGAAGAAAGCGGCTCAATTGTAGATGATACTGTGCAACAGGGATTTGATATTGAATTCAGAAATGTCTCATTCAAATATCCGGGTTGCGATAACGTGGTTTTATCTAATGTATCATTTGAAATAAAACGTGGTGAAAAGGTAGCCATTGTTGGCGTCAATGGCGCGGGAAAGTCTACAATCGTAAATCTTTTGTTGCGATTCTATGAGCCAGAGCAAGGACAAATATTTTTAAATGGAGTTGATATTAAAAACTACTCATTGAGCGAATATCGAAAGCTGTTTAGCGTTTGTTTTCAAAAGCTGACCACATATGCAATATCTTTAGGTGAGAATATCGCAATGTCGGATATTGATAGAAGTGCCATGGAGAATGAAATATGGGAGTCTGTTCAAAACAGCGGCTTGAGTTTTGATGACGCTTCGGGGATTACATTAAATACTCCATTAAGCCGTACTTTTGATGATTCGGGATTTGAGCCGTCGGGGGGACAGCGACAAAAAATCGTTATTGCAAGAGCTTTCTTTAGAAATGCGCCATTTGTTGTTTTAGATGAACCATCCTCGGCGCTTGATCCGATTGCAGAAGACCGTATTTTTAAATCTTTTTCTAAATTGTGTGGAGAAAAAAGCGGTATTCTGATTTCGCACAGGCTATCAAATATTATGATGGTAAATAAAATTATTTATATAGAATCCGGTGTTTTGACAGAGTGCGGTACACATGAAGAATTAATGGCGTTAAATGGAAGGTATGCAGAAATGTATCACCTTCAAGCTGATAAGTATCATACGAATCAATAGGAGGTGAGATGATGAAAAAAATTCGTTCGTTTTTTGAACAATATATGTTTAGCCTTCGAATAACTTATCGCACATCAAGAAAATACTGTATTCTTCAATTTATTCTTTCGGTTGCTTTGTCTATATTACCGTTTTTGAGCATTTATATTTGGAGTGAAATCATAAATACTCTTATTTCTCAAACAATTGCGAATAAATTACAACATCTGATTGCTTATTTTTTGATATATGCTTTGATATATGTTTTATCTACGCTGCTTAAAAAGGCAACACGATTCGTTTCTTTTAGGTTCACTGATAGAGTGAGTGTGTATATTGAAAATTTGTTGATTGATAAATATAAAGATGTAGATTTGGCATTTTTTGATTCAAGCGATAGAGCAGATAAATTAAGTTATATAAATTCTATTAAATATTCAATGGTTTCTCTTTCTCAAAGTGGAGTTGACACAATGGAGTGTGTCTTGACTTTGATATATTCGTTCATTATGTTGAGTATGATCAATTTTTGGTTTGCTATAGCCATTCTCGTTGTGTTTATACCAATTATAATTTGTAAAATGAAGAGTAATAAGCTCAAACTCCATTTCGACGAGGATTCTTCTGTTTTAAATCGAAGATCGGAATATTTTAAATCGCAATTCAAACAGAAAAATAGCATAACTGATATTAAATTATATGGGCTGAAAGATTATTTTACGGAAAAACACGAGATTGCTTGGAAGGAATTGTATGATAAAAAGAAAAAACATACCGTTTCAAATACGATTTTACTTTCAATAGAACTGTTGATTTCCAATATAGCAAGTTGTGTTTTATTGTATGCTACTTTAATAAAACGATTAAGTGAGCATACTCTATTAATCGGTGATGCAACTTATTATATTTCGGTTTATGCGCAATTTAATAATGCGATGAATAATCTAATCGATATTTTGATTTATATGGAGTATTCCTATAAAAACATGAGCACAGTTCGCGAATTTTTACAGATGATGCCTGACGTTCCAAGGAAGGGGGATATCGTACCTACATATCAGAAAAGTATTGAATTTTCTCATGTATCGTTTAAATATCCTGGCTCGGATCGATATGTTTTGAAGGATTGTAGTTTTACTATAAAATCAGGTGAAGTGATCGGCTTGGTTGGTGAAAACGGATCGGGAAAAAGTACCATTGTCAAACTTTTGTTGCGACTATATGATGTTACCGAAGGAAAAATACTTATTGATGGTATTGACATACGGGAATGCGATATTAAAAAATATCGGGAATTTTTCAATCCTTTGTTTCAAGATTATGTACAATATAGTTTGTCTTTGAGAGAAAATGTTGCGCTTTCCGACTGGGAAAATTTATACAATGATGAAGCGATTATAGCAGCGCTAAATCAAAGCGATATGTTACAAGTAATACAATCATACGAAAATGGATTGGATTCAGAATTAACTCGCCGATTTGAAAAAGACGGTAAAGAGTTGTCGGGGGGACAATGGCAGAGAATTGCGCTTGCCAGAGTGTTTTTTGCACTGCGTGATTTTATTGTTCTTGACGAGCCGTCCGCGGCATTGGATGTATTTGCTGAAGAGACTGTGTTTGGACAATTTAAAAAAATGGAGAATAGGCACAGTTTGCTGATTATTTCTCATAGATTATCAAGCGTTGTAGATTCGGACAAAATACTTGTGGTAAAGGATGGAACCATTATAGAACAAGGTACGCACGCCGCGCTGCTTAACAAATCAAATGGCTTTTATTCGGGGTTGTTTAAGGCACAGGCGGAGAAATATCAAGTGTCAAATTGTTAGTTAATCCAATAGCAAAAAGAGCAGAGGTAAATATGAATAATCAAAAAAATTTATGTTCTACCATACATGTGAAAAAATTAGCTTCTTTACTAAAACAACCATATCCGCTTAATTTATTATTAGCGATTGAAAATGATGCCCCATTAGAAATGATAATCCCCGACAAGGAATTACAAAAGGTTTTAGATGGTGTCCAATATGCGATTGACGCACTAAGCGAACGAGAGAAAAAGGTTATAGAACTTCGATTTCGGGAGCGCAAGACCTTTAAGGAAATGGGCGAAGAACTCGGCGTTGGTATAACACGTGCAAAGTATATTACACATCTTGCATTGAGGCATTTGCGTCAACCGAAACTCAAGCAATATTATGTTTTTAATGAGGAATAAGTAGTAAACAATCAGAATTTAACGAAGGATGATGCCTCTATGAAAAAAGTTGATGGCTTTAGGTTTGGTATTAATTTGTGTTATCTTCCATTAGTTCTAGTCGGCAGTAGCAAAGGCAACGAGACACAACAAGTCCAACACAATCAAGCAACGCTGGTGATGATTTTTATGACTATGTTCTATATGAAGCAATGTTAAATTTGGAAATCATAGATGGTAAGTTTAGATTCTCCAAAATTGCAGCACGGGGCCAATATGGATAAACTTTGCAGGTGTTCTGCTTCACCCCTGCGAAAAAAGGAGTAGAATTTTCAGCGCCAATATACCCTTGAATATGTGAAATATGATCTTGGCTTCGCTCCATAGCATAATAGTCATATCCGCTTTGCAGCAGAGCAAAGTAGATTGCCGATATTTCCGGAATATTTGAAATTGTAATCTGCTCTGTGTTTCGCATATACAAATCTCCTTATCTGGGTATTTCAAGCTTTTTGATATCTATAGTACCACGCATCTCCATCGGGATGTTCATAGTGGAATTTAAAACCTGCTTTTTCGAATGCTTTTTGTGATGGAATGTTGTTGGGAAATATTACTGCCTTCGCCTCTTGAATTTCAACGCCAATAATATCTTTTGAGTGAGCAATCAATTCCGTAAGAGCTGATGATCCATATTTCATGCCGCGTTTATCGGGGCGGATTATAAACTCAGATATAGTGAAAACGTTTTCCCATAACCCAAGCGTAATAATTCCTATCTGGTCAGAACCGCTTAGAATAATCTTTGCCCAAAAATTCTCACCAATCTTCGTATCGGCATCGTTCACCCAGTATTGATAATATTCCTCAAATCCTTCATCACATCCGGTGAAACGCTGTGCATCCTCGTCAATCCAAGAATCAACAATTTTTTCATATGCTGAATTGTAATCAATCCAAGTGTACTTCATTCCAATTGTTCCTCGATTAAAGTAATTATTTGCAAGAAATATTCTAATACATTTTTTCCTTTTTTGCAATAGATAGCAAGAATCACTGAGATAATTTAGAAAAATTTACATTTAATCTTGACGATTGAGGCAAAATCGATCATTACTTATATGGAGAGTAAAACACTCCACTTTGAAAGCCTTTTGCTCGATTAATTTATGTACAGAAGGAGGAGAAAAAGCAGAAAAAATTTTGAACTTTTTTCAAAAAAGTGCTGAAACGAACACAAAGTGCTATGAATCGTACAAAAAACGTATTCATTACGGCATATAATCAGCCCTAATC
>JAZQDD010000024.1:0-47818 GCA_045546615.1 Eubacteriales bacterium | reverse complement strand
CCTATCTTCTGACCCCAAGCGGAGCCGAGCTTGTAAGCGATCTCGCCGCTTTCGAGCTTGGCTGCGTCAACAGCGGTGAAGCCGTTTGTAGCAGTCTCGGTATCGGAAAGTCCGGTTACGGTAGCATTGGGGAGATAGTAGGAATTAGAAGCGGTGAAAGTAACGGTTGCGGGCGTCTCGTTCTTAGTCCAGAAGAAACCTGCTCCGCCGTTTGCAGTAGTGAAGGAAGGAACGATAGAAAGGCAGTTTTCAATAGAAACGGTTGCCGTTTGCTTTGCTCTTGCCATGAAGCCGGAAGCGCTGTACTTAGTGTCAGAGTTTTCAGACTTGTTATCAAATGCACCTGCACTTACGCAGTTCTTGAAGGCGATGGTGGAAGCCTCGCTGGACTCGAGGTAGGTTACGAAGCCGGAAACTTCGCCTTTTCCTGTGTTGGTAGCTGATATCTTACCGTTGTTTGCGCAGCCTTCAAAGGTAATGTTAGCAGCGCCGGAGGGGTCGATACAAGCGATAAAGCCTGCAGCGTGACCGCCGGCATTGGTAGTCGTAACATCGCCGTTGTTTACACAATTGGTAAGGGTAGCGGTTGTAGCACCTTTGAGCTGACCGATAAAGCCGGCTATGTTTCCGCTACCGCTGATATCTGCGTTGTTTATACAATCGGTAAGGGTAAGGGTTAAAGCCTCGGTCGTCTTGCCGATGAATGCACCGGTGGTAGAGCTACCGGAGACATTGGCATTAACGGTTACTTTCTCGACAGTGACGTTGCCGCTTGCTGCTGCCATGAGGGGAGTGACAGCAATTGCGCTCGCGCTTGCGACGGTGAGGTTCTTGATCGTCGCGCCGTCAGCGACAGCGTCGAACAGGGTAGTGGTTGTGGTAACGGTCTTGCCGTTTCCGTCGAATGTTCCTGTGAAGGAAGCGATGGTAGAGTCTGCACTTACGTCAGCGGTCAGCTTGATGCTTGCTGCGGGGTCAGCCTCAACAGCGGCAACAACATCTGCCCACGTAGCGCATGGGGTTGCTTCTGCTGCGAAAACAGACAGAGGCATTGCAACTATCGCGGTTGTAAGCATGATGCATACAGCCATGATAAGCGCTAAGGATTTCTTTGCGGTTTGTTTCATTTGTTTTTTTCCTTTCTTGAAATTTGCCGAAGAAACGCTCGGCATTGTTGAGATAATGATATCATAATTTACCGCTTTTGTCAATCTATTTTATATATTTTATTTAAATAAAATTAATATTTTTTCGTTTTTTATAAGGTTGTATAATCGCGCTTGTTAAATAAAAAATCCCGCCGCAAAAGCGGCGGGGGGGGATTAGAAGTGTGTGCGGGAGCTCAAAAGGAAGCCCTTGAGTGCGTTGTAATCGCGTGAGGTTATCGAACTATCGGTGTTAACATTGGCGGCTGCAAAGAGTATGGGATCTGTGATAAGGAGAGAACCCAAAACATGACGTTTAACAATGTTGCTATCACGCGAGGTTATGTATCCGTCGGAGTTCAAATCCCCCTTAACAACCACAGTAAGAGACTTGCTCTCGCCGTTGATTGTTGAGGTAATGATATATGTAGTTCCTGCAAGCGCGGTTCCGGTAACAGCAGTGCCATCAGCCTTGGTAATGGAAATGTTGGTATCATTGAAGAGGGCAGCGATTGCGCTGGCGCTCATTCCACCTGCTTTGAATACGAGATATCCATTGGTCTCATCGATTGATACGTAAGTGGTATCAGCGCCGCTTGCGAATACGAAGAATTCAGCAGCTACGGTATTCTGGGTGTACTGAGCAGTAACGGTGCTGTTAGCAGTAACGTTAGTGTATGTTCCCGACCAACCGGTGAAGGTGTAACCATCTCTGGTGGGGTCAGCGGGAACAGTAGCGTTTCCACCGTAGTTTACGGTCTGGGTGGAAATGGGGGTTCCGTCGTGATCAACGAACTCAACTGTAAATGTCTGTATTGAATAGGTTGCTTTAACAGTAGTGTCGGTTGTAACGTTGGTGTAGCTTCCCTGCCAACCGGTAAAGTTATAACCTGTTCTGGTGGGGTTAGCGGGAGGAGTAGCGCTTCCGCCTGCGGTAACGGTCTGAGAGGAAATAAGGCTATCGTTGTAATCAACGAACTTAACGGTGTAGGTGGTGGAGGTGGTGATGGTGCACTCAGCTTCAGCTGCGCGTCCGAACACAGTACCGAAAGCGGTCTGGTCGGTTGTGCCGGTGTAGTAAGGAGCGCGGAGAGTTGCCTCTTCTACAGTGGTAGCGTCGGGGTTAGCGGGAACCTTGAAGGTGTAGGTTGCGCCGTCGGTAGCGCCGCTGTTTACAGTAAAGTAGTAGGAGAGCTTAACAGCATCAGCGTTGGTGATACCGGTCTTGCTGTTTTTCCAAGCGGTGTGGTTGTCAACGTCGATGATGTAGTTCATTCTGAGAGAGCCGGAGCCGGCTATGTACTCGGTGCAAAGTCCCTCAACAGAGAACAGGGAGAACGTAACTCCGCTTACGGTCTGCGAATAGGTGGGGAAGTTTGCGATGGGGCCGGGGTTTACAGAACCGGAAACTCCGTTGAGTTCCTCGGTGGTTGTGTAGTAGGGAGTGAGAGCCGCGCCGTCGAACTCAAGATATCCGTCGATACCTGCGATACCGTAGGTAAGAGAAGAATTAATGTTATTTACATAAACATCAACCTTGATACCTGTGAAGTTCTCATTTGCGCCGGTGTTGAAGTTGTATACGCTGTAAGTGCCGTAGTTAGCCTCAAGAGCTATATCAAACTGGGGAGCTACAATATATACGTAATCGTTGGTGTACTTGCTGGATGCGCTATCGTAACGAACGATAGCGTCCTCGTCAGCGACGTGGTGGGGAACAGCATCTGTACCGATGAGCTGATACCAAGTGGGATCAACCTGAGTGCTGCCGTTGAGCTTGTAAGCGATCTCGCCGCTTGCGAGCTGTGCTGCGGTAACAGCGGTGAAGCCCTTGCCGCTCTCGGTGCTGGAAAGTGCTACGCCATTGTTAAAATAGTAGCAGTTGGTAGCGGTTAGAGTTGCGCCCTCGGAAGCATACCAGAAGTTAGCGCGATAACCGGTTGCTGCGCTGAGAGAAGAAGCGGGGATATTTGTAAGAGAATTGTTTATGGTAACGCTACCATGCTGAACTCTCGAAACGAAACCGGAAGAGTTGTACTTACCTTCGTTGCCTGCATCATTATTGGTAGCCTTGTTGGTGAGACTACCTGCGCTGTAGCAATCATTGAATTTGATGGTAGTGGTGCTTGCTCCGCTAGCGAAGGCAATGAAGCCGGCAGCTTCACACTTCGAGGTGTTATCGCCTACTATCGCACCCTTGTTGGAGCAAGCGTTAAAGGTAACGTCAAACTTTGCGTTGGTGTTCTGAAGACAACCGATAAAGCCTGCAGCGTGAGAACCTGTGGTGGTGATGGTGCCGTTGTTAACGCAGCCGGTAAAAACAGCGGTGAAAGCGGTGCCGGACCAACCGATAAATGCACCAGCCTGAGCGGAGGAAGATACGCTACCGTTGTTAATGCAGTTGGTGAACTTAAGAGTTGTTGCGCCGGATACCTCGGAAATAAATGCGGCGTTGTTGCTGGAGCTTGAGGTGTTAACGTTAGAAGTAACGTTCTCAATGGTAACTGTGGAACCGGTTGCTGTTCCAATAAAGGAAGAAGCGGAAACAGTACCGTTGATGGTGAAGTTCTTAAACGTTGCACCGCTAACGGTAGAGAACATAGTGTCAGCCACGGTGATGGTGTGACCGTTTCCGTCAATAGTACCGGAGAAGGTGCCGGAGAACGTTCCGCCTGCGGGGACGGTAATGTCGCTGGTGAGTATGTAATCACCGCTTGCGTTGGTGATACTACTCCATGAGGATACGCTGGTTGCCGCCGATACGGTGATAGGCAGAGCAACGATCACAGCAGTAAGAATCATGCAAACTGCCATGAAAAGTGATGTGAGTTTTTTTGTAAATTGTTTCATAAATTCATCTCCTTGAATATTACAAAAAGCATTACGCTAATGATAACACATCAAATTGGTAATGTCAAGGGTATTTTGAAAAAATGTAGAAAAATATTTTTTGCAAAAAACGATTTTTGTGCATATTGTACAAGGTGGTTTGTGCGATAAAACACATTCGAAACAAATGCGAAATGAACATAATACATTATAATGAAAAAAACGATCAGGGCGGCAGTCAATACTGCCGTCCTGATCGGTCATATATTATCCTTTGGCTTCTTCTTCGTCCTTGAGTAGCATGAGTACCTCATAAACGCTTTTTACGGGCAAAAGTTTTACCGAGCATTCAATGGGGCGTTTTTCTATATTACGGTACGGGACTACCACTCGCGCAAAGCCGAGGCGCTCCGCCTCGCGCACGCGCTGTTCGAGTGAAGATACCGCGCGGCATTCACCCGCAAGGCCGATTTCTCCGATAGCAACAAGGTCATCGGGAACTATCTTATCCGTTATGGATGATATCATTGAAAGAGCTATGGCGATATCCGCGGCGGGTTCGTCGATATGCAAGCCGCCGATTACGTTAAGGTATATATCATTGGCGGAAAAGCGCAAGCCGAGCCTTTTTTCAAGCACTGCGGTAATAAGGCACATTCTGTTGTAATCGACGCCGTTTACGGTGCGCCGAGGCGAGGGGAAGGATGTGGGGCTGACGAGAGCCTGCACCTCTGCGATTATCGGACGTGTTCCCTCAAGCGTACAAACGGCGCAGTTGCCCGACACCTTTTTCGGTCTGCCCGCAAGAAGCACCTCCGAGGGATTCGGTACTTGGCAAAGTCCCTTGTCGGTCATTTCAAAAACGCCGATCTCATTTGTTGAACCGTATCGGTTCTTTCCTGCGCGGATTATTCTGTAAGCCTGCTGGTGGTCGCCCTCGAAGCAGAGGACGGCATCTACCATGTGCTCAAGAAGTTTAGGTCCTGCTATCGAACCTTCTTTATTTACGTGTCCGACGAGGATTACCGAAATACTGTCGTTTTTCGCCTTTGCTATAAATGATAACGCCGTCTCGCGTACTTGCGTGACGCTTCCGGGGGAGGATGATGAAAGCGGCGAGTACATGGTTTGTACCGAGTCAACGATGACGACCTCGGGTTTAACTCTGTCGATCTCGCGCAAGACCTTGTCAACGTTTGTCTCCGTAAGCACAAAAAGATCCTTGCCCGCGACGCCGAGTCGTTTGGCGCGCAGCTTTAGCTGACCGCCGGATTCCTCTCCTGATATGTAAAGCACCCGTCGGCTTTCGCCGAGAATGCCGCTTATTTGCAAAAGAAGCGTGGATTTTCCTATTCCGGGCTCTCCCGTCAGGAGAACGACAGAACCGCGCACAAGACCGCCGCCAAGCACACGGTCAAGCTCCGAAAGCC
Source organism: Eubacteriales bacterium (assembly GCA_045546615.1). Lineage (GTDB taxonomy): Bacteria > Bacillota > Clostridia > Oscillospirales > CAG-272 > CAG-390. The sequence goes on along the minus strand of JAZQDD010000024.1, from coordinate 42,414 downwards.
CTGTGCGTGAGCGAATGCATTCGTCCTGCGACATCTCATCAAGGGGAAGTGCGCGAGCATCCGTGCCTACTCCGGCACTGCGCTTTGTTTCCTGCGCGTTTTTTTCGGGAGATGTGTCTATCACATCTTCGGTGAATGAATTCCACGCCCCGCAGTTTGGGCATTTTCCAAGCCACTTCGGGCTTTCAAATTCACAATTTGAACAAATAAAAACAGATTTAAGACGCCCCATTTTTCTTTCCTTGTGTTTTTTTATATTATACACCCCAAGCGGCGGTTAGTCAATAGGCTCATCCCAATGTTGAGGGCGAAGCGCCAATATTATCGCTTGCGGCTGCGAATATCACGAAAGCAAGCTTTTGCAGATAGCCTTCATCGCACAGGAGCGCCGCCTCGTCCGGATTCGAGAGAAAGCCGCACTCGACGAGAACCGCGGGATAATCAAGCTTATCAAGAAGATATATCTTTCCGCCGGAAGATTTTACATCGCGGTTGTTTGTTGGTTGTAAACTTATTTTTGCTAACGCTTGGATGCCTTTGGCGATATTTTCGGAGTCTTTGTGGTGCGGCGAATAGTATACTTGCAGTCCGCGATATATCGGCTGCGGAAAGGCATTCATGTGTATGCTGATAAAAAGTTCGGCGTTGCGGCTTTTCGCTATATCGAGTCGGGCTGCCATGTCAAGAATTTTTTTGCGCCCGTGAAAATCAACGTTTCTGTCATAAAGCAATCTATCCTCCGTTCGCGTTTGAACAGCGGAATATCCCGCCGCGTCAAAAATATCCCCAAGGAGCATCGAAAGGCGCAGGTTTATATCCTTTTCGCATATTCCGCTTTTTGATACCGCGCCGCCGTCCTCACCCCCGTGCCCCGCATCGATTATAACGATGTCCGACGCAGGTGTGGCGTTTGCTTCCTTGGGCTGTGATACGAGCGCAGGGAAACGCGCTCCTATAATGCAGAACAGCATAAATATAAGTGCGAAAAGAAGAAAAGCTATAGCTGTAAAACAATTTTTACTTTTTCTTGTTTCCAAAGAATCACCCCCATCTGAATTCTACGGGAGAAAAGGGGGAAATATGCGAAAAAGCGGTTTTTAAAAAACCGCTTTTCCGAGAATGTTAAAGAACTTATTTTATTGTCTCAAGATAATTTACGACATCGCCGACGGTAACGAAATTGTGAATATCGTTGTCGTCGATATCAATGCTAAAGGTTTCCTCGCAGCGCATTACAAGTTCTGCAAGCTCGATGGAATTGATGCCGAGGTCATTTGAAAGTTCGGCTTCAAGAGTGATCTTATCTTCTTCAACCTGAAGCTCGTCAACAAGAAGCGCTTTGAATTGTTCAAACATTGTGATATCCTCCAAAATTTAATCCTGATTTTAAATAGTATCGGTATCGGTTTTATGCCGATCCCGATAAAAGACCTCAAGTATTATACCCTTTTTTTGAAAAGATGTCAAGTAAAAGTATCCAAAATTATTAATTTTTGAAAAAAGAAGCTCAAATAAGCCCCAAAGTTCCGTCAGCGAAAGCCTCCGCGTTTGTGAGACTTTGATGCTCTGAATGCGGATTTTGAAATTATATATATGGCGGCGATAACTACTCCGCTTATTACGCTGGCGATGAAAACGCGGCTTTGGGAGATCGAACGTATCCATTCGAGAGCGTAAAGAAATTCACTTTTTGCGACGGAAAATTTTGTTACAAGGTTTATAGTTCCAAGAACTTCATCACCTCGTAATATCGAGATGAATCCCACAGACGTTCCCTCTGTTATCGGTGCTGTGAGCGAATCGACCGTCAGCGTGTAATCAATGATCAGATCCTTGCCCACCTCGGTGCTTTTGGGGAGAAAGAATGACATGGAGCTTTCCGGAACGACCAAAACGCTTTCCACATCTGCCGCCATTTCGACGGGAAGCTCACAGATTATAGTACCTTCCTTTATGACCTCTTTGTATTCGTATGTTCGGAATGCCCAGCTGATGAGCTTGTTTGTAACGTTATATGCTGAATTGTTTCCTTTTGCATCAGTCGTGCCGCCCATAACTATTGAAAGATACGAGAGGGCATTGGACTGCGCGACTGTGACCACACACTCGCCGCCCTGAACGGTAAAGCCTGCGTTCATACCCTTACAAAGCTTGTTGAAGTATTTTTGGGAACGCAATTTTGACATCAGGTAGTTTCGATTGGCGAAATTTTGCTTCTTGCTCAATCCCTCGGTCACGTAATCCGCCGCCGAAGACATCTCCATATAAAGCGGTATCTTGTGTGCCGCAAGCGCGAGAGTGGCAACGTCTCTTGCTGTTGTTACCATTGCCGCATTGTGTATACCCGTGGCGTTAGTGTATGAGGTGCTCGTCATACCAAGTTCTTTGGCGCGGGCATTCATCAAAGCAACAAATCCCGCCTCGCCGCCCGAAACGACGTGAGTTATTATGGATATAGCGTCGTTATATCCGCCGCAGATAGCATGATACAGAAGGTCGCGCACCGTAGGATGCTCACCCGGGGTAAGCCAATTGGTCTGCTGTCCCTCCACGTTTGTTAGCATTTCGGGTAAAATGGCAATTTTTTCATCCAGCCTGCCGGCGAGATTCTCTATGGCTATCAAACCCGTCATTATTTTTACGGTTGATGCGGGATATATCAGCGTGTCGCAGTTTTTCTCGACTATCGGGGTTTTGTTTTCGATATTATAAAGATAGATCGTGTTTGCTGTGTCTAACGGAAGCTCTGAAAGATCCTCTGCGCTTGCAAATACGCCTATGGCAGAAAGTATCAGAGCGCCAAAAAGGCATAAGCAGCAGAAAAACGCCACAATTCTTTTTGCGGCGGAGTACCTTGATGGCTTCATGCTATGATCCTGTCTATTGTGTTATTTTTTTGCAAATATTGCGCGGGCGGCTTCAACGTCCGCATTTACCTGCTTGATCAAATCATCGGCGGATGGGAACACCATCTCGTCTCTGAGACGGCGCAAAAACTCTACCTTGACCGTTTTTCCGTAAAGCGATGCCGAGGTATCGAGCATGTGAGTCTCTACGCGCAGTTCACCGCTTGAATCAAGAGTCGGTGCTGTGCCGCAATCGCTGACCGAAGGGATTTTTCTTCCGTCGGGCAGGGTGGTGCGCGTGGCGTATACGCCGTTTTTTGGTATGAGCTTGTTCTTTGGCGGGATCTGATTCAGAGTGGGGAAACCAAGCTTTCTTCCATCGCCGCGTCCTGCAGAAACGGGGAGTGTAACGGAATAGGGCGAACCGAGCATCTCGGCGGCTTCTTCAACGCATCCGTCCAGCAGAAGGTTTCGGATGCGCGTGGAGCTGATCGGAGCATTATCGTGCATAACGGCATCAACGCATACGGCGTTTTCGTTGAAATACTGTTTGAGTAACGCCGATGTTCCGCGGCGATCCTTGCCAAAGCAAAAATTAAAGCCGCATACGGTGGCTATCGCCTTAAATTGACCGATCAATACCTTTTCAATAAAATCCTGTGCGCTCATATCCTTTACGGCGGGGAAATCTGCGAATACGGCAAGATCGGCTCCCGTTGCACCAAAGCCACAAAGCCTTTCGTTAGTTTCGCTTAACAAAATACGAGCATTGGGTTGCGCAAACGATGCAGGGGGAAGGGCAAAGGAAAAAACGCACAAGGATGCATTTAACTTCTCCGCAAGCCCGTAGGCGGTTGAAATGATAGCCCTGTGTCCGAGGTGAAATCCGTCAAAGCTTCCCAAAGCTACTACGGTCTTGTCCATAGCGGCTCTGACCGTGAGCGGCTTTAATTCAAAGGGGATGCTGTTCATTTTTCTGATTTGCTTTTAGATTTAAAGTAGTATCTGACCAAAGCATCAAGCAGATCGTCGCGATCAAAGCGGCAAATAAGACTGCGGGCGTTTTTGTGATTAGTGATATAGGTGGGGTCATCGGACAGAATATATCCAACAAGCTGACCTATGGGATTATAGCCTTTTTCAGAAAGCGCATCGTAAACGGTATCGAGTATCTCTCTGATGGTGGCGTCCTTGTCGGCGGCAGTCGAAAACGGTCTGGTTTCGCGTGTGCCCGAAGAAATAGAATTAAAGGATTTTCCAAGCATCTCCATATCTCCTTATTTCAAAAACAATTATTCTATTGTATTATAACCTATTTTTTTTGAGATTTCAATAGTTTTGAGGCTTTATTTTCGCTTTTTGATCAAAAATACGTTTTATTGCTCATAATATTTTTCCGCGGTATCAAACGCGAGCATACCTATAAAAACGATAAGGAGCGTCATTACTATGTATTCTACCATTGGCGCGTAGTATGAAAAAGCACCTAAAGGGTCGAGGGTTGCGGCTTCCTTGGCGGAATATACGATAGCGGCAAGTGCAAGGCAGACCGCGCTGGCGCCGAGTCTGAATATCAGCATTGGGCGGTAGCCGATTTTTGAAAATGCATGCAAAAACATATTGAAAAAATGCTTTATTCTGACCATTTTTTGTCCTTTCATAAAAATGAATATTTCTTATTTATTCATCAAAAAAACACAAATTATGCGTTTTTTTCATTATACCATACCCTCGGGCGGCTTTCCAGAGGTAATTTGTGGCAGGGGGAGTTGACAAATTTTTGTGCAGAGTGCGCGAAATCCAAAAAAATAAAATACATAAATTTGATAAATATTCAAAAAAATACAAAAATGGAATAAAAAAGCAGAAAAATAGAGCAAAAAACAAAAGACTTGTCTCTATTTTGGCATAATTGCACAAAAAATCGACAAAAATCTTTACAATTAAAACAGTATGCGTTGTGTTATCATTTTATTGCGAAAATGATTTTTTGGAGGTGAATACTATGCTTTTTTGCGGAGGCGAGCGAAAAAAGCGCTTCAGAACGCTTGTGCAGATCAGGGGTGATGTGCGCCAGATCCTTGGTAAAGACGTGTTTTATCGTTTGTATGAAGTGCATAGAGCGGGCTTTAAAAGTTATGCCATAAACATTTCGGCCTGCGGCGAAAACAAGACCTACTCTTTCGGCATGGACAGGAAGGCGGCTATTGAGATATTTGACATAATCGTTGACGGAACGGTGACGCCGTGTTCCTTAAAATACATAGCCGAGGATTTCAGCGGCGGACGGGCAAAAATGCTTAAATAAGGCAGTTTTTATAAAAAACTTTACAAATCAAAAAAAATGTGGTATGATTGTAGCATAAAATACCCAAAAAGGATAAATAAAGTATGAAATGTCCAAGTTGCGGCTGTCTTGAGAGCCGAGTTATCGATTCACGCCAGAACATAGAAGCAAACAACATCCGCCGCCGCCGCGAGTGTATGGCTTGCCAAAAGCGGTTTACCACCTTTGAGGTCGTGGAGTCCGTGCAGACCATAGTTGTTAAGAAAAATGGCACAAAACAGCTTTTCGATAGGCAAAAGCTCCTTTCGGGGCTTCTCAAAGCGTGCGAAAAACGCCCTGTCAACGCCGAGACGATTGCGGCGGAGATCGAGGCGGAGCTTAATAATTCACTTCGTCAAGAGGTTACCTCGGGCGATATAGGTGAAATGGTTATGCGTAAGCTAAAGGAAGCGGACGACGTTGCATACGTTCGTTTTGCCAGCGTATACCGTGAGTTTAAAGATATCGAGTCCTTTATCAAGGAGCTTACCGAGATAAAAAACGGAACACCGCAGTAACAAAAAATGCGCCCCAAACGCATGGGGCGCATTTTTTTGTTTTATGCCTTGAGTCTTGCCTCAAGTGCGGCAAGCTCGTCGTAAAGCTCTGCGGGAACGCGGTCGCCAACGAGAGCGTAGAACTCCTTGATGTTTGCGATATCGTCGATCCACGAAGCCTTGTCGATGCTTACAAGCTCCTTGATGGTGTCGAGGTTTACGTCTTTAAGTCCTTCGATGTTGATATCTTCAGCTTTAGGAACATAACCGATAGCGGTGAGATCAGCATCTACCTTGTCCTCGCAACGGGCAAGGATCCAATCGAGAACGCGAAGGTTATCGCCGAATCCGGGCCAGATGAAGTGACCTTCATCGTCGGTGCGGAACCAGTTAACGTGGAATATCTTGGGAGCGTTGGGGATCTTCTTGCCCATTTCAAGCCAATGTGCCCAATAGTCGCCCATGTTGTAGCCGACGAAGGGACGCATAGCCATAGGATCGCGGCGAACTACGCCGACAGCGCCTGCGGCTGCTGCAGTGGTCTCGGAAGCCATGATAGAACCGACGAACGTACCGTTCTGCCAGCTTGTGGACTGGTATACCAGAGGAGCAGTCTTTGCACGTCTGCCGCCGAATACGATAGCGCTGATCGGAACACCCTTGAGGCTGTTGAATTCAGAGGAAATGCAGGGGCAGTTCTTTGCAAGTGCGGTGAAACGGGAGTTGGGATGTGCTCCGCAGGTGGACTTATCCTTCTTGTCGTACTTGGTGCAGTCCCAAGGATTGCCCTTCCAGTCGATGGCGTAGCCGGGCTGGGGAGGATTATTGTCAAGGCCTTCCCACCAAACGGTGTTGTCCTTGGTGTTGTGAACGACGTTGGTGAATATGGTGTCACGCATACAGGTGTGGAGCGCATTGGGGTTGGAGTTTTCGTTAGTACCGGGAGCAACGCCGAAGAAGCCGTTCTCGGGGTTGACCGCGTAGAGCTTGCCATCCTCGGGGTTTACGCGCAGCCATGCGATATCGTCACCGACGCACCATACCTTGTAGCCCTTCTCGCGATAGATTGCGGGAGGGATGAGCATTGCGAGGTTGGTCTTACCGCAGGCGGAGGGGAATGCGGCGCAGATGTACTTGGTGTCGCCGTTCGGATACTCAACACCGAGAATGAGCATGTGTTCAGCCATCCAGCCTTCCTTACGTCCGAGGAAGGAGGCGATGCGGAGCGCAAAGCACTTTTTGCCGAGAAGCACGTTTCCGCCGTAACCGGAGTTAACGGACATGATCTCGTTAGTCTCGGGGAAGTGGGTGATGTAGCGGTTTTCCTCGTCGATATCGGCTCTTGCATGAAGTCCCTTGATGTAGTCGGGGCTGTCACCGAGTGCCTCAAGAACGTTGGTACCTACGCGAGTCATAATGAGCATATTAAGAACAACGTAGATGGAGTCGGTAAGCTCAATGCCGTATTTAGCAAAATCGGAGCCGACAACGCCCATGGAGTAGGGAATAACGTACATGGTACGTCCCTTCATTGAACCGCGGTAGAGCTTGAAGAGCTTTTCTTTCATCTCCGCAGGTGCCATCCAGTTGTTGATGGTTCCTGCATCCTCTTCCTTTTCGGTGCAGATGTAGGTTCTGCCCTCAACGCGCGCAACGTCGTTTACGGCTGTGCGGTGCAGATAGCAGTTGGGGAGAAGCTCCTCGTTGAGCTTGTGCATCTCGCCCGTGGAGCAAGCCTCGGCGCGGAGAGCCTCGGCTTGAGCTTCGGTTCCGTCGATCCAAACGATCTTGTCGGGCTTTGTCATAGCCGCCATCTCGTCGATCCAATTGAGTATGTACTTGTTGTTTGTCATTTTATGTTCTCCTTGAAAACAAAGTATTCAATTGTATTATACTATGAAAACAGCCATAAAGCAAGAGGTTTTTGAAAAGTTACAAAATATTAACAAGTTTTTAGAACAATTGTTTGCATCGCGCGAGAAAATGTGATATAATTAAATCAACCCACGAAACGAGGAGTGCGTTGATATGAACAACAGGGAAATGCAGATATACGAATACATAATCAGCTCAACGGAACAAAGGGGCTATGCGCCCAGCGTCCGCGATATAATGGATGCCGTTGGACTCAAAAGCACGTCGAGTGTGCATAGATATCTTGAGATCCTTGCAAAAAAAGGTATGATAAGCAGAAGCGAGGGCAAAAGCCGCGCCATAAGTCTTTCTGCTGATAAAATGCGCTCGGGAGTACCGATACTTGGCAGAGTTACGGCGGGTGTCCCAATTCTTGCACAGGAAGATTTTGACGGATACGTTGCGTTTGATGCCGCGGATGCGGGATGTCGGGCGGAAAACCTTTTTGCGCTTCGCGTAAAGGGCGAGAGTATGATAAACGCAGGTATTTTTGACGGCGATACGGTGATTGTGGATCGCCGCAACTATGCCGAAAACGGTGAGATAGTGGTGGCGATGATAGAAAACGAGGCGACAGTGAAACGCTTTTTTAAAGAAAACGGCAAGTACCGACTGCAACCTGAAAATCCTCAAATGCCGCCAATCTTTGCCGACGACGTGACGATACTCGGTAAGGTCGTTGCCAGCTTGCGTTATTACCGATGAGGCTCGGAGGTCTTTTTGATGAAGATGGGCAGATATATAGACCATAAATACGTTCGATACACCCCTGCCGATGCCATGCGTCGGGTTGTGCGGTTTTTGCGGTGTTTCTTTGCGCCGAGCAATGTAAAGCATGCATTCAAAAACGTAGTAAGCGCAAGGCGCGAGTATGCCGTTTTCTTTCTTGCGCTGATAGCGGCACAGTTCGTTTTTTGGTCAGCGGTGACGGTCTTTGATTCGAGAGAGGCTACAGCACTTGCAGAAAGCCGCGCGCTTGCCGAATGGAGCTTTACCGTTGACGGTTATACGGAGTCGGAGTGGTTTGATATTTATAATCGTGAGCTGCTCGTTGCGGATAATCTTGAGGAAAAATACCGTATATACTCATCGTACAAGGCAGAGCCGTATAACGTTATGGGGGAATCTCTCTACTCGGTTAAATTCACTATCTCCGATCATGACCGTGGCAAGTGCGATCTTGTGATACTCAAGTACTCTCTTGAACGAGAGGGGGCGAGTATACGTTATTCTCCTGCTGTCGAATATATCGGCTCAAGGCTGGGTGGCGAGATATTTGAGACCGTTATGATAATAGTGGCAGGCGTGATATCAGCGACCATGTTGCTTGCGCTGTTCTTGATAAGAACTAACCACTACAAATTCAAATACGGCGTATATATGTCCTTCGGTGCGGATTTTGAAAAGCTGTTTGAAACGGCAGGCTGGGAGCTTTTTGCAATTGCCGTGCTTACATTTTTGCCCTCTGCCGTTCTCGGCGTGGGAGTATCGGCACTGTTCGTAGCTTTTTCGGGCGGCGTTTTCGCAATTGGGATCGGCAGACTTCCTTTTGCCTTGCTTTGGACATTTATTGTTGTTCTCGTGGCTGTTCTTCCGTCGGTGAAAATTCTATCAGCCAAAACGCCCGTCTCGCTTATCGCGGCAGAGGATAACTCGAATCTCGTGTCCTCGCCGCGCCGTTCAAAACGCCTTTTCGGGAAGAAATATCCGTTCCACTACGAGCTTTTGAGCTTTTTCAGATTCAGAAAATACTACGTCAATCTTCTTGCTTCGGCGGTTGCATTCAGCACTTTCTTTCTGCTTGGAAATTTTCTTTCGGATATGATAGTCAAGAGCGCAAATACTCCTGCGCCTGCATATATTGTGTCGACGGGGGAAAATAGCTTTGATTTGGCGGATATAGAGGAATTGGCTGACACAAAAGGGATTGACTACGTTACATGGGACAACTCGGTCTCGGCATCGGGCATTGGAGCGCACGCGGTGCTGGATCGCCGTCAAACGGCGGATAATTACTCGAACACGGTTCCTTCCGCGCTTGATGAAACTATGCGTGCCGATAACAATTTCAAGCTTATTTGCGTTGATGAACTGATGGTAAAAATTGCACTGGAAAATGACCTTTGGCAGTGTGACGGAGATCCTCTTTCGGTGCTTGAAGATCCCAATACCGTTATTGTGAGTGAGTACATAAATAACTCACGGGAGCTTGATTTTGAGGTCGGCGACAAGATAAAAATTGCGGTATTTCTTGAACAAACAGGCGGTGTGGATGCGTCTCGAAATGACAAAAAATACATACTTACCCAGCAACTTGAGGCATATAAGTTCGCCTATATCGAGCTTACCGTCGGAGCGGTCGTGGATTTTGGTGAGACTGACGGCGAGTATACGATAGGTGTATCTCCTAATCTTTTTTCTGACATTGCGGGCGGCGGCAGTATTTCCGAGCTGGAGATATATCTCGATGAGAGCATAAGCCCAACTGAGAAAGATGCCGTGCGTGCCGCGGCACGCCGCACTGCAACGCTGTACGGCGGCGCGGTGAGAGATACTTACAGCGACCTTTACGCCGCGGTTAATTTGAAATGCGGCTATCAAAACGCCCTTCGCGCTTGCTCCGTTGCCGTTTTGCTCATTGCCCCTCTTGTTTGGCTTTTCTCACAGGATACGTTCGGTAAAAAGCGCCGTCGTGAGAATGCGATGCTTTTGGCGTTTGGCGCAGATCGCCCCACAATGCGTAAGCAGTATTTGTTGTCGGGTGTTATGCTTGCTTTGCCTGCCTGTGTTTTGACTACTGCTATTTCTGCGCTTATCTGCTATCTTGTTTTTGTGCTGTTCAATGAGGAGCTCACCTCACTTGGGATCATGTCGGGTGTGCGCTTTGGTTTTGATATATCGCCCGTCGCATATGCCGTGTGCGCTTTGCTTAACGCAACTTGTGCCGTGATCGCTACCTATCTGCCGTTTTACAAGTATTGCCGAGAGGCAGACGAGGCTGAAAAAAGATCGGGAATGGAGTAAAGATATGGAAGAAAGAAGAGTAATACTTGAAGCTGAAAACGTTATCAAGCAGTATAAGCAATACGACACCGTCGTTACGGCGGTAAACCGCGCGACTTTTCGTGTTTTTGACGGCGAATTTGTTGCTATCATAGGTGCTTCGGGCTCGGGCAAATCGACTCTTTTGCATATTTGTGCAGGGCTTGACCGTCCCAACTCGGGCAAGGTGATAGTAAGGGGAAATAATCTGAGTGATATGTCCGCCGATGAATTGAGCCGTTTTAGGGGGAATTTTCTTGGAATGGTCTTTCAAAATCATAATCTCATTCCTCAATTTACCGCTATCGAAAACATCCTTGTGCCTACGCTGATGTGTAATAAGCCTGACCACAGCTATGAGCAACACTTAAAAAAGCTTGTTACTACGCTGGGTATATCGGATCGCCTTCACCATCTTCCCAGCGAGCTTTCGGGAGGGCAACAGCAGAGGGTTGCAATTGCACGCGCCCTTATAAACCGCCCGCAAGTGGTCTTTGCGGACGAGCCTACGGGAAATCTCGACCGCAAAAATGCAGACGAGGTGCTTGAGTTGCTCATTCAGACAAAAGAGCTTCTCGGTCAAACTCTTGTAATGGTCACGCACGATCTTTCCATAGCCGAACGTGCGGACAGGATATTTGTTATGGAGAATGGCAATATAGAGCCGTACAGAGGATAAAATGCAGAGGGGCGAATGCAAAAATGCATTCGCCCCACTTCATTTTACTTTTTGAAAACGGTATTTTTTACCCATCCCGTAAGCTCCTTGTCTATTGCTCCTGTGACTAATGCTAATAGGACAAAAATTGCTATAACGAATGAGCTTTGCACCGTTATTGAAAACCACGTCGGCATGGAATAAAGCGGAATATATTCAAACAAACAACAGCAAATGCGTGACGAGATCACGAGACACGCAAGCGGAAGTAAGCACCATCGAAATGGTTTGAAGGCTATGTTGGTTCGTGAAATGAGCCTTGATGCGCTGAGCGAAAAATTTATAAGCTCGCTTATGTACAGCACGGCGATATATCCCAAAATGCCAAAATTCGGAACGAGCATGCGCACGAGTATCACCGATATGGCGGCATCCGCGATGTTGACACGCATTGTGTAGACCTGCTCTCCCAAACCCTTTAGCATCGAGTCGGTGACGGTGTCGAGATACATTACGGGCAAAAGGGGAGCGATGGCTAAAATGTATTGGGCGGCTCTTGCATTGCCGTAAATACGCATACCAAACGATGATGAGCAGACCGCCATAATACCCGCCGTTGCAAGACCGAAAAGTATGGTCAATCGCCAACTGCGCAGGGCTATATATGATATTCTCTTTTTGTGTGAAAGCGAGGCTGCGCCTGCGATCTCAGGCACGAGAAGTCCTGTGAATGAGTTGATAAAAGCGTATGGGAACATTACGAGCGGCAGTACCATTGCGCTGATTATTCCGTACTCCGCAAGAGCATCCGACCTTGCCATGCCGAATGTGATAAGTCCCGCGGGTATCAGCGAATGCTCAAGCGTGGTGAGCCCCGATCTGACATAAGTGCTGAAAGCTACTGGCGTGGCTATCCCAAAAAGCCGCCGCGTCAGAAGCTTTGCCTTGTCTTGCGGGATGATTTCCTTTGACAGCTTTTTTCGGTCAAGCAGATAAAGCGCAAAGGAAACAGCGCATGACATCAGCTCCGAGAGCGCACCGCCAAGAACGACTGCCGCGCAGGCATATTCGGCACCGCGGGGGAGAAAATGTGTTAGCAGTGCGGCGGTTGCATATATTTTTACTGCCTGCTCAACAAGACCGACTGCCGCACTTTTCCATGCCCGCCTTACCGCGGAGAAATAACCGTTAAGTGCGGAGCAGACAGATATTGCGGGCAATGAAATGGAGAAAAGCCGCAGAGAGAGTAAGATGCGTTCTTCTTTTAGCCAAGAGAACGCAATGGTTTTGGAGAGAAAAAACAATAGGAATGATGAGAGCGCACCAAAGCTAACGGCATAGGCGATGGCTCGCCTCATGGCGGCTCTTATTTCACCGCCGTGACCGTCTGCTTCCGCCACACAGCGGGTGGTAGCAAGATTTATTCCCGATAACGCAAGCGTCATGGCAAACCCCCAAACGGTTGCCGAGAGGGAGTAAAGCCCCATTCCCTCCGCGCCAACCCGTGTGGATATGTAAATGTTGAAGTATACGCCTACGGCGCGCACCGCTATTGCGGATGCGCAAAGCAATAAGGAGTTGTAAAGAATGCTCCTTGCACGCCCGCCTGCGTGCGATGACGGTATTTCTTTGTGTTTTTTCATTTTTCACCTCACTGTAATGTTAAATATTATTCGTTGACGGCGGCATAAATGCGGATGTGGGGATAAAAGTCTTGGCTGCGTTTTGATCAAACGGTAATTAGTGGGGTTCTATGATAAAATAAAGTAATTTAAATAATAAAATTATTATATATTTTATTAAATAGATAAAATTTCTATTGAAAAATTAATACAATTGTGATAAAATAAATATAATACATTTTTAACGGGTGGCATCAAACTATGGAAAAAATCAAAGAAATTCTAAGCAAAGTACTGGAATGGCTCGATAAATACTTTTTATCCGTTATTCCCGAAATGAAAATAACGGACGTTTTGGATATATTTATTCTTACCATGGTGCTTTTTTTTCTTTATCGCTTTATCAGAGAAAGACGCGCGGGCAGACTTGCCAGAGGACTTATCTTTGTTGCGGGCGTGCTTGTGTTGAGTATGATCCTTAACATGAGGGCGATGCAGTTCATTCTCCAAAACTTTTATCAGGTGGGTATGATCGCTATTATCGTTATTTTTCAATCCGATCTGCGAGCCGCGCTTGAGCGTTTTGGTTCTACGCCCATAAAGAACCTTAAAAACAGCTTTTCCGCAAGCGATTATAAGGCGATCGTAGAGATGGCTGACGTTATCAGCGAGGCGGCGGATTCCATGGCAAGGTCTCAAACGGGTGCTCTTATCGTTATTGAGCGTTCAACAAAGCTTGGCGAGTATCTCAGTCAGGGGATCGTTCTGAATGCCGATATGTCCGCGCCGCTTATCCGCAATATATTCTTCAACAAAGCCCCCATGCATGACGGGGCGCTGATAATCAGAAATAATAGGGTGTATGCCGCGGGTTGCTATTTGCCGCTTTCCAACACCGATCTGAACAAGGATCTCGGTACTCGCCACCGCGCCGCGCTTGGCGTTTCCGAGGTGAGTGATGCCATTGTAGTAGTGGTTTCCGAGGAAACGGGTACGATATCAATGGCGGTTGGCGGTACGTTGACCAGAAATTATAATTACAGCTCACTAAAGCAAACATTGCTCAAGCATCTTGTTCCAACTGACAATACTGTTGGAAAACGCAGATTGTTCGGTGCAAAAGGTGCATCAAAGGAACAAAAATAAAGAGGGGAGGCAAACGTAATGAATAATTCAAATCAAAAATATTTTGGAGAAGAAAACTTCACCGAAAAGAAGCGCAGACCGTTTTTGATATTTCCTTGGCTTGTCTGCCTCGTCGCCTCGTTTGCTATATGGCTTTACGTGATGAACGTAAATACCGAAATGTACGAAAAAACCTTTACGCTGATAGATATATCGGTTGAGGGGGCGGAAACAATGAAAAACAATTCCAACCTTTCCGTTGTATATGTCGAGGGTGGAAAACTGAATGTCACTGTCACGGGATTACGTTCCGATATTGCGGAGCTTACTGCGGATGATTTTGTTGCGTACGTTGATCTCGGAGCGCTTGAAAGCGCGGGAAAGCACGCGTGCGAGGTCAAGCTTAAAGCCCCTTCTACGGTTTCTGTTAAAGCAAAAGAACCATCGTCCATCTCGGTATCTGTTGATACTATAAAATCTGTAAAAGTCCCGATAGTTATTGAAAAGTCATCGTATTCCATGAGTGCTGAACACTATCTCGGAGAGGTCACCACGGATATCGACTTCGTAAACGTAAAAGGACCCGGAGGAATAGTGGAGCGCATCGTTGGGGCGCGAGCCGAGATAGGTCTTGGCGCACAGCTTATTCAAACAAGTCTTACACAAAGACTTGCGCTTACTTTGATCGATGAGGAAGGAAAAGCGGTTGAGAGTCCCTATGTTTTTGTGGATCAAACCAGCGTAACTGTAAATATCCCCGTTTTGACCGATGCTATCGTTCCACTCAAATACAGCTTTGCCGATGGATACGATACGTCCCTTGTTGACAAGGTGGAGCTGTCATCCGCTACGGTCAAGATCTCGGGTGATCCGCAGCTTCTTTCACGAATAACGGAGATAATCGTTTTAGTTATTGATGGGGAAGTGGCAACCGAAAATCTTGTGAATATTGCCGACCTTCTCCCCGAGGGAGTAACTGTAAAAGAGGGCTCGTCTACCGCAATGATCAAGGTAACGTTCAAGCCTATTGTTCCCGAAGTTCCCGATGTACCCGAGATTCCGGAGGTTTCCGAGGATGAAACGGGTGAAAGTACGGACGTTTTTGTAGATACGCAGATTCCTCCCGAGGATGGCGGCGAAGCCGCAGAGACTACCACGATCGACAGTGCGGAAAATGTCTGATATCAGAAAAATTCTTACGGGGAGCATCGCGCTCCCCTTTGAAGCCGATTGCGGCGAGGCTGTTTCGGAGGCGCGCCGCATTGCTAAACGTGCGGGCTTGCCGTATGCGGATGCCGAATATTCTATATATCGGCGCTCCGTAGATGCCCGACGCCGCGATGAGATAAAATTCGTATATACCGTAATGATATCCTTCGCTGCTCCCGTTTCGTCCAAAGTTGCATCTCTTGAGAGGGCGGGGCTTCGTATACTTCCTGATGATGAAATAGAGATAAATTACGGCTCTGACGCGGCAAACGGTCGCCCCATTGTTGTGGGTAGCGGCCCTGCGGGAATGTTTTGTGCGCTTATGCTTGCGGAGAACGGCTATCGCCCGATTTTGATCGAGCGAGGCGCGCCGCTTGAGCACAGAGTGCGCACGGTGGCGGATTTCTTTTCCGGCGGTGCGCTTGATACGGAAACCAACGTTATGTTTGGCGCGGGCGGTGCGGGTACGTTTTCTGACGGAAAGCTCGTCACCCGCGTGAACGATCCGTATACTCTGTACGTTCTTCGCCGTCTCGTTGAATTTGGCGCACCCGCAGAGATACTGTGGCAGGCAAAACCGCATGTCGGGACTGATCTTTTGAGAGGCGTTGTTTCAAGACTTTTGTCGCGTGTTACCGAATTCGGAGGCGAAGTTGTGTATAATTGCCGCCTTGATTCGCTAAAACAGAGTGATGGCGAGGTTCGCATCTCCACCTCTCGGGGCGAAATGGCCTGCGGTGCGCTTGTTCTCGCCATAGGTCACAGCGCCCGTGACACGTATGCGTCATTGCTGCGCGGCGGCTTTGCGCTTGAAGCCAAGCCATTTTCCGTCGGCGTGAGAATCGAGCATAAGGCGGATGATATAGATACCGCCCTGTATGGAAAATCTGCGGGCGATGTCCGCCTCGGCAGGGCAGAATACGCTCTTTCTGACACAAAAAGCGATAGGGGCGTATATACTTTTTGTATGTGCCCCGGCGGCGAGGTTATTGCCGCCGCAAGCGAAATGGGCGGTGTTGTTGTAAACGGCATGAGCAATCATGCAAGATGCGGGGAAAATTCAAACAGTGCGGTTCTGGCAAGTGTTTTTCCTACGGATTACGGCTCTACCGTCGAGGGTGCAATAGAATATCAGAGAAGAATAGAACGTGCGGCATTTGCCGCGGCAGGCGGAAATTTTTCCGCCCCGATACAGACGGTCGGTGATTTTCTCTCGGGCGCACACACGCGCTTGGCGGAACCGAGCAGAGTTCTTCCGTCGTATACGAGGGGAAGTACGGCGGTGTGCGATCTGCGTCGAATATTGCCAAAGGAGATAAGCGACGAGATATCCAGAGGCATCAAGATTTTCGGCAGGCGTATAAATGGCTTTGACGCTCCCGATGCGCTCCTTACGGGTGTTGAAACGAGGACGTCCGCCCCCGTCAGAATAATCAGAGATACCAACCGCGCCACACACCATTCCGATCTCGTTTATCCCTGTGGGGAAGGTGCGGGATATGCAGGGGGCATAACGAGTGCCGCGCTCGACGGCATCAAGACTGCACTTGCTATTATGTCAAGATTTGCCCCTGATAAAAAATAAAATTTTAAGAGTGTTTTCATGTCAACTGTAATTGAGAAAAAAAGGCACAAAAGAATATGGAGCATAAAGCCGCAAGAAACGAATGCGGAGATTGTAGGGCAAGTTTCGCATTCGTTCGGTATATCGGAGGAATGCGCCGCCCTTGTTTGTCAGCGTGTCGGTAATGATGCGGATGCGGTGTCGGCTTTTCTTTTGAAAAACCGTTATATCTGGCGCGATCCATTCATTCTTGCGGATATGCGCCCTGCGGTAGATCGCATTACGCGTGGCATAGAGGATGGCGAAATAATAGCTGTTTACGGAGATTATGATGCCGACGGTGTTACTTCCACATCGCTTTTGTACTTGTATCTTGCTTCACGCGGAGCGCACGTAGGATATTATATCCCCAAACGCAGTGACGAAGGGTACGGCATGAGCCGCGAGGGAGTGGATAAGCTCGCCGCGAAGGGCGTTACACTCATTATAACCGTCGACACGGGCGTTACTGCCGTATCAGAGGTCGAATATTGCCGAGAACTCGGTATAGACGTGGTCGTTACCGACCACCACGAGTGTTTGGCTGAACTTCCGCGTGCGGTTGCGGTGGTAGATCCGCATCGCCCCGATTGCCCCTATCCGTTTAAAGAAATGGCGGGAGTTGGCGTGGCGTTAAAGCTTGTTTGCGCTCTTGAGAGTGAGCGAGCAAAAAATATGGACGAGGATATCTCGCTGGCTATAGATAATATCGTGCATACCTATGCCGATCTTGCCGCCATCGGAACGGTGGCTGACGTTATGCCGCTTGTTGATGAGAACAGGCTGATAGTTTCAAAGGGAATAGAGCGTATCGAAAGCCGTAGCAGGCTTGGTGTAAGCGCTCTTGTGGATGCCGCGAGCGGCGCAAGAGAAGGTAAGGAGCCTCGGAATATAGATGCAACCTTTATCGGATTTGGCATAGCTCCGAGGATAAATGCCGCAGGAAGAATGGAAAATGCATCGGTCGCGGTAGAACTTCTGCTTGCCGACACGCCCGAGACGGCGCAGGCGCTTGCGGATTACCTTTGCGAGATCAACCGCACGCGTCAATCTGTTGAGAACTCGATTCTCGATGAAGCTCTTGACAGAATATACGACGAGCATGACCTTCGCCGCGATAAGGTAATAGTGCTTGCTGACGACGGTTGGAATCACGGAGTTATCGGTATTGTAGCATCAAGGATCGTTGAAAAATTTTCAATGCCTGCGATCCTCGTTACCTTCGACAGTGCCGATCCCATCGCGGATAGCTCGCCCCACGATATAGGCAGGGGATCGGGCAGGAGCATCAAGGGGATGAACCTTGTGGATGCGCTTACAGCGTGTTCGGACTGCCTTGTGAAATACGGCGGACACGAGCTTGCCGCAGGTCTTTCAATCGAAAGGCAAGCACTCCCCGAATTCCGCCGCAAAATAAATGAATATGCCGCCTCTATATTTGCGGACGGAGAAAGCGAGACTGTTATAGAGGCTGACGGTGTTCTTTCGGCGGATGGCGTTACCATGGAGCTTGCAGAGGAGATAGGACGCTTTGTTGAACCGTGCGGAACGGGAAATCCATCGCCGCTTTTCGTTTTGGAGGGCGCTAACGTGACCGCGGTAAGAGGAGTCGGTGCGGGCAAGCATTGCCGTCTCGCGGTAGAGGCGGGGGGAAGACATTTCAGCGCGATGTATTTCAACGTCACACCGTCCGAACTTGCTTGCGAGAAAGGCGATAGCGTGGACCTGCTGTTCGGCGTGGGGATCAATCGTTATATGGGTAAAAAGGAGCTTCAGCTCATAGTTGAGGACGTTCGCCCCTCATCTTTTGCTCTCGCGAGTCGACAGGCGGAAAAACGTCGTTTTGAGGATATAATGTCGGGCGGCAGTTTTTCGATAGCTGACGGTTTTTTGCCGACAAGGAGAGATCTTGTGAACCTATACAGTATTATCTGTGCGCTTGCCGAGGGCGGAAGCGTATCCGTTACCGACAGATATGCGCTATATCTTCTTCGCACTAAACTGCCCGAGCGCGAAAGCGTCTGCTATGTGAAATATAAGCTAATGGTCGAGATATTCGCCGCTTCGGGTATATTTAAAATACGCAAGACAGAGTGTGAGGATGCTGTCACCTCGTTTGAAATTCTTGAACATAAAACAAAGATAGACATTGAAAAATCAGAGCTTTTCGTGCGCCTCAAGTATCAATGCCTTGATGCGCATTAAGGAGGATATATGAACATCAGTACAGGAAGCGCTATACAGAACATAGGAACGGAAAGACTTCTCGGCATACTCAAGGGATCGGGAAAAAATTATAATCTTGAAAAGATACTCCGCGCCTATGCCTATGCCAACAGTATGCACGAAGGGCAGTTTCGTGACAGCGGGGAGGCGTATATCTCGCATCCTTTGGCGGTTGCAGAGATAGTGGCGGGGCTTGAGCTTGACACGGATTCCATCTGTGCCGCCCTGCTTCACGACACGGTCGAGGACTGCTCGGACAAAACCAATCTCGGAGAGATAGAAAAACTCTTTGGCGCTACCGTTGCAATGCTTGTTGACGGTCTTACCAAGATAGTTGTTCTTTCAGTAGAGGATAAAGAGGAGGCGCATATCGAGAATCTGCGCAAAATGCTCCTTGCGATGTCAAAGGATATCCGAGTTATATTTATCAAGCTGTGCGACAGACTTCACAATATGCGCACCTTGAGCGCCAAGCCCGAGGAAAAGCAGCGTATTACCGCGCTTGAAACGATGCAGGTGTATGCTCCCTTGGCGCATCGCCTTGGAATGCAACGTGTCAAGCAGGAGCTTGAAAACCTCGGACTTTTCTACATCGATCCGATAGGATACGAGGAGGTCCGCACCGACGTAGATAAGAAATACGGTCAGAATCAGGATTTCATTGAGAATATAAGAACGATAGTTGATGAAAAACTGCGCGAATATAACATTAACTTTATCCTCGAGGGCAGAATAAAGACCGTTTACAGCATCTATAAAAAGATGTACAGCCAAAATAAGAAATTTGATGAGATATACGATTTTTACGCGCTTCGTATCATAGTTGAGACAGAGCTTGAGTGTTATACCGCGCTTGGAATCATTCACGAGCTGTTCCACTCCATGCCCGGCAGATTCAAGGACTATATCTCAACACCCAAGCCCAATATGTACAGCTCGCTCCACACCACCGTTATCGGACGCGACGGTATTCCTTTTGAGGTGCAGATAAGAACGCGCGAGATGCACCAGATAGCGGAGTACGGTGTTGCGGCGCATTGGAAATATAAGAGCGGTGAAAAATCTGGCATCGATATGGACAAGAAGCTCGAATGGATCGCTCGCCTTATTGAGACCGAGGATGATACGCGCGATCCCGATGAGTTTATGCAGGCGATCAAAACGGACGTTTTCCACGAGGAGACTTATGTTTTCACGCCCAAGGGCGACGTAATAGCATTGCCGTACGGCTCGACTGTTATCGACTTTGCGTATGCTATACACTCCGCTGTCGGAAACAAGATGGTGGGCGCAAAGATAAACGGAACTATCGTTCCCATAGACCGCGTTCCGCAGAACGGAGAGATCGTTGAGATACTCACTTCCGCCGCATCGAAAGGCCCGAGCCGCGATTGGTTGAAAATTGTAAAGACCAGTGAGGCAAGGACAAAGATACGCGGCTGGTTTAAAAAGGAAAAACGCGCCGACAATATCGTTATGGGCCGTCAGCTCCTTGAGTCAGAGGTCAAAAAATTCGGCAGGAGCTTTACCGATGCGCAGTTTTTGGAGATATGCTCTGCGGTAGGCACGCGTGTCGGCTTTATGAGCAATGACGATATGTTCAATACGCTCGGATACGGCGGAATGCCCGTCTCCAAGCTTATTCCCAAGCTCCGTGACGAGTTTGACAAGATAGTAAAACCCGAAGAAGCACCCGCCGCCGTTACCGAGGCGGAGCAGGTGCAGGTAGCCAAAAAACCGAAGAACGTCAAGACCAATAGCGGTGTCATTGTGGACGGCGAGGTGGGATGCACGGTCAAGTTTGCTAAATGCTGTAATCCCCTGCCGGGTGACGATATCATCGGTTTTATCACCAAGGGTTACGGAATTTCCGTTCACAAGCGTGACTGTCCCAATGTTGAACAGGGGATTTCCTCGCCTGAAACAGCTGACCGTTGGGTAAACGTAGAATGGGAAAAGAACGAGATGGCGAGCGCATCGGGCGTTTACGAGGCGCTCGTGCAGATAGTGGCGTACAATACTATTATGCTGATAGCTGATATTACGCAAGCACTCGCGGATATGAAAGTTTCTATTTTGCAGATAAATTCACAAAAGCGCACAGACGAAACAATTGCCATCAGCCTTAAGATAGCCTGCAAAAATATCAGCCATTACGACTCGATAGTGTCACGTCTGCGCTCACTTAAAGACATTATAGCGGTAACGAGAGGATTTTCGTAAATGACAGCAGTAATACAAAGAGTGTCCGCGGCATCTGTGGCCGTGGACGGTAAAACGGTGGGAAGCTGTAAGCGAGGGCTTCTTATCCTTCTTGGCGTAGCCGAGGGAGACACCGAGGAGGACGCGCTCCTTCTGGCGAATAAAATCGCAAAGTTGAGAATATTTTCAGATGAGGCGGGTAAAATGAATCTGTCTGTTACGGACATAGGCGGCGAGGCTCTCGTCATATCTAATTTTACTCTGCTTGCAAACTATAAGCACGGAAACCGCCCCGACTATCTCGGCGCGGCAAAGCCCGAAGCGGCAAATGCTCTCTACGAACATTTTGTGTCTTTGCTTTCGGGTGCTGTATCTCGTGTCGAAAAGGGCATTTTCGGTGCGGATATGAAGGTCTCGCTTGTCAACGACGGGCCTGTAACCCTCGTTATGCATAGCGAGGTTCTGAAAAAAACAGGAAGGGCATAAAATTATGATATTACATATCGATGGCGATATAAACAGATACTATGTACAAACGCTGAGTATGATATTTTTTCCGGGTGCGACCTTTCCTCCTGACGAAGAGGCGGGGGAGGACGTCCCCGAACTGTACCTGACACTTCGCAAAAACGAGCGCGGATACGTTGCAAACACGCGCGTGACTTTGAACGGTAAGTGCGCCGAGGCGGAGCGCGAGTGTGAGGCGAGAGATGATATTAGTGACGAGAGATGCCGTAAGGTCGCTGTAGGAGCATCAGTCACCGCCGCGCTTGGAGAGCTTCTTGAATACCGTTCATCGTGGGGCATACTCACGGGCGTGCGGCCTACGAAGGTGGCGACAGAGATGCTTGTCCGCGGTATCAGCAAAACCAAGACAAAGCGCCTATTGGTTCAAGACTATCTCGTTTCGGCAAAAAAAGCGGCGCTTGCCACGGAGGTGGCTCTTAATGAGCAGAAAATAATCGGCACTCCCGAAACCAGAGATTGCAGTATATACGTGTCCATACCGTTTTGTCCCTCTCGATGCGCATACTGCTCGTTTGTCTCTTACACGTCAAAAAAACTGCTCTCGCTTATTCCCGACTACGTGCATCGCATTGCGGTTGAGGTCAAGCAGGCTATCGCGGCTGCTGATAGATGCGGGCTTAGGATAAAGACCGTCTATATCGGGGGCGGTACTCCGTCGATACTTGACCCCGAGCTTCTTGAGGAGCTTATGTCATCGCTTGCCGAGGCACTCGGTGACAGAGAGATAGAGGAATTCACGTTCGAGGCGGGCAGACCGGATACCATAACGGCAGAAAAGTTGGCTATCGCAAAAAAATACGGCGCAAGCAGGATAAGCGTAAATCCGCAGACCTTGTCAGCGGAGGTGCTTTCGGGCATCGGACGCTCGCACACGGTCGAGGATTTCTACCGCGCGTATTCGATAGCACGCGAGGTTGGTATAAATTGCATAAATACCGACCTTATCGCAGGACTTCCGGGAGATACCTTCACGCGCTTTGCCGCATCTATGGATGGAATACTCGCACTTCGTCCGGAAAACATTACGGTACATACCTTCTGCGTCAAGCGTTCTGCCACGTGGCGGCAGACGTCGGGTATCTATTCGATGCGCGGCGGTGACGCGGGCAAGTGTGTGGATTATTCACAGATAAAAACACAGCAAGCTCTTTATAAGCCGTACTATCTGTACCGACAAAAAAATACTGTCGGAAACTATGAAAACGTAGGCTTCGCTCTTGATGGCAAGGAGGGGAAGTATAATATCTATATGATGGAGGAGGTACACTCCATAATTGCCGTTGGCGCAGGCGCGGTATCAAAGTTCGTTTGTTTAAATTCTCCGACAACGGGCAAGCCTACCATAAAGCGTCAGTTCAACGCTAAATATCCATACGAATATCTTAAAGCCGAATCTATCCCTGCGCTTGTTTCTTCCATGGAGTCGTTTTGCGAGGAGTTTATAGACGGCTGATAGCTTTTGCGAGGTGATAAAATGCTAAAACAAAAGAAAATGCTGACCGAGGAAGAGGCGCGGCAGTGTGTCATAGATTGTGATATCGATTTTGACCGCCGCTTGGGCGAGCTTTCGCGGCAGGTTGCCCAAAAGGGAAACGGCATCAAGCTTATAGCACTCTCCGGACCTACCTGTTCGGGAAAAACGACCGCCGCGGCGAAACTTTCCGAAACTCTTTCCGCCTACGGACGCCGTGTTCATATCGTGTCGATAGATGACTACTATATTGACCGAGATATACTTGTAGCAAGGGCTAAAGACGGTAGGGTGGATTTCGATTCTCCCGATACCATCAATATGGATGCGCTCGCACTCACCGTCAAGGAGATATTTGACGATAGCGAGGACCTTGTGGAGCTTCCGATATATGACTTTAAGCTCGGCAAGCAAAGCGGTATGCGCACCATTCCCGTGGACGACAGCGACGTGTTCATTTTCGAGGGAATACAGGCAGTATATCAGAATTTTCTCGATTTGATAAAGGATTACAGCAGTACGTCCGTATTTATCTGCGCACTTGAGGGCATAGACCTCGAGGGAACTGTGTTTGAACCCAATGAGGTGCGCCTTATGCGAAGGATAGTCAGAGATTATTATAAGCGCGGTACCGATGCATCAAAGACCTTTGTACTCTGGGAGACCGTGAGAGAAAATGAGGAGAAAAACATCTTTCCGTCCGCATCGACCGCAGAATTCACCATCAATTCCACTATGCCCTACGAGATAGGAATGCTAAAACCGTATCTTGAACTGATACTCGGTGAGATGGATGCGAATGATAAGAATGCCCACAAGGCTGAAGCAATACTTGAAAAAATAAAGGACGTAACGCCTATATCCAAGGAATGGCTGTCGGAAAATTCAATATACCACGAATTTTTGCTCGTTTGAGCCGATGAAGAATAACTTAAATAAGGTGAGCGCAACCCCGAAAAGGGCATTTTTCGGGGGAGTGCTTCTCCTGTCCGCCTCAACGCTGATATGCAAGGTGATCGGTCTGTTTTTTAAAATACCGATGCTTGAGTACGTCGGTATCGACGGCATGGCGTATTTTTCGGCGGCATACAATGTTTATCTCTTACTTAACGGTCTGTCCATTGCGGGACTTCCCGTAGCTATTTCCATCCTCGTTTCACAAAACAGGGCGCGAGGCAATGAAATGGGCGCGCGTCAGACATTTTACATAGCCGTATCCCTATGCTTTGCGATAGGACTCATAGGCTCCGCCGCGCTTTGGCTCGGCGCGGAGCGATATTCTGCCGCCGTCGGTATGTCAGGTGCGCAGTATTCTGTCATGGCAATTGCCCCTACAATGTTTTTTATATGCATCATCGGGAGCATCAGGGGTTATTTTCAAGGGTACGAGATGATGGAGCCGACAGCCACCTCGCAGCTTATTGAGTCGGTTGGCAAGCTCTTTCTCGGCGTAGGCTTTGCGGCTTACGCTATATCGGCAGGCAAAAGTACCGAGGAGATAGCCGCGGCGGCTGTGTGTGGACTTTCGGTGGGAATGCTGCTGTCTTTGCTGTATCTTCTGCTTCGTTTGTTTTTCTTTACGCGTAAAAACGCTATAGATAAACACTCATTGGAGCGCGGAAGCGGCGCGGCGGTATTAAAAAAACTGCTTGTTATCGCCTTTCCGATAACGCTTGCGGCATCTGTTACGGGAATAACCAGCCTTACCGATACAGCGCTTATCACAAACCGCCTTATTGACGCAGGCTATGCCGATTCGGTGGCGAGAGTGATGTACAGTAGCTATTCAAACCTCGCCGTTCCGCTTTTTAATATGCCACCCGCGCTCTTGGCGCCGCTGTCGGTCTCGATAGTGCCGACGTTGACTGCCGCCATTACGTCGGGTGACGGTATAAGGGAAAAGAACGTGTTTGATTCATCGTTCAGGATGTGTGTCTTTCTCGCTTTGCCTGCGGCGGCAGGAATGTCTTTTTTTGCCGAGCCTATACTTAAGATCGTTTTTTCATCCCAAGCGCAGGCTGTTTCGATCGCCGCACCGTTGCTTTCGGTGCTTGCGATCTCTATAATATTCTCTTGCCTTACCGCGCTTACGAACGCGGTGTTGCAAACCTATAACAGACGTACACTGCCGATAGTGTCAATGTTTATAGGGGCGGCTGTCAAAATGGTAACGGAGTATATTTTGGTCGGCAGGATAGGCATAATGGGCGCACCCGTAAGCACTATTGCTTGCACGCTTACCGTAACGCTTGCCAACATATTTTTTATCGGCAGATACACACCTCGCAGGGTGGACGTCAGTTTTTTGTGGCGCACGTTCGCATCATGCGTGCTTGCAATTTCCGCGGCGGCGGGCGTTTATCTTGCCACGTTCCGCTTTGGAGCCGTTCTGTCTCTCTTTGCCGCTGTTTTTGCGGCTGTGATAATATATATACCGTTGGGGCTGATGTTCCGAGCTGTCAGATATGAGGACGTGCTTCAACTCCCCAAGGGCGGGCGGATAGCCGACATTCTTGTAAAATTAAAACTAACAGAGGTCAAAAATGAAAACACAGAAGGAAAAAATAGAATATCTTGCAAAAAAGGGTAAGGGGTATACTTTTGACGATCTTTGCCTGCTTACCGAGGTGCTTCGCGGCGAGGGCGGTTGCCCATGGGACAGAGAGCAGACGCATAAAAGCATCAGAAAGGATCTTATCGAGGAGACTTACGAGGTCATCGAGGCAATAGATAACGATGACCCTATACTCATGCAGGAGGAGCTTGGCGATCTGCTTTTGCAGGTGACCTTCCATGCGCAGATAGAAAAAGAGCAGGGGAGAGAGGGCATCGACGGCGTTGTTAACGACATCTGTGCAAAGCTGATACATCGACACCCCCACGTTTTCGGAAGCGTTGTAGCCGAGACCTCGGAGCAGGTGCTTGATAATTGGGACAAGATAAAGGTTGAGGAAAAGCACAGAGAAACGCTGACCTCACAGCTCACCGCTATCCCAAAGCAGTTACCCGCGCTGATGCGTGCGCAAAAGGTAGGCAAAAAGGTCAGCTTTTTCGACTTTGCAAATGCTGACGAGGTGCTTGCAAAGCTCTACGAAGAGAGCGACGAGGTTAAGGTGGCTGTGGCATCGGGAGATGCCGCCGCGATCGAAGAGGAGGTCGGAGATCTGCTCTTTACCGCCGTCAGCCTTGCGCGCAAGCTTGGTGTGAATGCAGAGGAGGCGCTGGTCGGAGCTACGAATAAATTTATTGACCGCTTCTCAAGACTTGAGACAGAGGTGGAAAAAGACGGCAAAGATATAAGAGAGATGTCAATGCCCGAGCTTGATGCCGTCTGGGACAGAATAAAGCACAACAAATGTGAATAATTTGTAAATATATAGGCGATTTGTGAACTTATTATTGACAATAATATAATTTAGATTTATAATATAATTATATTAATAATAAACAAAAATTAACAAAAAATAAATATGAGATTAGATAAATTTCTGAAAGTATCAAGAATAATCAAACGCCGCACCGTTGCCAACGAGGCTTGCGACGGCGGTCACGTTAGTGTGAATGGCAAAATAGCCAAGGCGTCTGTCGACGTCAAGGAGGGCGACGTCATCGCCGTTACCTTCGGCCAGCGTACGCTGACGGTAAGAATACTTCTTGTAAAG
Source organism: Eubacteriales bacterium (assembly GCA_045546615.1). Taxonomy (GTDB): domain Bacteria; phylum Bacillota; class Clostridia; order Oscillospirales; family CAG-272; genus CAG-390. The sequence continues at coordinate 15,483 of JAZQDD010000024.1, read as the reverse complement.
GAGACTGTTGGCAAGGATGCCTCAGGCGAACTTTATGAGGTCATAAGTCAATAAATTGTCATATCCGACATTGCTTTTGAATATAATATAGAAAGTAATGGCAGTGAGGTGTGACAAATGAATCGACAGCCCGAGGGAATAAAAAATGAGCATTCGCTTTCACTTAAAATGCGAAAGAGCGCTCACGTAAGCGGTGTCAAGCAGGTTATCAGCTTTGATGACAACAGCGTGGTATTGCTTACCGAATGTGGTGAGCTTTTGATTGAGGGATGCGGACTTACGGTGGATGCACTCAACGTTCAGAGCGGTGAAGTGGACGTAAGCGGCGAGGTGTCAGCGATCATATATTCGGATGACAGCCCGCGCAAGAAAAGGCGGCTTTTCGGCGGCAGGGAATGACGATCCTTGAAATATCCCCTGCGGCACTTGCGCTTTTGCTCCTTGCCTCTCTTGCGCACGGAGCGGTGATTGCGTTCATTTACTGCGCGGCGGGGGCTATGCTCAATCAGCACCGTCTGTGGCGGCTCGAGTGTGTCCCGCGCCCCGCGGAATGCGCCTCCCTTGTCCGTTACGAAAGGTCGGGCAAAAAGGCTTATAAAGCGTTTTTGGGTGTTTTTGACTTTTTTATCACAATTACATCTGCTTGCCTTTTACTCGTTGTGAATTTTATATTCAATAACGGAGTATTTCGGCTTTTTACCATACCCGCCTCTGCTCTTGGCTTTGCGGCAACACGCGCCCTTTTCGGCAGGGTGACGGCGATGGTGCTTACCTACATCATTCTTTGCATCAAAAAGCTTGTAATGCTTGCTCTCGCCCCTCTCGGCAGACTCGCGTTGGCTATACAGCATATAATAATAAGGATAATAAAGCGCATACGCCTCTTTGTGCGGAGAATGCGCATAAAAAGATATACCAAAATACAGTTTGACAGGATACCGTCTGCAGAGCGTGACGGTATGCCCCCATAAATGAAAGGATTACTGAAATGAGAGAGAACAGAAGCTACTACGATCCATCCGAGGAGCGCGGCTCTATCGGTAAGGCGGCTATTTTTGTAAAGATCGCGCTTATTTTGACCATAGTGATGATACTTGTTATTTCTCTTAATATGCTTTTGCAATACAGCCGTCTGCTTCAGGAGAAAGAGACGCTTGAAACGCAGATATCCGATTGCAAGGATGATATCGAGGAGCTTGAATATCTTATTGATGCCCCGATGGACGAGGACTATATTATTAGGGTTGCACGCAGAAAGCTCGGACTGGTTCTGCCCGAGGAAACCGTGTACCACACCGACGTTGGTAATTGAACAATAAAAAATGCTGAATGCGTAAGACATTCAGCATTTTTTATTGTTTATTTTTTTCTTGATTTCAGCGGAGTTTTACTTCCATCAGGGTTGAGGATCACAGTGGAGTCGAGGGTAGCGGAGAAGGATGCCCTTATCTCCGCTATGTATTCCTGACGCAGAAGCGCTTGTTCGGCTTTTTCGGTGTCGGTCAGCCCCTCGGCTTTTGATTTCCTCGCAAGGAAATTTATCCGCTCTATTTTTTCCTTTTCCATGGTTAGGAACGCAGGTTGAGCGAAAGCTCCTTTTCAAGAGCCGCAAGTATCTTTGCAGATGCTTTGTCGCAGTCTTCTTGTGTCAGCGTGCGGTCAGCGGCGCGCAGAGTAACGCGAATGGATACGCTCTTCTTGCCCTCACCGAGCTTTTCGCCGCGGTAGATGTCGAACAGACGAACGTCCTCAACGAGCTTTCCGCCTGCCTTTGACATAACGGCGAGAGCAGTTCCAACCTCGAGTGCTTCATCGCAAAGGAAGGAGAAGTCGCGGCTGACGGCGGGGTATTTGGGAAGAGGCTTGTACTCTGTCATCTCGGAGGAAGCGGCAAAGAGTGCGGGAACACACAGCTCCGCAACGTATACGGGCGCGCCAAAGCCATAGTTCTCGGCAACGGTGGGATGAACCTGACCGAGGATGCCAAGGTACGAGCCATCCGAGGCGTAGATCTTGGCGCAACGTCCGGGATGGAAAGAGGGATCGGTGCTTTCAGCTACGTAGGATGTCTTTATGCGAGCTACACCCGCGAGAGCCTCAACTATGCCCTTTATGGTATAGAAATCGCAATTTCCGTAAAGACCTACGGTGAGAGAGGACGGCTCGTAGGGAAGCTTTCCTTCTTCGGCGTCGGGGATATAGACTTTCGCCATCTCGTACAGACGTGCGTTTTCGTTGTTGAAGTTATTGTTGCGCGCGAGGATCTCCATCATAGAGGGGAGCGCGGTAGTACGCATAATGCTCGTGTCCTCGCCAAGAGGATTGGAAATAACGATGGATTTGCGGCGGCTGTCGTCGGCGGCAAGTCCAAATTTATCGTAATACTTGGGGCTGATAAAGGAGAATGTTTCTATCTCGGATACGCCCATACCGATGAGAGTGGATTCGAGCTTCAGCTCAAAGTTCTGCTCGGCGGTGCGGCATCCCTCGGTGGTGCGAGCGCAGATAGCGGTGGATTCAACGGTGTTGTAGCCCTTGATCCTTATAACCTCTTCCGCAAGGTCTGCCATGTCTTCAACGTCGGCACGCCACGAGGGAACGCTCACGCTGGAACCGTTAAGACCGAAGCCGAGGGAGGCGAGGGTGGTTTCCATAAACGCGGGATCTATATTAGTGCCAAGGAAGGAGTTGATCCTTGCGGGATCAAACTTAACCGTGCGGGCATCTGTCTTGCCGGGGTAAACGTCAATAATGCCGTCGACCACCTCGCCCGCGCCAAGAAGCTCTACAAGCTCGCAGGCACGCTCGATAGCGGCAAGTGTGTTCTCTGCATCAAGTCCTTTTTCAAAGCGAGCGGAGCTTTCAGTGCGCATACCCTGCTTTTTTGCGGTAACTCTGACGGACGCGCCGTTGAAGTTTGCGCTTTCAAATACTACGGTGGCTGTGGTATCGGTTATTTCACTGTTCTCGCCGCCCATAACGCCTGCGAGAGCAACCGCCTTCTTGTCATCGGCGATAACGAGCGCGGAAGAGTCAAGCGTATGCTCCTTGCTGTCAAGGGAACGGAACGACTCACCCTCGGCAGCGAGACGTACGGTAATTGCTGAGCCGTCAAGGCACTTGTAATCAAACGCGTGCATGGGCTGACCGTATTCAAGCATTACGTAGTTGGTAATATCAACGATATTGTTTATGGGACGTACGCCCGACGCGCGCAGTCTGGCGCGGAGCCACAGGGGAGAGGGCTCGATCTTAACGTTCTTTACAACTCTTGCGGTGTAGCGGGGGCAAAGCTCGGGAGCTTTATTGGTAACGGAAAGATAATTTTCTATCTTATCGCCGTCATTTGCACCCTTTACCTCGGGGGTGTGAAGGTTGAGTGCGCGGTCAAAGCTTACAGCCGCTTCTCTTGCAAGACCTATAACGGAGAGGCAGTCGGGACGGTTGGGAGTAATCTCAAACTCAACTGCGGTGTCGGAAAGGAGAAGCACTTCACGGATGTCCTTGCCGATGCAGTCGGCAAATTCCTCGCCGAGAATGAGGATTCCATCGTTATTTGCGCCGGGCATATCATGCTCGGTAAGTCCAAGCTCGCCAATGGAGCAGAGCATACCCTCGGATGCAACTCCGCGGAGCTTGCCCGCCTTGATGGTAACGTCACCGGGGAGGTGTGCGGTCGCTACGGCAACGGGAACTATCGCGCCCTCAAAAACGTTGGGAGCGCCCGTAACTATCTGAAGCTCGCAGCCCTTTGCGACGTCAAGCATGCATATCTGCAAGTGGTCGCTGTTTTCATGCTTTGTTATCTTTGTGATACGTCCGACGAGGACGTTTTCTATATCTTCGCCAAGAATTTCAAAGCCCTCAACTTTAGAGCCGGTGTCGGTCATTCTATCGGAAAATTCCTTGGCGGTGATGCCGTCGGTGTTTATAAATTCAGACAGCCATTCAAGAGAAAGTATCATTTTTTCAATCTCCTTTCATTAGAACTGGCTTATGAAACGAATATCGTTTTCATAAAGCAGGCGCATATCGTCAATATGGTATTTCAGCATTGCGATTCTTTCAAGGCCAAGACCGAAAGCAAAGCCGGAATATTCCTCGGGGTCGATGCCGCATCCCGCAAGAACCTTGGGATGTACCATTCCCGCGCCGAGTATTTCTATCCAACCCTCTCCCTTGCAAAGACGGCAACCCTTGCCGCCGCAAGCAAAGCAGGAAACGTCAACCTCGGCTGACGGCTCGGTAAATGGGAAGTGGTGGGGACGGAAGCGTATCTTCGTCTCCTCGCCAAAGAGGTTCTTTGCAAAAAGCTCAAGCGTACCCTTGAGGTCGCCCATGGTTATGCCGCGGTCAACAACGAGACCTTCAAGCTGGTGGAAGAGGGGAGAGTGGGTAGCGTCAACGTCATCGGAACGGTAAACGCGGCCGGGGGAGATGATGCGGATCGGTGGCTTCTGCTTTTCCATAACGCGCACCTGTACGGGCGAGGTCTGGGAACGGAGCAGAATGTTATCTGTAATGTAGAAGGTGTCCTGCGTATCACGCGCGGGGTGGTTCTCGGGGATGTTGAGGGCTTGGAAATTGTAGTAATCGTACTCAACCTCGGGGCCTTCTGCGATGGAGTAACCAAGACCGAGGAATATTTCCTCAAGTCTGCGGCGCACAACAGTCAGCGGGTGCAGATGTCCTACGGGGAATTCTGCGGCAGGGGCGGTAACGTCCACCTTTTCTTTGGCAAGCTTTGCGGCAAGCTCGCTTGCCTTTGCTTTTTCAGCAAACGCCGCAATAGCCGCCTCGATCTCAACGCGGACGTCGTTTGCCATCTGACCTATAACGGGTCTTTCTTCAGCAGAGAGCTGTCCCATGCCGCGAAGCACGGCGGTAAGCTCGCCCTTTTTGCCGAGGTAACGCACCTTGATCTGTTCGGGCTGTGCATCGGGCGCTTCAAGAGCCGCGAGTGCGTCGGAACGGATCTTTTGCAAAAGTTCTTTCATCGTACTCATTTTTCTTTACCTTTCAGTAATTTTATCTAAAATTTTATAAACAAAAAAATAAAACCCCATCCTGCATAATCAGGACGGAGCAATCTCCGCGGTACCACCCGAATTTTCGGCATTGAGCCAACACTCTTGCGGCGGATAACGGCGGCCTCACCGTATTCGGCTACAAGCGTGTGCCTTTACCGAATCTGCTCCGAAGCGAAACGCCTCTGTGCCATCTCGCAGTCGCTTTCAGCCGCGGCGACCTCTCTGTGCCGAGTTTTGGAACGGGCAAACTTCATCATTGCATTTACCTAAGAATTATAACACAAAAAAATTTATTTTACAATACTTTTAAAGAAAAAACCTCTCAAAACGAGAGGTTTTTTCGTGATTTTATTAAATAATACCGTTTTTCCAAAGCACGAACGCAGATATTGCCGCCAACTGTAAGAAAATTATTACGGGAATACCTATCATGAATTTCTTGTGCTTGGTTTTATGCCGTATGCCTTGCATCGTCAGATACATTGCCACCGAGCCGCCGAGCGCCGAGATGATGAGCAGAGTTCGTTCGGGAGTGCGGTGGCGCGGGCGCTTTTTAGCCGCCCATTTGTCGTAAACTGTAACTCCGAATGCTATAGCGGAGATGAGCAAGGTGTATGAGAGCAACAATAAAATGATTATTTTGCTGTCCCACGGGAGAGCTATATTACTTTTTAGGGAAGCTATCCTTGAGACCGACGATACGGTTAAAGGTGTTGGCATTTTTAGTATCCTTTACATAATAACCATTGCGGACAAATTGGAATTTATCGCCTGCCGCGGCATCTCCGAGCGCAGGCTCTATCATGCATCCCTCAAGCTTTATTGCTGATTCGGGGTTGAGATAATCATTGTATGTCTTGCCCTCGGGAATATCATCGACGTTCTCAAGCGTAAAGAGGTGATCATAAAGCATAACGTCCGCCTTCTGCGCAAAGTCAGCGGAGAGCCAATGGATAGTACCCTTGATCTTTCTTCCGTCGATGGGATTGCCGTTACCCGATTCAAGATCAGCCGTAACGTGAATGGTGTCTACCGAACCGTCCTCGTTATATTCGATCTCACCGCATTTGACGATGTAGGCTCCCATGAGTCTGACCTCGCCGTCGGGCTTCAGACGGAAGAACTTGGGGGGCGGAACAGCCGCGAAATCGTCCGAATCTATCACGAGATTTTTGGTGAAAGGTATCTTTCTCGTTCCCGCTTCGGGATCTTGGGGATTGTTGGAAACTTCAAAATATTCGATCTTACCGTCTGGATAGTTGTCAACAACTACCTTTATGGGCTTCATTACCGCAATTCTTCTTGGCGCGGTCGCGTTAAGCTCCTCGCGAATGCAATGCTCGAGAAGCTCTATATCAACAACGCTGTATGCTTTGGCGACGCCTGCACGATCTACAAAATCAAAGATCGCCGCAGGAGTATATCCGCGTCTGCGCAGTCCGCAAAGCGTGGGCATACGGGGATCGTCCCAACCGTCAACAAGCCCCGTTTCAACAAGCTGGCGGAGATAACGCTTGCTCATTACGGTGTGAGTTACGTTTAGGCGGGCAAACTCTCTTTGCTTCGGCTTTGAATCAAATCCGATATTGTCTACTACCCACTCGTAAAGGGGGCGGTGATTTTCAAATTCGAGAGAGCAGAGCGAATGGGTAATACCCTCAAGCGCATCTTGGATGGGATGCGCATAGTCATAAAGGGGATAGATGCACCACTTGTTGCCTTGGCGGTGGTGTGAGGTGTGAACGATGCGGTAGATCGCGGGATCGCGCATATTCATGTTGGGGGATGCCATGTCGATCTTTGCGCGAAGAGTGTGAGTTCCATCCTCAAACTCACCGTTTTTCATTCTTTCAAAGAGATCGAGATTTTCTTCAACACTGCGGTCGCGGTAAGGGGAATTCTTGCCGGGGACAGTCAGCGTACCGCGGTATTCGCGCATTTCCTCTGCTGAAAGATTGCAGACGTACGCCTTGCCCTCTTTTATCAGCTTGACTGCAAATTCGTAGCATTTATCAAAGTAATCCGAGCCGTAGAATATTCCTCCGTTAGGCTCGCATCCGAGCCATTTGAGATCCTCGTAGATGGATCTTACATACTCGTCGTCTTCCTTGATGGGGTTAGTATCATCGTAACGCAGATTGAAAAGACCGCCATACTTTTTGGCAACCTGAGTATTGATCCTGATAGCCTTTGCCGAACCGATGTGGAGGTATCCGTTAGGCTCGGGAGGAAAACGCGTGTGGATCTTAAGATTGGGATTCAGCTCAAGATCAGCATCTATGATCTCGTGAATAAAATTGCTTGCAATAGCCTTTTCTTCGTTCATTGTGTTATCTCACTTTCAAAGATTGTTTGCAAATTCTTTGACACGCGCTACGGTGCGGTCATAACCTATGATCTGAATTACCGTATACAGATCGGGGGCGTTCATTCTGCCCGTGATAGCAACGCGGATGAACATACTTACGTCAGCAACGCTTCCGCGGAATGCCTCGGGGGTAGCCTTGTACTGCTTCATGTCGGTGGCATAGCCAAGCTCTTGTGCGATGTTTTTGATCTTCTCAAACCATGCGTTCGAGTCGTCGTTCATGTCAAGGGTTGAAGCGAACTTTTCAAGCGCCGCCTTGACGTCTGCACGAGCGTGGGAGTCGGGGATCTCGTCGGTAACCGCAAAGTAATCGTCATAGAAGAATCCGATGAATGCCTTGACCTCGTCAAATCTTCCAAAATCCTTACGCGGTTTCTTTCCGCCTCTGCCTATGGAGAGGATCGCCTTCGCGTAGTCAGCATCGGCGGAGAGCTTTTCTGCAAAATCGGCATCGTATTCCTTTGCCCAATCGAGCAAGAGGGAGTATACCTTATCCGCGCTCATTTTTGATACTACGTTCTTTGAAACGTCACCGAGCTTTACGATATCAAAAAGACAGCCGGAAACGCTCATTTTGTTTATATTGAATTTAAAATCGGTGTAGGGGTTGTCCGAGTTGGCAAGTCGCCATTCCTCGAAATTGGAGTTAAGAACGGTAAGGAGGTATTCGGCAACAGCATCGGGTGCGTAGCCGAGGCGCGAATAATCGCTCATGTTTGCGCCGAGATCGCGCTTTGAGAGTTTTTTCTTGTTGCCGTTTTCGTCAAGCTGCATTATCTGCGCCGTATGCAGATATTTCGGGAGCTTAAAGCCGAGATAACGGAACAGCATAATGTGTTTTGCAACGCTGGGCAGCCATTCCTCGCCGCGAATAACGTGTGTTGTGCGCATCAGGTGATCGTCAACTGCGTGTGCAAAGTGGTAGGTAGGGATACCGTCGCTCTTGAGAAGCACGAAATCTTCGTCGTTTTCGGGAATCTCAAGCTTTCCCTTTACAAGATCGCCAAAGGGAGTTTTCTTCTCGGGGTTACCGTCGGCAAGTATGCGAAGCACGAATTTATTGCCCGCGGCAAGGTTTTTCTCAACGTCCTCGATGGTAAAGTCGCGCATCTTGAGTTGAGCCGCCTTTTGCTCTGCGTTAGCATCGTCGCTCCATTCCTTTGCCTTGACCTCTGCCTTTTTGTCTATGGACTCAAGTGCTTGCAGTTCCTCTTCGGTAGTAAAGCAGGGGTAAGCCTTGCCTTCCTCAACGAGCTTTTTGGCGTAGACGTGGTATATTGCGGCGCGCTCGCTCTGCTTGTACGGGCCGTATGCACCATTGTCAACTATCTTTCCGTCGGCATCGACCGTCGCGCCCTCGTCAAATTTTATTCCATAGCGCGCGAGAGTGTTTATCAGGTTTTCAGCCGCGCCGGGGATTTCGCGCTTTGCATCGGTGTCCTCAATGCGGAGAAAGAAAACGCCGCCGGACTGATGTGCCAAACGCTCTCCTACCATGGTCTGATAAACGCCGCCCAGATGAACGTAGCCTGTGGGGCTGGGGGCAAATCTCGTTACCTTTGCGCCCTCGGGAAGGTTGCGTGCGGGGTATCTTTCCTCAAGCTCCTCGGGAGTTGTTGTCACATTGGGGAAGAGCAGTTCTGCTAAATGCTTGTAGTCCATGATTTATCCTTTTCCTTTAGTATTTTTTAATTTGAATTAAGGCTTGTGCGTTTTTTATTCTGCACGACGTGCCATGCCCCGGAAAGAGCATTACCTCGCCGTCAAGCTCCGAGAGGCGTTTGAGTGATTCTTTCAATGTCAGCGGATTACCCGTGGGAAGATCGTACCGCCCAAAGCCTTGCGCAAAAACGGTGTCTCCGCAGACGAGCGCGTTGTTCCACAAAAAAGCGATAGAGCCGCGCGTGTGTCCGGGCAGGTGCAGGACAGTCAACGCCTCCTCACCGATATAAACCGTATCTCCGTCGTCAAGCAGGCGTTCTGCATCCGCAAAAGTTTCAGCTCTGCCCGTGATATATGGGGAAAGATTTAGGTTTGCATCACACAAAAAAGCCGCCTCGTCCTTTCCGAGCATAAGCGGTGCGCCGTATGCTTTTCGCACGGCGGCAAGCGTCAGGGTGTGGTCGGCGTGCGCGTGAGTCAGTAATATTGCCTTGAGCGCGGCGTTTTCCTTTTCGAGCGCGGCAGAAATGCGCTCTATTGATACGGCGGGATCAACCACCGCCGCAGAGCGTCCCGACACCAAAAGATAGGTGTTTGCCTCGTGACCGATGCCCGTGAGTGTAATGACCTTCATGGTTGGAAAGCCTTTCGTCAATCATAGTATAATCAATATATTTTATCACAATATTTTTGTTTTGTCTATATCCAACGTTAAATTATTACCAAAATTATTTGCACTTTAAAGATATAATGGAGAAAAAACAAAAACAAGAGGGCAGAATGCAAAAAAGTCCGCTATAAATTGCTTTAAAAAATCCCCTTTTTGAAGCAATTTGTATGGTGCTTCAAAAAGGGGACTTCTGGATAACTTTGCGAACGTTATCGCGCGGCAGATATTAATTTTGTTATTTATTTTGCGGAAACTGTTCTGAAATCCTCGGGCGCAAGCTCTGTGCCTGACTCAAGGTCAATGAATTTTACGTTGGAGTAGGTGTTGCCGTTGGAAAGGGCGGTGTCGAGGGTGTCGACCCAATCTGCGATTCCGTAGAATACGTGGACGTATTTCTTGTCCTGCTCAAGGCTGTAGGAGTTAGCAAAACAGTAGCTGAACTTGAGAGTTACGTTTTCAACTGCGCAATTGTTGACCGAGGAATTGCTTGAACTGTCGAATCCCACAAAGCAAGCAATGTTGTGGAAGCCTTCGGCTTCAAAATTCTTAACGGAGCAGGAGTTTACCGCTACTTCGCTGTTTTCGTGGCTGTATCCAAGGAAAGCCGCCAGACGAATACCTATTTTGTTGCTATCTGCGCCGGAAACGTACTTGGTGCCGGTTATAACCTTGGAGTCAAGAACGTGGACGTTTTTGAAATTGATTTCAGATTTAAGAGAGCAACCGAGAATAATTCCGACACCGTTGGCATCGTCAGCCGTGGTGGTGCAGTTTTTGAAGGTGAGGTTTTGGAAGGTAATAGCTCCGCCGTCCATTATATCAACAAAGCCCACGCGTGTCGTATTTCTGTCATTCGGAACGATGTTAAGGTTGGAGATGGTGTGACCGTTGCCTTCAAACACGGTGTTGTACAGATAGTAGCCGTTAAGAGCTTTCCACTCAATTCCCGTCATGTCTATATCGCTGTCGATATAGATGGTGTATCCGTCATAATCCTTGTTGTAAACGATGGACTCATTGAGCGCAACAAGGTCAGCGGCAGTGTTGATATGAAGCTCTGTGGGTTCAGGCTCGGGTTCGTCATCTTCGGGTTCGGTCTCCTCGGTCGTGGTCGCCTCTGGCGTAGTTACTGCAGGGGTGGTCGCCTCGGGAGTGGTCGCCTCGGGAGTTATAACTGCGGAGGTAGTGGACGCTTCATTCTCGCTGTTGCAAGACATCGCGCCAAGTGAGACGGTAAGAAGCATAATAATTGCAATAGCAAACGTAAGGATTTTTTTCATAAGTATTTATTCCTTTCATAAAATTTGGATTAGCTAATTAGATTATATCATTTTTTTCAAAAAAGTCAATCCCATTGTCATCTCAAGGGCATTTTGCGCAGTAAATATTTAAGAAAAAATCAAATGTGTATTGACAAATTCGACCTTGTGTGATATCATTTTGATATCATATCTGCGGCGCGGCAATATGCGCACTGCGGTTTTGTGCTTACTACATTGCGAAGATGCAAGAGGGAAGAGAAAATGAATATTATTGAGATAAAAGACCTTGCCAAGTCCTTTGGAGAGGTCAAGGCGGTGAGGGAGCTTAGCTTCACCGTGCGCAAAGGTGAGCTTTTTGCGTTTCTTGGTGTAAACGGAGCGGGAAAATCAACGACCATAAACATAATTTGCGGTCAGCTTGCGGCAGACAGCGGAACTGTTATGATAAACGGTAAGAGTATTTATAATGACGCCGATGCCATAAAAAGACAGCTCGGCGTGGTTTTTCAGTCTTCTTTGCTTGACAAAGCACTCACGGTCAGAGATAATCTCGAAAGCCGCGCGGCTCTTTACGGTATTACGGGGGCGGCGTTTGAAAAGAGGCTTTCGGAGCTTTGCGAGCTGCTTGATCTGCGCGACCTGCTAAAGCGCACCGTGGGTAAGCTATCGGGAGGTCAGCGCAGACGCATAGATATTGCGCGTGCTCTCATCCATAGCCCTGAAATACTAATTCTTGACGAGCCGACAACGGGGCTTGATCCGCAGACCCGCGCGACTCTTTGGCGGATCATATCCGAGCTTCGTAAGAGCAAAAATATGACAGTATTGCTTACCACGCACTATATGGAGGAGGCGGCTGATGCCGACTATGTGGTAATGATCGACGGAGGCAGACTTATTGCAAAGGGAACGCCGCTGGAGCTGAAAAACACCTACGCTGGCGACTTTATCACAGTCTACGGAATAAGTGAGGATGTGGCAAGATCTCTTGAGGTTCCGTACGAAAAGATTCGTGACGCATACAGATTTTCCGTTCCCGATACAAGCGCGGCAACAAGTCTTATAATTAAAAGACCCGAGGTCTTTACCGATTATGAGATAACCAAGGGCAGAATGGACGATGTGTTCCTTATTGTTACCGGCAAAAAAGCCGAGGAGGATGACGACAAGTGACAACGATGCTGATACTTATAAAACGAAATACCAAGCTGTTTTTTAAGGATAAGGGAATGTTCCTTACCTCGCTTATTACTCCTGCTATCCTTCTTGTTCTTTATGCGACGTTTCTTTCCGAGGTGTACAAGGATTCGTTTATGATGGCTCTTCCGACGGGCTTATCCTTTGCCGAGGAGCTGATAGACGGCTGTGTTGCCGCACAGCTTATGTCGTCGATACTGTCCGTTTCTTGCGTGACCGTGGCATTTTGTTCCAATATGCTTATGGTTCAGGACAGGGCAAACGGCTCTATAAAGGACATTACGATATCTCCCGTAAAAAGCTCAACGCTTGCTCTCGGGTACTATTTTGCAACGCTCATTACTACGCTCGTTATCTGCTTTACCGCTACCGCGATATGCCTTATTTATGTTTGGTACGTAGGCTGGTATCTTGCCTTTTCAGACGTTTTACTCCTTATTCTTGACGTGTTTTTGCTTGTGATGTTCGGTACGGCGCTTTCGAGCGTTATCGGATTTTTCTTGTCAAGTCAGGGGCAGATATCCGCCGTCGGAACTATCATCAGCTCTTGTTACGGATTTATTTGCGGGGCTTATATGCCGATATCGCAGTTTTCCGAGGGACTTCAAAAGGTAGTGATGCTTCTGCCGGGTACATACGGCACGTCGCTTGTAAGAAACCATTCTATGCAAGGAGTTTTTGCCGAGATGGAAAGCGCGGGATTTCCGCGCGAGGCAGTTGATGCCATGCGCGGAACCGTTGACTGCAATATCAGCTTTTTTGGAAACGACGTCAGCATCGGAGCCATGTACGCTGTGCTTGGCGGCACGGTGGCGTTGCTTGTTGCCGCATACGTGCTGATGAATGTGGCAAAAAACAAATCTGCCGCCAAAACGCGTCAACGCGCAGCGAGATAAAAGCTATGAACTAAAAAACAAACGCAATTTTCCGTGAGAGTTGCGTTTGTTTTGTTTTTTCAAAGGTTGCTCAAAATAAGAAGTATTTATTTGTAGTGTTTTGGCAGTCCAAATTCCTTTTCGTTCTTATTGACTTATCTCGGATAGTGTGCTAAAATACCATTGTTTTCTATCACGTTCGACATGATGCACAACAAGGAGGGAACATGACCGATACGTCTTTTGCCGCTTGCCCCAAGGAGCACAAAAATATATCAGGCGAAAAGCTCATTCGCGCCTATGCGCTTTTTGTCAGCCTGTTTTTCTTGCTTGCCGCGCCGATTGCCGTTTGGTATACCAAGGAATGGGATTTTTTCGACAATCTCCGCCATATCCTCACCTCGCCAAGTAAGCTTATCACCGACTATTTTGCGCTTGGCGGACTTGGGAGCACCCTGTTCAACACAGCCATTTGCGGTCTTTTTGCCAACGGTATCATATACGTTTGCAAGGTACATACCAACGCCACGACGCTCGCAGGCTATATGCTGATAGTTGCGCACGGCTTTTACGGACTCAACTTTCTCAATATGTGGCCGCCCTTCATCGGCGTTTTGATATACTGCGCTATTATGAAGAAAAAGGTCTCCGAAAATATCCACATCGCCTTTTTCGCAACCGCCCTCGCCCCCTTTGTAAGCGAGGTGCTTTTCCGTTATTCGGTGGGGAACTATAACCCCAACGTCGCACAGATCAATTGGATAGGTCTTACCATCGCCATAGTCTGCGGCATAGCCGTAGGATTTATCGTCCTGCCTCTTTTGCCGGGTACTACCGCTATGCACAGGGGCTACAACCTATACAAGGCGGGACTTGCAATCGGTATGCTCGGCATTTTCATCTACGCGTTTATGTACAACACTCTCGGCATCGATGCGCCGTCGGCTACTCCGATTGATAACCCGACTTATTACGCACTCCCCTATGCCTACCGCGGCTTTATGAATATCTTTTTTCTGATTTTCTTTGCCGTTACGTTTCTCGCGGGCTTTCTTTTGAACAGACGGCGCATCAAGGACTACGCAAGGTTGCTCAAATGCACGGGCTACGGCACCGATTTTGCAGACAAGTTCGGTATGCCGCTTTGTATGATCAATATTGCGGTCTACGGAATGCTTATCATCGCGTACCTTAATATTTCATTCATTCTGCCCGAGATTTTTCCCACCTTGCCGCAAGGCGTAGGTTTTACAGGCCCGACAGTCGGTGTGGTCTTTGCCGCGCTGACCTTTGCGGCAGACGGACAGCACCCACGCAACGTCTTCCCGATTGCCGTCGGCTATATGCTTCTTTGGGCGGGCGTTATTGTTATCTGTATGATTTCGGGACTCGATATCCCTTGGACTCTTTCCACGCAAGCCTACATCAACGGACTTGCATTCGCCACGGGGCTTTGCCCCATTGCTGGTAAATACGGTTTCCGCTACGGCGTGATCGCGGGTGCGCTCAGCGCTACTATCTGCACCGTAACCGCCAATATGCACGGTGGATTCGTGCTATATAACGGCGGCTTTACCGCAGGTCTCTCCGCGCTGATACTCATCCCATTGCTTGACTTCTATAATATCAAACCTAAATACAACGACGACGTCTGATCAAAAAACGATTTCTGCTTTTAGCAATTAGTGACCGCGCTGTTGCCCTTTTTGAAATTTGCAAGGCTCTTGCAAGATTTCGGGCATGCGGTCACTTTTTGTTTTTATGATAAAAAAACTATTGATTTTTAAAAAAGTATATGGTAAAATTTAAATGTATAAGTGTAATCAATTAAATATAATGCTAATACATTTTCCTCGAAGTGGTTGAGGGGCGTGAATCAAAACCAATATAGCTCAACGAAAGGAAAAACGTTATGAAAAAAACATTAGCATGGATTTTGGTGCTTGCTCTGATCGCGGCGGCGGCCGTTATCGGTACGGTAGCATACCTCACGGACGAGGTATTCGCCAATAACGTTATGACCATCGGCAAGGTTGATATCGAGCTGCTTGAGTATCAGCGCGTAGACACCGAGTACAAGGATGCCGATAAGATAGTTGAGAAGTTTGTGGATGACAAACCCCTGCTCCCCGCAGTTATCACCGATGGCTTTAATTACACCCCCGGCGATCCGTACGTTAAGTGGGATCACGACAGTGAAGGAAACGAGATCAAGCCCGCTTATACCTCTCCCATCTGGGACCCCGCCAAGATCAACAACGAAGTTGACAAGATGGTATTCCTAAAGAACACGGGTGACTACGGCGCATACGTCCGTCTCTTCTTTGCATTTGAGGCGGGAAACTATGCAACCCTTGATGATTTTCAGAAAAATGTACATTTGAATCTGAATGATAAGGAAGGCTGGGAGTGGGAATGG
>JAZQDD010000023.1:0-139687 GCA_045546615.1 Eubacteriales bacterium | reverse complement strand
ATTTAGCGCAGAACAAAAATACAAAAATAAGTGAAGAAAAAAAGACCGTTTTTTTCGTCCAAAAGGATGAAGAAAGCGATCTTTTTAGGTAGAAATCCTCACGGATTTCGATTTTTATACGTATTTTTTAGCAGCGATTTTGCCCTCTGGCGTACCCTCGTACGCCGACGACGGCAAAATCGCGACTTCTGCATCTAACTGAGACAGCCCCCTTGACTTTTTTGTTGAGATAGATATATTTATCTTTTTTCTGATATTTTACGCGCTACCTCGTCGGTGTCGCAGGAGAATGGGGTTGCGGGAATACGAAGCTCATTGCCGTCGTTGTCGCAGAAAACGATGTGTGCGCCCTTTATGGCACGGGGCTTTGCGGGTATCTCGAACTCAACCACCTCGCACTTGATGCCGCGGGGAAGCGTAAGGTGCTTTTCCACAGTGGCAACGTCAAACACGGTTGACGCCATGACATCAACAAGCGTCCAATCAAGCGTGAAGGTGTCCTTTTTAAAATTAAATACCGCGATGCTGTATTTATCGCTTCGGGCGTTTTTGTCTTTACCGACCTTTACATTCTCCGAGCCAAGGTCGTATTTTTCTATGATATCATCACCCTCGCGGCGTATGTTCTTTGTGTTGAGCAGTGATTGCAGGTAGTCATCGTAGTCGGCATCCTTGACGGAACGCGACGTGGTAATGAAATACATGGTGATGCCGATGGCGGCGATTCCTACGCAAATATAGGCGAACAGCCAGAAGAACGTGACGTAGAATATCGCAAAGCCGCCAACTCCGACACCTGAAAGGATGAGGGAAGTAAGCTCGAGCTTGGGGTGACGCTTCGTGTTGAAATAACTGAAGGCGATGTTTGTGTTTTCGTTGTTTTTAGCCATTTTAATAACCTCGGTGTGTTAGAGTACGCTGGATCGTTTTTAAAACCGTGTGCTGTGTTTATGATTATATCACGCGGTCAAGTGATTGTCAAGTGCTTTTGGGAAATATTTAAAATTTTCTTTAGCTCCGCGTCAATCATAGTATAGCACAAAAAATAGGTGTATGTCCATAGAGCGTTAGTTGAAAAATGTAAATCATTAGTTGATACGGAACATTACGAAAAGCGGGGTAAGTCAAATGCAAGCTCCATTTGACTTACCCCTTTTTATCAAAGTGTTTTATTGTCCGCGCCTTTCGTGCTCCGCAAGGGCGAGAAAAGCGGCGTAAAAGATTTGAAAGTTAAAATAGAAGAAGAAGTTGTCAACCAAAGACATTACGATTATCATTGCGGGCAAGAGAAGCAGGAGCAGTTTATCCGCACTCTTGCGTTTGAACATCAGCCTTGCGTATTCCGCGCAATGATATCCGAAAGCGAGAAAGCCTACCGCGCCTGCGGAAGCAAGGAATTGTACTATCACCGAGTGATACATATCCGAAAACGGATTGCTGAAGGTGTAGCTTACGCCCTCTATGATAACGCCGTGCTCAAATCCGACACCGAATATCGGGGCGCGTAAAAAGTCGGCAAAGCCTTCCTGCCAATAGCGCACCCTGAGGTTTTCCGATATGATATCAAAGCGCAAAAGCTTTGATATTCCCAGCCACAGCTCCATAACGTCGCCCTTGTATATATGCCATGCGGTCAGCGCACAGGTTGCGGTAAATAGGATGATTAGGGTGTAGATGCGGTTTTTCTTTTTATTTTTTCCGCTAAAACAGCAGAATACAGAGCAAAAAGCAAAGAAAAGCACGCCTGCTATTATCGCTGAACGGGTATCTATAATTGCCGAGCCGACAAGCAAAACGATGGCGGCGGAATAGCATAAAAGCGGGTAGCGGCACTTGCGCGCGAGATAGAAGGCGGCGGGAATGCCGAGAACTATGACAGCACCCACAATTGTGGCGACACCCCACGAAAGCTGGAGAATATCGCGGTTTATGCTGATAAAATTGCCGTATTCATCATAACTGAAGAACAATCCCGCGCTATACACTCTGACAGCACGGAACATTACCTGTGCCGTGGCGGCAAGGGAAACACCAAGTGCCGAGGTGCAAACGTACTCCGCAGGATCGTGCGAGGTATCAAACATAGCGGAAAAGAGCATATACAGGAACAAAAATCCAATGCCGATGAAAGCGCCGTACGCGACGTTGATCAGCGATGCATCCTCGCTAAATACACCGTTTAGCATAAGTGCAACGCACATAGCTATTATGGAATAAAAGATACCGCTGCGCCGTTTGAAAAATCTTGCCCAAACGCCGCTTTGCGCCAGTTTTATAACAAGGGCTGCGACCATTATCAGTCCCGCGGCGATAAAGTTTACAAGCCCCGCGGTGGAAAATGAGTCAAACGATGCTTCTCTGTCGAGCAATTGCTCAGGCGTGAGGTCTGACCCCAGCGAGCAGTAAAAGAAAAATATCGGCGGTATAAAGACCTTTACGTCATCGGCAAACAGGGCTGAAAATAGGGTGGATACGCAGTATATCCAAAACACGGGAGCGTAGACAAGACAGTTTCCGCTTCCCCCTATGGCGCATAAAATGGCGAAAACGGCGGGATACCACAAAGTCTCCTGCCACCGTGCTATCGCACCGATGATGGGATATTCCTTTCTTATATTTGCAAGTTTGCTCATGGGGATAATTCCTTTGTGCTGTAATGATATAATTATAGCACGGATTCCCACGTATTGCAAGTGATTTTTGTTTGTAATGGAAATTTTAAGGATTCAGAATTTTGAGAGTGTTTTTACAGCTTCGTTGCCGCAAAGCGTGCGTGCGTGCTCGCTTATGTACAGGCGCATTTTCGCATCCGTACTTCGCGTTCCGTATTCGTCAAGGCACGCGGCGGAGAGGGGAAGGGGATCTTCGCTCGAAAATTCGGGCAGAAGAAGGGCATATTTTCCGCCGTCGGTGCAAAGGGCGGTGCTGTTCTTGCCGTATCCGCGCTCCCCGAGCAAGCGGCTGACTGCTATCAATGCGCCGATGCTATCGAAGATGTACAGCGAGGGCGCGGCGGTATCGGGGGCACAGAGGGGTAATAGCGAGGGCGAAAGCCTCGTTACGAAAAGTTCGCACCCGCCCTTTCGTGATTGAAACAACTGCACCATTACACGCGCTGTTCCGATATCCGTGCCGTATACGTCATCGGCGCGCCGCAACACGTCCTTGAAGCGCCGCCGCAGATCGGTATCTCTCTCGTCGGTATCGCAATCTATGGCAAACTCACGCAAGTCCTCCTCGGTGAGCATTATTTTTACCTTACTGTCGCTAATGAGTATTACTTCCATTCGATTCTCCTTTTTGTTGGTACATTACATTATAATCCGAATGCCCAAAAGGTGCAACGCATAATTTATGGAAGGTGTACTACAAAACGGAGGAAAAAAGGGGGGGGCTGCGCAAGCGCAGCCCCGTAACTCGGTTATTTTATAGTTATTCTTCCCTCGGTCGAGGCGTATTCCTCGCCGATGACACCGCCAAGAAAGTCCTTTACGTAATTCAGCAGTATTTCGTAGTCAGCCATGGAACGGTCTATCAGGAAGACGTTGTCGGCAAATATGTTGTGTGAGCATCCGCTGTCGGCAAGCATATAATTGTGGGATGCTACTTTGTATGTGCCGTTCGGGTCTATCGGTGAATAGTTTCCGTCAGCGCCGAGCACTTCGACATTGCAAACGCGGCGGTTCTCACCGAGAGAGGATACCATGAAGTTTTCGTCAAAGGTAACGGTGGATGCGATAGACGTGTCAACGGTAAATCTAATGCCCGAGCAATGCTGGAAACTGCCGTTTTCACCGTACGCCTCGCCGTTTTGCTGATATTCTTTCTCTACGGCGTACATTGATATTTCAAGCGCGTCAAGTATCTCCTGTCCCGTTGCCTCGACCATACACAGCGTGTTGCCGAACGGGTGGACTGCTATCATGTCGGCGTATGTCACGTTACCTGCCTTGATATCGGCGCGAACGCCGCCGCCGTTGACAAACGCTATATCTGCTCCCGCTACCGCGCGGTAAGCATCGGCGCAGAAGTTTCCTACGTTGGTTTCGCGGTTTCGTACAAGTCTTATGCCATTCTCGTCATATCCCGTAAGGTTTACCTTGCTTGTGGCAACAACGGCACTCAAGCGCTCCTCGTAGCTTGCCTTTATGCTATCGATAAAGGTGCTTGTCGCGCTGTCGGTTTCGTCATAATCGGAGATCAGTCCGACGCTTACGTTGCCCGATGATGAAATAGTCAGCTGTCCGATATTGGAAAGCTGTGTTCCCGTAGAGGAGAGAAGCACGTTCTCGCCGTTTTTGTTCTTTTTAACTTCACACGGAATAGTATTGTGCGCGTGCGCGTCAAGCGCCGCGTCAACCCCGTCCGTATGGGCGATAAGTCCGTCGGATGAGTACGGCGAGTACGCATCGGTATTGCCGAGGTGAGTCATGAGGATTACGTATTCCGCACCTTTTTGCTCGCACTCGTCAACGTATTTTTGCACGCGTGTGTAGAAATCTTCCTCGTTTTTTCCAAAATCGTAAACGAACTCGCCGTCCTCTTGGAAATAAACGGGAGTTGACGCCGTGATGGTGTATGGGGTGGAAACACCGATAAAGGCAACGTCAACGTTGCCGTAGGTCATTATCTCGTACGGCTTTACGTCAGACAGCTTATTCTCGCCCTTGCCTGAATACGTAATATTTGAACAAAGGTAGGTCGCGTCAGCTTTCTTTATAAGATTTTGCAACTGTGTCATGCCGTAGTCAAATTCATGATTTCCAAGCACCGCAAGGTCGTAGCCTACCTGATTCATAATGTCCACGATATATTCGCCCGACGATACTGCGCCCACAAGACCGCCTTGAACAGCGTCGCCGCAGTCGACGAGAGCAACGTGCGGTGTGAGGCTTTCGCAGTATTTTTTGTATGATGCGAGTCCCGAATATCCGATATTGTTGTCAACCGCACAATGCACGTCATTTGTGAAAAGTACTATGATATCGTCCTTTTCGGGCGGTGTTGCGAGAGTTGTGTCCGCGGGTGTTGTGGTGTTGTCGGTGCCCGAGTCCTGTGCGGGGGTGCAGCCTGTGATGATAGCACTCAACGTGACGGCGGCTAAAAGCCAAGCGAGGATTTTGCGAGTTATAGAGCTTTTCATTTTTGCTTCTCCAAACGTTAGATTTTGTTCTGCAAAATTATTTTATCATAACCATAATATTTTTTCAACATTTTATCTGCGAAACTTGACTTTTTTTGGCGTAGGTGCTATAATTTTTTTATAAAATACATAAGGAGAACCGTTATGAAAAGAATAATTTGCGCATTTTTGGCGTTGTTGATGTTCGCGGGTGCTCTTGTTGCTTGCGGAACGGACGGCGGTACGGAGACGACCACGCCCGCAGTCGAAGAGACTACTCCTGCGCCGACAGAGCTTGTGATAAGCACGGCTGACACTTTTAATTACACCATCGTAAGAAGCAAGAATGCTACGTCCGAGATCATCTCGCTTGCCATGTCGCTTCGTGATTCCCTGACAGCTATGAACAAGGCTACAGGTCTTAAGGTGACCGAGGACTGGGTGAAAAAGGGAGAGGAAGCAGCTTCCGATGCTTGCGAGATAGTTATCGGACTTACCGAGCATCCCGATATGATCGCCCTTTCGAGCGGTCTTGCAATGGGTTCGTATGCCATCAAGATTGTTGGCAGCCGCATTCTTATAGCAGGTCACGACAAGGCATCGCTTTTGAGCGCGATCAATGAATTTAAGCGCGCAATAGTTAAAAACGAGGACGGAAGTCTTGTAATCAGCACCGATTTTGCCGTTCAAGGCTCGAAGAACGAATATATGTCCGCGTTGCCGCAATATAGCATAAGCAAGCCCGGCACTGCTTACGATACGGGCGATGACTGTACTATGATACACGTCAAACGCACCAACACCGCCGAATATGACGATTATCTTGCCGCCCTTGAAAAGGCGGGATATACGCTTTACGCTAAAAGGACTGCAAACGCCAACCGCTTTGCGACCTATACGGGGCACGGAAGCGTTGTAAACGTCTGCTTTACCAACTATTCAAAGGAAGTGCGCATTCTTGTCGAGCCTGAAAGCTCAACGGGACTCCCCCCTCGCGCCGAGGATTCTGCAAATATCAAAAAGACTACCACTCCGTCCGTGAGCATTGTAGGACTCGGTTACAATCTTAATAGCGGTCTTAACGAGGGAGCGCTTTGTATGATATTCGTGCTTCCCGACGGTAGACTTATCGTGGTCGATGGCGGCTTCCGTTCCTACAACAACTCCGATAATCCTCTGCTCAAGGCAATGAAGGAGCTTTCTCCCGACCCCAATAACATAAGGATAGCCGCGTGGTTCATTACGCACTCGCACATCGACCACGCAGCTGCCCTCAATCGCTTTGCCGAGTCGGCAAGTCTTAAAAAGCAGATAAAAGTCGAGCGATTCGTGCTGAATTTCCCGACCAAGGAGCATTACGAGCATATAGATGACGAGGCACTGGCAGATGAGATACGTTCGATACTGCCCAGAGCATTCCCCAATGCGCAGATAATCAAGGCGCACACGGGTCAGATGTATGATTTCGGTTGCGGCGCGACGGTTGAGATGCTCTACACCTACGATGATTATATGCCCAAGATGCTCGACTGGAACAATACGTCCTCGCTCGTATTCAGAGTTACGCTCGAGGGACAGACTTGCACGGTCCTCGCTGACGCTACGCACGCGACGGGACACATTCTTGTCGATATGTACGGAAATTATCTGAAGTCTGATATGGTACAGCTTTCTCACCACGGCGTTATCGGTATAATTGCCGACGTATATAACTATATAAAGGCGCCCGTTCTGCTCTGGCCTGCTACTGACTCCGCAGTTAAGAAGTTCTATAAGGATTCGTACAACGTCGCGGCGCTTAACCACACGAGGGACTTGTACGTTGCGAATACCGGAGTAACCACACTGAAAATGCCGTATACGATCAAGAAAAACAAATCGGCAGTTCTTAATAAGATATTGAAGGGTTAAAAATAAAAAGGTGTGAGCCAAGTGCAAATGCATTTGGTTCACACCTTTTTGTGGCGAGGCGAGAGTGAATGGGCGCAGAGCTTTGTCTGCGTATTTGTTTGATGAATTGGGATTTTGGATTACTTGTTCTTGATCTCATACCAAAAATCCAAGATATCATCTTTAACTAATTCGGGATTATGTTCTACGATTGTTTTGAATAATGGTAATAGATTGGAATCAGCAAAGCTTTCAACCGATCTCGGCGAGGAAGAAACTAAAACTATCTTCTCTTTTCCGTGTTTTATAACCAACATTCCGGCTTTTGCCGCCCCATAAGCAGAAACGGTAGCTCCCCTTAACCATGTGACATTTTTTATTTCGTGTATCTTGCTTTTCTTTTCTATATATACAATTCCGTTTTCTACCCAATAAGTTCCCTGTCTTTCAAACCATCGATGATGTTGAGTGTATTTGTAAAAAACAGTAATACCGGCGATGGCAAGGACGCCACAAACCAATAAATACCAAAAATTTATAGCTTGTATATCTAACATTACAGCAAACAGACATTGAAGCAAAAAAACGGGGACTAACATAATGCCTGAACAAAAGATCCTCAAATACCATCTTTGGTATTTAAACTGTGTTTTTTCCATTTTACTCCTACTGTTAAAATATTATTTGGTGGTATTATATCACACGATAGCAAATAAATCAAGGAGGAGGCGTGGATATCATCGGCAACTTGCCTGCGGTAAATGGGTGAAAAGGTGTCTAAACAGTGGGAACTAAAATAATGTGTCCGCTTATTCTAATACAACACGATAAATTGGAAGATTGGTTTCGGCAATTGCTTTGACTGCGCCAATCAATGCTTTGGGATCGGCATTGCCAAAGTCCATATGAATACAAACGGAAAAAACAGATGATGCCTCCGGCAAACTGTCAATATCTGAAATATAGTGTATAGGCTTGAAAAAATGCTTTCTGTTATAGGAGCACATATAATGTTCCAATGCAGAAACGCTCTGTTCCACCATTAATTGATCGGGGTGTTTGGTAAATATTACGTTAAATATCACATCAGGATATCCTTCGCATTCGACATCGACTGGGAAAGAAACGGATGCTTTTATTTCACCTACAATGGGATCATCATATTCAGTCATGTTTCTACCTCTCTTTCTTGGTACTACTATACCACCTAATTTTAAGTGTATTATATCATATTTTGCAAAGCAATTCAAACGTTTTTCGTCAACTCGCATCCCGATTACGCCGAATCCACCGCCGACAACAAAAAGACCTGATGCTTTGCATCAGGTCTTTTTGTTGCCTTGAACGTGATAAAAGGTGTCTAAACAGGGGTAAAAACGAACAAAAGGTGTCTGTTCTACTCTAACCGTTTTTTCTTTTGTTCCATTTTCCCTTGAATATGCGAAATCAAAAAACATCCAAGCGGTGTAAGTGGAATGAAAATCCAAAACAGAATCTCCCACACATAACTGACATGATAAATGATTTCAGAAACTTGCGTATATTCACCGTGATTTCCGACATAGTATGCATTGGCGTCGCAATACCCCAATGAAGCAGACCCACCTATCATAAAACCGTAGAGAAAAAAACCTGCTATAATAAAGATGCCAATCGCATTCCAAACGCAAATCAGAATATTCATTTTATCTTTCTTCATTGATGATTTTCCTTTGCGGTTTTGCACGATGCAATTAACATAACTCTCAAAGAAGTACATTTAGAGGATAGTGCTTTGAAAGTTTGCTCATCAATATACTCTGTTCGGTATAATAATTCAAGCCAATATCCCGTTTCGCTTGCTTCCTTGAGTGCGATTTCAAATTTCGATATAAAATCCTTTGTGCCTTGTGCGTATTGTGCTTCATGAATATTGGCTCCAATAGAGGTGCCGCTTCTGCCGATTTGGTTGGATATAATCGTTTCTTGATTTGCTTTCAGATATTTAACGAGGTTTATAATATCAACGGAGAAGTCCATTGAAAGTTCGACGAGTTTGTTTTCTTTCATAGCTACACCTCCTATCGCCGCTATTATACTATAAAATCAGTTGTTTGTCAAATGATGCATCGCCTGCGGCGATATGATGTTTTTCGCTTCGCTCAAAATGATGTTGCTCCACTGCGTTCCGCAATGATGCGATGTTTGCCATCATGTGCCGTCAGGCACGCATCATTAGGCGAAGCCGTCATCATTGGCGAAGCCAACATCATTTGCCGAAGGCAAACATCATTCAAAAAAGCCTAATTTGTCTGGTAGACAAATTAGGCTTTTTTGTTGCAAAGAAACGCACAAAAGGTGCGTAAGTGTAGGTAGAAACGCAAAAAAGGTGCGTGATTATGAATCCTCGTGAAAAATATTCAAAGTTTTTAGGCATAAAAAGAAAGTCGGAGCAGCAATTTATGCTACTCCGACTCCGCTTTTTCATTTTGCCTCAAAAACACCCCTAAAAGATAAAAAAACGTGCGAAAAGGTCAAAAGCCGAGGGAAAGCTGAAAAAGTCACCTTTTTCGCATTATCTCCCTTGCTGCTTTTTAGATCCTTTTCCTGGCGACTTGCTTTAGTTAAGATGTTTCTTCTCAAACTCAAAGTTCAATTTTTTAAGTGGAAAATCGAGCTTGTAATCTTCACCACGGCAAGTCTTGTATAGCCTTATTCTAATTTTCATTAAGGCAATAGCCAAGGGAAATATTTTTTCAAGGCAAATTATTGCATATTCGCTACAAGACGGAATACACATACATCTTCGCCGAGTCTCTTCTTTTGCATAATGCTGATAGCATTTCACTGTTTGAAGCAAACAGAATCTGATGTATAATTCAAATATAAAAAGAAGCAAAAGAACAGAAACCGACATCTTGAAGATTGTCGCAAGCGGCAAATGAAACGAGAAAAGGACCGCGCAAAAAATCAGTAGCGGTGCGATAGAGAAGAGAAAGATCACTTGCCACTTTTTCGTGGTAGGTCTTTTCAGCTGTCTTTTGCTGACTATCTCTTCAAGCTTTCTCTGTTTTATATATTCTTTTAGACAAAAATCAATATCGGCTTGAACAGCCTGCATTAGTTCTTCTTGTCGGAGAAAGAGATGCAACCTGCCTTCTTGGGCATTTCGTAGGAGGGCTCGATCTTCTTAATCTTTTCAGCATATATCTCAGCCTCACCTTTAGGAGGATAAGCATACCACTTCTGCGCGAGAGATACGTATTCTTTCCAAGCCAATACAGCAATTGCCATAGCATCGGCATCACCGCCGTAAATGCTTTCAAGTTCATTACCAAGATCCCGAATCGCAAACATTCCCTTTTTACAAGAAGAAGTGATCGAGCTCTGGTCGAATACCTTAACGTACGAATCGCCAACCTTGGTTTCGCGGTTTTTGTTGTTCATATATCTGTTCAAGGCCCATGTCATAGGAAGAAATGCATTAACTACTTCAGAAATAGTTGCATACTGCTCAGCTACGGGAGCGGTGGAGCTTTTAACCATTTTAACCGCAGAAAAAACCGCCTGACATACATTGCCGAATCTCTGGGGGATCTCTCCATTCTTTCCCTCATACAATGCAAAATAAGCATAGAAGAATTTTGCCTCGCCATTCTCGGGATCGTCTTCTCTTACCTTGTTGTAATAGGTCTTAGCATCCTCACTGTTGCCGTCTGCACGTGCCTGGCGTGCCAAAGTTAAGTATTTGTTGTCTTCCATAGTTTTTCTCCAAAAAATTATTATTCCGAATTGGAATTATCAATATTATAATTCTTTGTTGGAATTTTGTCAACCCTTTTTCGAGATATAATTCTAAAAAAGAACAAAAAAGGATAAATATCGATGAAAATTCGCAAAAAAGAATACGGAAATGCCAATATGGTTGGAAGAAAAATTGAGCAGTTGAGAAAAGAAAAAGGAATTAAACAAAAGGATTTTATTTCAAAAATGCAAGTAATGGGATGTGATATCAATCCTACAAGCTATTCAAAACTTGAGGGACAAGTGCGAAGCGCAACCGACAAAGAGATATTTGTTATATCAAAAATACTTAATGTGCCAATGGAATCTTTGTTTAACGATCCGAATTGAAGAGACGGCTGCTGTTGAAATACACGCTGGCGCTTGATGATATCCACAACTGCGTCGTGATGATATGCCATTGCTTTCGCAATGGATAAAAAAATTCGACAAGTCGAAACTTGTCGAATTTTTTGGCGGGGGGCGTAAGGACTCGATTCTCGCGCGTCACAATCACGCCGAAGGCGTGGATATCATCAATGCGAAGCATTGTATATCATCCGCAACTTGTTGCGGTATATCATCAGCCCGTAGGGCTGGATATCATCAAGCCGCAGGTAAGATGCACGCTGGCGCGTGATGAGATACAAGGGCGGCGAGCCGCCCTTGATGATATACACCGCACTTCGTGCGGCGATGATATGCCAAGCCTGCGGCTTGGATAAACAAAAAAGGAACTTTTGGTAGACAAAAGTTCCTTTTTTGTTGGTGGGGGATGGTGGATTCGGACCACCGAAGTCAGTGACAACAGATTTACAGTCTGCCCCCTTTGGCCGCTCGGGAAATCCCCCATGTTATGAGTCCGTCAAACCTTGAACTGTGCCGAAGCTCGGCGGACTTTTTGGAGCTGGTGATCGGAGTCGAACCAACAACCTGCTGATTACAAATCAGCTGCTCTGCCATTGAGCCACACCAGCAAACAGTCGTTTCCGGTTGGAACGAAGTAGATTATATCACATTAAATCGACTTTGTCAATACCTTTTTTGATTTATTTTAAAAAATATTTTTTTAATTTATTTTGAAAAATATTTGAAACATTTTCGCCAAAATCCTGTCTGTATGTACAGATGCCTCGCCTTTTGGTGCATAAAATGAAAATTTTGTACATCACCTTGTAGGTCAATTTGTCCTTGACACCCTATGCTTTATATGATATAATTATTTAATAATTCATTTTATTATTCGGAAGAAAAATTTTGTATACAGAGGAAAATGAAAATGGATAAGAAAACTGCTATCATTATTGGTGCAGGACCTGCGGGTCTTACAGCCGCTTACTGCTTACTTAAAGAAACCGATATAAAGCCTATAATCCTTGAGGAAGAGGATTTTGTCGGCGGTATTTCCCGCACCGCACAGCATAACGGCAATCGTATGGATATCGGCGGTCACCGTTTCTTTACCAAAAATGATGAAGTGAACGCTCTGTGGCGTGAGCTTATGCCTACCCAAGGTGCGCCTGCGTGGGATGATAAGATCATTGCTACCGATGACAAGGACTTCGCCAAGGGCGGCCCCGACCCCGAGCTTGAGGATAGAGTAATGCTCATCCGCCGCCGTGTGTCAAGAATATACTTCCTTAAAAAGTTTTTTGATTATCCCATCTCACTCAAGGCAACGACCTTCAAAAACATGGGACTTGGCCGTACGCTCAAGGCGGGCTTCGGATATATAGGCGCTACGATGTTTAAAAAGGAGGAGGACTCCTTGCGCAATTTCTACATCAATCGCTTTGGTAAGCCGCTTTACGAAATGTTTTTTGAGGATTATACCACCAAGCTGTGGGGACGCGACCCCAAGGACATCTCCGCGGATTGGGGCGCACAGCGTGTTAAGGGACTGTCCTTGACAAAGGCAGTATGGAACGTGGTATCAAAACCCTTCAGAGGCAAAAATTCCAAGGTGGAGACCTCTCTTATTGAGCAGTATTCCTACCCGAAGCGCGGCCCCGGTCAGCTGTATGAGATGATGGCGTCGGAAATCGAGCGCATGGGCGGAAGTATTATAAAGGGCGCAAAAGTTGTCGGCATCAATACCGCAGACGGCAAGGTTTCAAGCGTTACGGCAATTTTGGGCGGTGAGAAGGTTGAGTATTCGGGTGACGAATTCTTTTCCACGATGCCCGTCAAGGATCTCGTGCTTGGTATGGGGGACAACGTACCCGAGGACGTACACCGTATAGCCAAGGGCTTGCCTTACCGCGATTTTATAACCGTCGGACTGCTTGTAAACAAGCTCCAGATAACCAACAAGACCAAAATGAAGACTGTTGGCGATATTATCCCCGACTGCTGGATATACATTCAGGAGCGCGAGGTCAAGCTCGGCAGACTGCAGATATTCAACAACTGGTCGCCGTACATGGTGGCAGATCCCGAAAACACCGTGTGGGTGGGACTTGAGTATTTCTGCGACGAGGGCGATGATATGTGGAATATGAGCGACGAGGATTTCATCCGCTTTGCCCGCGGAGAGCTTGCCTCCATCGGTATCATTGATGATAATGACGTTCTCGATTCTGTTCGCATCAAGGTCAAAAAGGCATATCCCGCATATTTTGATACCTATTCCGAATTCCCCGTAGTTCGCAACTTCCTTTCGGGTATAGATAATCTGTGGTGCATAGGCCGTAACGGTCAGCACAAGTATAACAATATGGACCACTCTATGCTGACTGCTATCGAGGCTGTACGCTCCATCAAGTCGGGCGTGCGTGATAAGACGGCTGTTTGGGAAGTAAATACCGAAAAGGAATATCACGAGGAGAAAAAAGATGAAAGCAAAGAAAAAGCTGGTAAGTAATTATTCTAATGCGTGGAGTACTATCAAGCCTTTGCTTGCCATGGCTCCCGGAATATTTATTATCATTTATTATATACTTTGCCCTGCCGAGGCGCATATGACCTCTGACTCCACCGATTCACTTCGTTGGGCTTGGGCTACCTTTGAATCAGGAAAGCTGATATCTGATAATTTTGCCTACGCCGCCATACTCCCCTTTGGCGGAAATCTGATATTCCTGCCTTTTGTTGCGATTTTCGGATATTCCGTAACGGCGCAATTGTGCGGACTTGTGCTGTTTGCCATTCTTTTTGCGGCGGCGCTCATGTACATGGCTCGCGGCATGGGATACAGCTATACCGTCAGCGGCGGATTTGTCAGCGTTGTGATGCTCGTGCTGTCGAACAGCTCCAAGCTCTTGGAAATAATGTGGGAGCATATCTTCTACTATAACCTCGGCTTGCTGTTCTTCTGCTTTGGCTTCGGTCTTGTGTTGAGGATACTTCGCAAGAACGAAACCGCAAAGAGCCCTGCCGAAAGTCAGACAAGGTCTACCGTCAGAGTGCTCGTTTTGGCTGTATTCTCATTTGTTGCCGCTACTAACGGACTTCAGGCCTTGGTATGCTTTACTCTGCCATTGATGGCAGGATTTGCCGCGGAAATGTTTTTCAACGGCGAGCGTAAGCTCCTTGACCGAAAAAATTACAATTCGTGGATCTTGATTGGCGGCGTCTTTTTGTTTTCCATGCTTGGCTTTGGTATGATCGACAAGATCTCGGGCGGTGTTACTGCGGGTTACGCGGATGCGTATTCGGCTTACAGCTCCATCTCAACGTGGGCAAACAATTTTCTTAATTTCTTCAACAACTGGTTTACTCTGATAGGAGTAAGCGTTGCGGACGGCGATCCTCTGGCAAGTTTCGAATCCGTGATAAACATCCTTCGTATGGTGGGTGCGATAGTGTTGTTGGTTGCGCCGATAATACTCGCGTGCCGCTATAACAAGATAAAGAGCGCGGCGCTGAAAGCTGTTCTCATCGGTCACTTCGCAGTCAGCGCATTCATCATCTTTGCTACCGTGTGCGGAAAGCTCGGCGGAGCGAATTGGCGTCTTGTTCCCATGCTCGGAACATCGGTCATGGTAACTTATTTTGCTGCAATTGAGCTTAAACAACAAGCAAGTGTCGTTGCGGCAAGGTTTGGTTGCCTTATATTGGCGGTACTTATCGGAATGTCTGCTTTTGGCGGCGCGGCTGTTATGTCGTGTGACCCTGATAGCGACCGTAGCAATTCTTGGCACACAAGTGCGCGTGTTCTTGAGGAAAAGGGCTTGAAATACGGCTATGCTAACTTCTGGTGGGCTGAGATCATAACTATGTATTCCGATGGAGAGGTGCAGGTTGCAAATCTCTATCCCGGAATGGAAAGACCTACAAAGTATAATTATCAGCAGCCTCTTGACAGCTATGAGGATAAGGACACGGACAGATATTTCCTGCTTCTCACCGAGTCTGAAAACACTAAAATGAGAGCTTGGCTGAAAGAACAGCGTGATAGCGGACGTATAATAGAAGAGTTTACAATAGAATCCGATCCCTATGACCTTAGAGGGTACACGGGTGAGGTAGTATACGTTTTCGTTTTCGCCGACAATATATTTTAAAGCGCGTTTGAACGGACTGATGCTTGCAAACGCAATTGCATTTGATAATTCGTGATTTAATTTATTAAGGAAGGGTGGTACAGCCGTGAAGAAGATATATATATGCCTGATAATATGCCTTGTGTTGTTGACTTTGGCGGCTTGCACGCCCTCGGACGGCGGTGCGGACACTACCGACGTAACAACGCAAGCGCCCGCAACCGACGCGCCGCCCGAAACAGAAGCGCGCGAGTATATGCGCGTAGGATTTCTCTATCCGTATGCTGATTCATGGCGCTTTGATTTCGGATATTACCGCGTAGGGGAGACTCCCGTGCTTCCCGAGGCGCATACGCCCGATGCATACTTTGTCGGATGGGAGCTTAACGGGGCGATATCCGAGCTTTTACCGCTGGAGGCTGTCGGTGAGCTTGTAGCAAATGGCGAGCCTCAGAGCCGCGTGGGCGGTCACGCCGAGCTTTTATCGCTTTGCGGTGAATGCCATTATGCATACGTAGCCAAATATGAATACCCCGAGAAGGTCACCGTCAGCGTTATGGGCGCGGACTCAAACACATACACGACAGAGGTCGATTTTGGACAAAAGCTCCCCGCATCTTTGATTGAGAACGCATATTTGCCCACACTTGACGAGGGTGAGCGCGTTGACGTTGCGGGATGGCTGTATTCCGCTGACGGCAACGAGTGGGAGACGTACGACTCTTCGCTCACAGCAAAAGCTCCCGTGTTTCTCAAACCCGACGTGAAGTACTACTGCCTGCTCACTCTGAATGCGGGCAAGGGTAATTTTAAGGGAGAGCCGAAGCTCGAGATATGGCACGAAAAAGGAGCTACCGTAAACGTTTCCGAGCTTGAAGCACCGACGAGAGATGCCGACGGAGAAAAAGTATATACATTTTCAGCTTATAAGAATACCAAGGACGAAAAGGTCAGCGAGGTCACAATGACGAGCGCGGTGACGCTCAATGCGGACTATGACGTTTCCGAAAAGATATATACCGTAACGGTAGTTACCGAGCGCGGCTCACTGCCGGGCGGCGGAAAGTCAGCGACGTTTACTCTCGGATACAGCAGTGCGCTGGAAATAGTGGATAAATATAAAAATGCTACCTACGAGCTTGTCAGCGAGGACGGCGAGTTTTATGAAACGAGAGGTGTTGAGCTTTTTCAGAACGATACCGTATGGACCGTTATCGTTAAGTGGAGAAACGCCGCAAGCTACACCATATCGTTTGAGCAAAGCGGCGAGGTGCTTTTCACCGAAACTGTCCATAAGGGCGAAACGCTGACGCTTCCCGACAGAACGCGCGAGGACGAGGTAGGATACTATGCTATCTCGGGCTGGCTTGACAAGACCGGGGTTCTTCACCCTGTCGGAGAGGAGCTTTCGGTGCAGGCTGATATCAGCCTTGAGGCACAATGGGAGATATCCGAAAAGAAAGTGTACACGGCGGTATTTACTACCGACAAGGGTAAGTTTGCCGACGGAAGCACTACAGTCAAGATAAGCGGATACTACGGCGATGCGCTTGTTGCTCCCGAGCCGCCTGCCGCCGATACTCTCGTATACGGCAACGTAGTGTTTACCTTTGCGGGATGGAGCAAGGATATCCCGACGGCTTTAACGGAAAATGCCGAGTACAGCGCAGTTTATACCTTTGAGCAACCCGTTTATTATCTCACTTACATGATAGATGGCGAGATCTACGTTAAGATACCGTACTATGCAGGCTCGGCGGTGACTCTTATCACTATTGATGAGAGCGACGGAGTCAGGTTTGACGGTTGGTACTGTGATGATAAAACGATAGATATTTCAAGCGGCTCTTTCGCAATGCCGTCTGCCGATACGGTTTTGTACGGTACGTTTGAGCGTGCGGAGTTCAGCGTTTTCTATTATGTTGACGGCGTTCTGACGTATACCGATACTCATTTGGCAGGAACTACCGTGGCGTTGCGCCCCGTGGAGGAAAAGACCGGTCACACCTTCGAGTATGTGGTAAGCGTGGATGAGGTCGTTGGTACAACATTTGTTATGCCTGCCGAGGACGTGAGAGTTGACGGAGTTTTCGTTCCCAACGTACACAATATAATTTTCTATGACATGGAGGACGGAAACGTAATTTTCTCCGACGAGATAGAATACAGCTCGGAGTTCAGCATATCGGATATTGAATTTTACCGCAGCGGAGAATATACATCGGGCTGGACCTGCATCAGCGGTTTGCCTAATGGCTACGGTGATGATATTTCGATGCCCGACAACGACGTTGTTTTTGTGGCTGCATGGTCACCCACCCTTACAGTTGGTCTTGACGGCGTTTGGCTGCCATACTACGGCAGTGAGGAAGAGGCGGAGTTCGACGGCTTTTTCTATAACGCGGATGAAAAGATCCTGTATATATATGATGCCGCACTCGTTGTGGAAGGCGAGGCAGAGGGAATCAGCGTCGTTTATAAAATTGAGGCTGAAACTACGGCGTAAACTAAATATAGGCGCAGTTGGTGATACCGACTGCGCCTTTTGAGACTTTTGAGACTGTTTCTGACAGAAATCTGTCAGTCACAGCCTCTTTTTTTAGTTTATAATAATAGCGGGATAACGGAAAAGAAAAGGAAAGGAACATTATGGAACAGACAAATAAGATAAGTATAAAGGCTGACGGGTACAGATTAGTGCCTGATTGGGCAGTCGTCGGCACGGAGAAAAGCTATGGCGTTTCCACACTTAAGTTCGAGTTTGGCGATGCGTGGGACGGGCTTGTACGGCGCGTAACGTTTTTCCCCGCTAACGGTAGCGACGCCGTCGAAGTGATGGCAAATGGCTCGGATGTTGTTGTCCCGCCCGAGGTAATGGCGGCGGCGGGAACAGCCGAGTATGTGCTTGACGGTACGCGAGGCGGCGTTCGCCTTATCAGCCTTTGCGGCAGACTTCGCGTATTGCAAACAAAAGAGCCGGGCGGTGTTGACTCGGCAGGGCCTACGCAGGACGTGTATGCCCAGATAGTATCACTGATACAGGCGGGGGCGCTCTGCGGAAAATCAGCATACGAAATTGCACTTGAACATGGCTTTGAGGGCAGCGAGGAAGAGTGGATAGCTTCCCTCAAGGGTAAGGATTACATCCTTACCGCGGCAGACAAAACCGAAATTGCGAAAATTGTTTCCAAGAATTTTATTAACGCAGGGGAGGTGGCAATGTGAGCAAACAGGTGATCATGCCGCAAGAGGATTGGCAGGATATACTTGATGCCGTGCGCTATTCTGCCGAGGACAGCGCGCTTATGCGCTCGGAAAACGTAGCACCCAAAATCAGAAGTGTGAGCGCGTATTTGGAGAGTTTTGTGGACGGCGGTGTTGAAGTTTTGAAAAATTCACATCTGACAGCTATCAAACGGTATGCTTTCATGTGTCATACAAATCTAAAAAGCATAGTACTTCCCAACGTTACGCAGGTTGGGCAGAGTGGATTCAGAGAGTGTACGAATCTTGTAAAAGCGGATTTTTCAAGCCTCAATTTGCTTGAAAATTATGCTTTTTATGGTTCTAATGCAATTAAAACTTTGATAATTCGTACGAATAAGGTCTGCAGCATTGTAAGCAAATATGTGTTTGTAGGAACACCGATACATAATAATGGGAATGGATATGTATACGTTCCATCGGCGCTGCTTGAAGAGTACAAGCAGGCAACAAACTGGACGGAGATGGCGAACAATATCCGCGCTATTGAGGACTATCCCGAAATTACAGGAGAAACAATATGATAATACAAGAAAGAGTAACTATAAATGGCAAAAATTTTATACGTACAATTAGCTCGGAAGGGCGTTATGTCAGTAGGGGGGCCGCGTCTTTCACGGAGGCCATCGATCCGGAAGCCTGCAACCGAACGTATGTCGAAACCGACTTTATCGATGTCCAGGCGGAAGATATAGATTATATAAACGCGCTTAAGGAATTGGGGGTGACGATATGAAGCAAGGAGAGCTTTTAGCGGCTGTTGCACTCCTTAAGCAGGAGACCGCATCGGCACTAAGGACGGTGTATGATGCGCTGAATCAAGGACAGAAAAAGAAAATACTCAAGAACGAGGCTGTCGCTGCCCTTTTTGAACGCTACGGCGTGGGGCAAGATGAGTGAGGTGAGAACGTAATGACATGGGAGATAGTAGTTGGCATTATATCACTTGTCACCTTCTTTATCTCTGCGGGTGCTGTTGTATACAAGCTCTCGGGCGCGCTTGCTGTGCTTGAGACTACAATAAGAACGCTCGCTGAAACGATAAGAGAGCTTCGCTCAAGCAGTCACGATACACATAAGCAGCTTTTTGACAGAGTTGAGGATCACGAAACTCGTATCACCGTGCTTGAAAAAACAAAAAAGTGAGGAGAAAAATGCTAAATAATCTTGCAGGGCTTATTAAAGTTAAGACTATCGTTACGCTGGTTGTCATCGGAGTATTTGCCGCGCTTGCCCTGCGCGGCGACATATCAGCGGATAACGTCATGATAATAGTTTCATCTGTTATCGCATTTTACTTCGGAACGCAACATGAGGCGAAGGTCGTCCCCGTTCTGAAGCGCGCGGAACAAGAGAAAAAGGAGAGTGAAGAAAATGTTTAAACTTGCATTGTCGGCAGGACATTGGCGCGGAACGTCAAAGGGCTGCCCCGCCTATCTCGATAAAGAAAAAACGTCCGAATGGACGCTTAACGCCCGTATTTGCGAAAAGTTAGAAGCACTGCTCTCGGACTACGAGGGGATAGAGATACTCCGACTTGACGACAGGACGGGTGCGAAGAATATTTTGCTTGAGGACCGCACCGATGCCGCAAATAAGTGGAATGCGGACTTTTACCTCTCCGTTCATCACAACGGCGGCATCAATGGCGGCAAGGGCGGCGGAATCGTGGCGTATGCGTATACGAAAGCATCTGCCGCCTCGTACGAGTGGCAAAAGGCGCTGTATGACGCCGCCGTTGCCGCAACGGGACTCGTTGGCAACAGAGCAACTCCGCTGGCGAAAAAGAATCTTCACGAGGTAAGGGAGAGCAAAATGCCCGCCGTGCTTATGGAATGCGGCTTTATGGACAGCGCGACCGACTGCCCCATAATTCTCACCGAGGATTTTGCCAATAAAATGGCAAGGGCTTTTTGCGAGGTAATAGTTGCAAAAAGCGGTGCTGTAAAAAAGAAGGAGAGTAAAACTCTGTACCGCGTGCAGGTCGGTGCGTTTGAAAAGCTCGAAAATGCGCAAGCGATGCTTGCGGAGCTTGAAAAGGCGGGTTTTGAGGGATATATAAAAACGGATGCCCGATAAGCATCAGACATCCGTTTCCTCATATATCTCAAGCAGACGCTCCTCGATCTCCTCGATACGCTTTGATATCTCGGCGGCGCGAACGTAATCGCTTGCCGCGTCTCCGTACAGCTCGGCGTTGAGGGTGTCAAGCTCGGCTTCAAGCTCTGCGCCTTCCTTTTTGAGCCTTTGCAGGCGCGCCTCGGCGCGTCGGGCTTCGGCGGCTTCTCGCTTGCCTCGCAGATAAGCATCCTTGTTGCTTTCAGCCGCGGGAGCGGGTGCGGCGGGGACGGTGCGCGACGAGATGCGCTCGGCTTCTCTTTGCCACTCGTCCCACGCGCCGCCTGCGTGAGATACGCGAAGGTCGTGCAGGCGTC
The DNA here is from genome assembly GCA_045546615.1 of Eubacteriales bacterium. Lineage (GTDB taxonomy): Bacteria > Bacillota > Clostridia > Oscillospirales > CAG-272 > CAG-390. The sequence goes on along the minus strand of JAZQDD010000023.1, from coordinate 118,730 downwards.
CGTTCTCGTCAAAGCCGAGTATGCGCGTGGCGAGCTTTGATATGAACGTGCGGTCGTGGGATACGCATATCACCGTTCCGTCATAGCCTGCAAGGGCTTCCTCGAGCGCCTCACGCGAGCCGATGTCAAGGTGGTTTGTCGGCTCGTCAAGGACGAGAAGGTTCATTTTTGACAGCATCAGCTTTACAAGCGTGAGCCTTGCTCGCTCTCCGCCGCTGAGTACCGATATTTCCTTGAAAACGTCATCACCGCGGAATAAAAACGATGCGAGCGCGCCCCTTACCTCATGCTCCTTCATTGCGGGGTAGCGTGACCAAAGCTCCTCGATCACGGTGCTGTTCTCGTCAAGATTTTGGTTTTCCTGATCGTAATAGCCAAGCTGAAGATTGTGACCGAAATCAATAATTCCGCGTGTGGGGCGGAGCTTTTCAAGCAAGAGCTTGATAAGCGTGGATTTGCCGCATCCGTTAGGGCCGACAATGAAAACCCGCTCCCCACGCTTTATTGAAAACGATATGTCCGAGAGGATCTGCGCCGAGCCGTAGGCAAAGCCGAGTGAACGCACGGAAAGAACGTCGTTTCCGCTTGGCAACCCTTGCGTAAAGCGCATTTTGACCGTTTTTTCATCCTTTTCGGGTGCGTCGAGCTTCACCATTTTGTCAAGCAGTTTTTGGCGGCTTTCGGCGGCGATGATGTTGCGCTCTCTGTTCCATCTGCGCTGTTGCTCGATGTACGCCTCCTGCCGCGCTATCTCCTTTTGCTGATTGCGGTAGTGGCGCTCGTATATCTCGCGGTCGACGCGCCTTTGCTCGGCGGATGCGGTGTAACCGCCGCGGTACAGCTTGGCGCGGCGATGCTCTATCATCAGCGTTTTGTTCGTTACCTTGTCAAGAAAATGGCGGTCGTGGGATACCGCAATAATGCATTTTTTGTACGATGCAAGGAAATTTTCAAGCCAAGTGAGCGTTTCAGTGTCAAGATGGTTCGTCGGCTCGTCGAGCAGGAGAATGTCAGGCTCGCGGCACAGTTGGCGCGAAAGTGCAAGGCGCGTGCGCTGGCCGCCCGAAAGGGCGGTCACGGGGAGCGCCATAGCCTCGGCATCAAAGCCCATGCGCTCGAGAATGGAGCGGCACTTGGCGCGAAAAACCGCGCCGCCGCCCGAAATAAAGCTCTCGTGCAGGGCTGTGTATTCTTTGGTTATAGAGGTGTGTTTATCACTGCCCGCCTCGGCATCGTGCGCTTCAAGCCACGCGGCAAGCTCGGAAATGCGCGCCTCGGCGGCAAGAAGCTCGCCAAACGCTCCGTACATCTGTTCAAGCGCAGTGATACCAACGCTCTCGTTTACCTCAAACGCGCCGTCCTGCGTAAGCATTCCCACGCTGACATCGGAGGAAACGTAGCATTGCCCCGCGCTCGGTTCAAGCGTGCGGTATATTATAGAAAGCAGAGAGGATTTGCCGCACCCGTTAGCACCGACTATGCCAAGGCGGTCGTTCTCGTTAAGGGAAAAGGAAACGTCCTCGAACAGCGTTTTTGCGCCGAAGGAGAGTGAGATCCCGTTTATGCTGATAATTGTCATTTTCGTATCCTTACAATTTTATCTTTATCTCCTCGGCAACGCCGAGTATGCGAGCCTCGCCCGTCTCAAAATCGGCGCAGGAAAGCTCAATTGGCGAATAGGCGGGATTTTCGGGCGAGAGGAATATGCGCCTGCCACGCTTTGAAAAACGCTTGACCGTGGCGGATTCGCCGCCGACAAGGCAGGCAACTATCTGCCCGTCCTCGGCGTACTGTTGCTTGCGGAACAGCACGAGCGAGCCGTCGATCATTCCGATATTCTGCATACTGTCGCCACTTATGCGCAGGAAAAAGTAGTCGTCGGGCGATGCGCCGCCAAGGTCGGCAAGCTCAAAACCGAGCAATTCTTCCTCGGTGATTATTGGCAGTCCCGCGCGGATAGAGCCGATAACGGGAACAAGAAATTCGGACAGCATAGCCGCGTGCGTGGCTATGCGCTCCTCACCGATAAGTGAATCAAGGCTCACGCCGAAATAGTCCGCAATTATGGATAGCTTGTCAATTTTCGGTGCGCTCCTGCCGCGCTTCCAATCGGAAAGCGAGGAGGGGGAGATGCCCGTGTCTCGCGACAGACGGTAGGCGGTAATACCGCGCGCAGCCATCAGACGCTCCAAAACAGAATAATTCATAAATACTACCCCACTTCCATATATTTCAAAAAATATTACGCAATTACGAAATAAGTATTGACAATGCTTCGTTAATGTGATATAATCAAAACCACGGGGCGAAATGCCCACAAAATATATTATAGAACATTTGTTTGCGAATGTCAATAGCATAAATTATGAAATCAAAATAAAAGGAGGAAAAATGTGCAACGAATGTGATTTTTACGTCTGTCCTGACGGTTGCCCGGGTGCTGTCGCGGATAAAAGCGAGGAGTGCGCTATTTGCGGCAGGATGATAAGAGACGGGGAAAAGTACGCCGAGGACGGCGAGAACGGCGTGGTGTGTGAGCATTGCGCAAATCAGATGGAAATAGATGACGTGTTACGCATCTGCGAAGTACCAAGCGTTATGGAGCTGCTTAGCGACATGGGGCATACACGGCACGCAATATAAAATACGGAGGTAGAGTGTGAAAAATTCTGTTTTTTGTGAGGGCGGCGCGAAAGCCGCAAAAAATAATGGAGAACAAATGTTCGATAAGTGTGATACCGAATCCCTGCGCTATTCCTCGGACGTCAGCGCGTCCGAGCTTGCGGCGGCGCAGGAATATCTTACGAGCTATCGCTACGGCTGTAGGATGCTGGCGTGCGCGGATTACGCCAAAAATTACCTTGTGAGAGACGTGGACGTTTTTGACAGGGAGCAGGCGAAATGCGACGAAGCACTTTTGCGTGCGCGGATGTTCGGTGTGCGCACGTTTATCAACAATCTGCGGTGCGATTCAAATTCCAAGCTTTTGCTGTATTGGCATTACATAAGGGGCGAGTCCGTGGCGCGTTGCGCGGACATTCTCGGCGTGTCGCGCGCGGGAGCGTTCAGAGTACGCCGCCGCGCGCTGGAGGCGGCGGCACGCGCCCTGCGCAAAAGCACAGCGCCGCGCGGCATCGAGGATATTTTGCCCAAGTGAGCGCGGCAAGTATAAAAGACGGCGCATTGGCAAAAAATAACCTTGAAGTAAGCGTGGAGGTGAAAAAATGAATCCGAAAAAAACGGCAATATCGCTTGCGGCTGTTGGGGGTATCATTGCCGCGGCGGGCGCGGCGTACGCTGTGTATAATTCAAGGGCTATGCGGACAAAACGCCTTTTAAGGCGCGCGGGCAAGACTATGGGCGGCGTGGGCAGCGTGCTTACGATGCTCTCAAATATGACCTTAACGTAACAAATCAGCACGGCGTTGCCGTGCTGATTTGTTTTTTACGTGTCGCTTTTGCGTTTTTCGATAGGCTTTGATGCATCCGACGGCGCGACTGCCTTTGGCGGCGGCGCGGGATGCTCTTTCTTGTCTACCGCAAAAAAGCCGTATATAAGCGACGCAAGTTTGTCTTTGATCTTCATTTTTCGCTAATCTTTCTTACACCGCGATATCTCCGTCGGTGCAGTGTACGGTGTATTCGCCCGTGTTATAGAGCCACTCGTCTTCTTTCTCAATAGCTTCCCACTCTGCCATAGTGCCGTTGTAGGTCACCTCGGTGAGGTTGGAGCTAAAGGTTATGGCGGAGGCTTGGATAGCGGTAACGCTGTTGGGGATGGTCACGCTTGAGAGAGATATGCAACCTCTGAATGCGAACCACTCAATTAGCGTAACGCTCTCGGGGATATTTATGCTTGTCAGCGATACGGAGCCGTCAAACGCATACTCGCCGATGGTCGTAACGCTTCCGTCGTCGGGGATAACGCTTGTATTGCAACCAACTACCAGAGTTTTCGTAGCTGTTTCGATAATGCAGTTACCCGCGCTGTGGTAAACGGGATTTGCGCTGTCTATCGTTATGCTCGAAAGGGCGGCGCATCCTCTGAAAGCAAGGTTGTCTATTCTCGTCACGCTTGCGGGGATAGTAATGCTCGTGATAGAGGAGTTAAGGAACGCCTCGTCGACGATTCCCGTAACGGGCAGTCCATCGTAGGTCGAGGGGATAACGATGTCCGTGGCGGTGCAGTTTCCGCTGTATATTACGTGGTAGCTGCTTTCGTCGCCGCTCAAGATATAGTCAAGTCCCTCGGTCGGGGTAGGCTCGGCGGGTGTGTCGGGTGTATCGGTGGTGTCGGGTGTCTCGGTGTTATCACCGAGGCAGGTCAGGGTGTAGTCGCCGGTGCGCTCATCCCAATCTGCGCCTTTTTCAATAGCCTCCCACTGTTCGGCAGTTCCGCCGTAGGTTACGCTCGTGAGCGATGAGCAAATACGGAATGCCATCTCGCCAATGCTCGTAACGCTGTCGGGGATAACTACGCTTGTGAGCGATTCGCACCAGTAGAACGCCCTATCGCCAATGCTCGTAACGCTGTCGGGGATGGTAATGTTTATGAGAGATGAGCAACCGGAGAAGGTAGCTATGCCGATGTTCGTAACGCCCTCGGGGATATTTATGCTCGTGAGAGAGGGGCAACCGGAGAACGCACAATCGCCAATGCTCGTAACTCCGTCGGGTATAGTTATGCTTGTGAGCGAGGAGCAATCGGAGAACGCATAATCGCCAATGCTCGTAACGCCGTTGCCGATGGTGGCGCTTGTGAGCGAGGAGCAATCTTTGAACGCACTATCGCCAATGCTCGTAACGCCGTCGGGGATGGTAATGTTTATGAGAGATGAGCAACCGGAGAAGGTAGCTGCGCCGATGTTCGTAACGCCCTCGGGGATATTTATGCTCGTGAGCGAGGAGCAACCGTTGAACGCACCACCGTCAATGCTCGTAACGCTGTCGGGGATGGTTATGCTCGTGAGCGAGGAGCAACCGCTGAACGCACCATCGCCAATGCTCGTAACGCTGTCGGGGATGGTCACGCTCGTAAGCGATGAGCATCCCTTGAACGCCCAATCGCCAATGCTCGTAACGCTGTCGGGGATGGTCACGCTCGTGATCGACTTGCAATTGTAGAATGCATAATTATTAATAGCGGTTACCGTATCCGGTATCACAAGCTCGGTAAGCTTTTCGCCATTCAAATAAAGGTCTGCGACGTAGTAAAAAGGAGTTGAAGACGAAGAATAAAACGAAATATTGCACCAAGCCTCAATGTCAGTAATGTAAATACTCGTTGCATGGGTTTCTCTAAAGGCATCGCTCTCAATGTTCGCAACACCAGTACCTATAGTGATGCTTGTGAGCGAGCCGCAGCTTTCAAACGCACCTATGCCAATGCTTACAACGCTGTCGGGTATGGTTATGCTTGTGAGCGAGTTGCAAACGGAGAATGCGGCTCTTCCAATGCTCGTAACGCTTCCGTCAGAGGGGATAACGCTCGCGCCGCAACCAACAACGAGAGTCTTGGTAGCAGTTTCGATAATGCAGTTACCTGCGCTATGGTAAACGGGATTGTTTTCATCCACCGTTATACTTGTGAGCGAGGAGCAATAGTCGAACGCAGAACTGCCAATGCTCGTAACGCTGTCGGGGATGGTTACGCTCGTGAGAGAAAAGCAGCGGTAGAACGCCATATTGCCAATGCTTGTAACGGGTTTGCCTTCGTATGTGGCGGGGATAACAACGTCGGTATCGGTGCAAGAGCCTATGCCCGTAAGGGAATAGCTTGCGCCGTCATTGTTAAGGGTGAATGCAAGACCTTCGCTCGGAGTGGGCGCGGCAGGGGTGTCGGGAGCTTTAGTAGTTTCGGGAGTCTTTGTAGTCTCGGGAGTCTTTGTAGTTTCGGGAGTTTTAGTAGTCTCGGGAGTTTTAGTAGTCTCGGGAGCTTTAGTAGTCTCGGGAGCTTTAGTAGTCTCGGGAGTCTTTGTGGTTTCGGGAGCTTTTGTAGTCTCGGGAGTCTTTGTAGTCTCGGGAGTCTTTGTAGTTTCGGGAGCTTTGGTAGTTTCGGGAGTCTTTGTAGTTTCGGGAGTTTTAGTAGTCTCGGGAGTCTTTGTAGTTTCGGGAGTCTTTGTAGTTTCGGGTGCGCCCGAAGTATCGCCGCAAGCTGAGCAAGTGCCGTTTACGTAGCTGTGTCCCTTTGCGGAAATTTCAGTCTGATTTACTGTAACAATGCCGCAAACGGAGCATTTCTTGCCGTCGGTAAGTCCCTTTTCGGTGCAGGTTGCGGCTTTTCCGCTAACTGTGAGTTCGGTGTGTCCCTTTGCGGCGATGGCGGTCTGCGAGGTGATTATCTCACCGCATTTAGCGCATTTCTTGCCGTCGGTAAGTCCCGCTTCGGTGCAGGTAGCCGCCTTGCCCGCCACGGTAACGGTTTTTGAGTGAGGACAGTTAACGTCCCTGATAAAGCCGCAATCGTTGCAGGATTCGTCGTTTTTGTCGGTGTAGCTGTGCGCTATCATCGGCAGTTCTATCTGATTTACGGTAACAGTACCGCAAACGGAGCATTTCTTGCCGTCGGTAAGACCCGTCTCGGTGCAGGTCGCGTCCTTGCCGTCTACGGTTTTCTCGCTGTGGCCCGTGGCGGAAACGGTTCTTGTTTCAAATTCACCGCACTCGCAGGCGCGCTTTTCCTCGCCCGCTTCGGTGCAGGTGGGCGTTTTTGAGACTTGCCATTCGCCGTAGCTGTGAACGTGGTCGGGCGCGGCAGTCGTCTCGGGCGCGAGAGTGGTTTCGGGGGAGAGGGTAGTCTCGGGGGTGAGAGTAGTTTCGGGGGTGAGAGTAGTCTCGGGGGTAAGGGAATCGCCGCCGTGAGAGCTTGACGTGTCCTCGGGCGGGGTAACGTCCGCTACGGTGGTTTCAGCCGCACTCGTCGAGTCTGTGTCACCGCTGTTTTTTGCGATATGTATGCCGCCGACGACCGAACCGATAACGAGAGTCGCGGCAACTACGGAGACTATTATCTTGGTGACCAGCGCGGAGATGCCGACCTTTGCGGCACCTGCGGCAACAGCTCCCGCTACGGCAGCACCGGTGGCGGCAGCACCTGTGGCGGTAGCACCTGCGGCGGCAGCACCGGCGGCGGCAGCACCTGCGGCAGTAGCACCTGCGGCGGCGGCATCGGTCACGGTTGCGCCCGCTGCGGCGGCGCCTGCTATAGTAGCGCCCGCAACGGTAGCGGCAACGCCTGCGGCGGAAGTGCCTGCGGCAACACCCGCGGCAGCCGCAGCCACCGAGGACGTAAGCGCGACAGCGGCGGCGGCAGGCATCTTTTCCGAGCTTTGGGCGAAGAACCAGAAAATAAGCAACGGCAGGGGAGTAATGCTGTGCAGTTTGATTCCCGTTTTCTTTTCGTAGTCCTCTACCTTTTCCTTTATCGCTTTTCTGCCGTAATTAAGGCGGCTCTTTACCGTGCCTGCGGAAACGCCGTGGATCTCGGCTATCTCGCCCACCGACATTTTTTCGTAGTAGTAGAGCATGATGGCGGACGTTTGCTCTGCGGGCAGGGAATTGATGATATCACGCATCATCTGCTTGAATTCCGCGTTTTCGTAAGCCTTGTCGGGCTGTGCGTCCTCGCTGTCGTCCGCGAGAGTGTCGAATATCGTCTCGCCGTCCTCGTTTTCGTCAACCAGCACGTCCTTTGTGGCGCGGAAGTGCATTTTGCATTGATTGTACGTTATCTGAAGCGCCCACGCCTTGAAAGCGGCGGTATCCTTGAGCGAGGAAAGATGCTCAATGATCTTGATGCAGGCGTCCTGCGTAACGTCGGCGGCGGTGTCCTCGTTTTTGACGGTCTTGAGGGCGAAATAATAAATATCGTTGTAGCAGTTCTCGATAAGATCGTTCAGAGCTTTCTGATTGCCTTTTTGCGCTTCTGCTACGAGCGCGGATATCTTTTCTTTTTCCATGGTGACTCCTTGTTTTTTCTTTACTGATACTTATGATGCATGAAAAGACACAACGGTTTTATATTTTTAAAAAATTTTTTAAAAAAATTAAATTTATGAAAATTGCGAGTTATAAAGCGAGGCGTAAAAGCCGCCCGCGGCAAGCAGATCGGCGTGGTTGCCCTGCTCTATTACGTTTCCGTCCTTTACTACAAGGATAACGTCGGCGTTTTGGATGGTCGATAGGCGGTGGGCGATTACAAAGCAAGTTCGTCCGCGCATCAGGCGAAGCATCGCCTCGCCTATTTGTTGCTCGGTGCGCGAGTCGACGTTGGACGTTGCCTCGTCAAGTATGAGCATCGGAGAGTCGGCAAGCATTGCGCGCGCTATGGTGATGAGCTGTTTTTGCCCCTTGGAGATGCTAACGCCGTTGTCGGTCATTACCGTGTCGTAGCCGTCGGGGAGCGAGTCGATAAAGGAATCTATCTTTGCCGCACGAGCCGCCGCCTCTATCTCCTCACGCGTTGCGCCCTCCCTGCCGTATGCGATGTTTTCGGCAACCGTTCCGCCAAAGAGCCACGTATCCTGCAGTACCATGGTGTACGCGGCGCGAAGGGACGAGCGTGTAAGCTCCGTTATCGGAGTGCCGTCAATGCGTATTACGCCGCTGTCAACGTCGTAAAATCGCATCAGCAGGTTGATTATGGTGGTTTTTCCCGCACCCGTAGGGCCGACTATGGCAACCGTACTGCCCGATTTTACGTCAAGCGTCAGATTTTTGATTATCGTGGTTTCTGGCAGATAGCCGAACTTTACGTTCTCAAAGCTGACCTCTCCCGAAACGCCGATAAGCTCACGCGCGGTGGGGGAGTCTTGCTTTTCGGGGGCTTCGTCAAGGATTCGGAATATTCTTTCCGCGGCGGCAAGCGCGGATTGCAGATCTGCGAGGATGTTTGCGAACTCATTTATAGGGCCTGAAAAGCGGCGTGAATACTGCACGAACGAGGAAAGAAAGCCAAGCTCGATGAAGAAGACCGAGCCTGCGCCGACAACGCCCGTGAGCGACAGCATATAAAAAATACCGCCAAGCATGATTATAAGGGAAATTGAGAGATTGTTTATAAAATTGACCGACGGGCCGATGGCGGCGCCGTGGTAGTCCGCCTCGTAGTAGGCGTCGCACGCCTCGGCGTTCTTTTGGTCAAATTTTGCAGAGATAGTGTCCTCTCTGCCGTATGCGTGTATCGTTTTCTGTCCCGAGAGCATCTCCTCGGCGTATCCGTTAAGCTCACCGAGCTTTGCACTGCGGCGGCGGAACAGCGGGCGCACCTTGGTGGTGCGGCGGCGCGCGATAAGGAGTGATATCGGCACGGTTATTACGAATACAAGCACAAGAACGGGGGAGATGGAGAGCATCATCGCAACCGAACCTACGACGGTGATAACGCTTGCGCATATCTGCAAAAGGTCGTGGGATAGGGAAGTGTTTACCGTGTCAACGTCGTATGAAATGTGACTTATGATATCTCCCGTCTGGTGGCGGTCAAAGTAGCCTACGGGCAGAGTCAGCAGATGCTCAAAAAGGTCGCGGCGCAGGGTGTACGTTATGCGCTGACCGAGCTTTACAAGCGTCAGCGCGAGCAGGAGCGAGAAAAGCGCGGAGAGAACGTAGAATACCGCCATAAGTATGACGTAGTAGGTCGCGGTGGGAATGTCAACGTTTCCCGCCCCGGGCTCAATGGCGTTTATCGCAAGTCCCGAGAGCTTCGGGCCAAACAGCGCAAGGACGTTTGACGAGATCATAAGGACAAAGGCGATAAGGAGAATGAATTTGTGTTTGAAAAGGTATTTCCCGAGGCGCAAAAGCACCATACGGCGCGTTTTTTTGTCGAGCTTTTTTGCCTTCGAGGAATAATTGTTGGGGTTTTTCTGTGAGCGCGGATCTGCAAGTATAGACTTACCTCCGCCAAAGCCTCCCTTATTCAAGAATAGCACCTCCCAACTGTGAATTACTTATTTCGCGGTAGATATCGCACGATGCGATAAGCTCCTTGTGCGAGCCGAGCGCGGCTATGCGCCCATCATGGATAACGGCTATTTGCTCACAGCTCATTACCGAGCTGACTCTTTGCGCTACGATAAAGGTTGTCGTTCCCGAAAGTTCGCGCTCAATAGCCGTACGGAGCGCGGCATCGGTTTTGTAGTCAAGCGCGGAGCTTGAGTCGTCAAGTATCAATATGCGAGGGTTGCCCGCAATGGCGCGAGCAATGAGCAGGCGTTGCTTCTGTCCGCCGGAAAGGTTTGCGCCCTTTGCCTCGAGCATATAGGAATACGTCCCGTCGAAGCTCTCGATAAAGTCCGCCGCCTGTGCGATTTTTGCGGCGCGCAGGATTTCCTCGTGCGAGATATCTCTGCCAAAGCGGATGTTCTCCTCAATGGTGTCGGCAACGATGAAGTCGTTTTGCATAGCTACACCGAAAAGCGAGTGCAGCTCGTGGTCGTCAAGCGTGCGAACGTCGCGCCCGTCGATGCGCACACTGCCCGAATCCACGTCATAAAAGCGCATAAGAAGCGATATTATCGTGCTTTTTCCCGAGCCCGTTGCACCGATTATACCAAGGCGTGTTCCCGTGGGGACGTTAAAGCTGACGTCACGAAGAATTTGTTTTTTGCCGTTGTAGGAAAAACTCACGCCGTCAAACACCACTCCGCGCTCGGCACGTGCGGGGAATTTGCTTGCACTCGCGTGGGGGAGTCCTTCCTCGGTGTCAAGCACCTCGCTGATACGGCGTGCGGATGCGGCGGCTTTTGAATAGATTACAAAAATGCGCGTTATCGACATCATTGCCATGGATATAAGGGTGAAATACTGTATAAAAGCGATTATTTTGCCGGGTTCGGTAAGTCCGCCGTTTACTCTGTGCGCACCGACAAACACCACCGCAACAAGTCCGAGATTCATGAAAAGATTCATCACGGGGTTGGTGGATGACATTATGGCGTTAGTCCTGCCCTCGATGGCGGCAAGTGCGGCGTTTTCTTTGTCATAACGGCGTTTTTCGTATTCCGTTTTTGAGAGTGCTTTTATAACGCGCACGCCCTGCGCATCCTCGCGCACAACTCTTATCATCGAGTCAACAGCCTTTTGCACGCGCGTGTACATGGGAAGTCCCTTGGCGGTGATAAAGTAAACGCTGACAAAAATAAAGGGAAGCACGCATGCCATAACGAGAGTGAGCATTCCGTCAAGCGTGGCTGTCAGCGTAAGACCGCCAACCAAGAATATGGGGGCGCGGATACCCATTCTTTGCATGGTGTTTATGAAATTATGTATGTTGTACGTATCGGTGGTAAGGCGGCTTTCAAGGCTCGGAACGGTGAAGGCATCCGTTTTTGCCGCCGAAAGGCGCATCGTGCGCGAAAAAAGGTCGCGTCTCACCTCGCGCGCCACGCTTGCGGCGTATTTTGCCGCCATTCTGTTTGCAAACACGTTGCCGACAAGTGCGGCGGCGGCGCAGACCACCATGAGTGCCGCCCAAAGCGCTATCTGACGCACAACAGCCGAGGTATCAACGGCGGACGAGTCGGCAAGCGGACGTATTATGCCGTCGATTATGTAGCTGAGGATATACGGTATCGCAAGCTCGGATAGTGTGGCAAGCACCTTGACCGTCAGCGACAGCGACATTGCGCCCATGTACGGACGCAGATATTTCATTATTCTTTTCATTTGCTCTCTCCGTCATCGCCGTTTTGCATTTTTTTGGTGAATTCCTTTGCGTTTGCGGCAACTCTTTCCATCATTTGGGTAAATATTTCAAGCTCCTCGTCGGAAAATCCACGAGTGATTATGCCGTTCCATTCCCCGAGGATCTCCCGAACGAGAGGGAGCGCGTCGAACGCTTTTTCCGTCGGGTAGACAAGCGTTACTCGCTTATCCTCGGCAGAACGCTCGCGCGTGACGTAGCCGTGCTTTTCAAGGTGGGCAAGACTGCGTGTGACGTTGCTCTTGTTGATAAAAAGCCGACGTGCGATAGCTTCCTGCGATATGCCTGGGTTGCGGCAGACGGTGAAGATGTAGGTGTGGTGCGATTCGCCAAGGTCGGTGTCTTTCAGCTTTTCGGTGCGCCAGACAGAGCCGCAGCGGCTGGTGCAGTTGATGTATTTCATAAGCGCGGGCATAATTTATCTCCTAAAATAAGAAATTTTAGTTGCGTACGCAACATTTTTTATTATACCCCCAAAAGAGCGCGTTGTCAACTGAAAAAGAGCTTTTTGGCGTAAAATATAATAATATGTAAAAAAGCGTTGCCCTCTTCCGTTTGAAAGAGGACAACGCAGTAGGTTTATTTAATTTTTCTTGCGTTTTACAGCAAGCGCACCCGCTACCGCCAATGCGGGAATGAGTGCGAATGCAACGGCAGAGCCGCATCCGCTGTTTTGTGCCGCTGTTGTGTCGGCAACGGTGGTGTCGGTAGTATCGGCAACAGTCGTGTCGGGAACAGTCGTGTCGGGAACGGTCGTGTCGGGAGCAGTAGTATCAGCAACTGTCGTGTCCGGGGTGTTCGTACCCTTGGCGGTAATCACGATGTCACCCGTGACGTTCTCTATGTTGATAGTACGGTTTTTATAGCAGCTTGCGGTTATATCCGTGCCGCCCATGGTTATCGTAACTTCGATACCCTCTGTGGAAGCGCTCAACGTCTCGGTAAACGAGCCGCCCTCGCGCACGGATTTATAGTATTTCATACTTGCTCTTACACCTGTCAAATTATGCTTGAGGGTGAAAACATTTGTTTTTCCCGCAGTTATCGTGCATTGTTCGAGCATTACCTTCATTACTGCCTCGGTGATGAGGTCCATTCCCACCTTGTTGGGGTGGATACCGTCGGGCAGATGGTCATTGGTGATCCCGCAGGTGCGCAGGTCAACGTAGGGGAGACCGAAATGCTCGCATATAGATATCAGCAGTTTGTTGCCCGAATGGAGCTTTGACATGGGATAATAGCTCTTCGTTCTGGCGGGAAGAATAACTACGATCTGGGCGTCGGGATAGAAATACTGAAGGCGCATGATCGTATTGACAAATGCCTTGGACAGAGATTTCCATTGCATGGTCTTCAGGTCGACCTCGGCGGGGATCTTTGATTTGTCAAAGGTGTCTATGTTGTTGAGCTGACCGTAGTCGTTGGTTGCGCCGTACAGAAGGATCACGTCGGGTGAGCCGTTTGCGCCAAGATTTTTAATGCGCTGTACGTTGCTGATGGCAGTTTTGTCGGTTGCGTTTTTTCCGTCCACCGTTGTGCCGCGCCAGCTATCATTCACGCCGAGTTTTGCGCCGAGGCGTTCAATGACCTGCATCCACCACGTATGCTCAACACCGGAAAAGAGATTGTCCTGCGGATAACGCGCAAGATGCTCAAGGTTGTAGCCGTCAGAGGTGGGAATATAACCTGCGTATGTGGAGATACTGTCACCGAGAACAGATATTATCTTGCCGTTGTAGTCAGATTCTTTGGAAGCTGCGGCACTTCCGACGGGCAGGAGAGAGCTGATGATGAGGATGGTTGCTACGAGAGTACAAATAAATTTTTTCATTGTTTTGATCCTTTATTTAGAATATTCAAATTTAAAACTGTCCCAAGGAAGCGCTGGCGGTGCGTTTTCATTCAAGATTGAATCAATATGCAAAAGCAACGGGAAGTCAGCAGTGTTAAGCACTCCGCGCTCGGCGCTTATGCGTACCGCGCGTGCGACTCTGCGAGCTACGACGAGGGATTCAAGCGTTACGCCGTTCAGCTCATCAAGTGCTTCGTCAATGGTGAGTCCTCTGCCGAGCAGTATTCCGACAAGGCGCGTTCGTCCGCCGTATACGGTAACGTAAAGGTCGCCAAGACCGACAGCAAGGTTGTCAAGTGTGTTTGCGCCTTGGAAGGTAAGCAGACGGCTCATTTCCCTTACACTCTGACCGAAGACTGCGGCTTGTGAGTTATAGTGGGGGGGATCGTCCATGCCGCGCTCACTCTGGTTAATGCCAATGGTGAGTGCGATGCCGAGCGCATAGCCGTTTTTAAGGGCAACTGCGCTTTCTATGCCGACTATGTCGGTGGAAAGGCTGACGTGGTAATAGTTGGTCTGCATATAGGAGCGAATAAGAGAAAGGGTGGCGATATCCTTACCGCAGAAGGCTACCTCTGTCTGGTCGTGCGCGACAAGCTCGTAGCTCGTGCAGGGGCCGCCGACGGCGTTGAGCGAGAGATTCTTTCCGAGTGATGCGGCAACGCTCTCCCAATAATCAAGGTAGGTGATAAGCTTACCGTCGGATGTGTCTATAAGTCCCTTGGTGACGGTGAGTATGGGTGTTTTTTCGGGAATGAGGGGAAGTATCTTCTCACCGAACCACTCCACTCCGAAGCTGGAAACACCGCCGATGATAAGGTCTGCACCCTCAATTGCGGATTCCACGTCCTCGATCTGATAATACTTCACTCCTGCGGGGAAGGGCGTGTCAAATTTGGGGTGTTTGCCCGTTTTTTGTGACTCCGAGATGATCTCTCTGTCAAGGTGTGTACCTACAAGGCGCACCTCGTTGCCATTCTCTCGTGCGGGAAATGCGAGGGCTGACCCCATCATTCCTGCGCCTACGATGGTTATAATTGCCATATATTTACTCCTTGCGATAGCTGTGATTTAATTATAAATTAAAAGCACTACGATGTCAAGCATAAAAATAAATGATTTATTTAATAAATTACAATATTTTCTCTAAAAGATATTATGCCAAGAGGTTTATTTTAGTAAAGATTTAGGTATTGACATAAATACCATATTTTAGTATAATTAACAATGCATAGATATCCTAAAAGAAAGGTAGAAAGAATGATAAAAAGACTTGCGGGGTGTATCAGAGAATATAAACGCCCCACGATACTTACGCTGTTCTTCATCATCGCCGAGGTAATAATAGAGGTTTTTATTCCGTTTATTGCCGCCGACCTTGTTAATCAGATAAAGAACGGTGCACAGATGAGCACGGTCATGTTGCAGGGCGGACTTTTAATACTGATGGCAATCTGCTCCCTTGCGTGCGGCGCGATAGCGGGATACACCTGCGCTAAAGCGTCTGCGGGATTCGCAAAGAACCTGCGCGGAGATCTTTTCAGAAAGATCCAGACCTATTCATTTGAGAATATTGACAAATTTTCCTCGGCATCCCTCGTTACACGTCTTACCACGGACGTCGGCAACGCGCAGATGTCGTACATGATGGTAATACGCACGG
This sequence comes from Eubacteriales bacterium, assembly GCA_045546615.1. Lineage (GTDB taxonomy): Bacteria > Bacillota > Clostridia > Oscillospirales > CAG-272 > CAG-390. The sequence goes on along the minus strand of JAZQDD010000023.1, from coordinate 103,511 downwards.
CTATACGTGCGCCTCTTATGTTCCTTTTCGCTATTGTCATGGCATACGTCATGGGAGGAGCGCTTGCAACCACCTTCGTAGTTGTCGTTCCCGTCCTTATCTGCGGACTTTTGCTTGTCGCAAAGCACGCGATGCCTGCTTTCCGCCGTGTTTTCAAGAAATACGACCGCCTTAATGAAGCTATCGAGGAAAACGTCCGCGGAATGCGCGTTGTAAAGGGATTTTCGCGCGAAAATTACGAAAAAGAAAAGTTCGGCGCGGCATCCGAGGACATTATGGGTGATTTCACCCGCGCGGAGCGCATAGTGGCGCTCAATACCCCGATAATGCAGTTCTGTCTGTATTTCAATATGATATTCGTTCTGACTGTCGGCTCGCGCCTTGCCATAACCAGCGGCGGAGCGACCATCGACGTGGGACAGATATCCGCAATGCTTACCTACGGTATGCAGATACTCATGTCCCTTATGATGCTGTCGATGATATACGTCATCCTTACCATGTCGGCAGAGTCGTTCAAGAGAATTTGTCAGGTGCTTGACGAGCAGAGCGCACTCGAAAACCCCGAAAACCCGATATTCGATATCGCTGACGGCTCGGTGGATTTTGAGGGAGTCAGCTTCAAGTATTCGCAAAAGGCAAAAAAGAACGCGCTGTCGGGCATGGACTTGCACATTAAGTCGGGCATGACCGTCGGTATCATCGGCGGTACGGGTTCGAGCAAATCAACTCTCGTTCAGCTTATACCGAGACTTTACGATACCACAGAGGGTGTTGTTAAGGTCGGCGGTGTTGACGTTAGAAAATACGATATCGAATCTCTGCGCAGTGCCGTTTCAATGGTGCTTCAGAAAAACTTGCTGTTTTCGGGTACTATCGCACAAAATCTGCGCTGGGGTAATCCCAATGCCACCGATGAAGAGCTTGTCGAGGCGTGCAAGCTTGCGCAGGCACATGATTTCGTGACGGCGTTCCCCGAAGGCTACGAAACGAAGATAGAGCAGGGCGGAACTAACGTTTCGGGCGGACAAAAGCAAAGGCTTTGTATTGCCCGCGCGCTTCTCAAAAAACCGAAGATACTCATTCTTGACGACTCCACAAGCGCCGTTGATACAAGAACCGATGCCCTTATCAGAGAGGGATTTAAGCAATATATCCCCGCCACCACGAAGATAATTATCGCACAGCGCATCTCCTCGGTGCAGGATGCGGATATGATAGTGGTCATGGAAAACGGCGCGATATCCGCCGTGGGAACTCACAGCGAGCTTCTTGCTTCCTCGGAAATTTACCGCGAGGTATACGAACAGCAAGTCAAGGGCAGTGACACCGACGGAAAGGAGGAGGCGTAATGAATAACAACGCAAAAAAGGGCGGACGCCCGCCGATGGATTTCGGCATTCTCAAAAGAGTGCTTAAATTGCTCTTTTCCTACTATCCCGTACTTGCTCCGCTAACGGTATTCTGTATTCTGTTCTCCGCCGTGACCTCCGCTATCCCCTCGCTCTTTTTACAGCAGGTGATAAACGCAATTGAAAAATACCAGCTCTCCAAGGATTGGGCGACGGCGTCGGGAGAGGTAATCCCAAAGGTCGTATTGCTTGCGTGCTTCTACGTGCTTTCAATGATATCCATCACGGTCTACACACAGCTTATGGCGTATATGACGCAGGGCTTCCTTTGCAAGATGCGCCGCAGTATGTTCGACACTATGCAAAGCCTGCCGATAAGCTATTTTGACCGCAACAAGCACGGCGATATAATGAGCTATTATACGAATGACATTGATACTCTCCGTCAGCTCGTATCGCAGGCTTTCCCATCGCTCATTCAGGCAACGGCTATCCTTACTACCGTATTTTTTATAATGCTCTACAATAGCATCTGGATGACACTTGTGCTTTTGTGCGGTGTTGTTGCCATGGTGTTCGTAGTAAAAAAGGTCGGCGGCGGCTCGGCAAAATACTTTATCCGCCAACAGCAGGCAATGGGCAGAGCAGAGGGCTTTGCGCAGGAAATGATGAACGGTCAGAAGGTCATCAAGTCCTTCTGCCACGAAAAAGAAGCCATCGAGGATTTTGACAAGATAAACGGCGCGCTTTGTGAGGACAGCACGCGCGCCCACGCATACGCCAACTGCATGGGACCCATCATCGGCAATATCGGTAATATCATTTACGCGGTAATGGCAACGGTGGGCGGACTTTTCCTGATATCGGGAGTGTACAATCTTTCGCTTCGCGGAATATTCACGGGGCAGGCGGTGTTCACGCTCGGCATAGTAGTGCCTTTCCTTAATATGACAAAGCAGTTTACGGGCAACGTAAACACGCTCTCCCAGCAGATGAACGCTATTGTTATGGGTATTGCGGGAGCAAGGCGTATATTTGACCTTATGGATCAAGCACCCGAGGATGACGAAGGCTACGTTACGCTCGTTAATGCCGAGGTCGATGCCGAGGGTAACATCACCGAGACCGCCAAGCGCACGGGCAAGTGGGCTTGGAAGCATCCCCACGGAGACGGAAGCCTGACCTACACGCTTTTGCGCGGTGACGTGCGCCTGACCGAGGTGGATTTTGCCTACGTCGAGGGCAAAACGGTGCTTCACAACGTCAGCGTTTACGCAGAGCCCGGGCAAAAGGTGGCGTTCGTCGGCGCGACGGGCGCGGGCAAGACCACGATAACTAATCTTATCAACCGCTTTTACGATATTGCCGACGGCAAGATACGCTATGACGGCATCAACGTAAATAAGATAAAGAAGGCTGACCTGCGCCGCTCGCTCGGCATAGTTTTGCAGGAGACCAATCTCTTTACGGGAACGGTAATGGACAATATCCGCTACGGCAGACTTGACGCTACGGACGAGGAATGCATCGCCGCGGCACGCCTTGCGGGGGCTGACGATTTTATTACCCGACTCCCCGGCGGCTACGATACGGAGCTTGCAAACAACGGCGCAAATCTCTCGCAGGGACAGCGCCAGCTCATCGCTATCGCGCGCGCCGCGGTTGCCGACCCGCCCGTTATGATACTTGACGAGGCAACGTCATCTATCGATACGCGCACCGAGGCTATCGTTCAGCGCGGAATGGATAAGCTGATGGAGGGCAGGACCGTGTTCGTTATCGCGCACCGTCTGTCCACCGTGCGAAACTCCGACGTTATAATGGTGCTTGACCACGGCAGGATAATCGAGCGCGGCAACCACGAAAAGCTCATTGCCGAGCGCGGAACTTACTATAAGCTCTACACGGGCGCATTCGAGCTTGAATAAAAATATTAGGGGCTGTCTCAGTTAGATGCAGAAGTCGCGATTTTGCCGTCGTCGGCGTACGAGGGTACGCCAGAGGGCAAAATCCCGGCTAAAAAATACGTATAAAAATCGAAATCCGTGAGGATTTCTACCTAAAAAGACCGCTTTCTTCATCCTTTTGGACGAAAAAACGGTCTTTTTTCTTTACTTATTTTTGTATTTTTGTTCTGCGCTAAATGAGACAGCCCCATTTTTACAATAAAAGCTCTTAAACTGCATCTTGGTATTGTAATTTTGCAAGAAAGGAAAAGTCGCTTGATTTTTTCTTTATAGCTTTGTATAATGAAGCTACAGCAGAGGAAAGGAGAGATTTTCTTGAAGGTTACGATTATTGAAGACCCAAATATAAATGAAACCGAAATATCTATCGTTTGCTCCAAAATGACAAGCGAGATACATGATATCGTTTCAAAGATATCAGCTGTTGGATTGACTTTAACGGGGGAAAAAGAGGGAGAAACATTTTTGATACCGATAAAAGAGATATTTTATTTTGAATCGGTTGACGGTAATATATTTTTCTATACGGAAAACGAAACCTATGAAGCCACGGCGAAGCTCTATAAGATCGAAGAGGAATTGAAAAACTTACAGTTCGCGCGAATATCCAAAACCGTTATCGCAAATTTAGACAAAATGTTGAGTATCAAAAAAACAGAAAACAGCCGTCTTGTGGCAACTCTTATAAACAAAGAAAAGCTTGTTGTTTCAAGACAGTACGTGCCGCAGATCAAGAAAAAATTGGGGGTGTGAATATGTTTAGAAATTATTGGAGTTCTTTGGTGTACCAGATGGGACTTGCAGCAATCATTTTCATAATATTCTCACTTGTTTTCCCCGAAAGCATTAGAATTAATCATCTTTATCATATGGTATATGTTATTATTCCCACGCATTTATTTTCCTTTTTTACAATGCGGCTTAAACTCTTCTCCAAACGAATTTGGATAAGACGTGCAATCATTATGGCCTTTGACATATTTACCTTGTATGCAGTTGGATATGCTGTCGGCACTCTTCGCTTTGAATTTGACAGTTTGACCGTCTATGGTATAGTATCATTGGGGGTTATTATTGCTATGGTCTTTTCATGTTACGTTGCAGATAAGATCGTAGAACATAATTTGAAATTGATCAATCAAAAGCTTGGTGAAAAAAACACAAATAATGTAGAATAAAAGTTATTTTCGCCCCGCCTTGCGCGGGGCTTTGCTTGCTACTGTGCAAACAGTATGTGGCGGTATAATCACTTTCGGAGCACACGAAAAGGCTCCCTCCGAGAGGGAGCATTATATATGCGTTATCTGCGAATAAATACATAGCCGTGTGCTTTGGCTTTTATCGTTTTGCAAAGCAGTTAGTGCTAACATAGGGCGCCGTTTTTCTGCGGAAAAACGGCGAGATTCGCTCGCCATTACTCGAAGCAGCTCGTAATGGCTTCGGAATGACGCGAGAATGTGCGCCGATCTCGTTTCCTTAATAATCGGGTAATAACAAATTTTATCGTTTTTCATAGTAACTTTTTGCTTTTTAGCACCGTCGCAGACGCTTCAAATAGAGCGAGGATAGCGCACACACCTGCGTCATCCCGCAGGCGCGGCGCATTGTTCTGCGACGCGACAAGTGGATCTCGCAAAAATACCGCAGTATTTTTGCGCCCTATGTTCGCACCAAACTTTTTATTCTATCTCCGTTAATATATTTTAAATTTTAAAAGGCACTTGCAGTTATTTAGCAAGAGCCTTTGCATTAAACTATTACTGTAAAAATTAAAGCGAAAATTGAACTGCGCTTGTAAAATGCTTGGTGTAAAATTTGCAAAAAGCCGTGTATAATTAAGGTACAAAAGCGCTTTTGAATTACCGTAAAGGAGAAAAAATATGTCTATCGGAACTACTATCAAAAAACTTCGCCGCGAGAGGAATATCACGCAAGAACAGCTCGCGGAATTGCTTGGCGTTTCTATAAACGCCGTTTCTCAATGGGAGTGCGACAAGACCGCCCCCGATATTTCAAATCTGCCGCTTCTTGCAAACGTTTTTGAAGTCAGCGCGGACGTGCTTCTTGAAATCGACATTTCAAGAAGCAAAAAACAAGCCGAGATCAAAGAATTTACAGACAAGTACGCAGAGCTTCACAGCCAAGGAAAGACCGCGGAGAGACTTGCGCTCTCCCGCGCCATGCAGAAAAAATATCCGAACGATGAGACCGTGCGTTATTACCTAATGAGAGTATTGCAAAACGGATATATCGATGAAGGCTTTGACGAGATAGTTATGCTGGGCGAACAGCTTATGGAATCTACAAATATGGAGTATAAGATGGGGGCTATTCGCGGTCTATGCTTTACCTATTTGCATAAGGGCGATAGAAGCAAAGCATTACAGTATGCGGATATGATGCCGCCCGCGGAAGATCTCTATTTGCACGTGCTTGAAGGAGATGAGCTTGCAGAGCATTGTCAGAATTATTTTTGGAAGCTCTGCGACCGCGCGTATCTCTATATGAAATATCTGCTTGATTGCAAGGAAGCGGGATACACTCATGAGGAAAAGCACACGATGTTGCGCTCGCTTTACGATATGTTCCACATAGTTTTTGCAGACGGTGATTTCGGATTTTTCAATGACCGTCTGGCAAGGATAAGCTTTTTTATGGCGCTTGAAAGCGGCAGGGCGGGAGAATTTGAAAGAGCGATATCCGAGCTTGAAAATGTGGTGCAATACTGCGAAAAAGCCAATAATTTCACAGAAATCGAGCATTCGTCCTTGCTCGTCAATAGGATAAAGATCGGGCAGAGGAACGTTTCAAGAAGCAGCGCGGAAACGCTTGCTCACTCTTATTTGCGATATCTCAACAATAATGACGGCGTATTTGCTTCAATAAAGGACGATCGCCGTTACAAAGCTATCAAGGAGCGCCTTGCAGCTCTTTGATCTGCGGGCATTTTAATTAAAAAAGCCTTCTCCGCGGAGAAGGCTTTTTACTTATTTTCTCGATATTTTTTGCTTTCTGACATCCGTGCCCGAAAAGACGAGGGGGAGATATTCACCGAAAAGGCGGCTTGTTATTCTGTCCCAATATCTTTCGACTATCTCATTCTGATTGAGATTGGTGCTTATAATGGTAGGATTGCCAAGGCTTATGCGGTTGTTTATCACATTGTATATACAGCTCACGGTGAACTGATTTGACACCTCGCTTCCGAGGTCGTCGATAATGAGCAGGTCGCAGTCGAAATAACGCTCCGTGCCGTTTCCGCTCTCCGCGCCCGACGCGTTGCCGAAGCGTGCGCGCTCAAAGTCGGCAAGCATTCCGATAGCACCCGTGTACACTACGTCGTAGCCACGGTCGATTACGGTCTTTGCCACGGCGGTGGAAAGGTGTGTTTTTCCAAGTCCGGTTCCGCCAAAAAGGATGAGGTTGGGGGAAACGTCGGGGTCAAAGCCCTGCGCGTATGAGCGCATCGTTTCAAAAACGTAGCTCATGTTTTGATATGTACGGGGCGTGTCGCGGTAAAAATCGAGGTTGAAATTGTCAAAGCGCTGTGTGCCCATCAGTCTTGCGATGCCCGAGGATTCGTAGCCTGCAAGTATCAGCTCGCGGCGCATACATTCGCACATTTTGCCGTCAACATAGCCGCTGTCAGAGCATTTTTCGCACTCGTAGCGCGGGTCTGTGTAGTCCGCCGGATAGCCGTTTTCCTCAAGGAGCGCGGCGCGGCGGCGCATCAGCTCCTCGACGTCGGCTCTCACGTCCGCCACCGTTTCGTTGCTCTTTTTAAGCGATATAGCCATAAGGCGCGGCCCTGTAGCTGACAGGCGTCGGTCTATTTCACGCAGGTCGGGGATTCTTATCCACAGCTCGCCGCGGCGCATATCTGCCGCGTTTTCCGCGTCAAGGTGCTTGGTGTTGTATTTTTCCCGTATCCTGACGGTGTTATCCTTATTAAAAGCCATTTGCTTCTCCTTATTTGCGCTTTTTCGCAGTTGCGTTTCCTGCGGCGGGAAGGTCGGGCGTTTGTGCGCCCTCGTAGCTTCTGTTAAGAGCCGCGGCAAAGAAATCCTCGGAGTCAAAGCTCTTGCCCATCTTCGCCGTGTCCTCGGCGGCTTTTGCCGTCTCCTCAATGTGCTCTTCTACCTGCTCGGCGGTCTTGAGTCCCGCATCGTACCAATTTTGCAGTATCGCGTTTGCGTATGGGAGCGACGGCTCGCCCGTTTTGTCGACTGTTATCTCGTATGCTATCTTTACTGTGTCAACACCGTAGCCGAATTTTCCCGTCCACGTTTCAATGAATTTTTTCTCCTTGGCGGAAAGGGTGCGCTCGGGCTTTATTCCGAACAGCTTGCGTATCTTGCCCTCCACGGCGTACGCCGCCTCTGCGGTGCGAAAATATCCGTCAAGCGTGTGCGCATCGGTTATTCCCCTGTCAAAAAGCTCAACCATGGTCGTTTCGACGTATCTCATGGACGTCCTGCCTATACGACTGCAATGAGCGCAAAGGCACAGCACGTATTCGCTGTCGACACCGAGATGCTCCATCAGGGAAATGAGCCTTGCTGTCTCGGATGTACGCAGTATTTTGCCGAGTAAGCTCTGGCATTCGTCTATCATCGTCGAAACGCCCGAGTTGCTCTCGATTATCTCGCTTATCTCGTCCATAGAGTATACGGGCGGCTCGCTTCCGTACGTTTTTGCTTTTTTCTGTGCTTTTTTATCATGCTCGGTTGCCGTGTCGCCGTCAAGCGTGATTATTACCCGCGCACCCTGCCAAAAGGCGAGGGAGGCTTGCACCTGTTCCTCGGTGCATACGGCGGCTTGCGCCAAATCCGCACTTGAGGCATCGGGAGCGGCGAGAAGTGCCATAAGCACGAGAATGTCACGCTTTGATGCGTCCTTGAAGCGCGCGGCGGCGGCATCGGGTACTACGGTGACGTCCGAGCCGTAGTTTATAATAAACCTTTTATTTTCAGCTTTCACTTTCGTCTCCGTCGTTTGCGTTTTCTTCGTTTTGCGCGTCGCGCATACGGTAACAAAGAGTCATCAGGGAGTCGCCAAGGTGGACGTTTTCCACGATGGCATGGTTTTTCACCTCACCCGGCTCGATGCTTGTAAAATTCCAAATGCCCTTGACGCCCGCATCGATGAGGCTCTTCATGGCATCGTCGGCGTACTGCTTCGGGAGCGTAAGCACTCCTATATGAACATCGCGCTCTCGGCAGAAATTAGCGAGGGACGAGGTGTGAAGTACGGGTATTCCCGATATATTAGAGCCGATTATGCTCCATTCCACGTCAAACATCGCAATGGGCTTTACGCCTCTGCGTGAAAACATTGGCGAGCGCACGAGCGCACGTCCGAGGTTTCCCGCGCCGATGATGACGGCGTTATAGGACTCGTTTACGCCGAGAAGGTCGCTTATCTCATTATAAAGATACTCCACGTTGTAGCCGTAGCCCTGCTGACCAAAATCACCAAAGCAGTTGAGGTCTTGGCGTATCTGCGAGGCGGTGATGTCCATCAGCCGTGCCAGCGCGGCGGAGCTTATCTTGGTAATGCCCCTGTCAAGAAGATCGCGCAGATATCTGTAATATCTCGGCAGTCGTTTTATGGTTGCGGAGGATACGTATTTTTCGGTATTTTTTTGACCGTTCATAATAATACTCCAAATTTTTAAGTAGAGCCTCAATCACAGGCGGAGGCATTAAGGTATGTGTCGGAAAAATTCCCCGCGATAAATTCAAAAACACCCTGTGCGGCGACCATAGCGGCGTTATCGCCGCAGAGCTTGCGATCTGGCAGTATCAGCCGCGCCCCCGCCTTGTGACAAGTAGCCTCAAGAGCCGCACGCAGATGCGAGTTTGCGGCAACTCCGCCGGCAAGAACGAGCGTGTCACAGCCCGATGCTTTAAGCGCCGAGGGGACTTTTTTCGTTATCGCTCCTACCACCGCGGCGGTGAATGCCGAGGCGAATGCGGCGCGGTCTATCTCCTCACCGCGCTGGCGCATACCGTTGAGGTAGTTCAGTGCGGCGGTTTTAAGACCGCTAAAGGAAAAATCAAGATTATCCCCCGAAAGCGCGGGAGATGGCAGGTCGATACTCTTGGCGGCGGCTGTGGCATCGCCCTCGTGTGCCAGCGCATCAAGTGCCGCGCCGCCCGGATACGGCAGACCGATAACGCGCCCAACTTTGTCAAAAGCCTCGCCTGCGGCATCGTCGCGCGTAGCTCCTATCTCGGTGTAGTGCGTGTAGTCCGTGACGTGATAAAAGGACGTGTGACCGCCCGACACGACGAGCGAAAGAAACGGCGGTTTGAGGTCGGGGGCGGATATATACGCTGCCGCCGTGTGTGCGTGTATGTGATTTATAGGGATTATGGGCAGGGAATTTGCATAGGCGAACGCCTTGGCAAAATTAACTCCTACGAGCAATGCGCCGATAAGACCCGGGTGAGACGTTACGGCAACAGCATCAAGCTCGCGCGGTGTAACGCCTGCGGTAGTGAGCGCCTCGTCCACGACCGAGGAAATTGCCTCGATATGTGCGCGTCCCGCTATTTCGGGCACTACTCCGCCGTAGAGACGGTGTGTTTCTATCTGTGATGCTACGACGTTGGAAAGCACGCGGATAGTGCCGCCCTCGCCCGATACGACAGCCGCAGAGGTCTCGTCGCAGGAGGTCTCAATTCCGAGAATAAGCATTATTTCAGCTCCTTTACCATTAGAAGTGCGTCCTCGGTGGGGAAGCGGTAGAAATGTCTGCGCACGCCCGCATCCTCAAATCCGAGCTTGCGGTAAAGAGCGATGGCGGGCTCGTTTGAGACGCGTACGTCAAGCCATATACGTTTTACGCCGTGCAGCTTAACGAAGCGTTCAAGGGCGTCAGTCACCGCATTTGCGCAGCCCTGACGGCGAAAATCTGGGTGGGTGGCAATGTTGGTAAGCTCTGCCTCATCAAGCACGTATTCAAGTCCGCCGTATGCGGCAACACGTCCGCTTTCGCTGTCAACGCAAGCAACCGCGTACGCGTGCGGAGAGGAGTACATATAGCCGAGTGCCTCCTCGGACCATGGCTCTGAAAAGCAGAGTCTTTCGATCTCGGCGGCTTCGGAGATGTGTGCGGCACTAAATGCCACGGTGTTAAATTTATTGTTCATAGCGTATTCCTTGTGGGATCAATTAGAAAGATAAGATTCGATGTATTCGTCAAGCATATCGCCGACGTTTATATATTTTCCGTTATCGCGGTTCCATAGATAAACGCTGTTATCTTCCTCGATCATAACGGAAAGGTTGAAGTAAAGGTTGGGATATTTTTCGGAAATAAATTTTACTTCCAAAGTGTCGATAGCGGTATTTTCAAAATTCACGCTTTCGCCGTTCATGTATAATTCAACGAGGGCGAATACCTTGGCTTTTTCATTTATCTCGCCTATGGAAACGGCGACCTCGGTGTTGGTACAGATAAGGGCGGACGAGGGGGCAAAGCCGTTAAGGTCGGGCAACTCCATGTCCTCTGCGCAGATGATGTAACCGTACTCATCCACGAGATATTCCTTGGTGGAGAGTCCCTCGATAGCGTGGTAAGCCACCTCAACGTCGTTTTGCTCCCATACGGAGTATATAGCGTTGGAGATAGCTATCGCCTCGTATGTGTTCGGTGCGTAGTCGTAGTAGATCCCCGTCTTGGAATCGAGAATTTTGCCTTTATCAAAAACGAGTCCCGAACTGCAGGAGACTGTTGTCGCAAGCATGACAAGAATTAAAAGAAATGATGCAATTTTTTGAAACGTTTTCATTATTTCACCTCAATATCCCAGCTTTCCGCCGAGAGAATCATCGTCTTCTATCCAATCGCTGACATTGATAACGCGGAAGTTTTGCGCATCGTCGCGGACGACGAGGCGTTCAATGCCTGCATTTATAATAAGGCGCTTGCACATCATACAGCTTGTAGTTCCCGCCATAACCGAGCCGTCGGATGGGGAGGTACAGCACATATATACGGTCGCGCCGAGCATCTGCTCACGCGGAGCGGCGATGATGGCGTTAGCCTCGGCGTGAACGGAACGGCAAAGCTCGTATCTTTCCCCGCGGGGAATTCCGAGGGTGTCGCGGTAGCACGAGCCAAGCTCGTTGCAGTTGGCGCGGCCGCGCGGCGCGCCGTTGTAGCCCGTGGAGATGATGGAATCGTTCTTGACTATTACCGCGCCAAAGCGGCGGCGAAGGCAGGTGCTTCGCTCGGAAACGGTCTGGGCGATGTCAAGATAGTAATTTTCCTTGGATATCCTTTCAAGCATATTTTTATTTCCTTTCGGCATTATGTATGGAGATTTTATCCGTGAATGCGAGCCATTTTTGGCTTTTTCTTCCGAATAGGTAAACTATTCGAGTATAATCCATATAATTATAACTCAAATAAAGACATAAATCAAGCAGATTTTGCGATTTTTTTCGTCCCTCAAGCGCAAAAAATCAAACTTTGTTCCGTGCTCTCGCATCGCCTCGGATTTTTGTTATAATTGCGCACTTTTCGGGGAAGAATGAAAATGGAAAATGGAGGTCTAAAAAATGAAAATGACTCGTGCAGAATATAAAAAATACGTCGAGGCGCACGCGCCCGCTTCGTCGCTTTTGGGAGATTGCTTTCATGCCTTTTTGGTTGGCGGACTGATATGCGCCGCGGGGGAGGGTATACGTCAGCTTTCCGAGGTGCTTGGATTGGCAAAGGAGGATGCGGGGCTTGTCACCTCGCTCGTTCTTGTGGCGGCGGCTGTTTTGCTTACCGCGTTCGGTTATTTTGACGACGTGGCAAAATTTGCGGGCGCGGGGACTCTCGTTCCCATCACGGGATTTGCCAATTCGGTAGCGTCTGCCGCCATCGACAGCAAGGATGAAGGCTTTGTGCTTGGGCTCGGAGCGAAGATATTCACCGTTGCGGGACCTGTGTTGCTTTACGGCACGCTTGCGGGAACAATTTACGGATTCGTTTTGTGGATATCGGGACTGCTTTGAAAAAACGCCGCGCGTCTGCGGCGTGTTTTCTTGAATGCTTGACTTTTGTTTTGGAATAAGTTATAATCCAAGCAAAGGAAGGTGCAAGCTATGAGAAGATTTTCTATCGAAATAAACGAGCGCGGACTTTGCATTTTTGCCGACGGCGTACCCGTTATCGACAGTTTGATTATGCGGCTTTGCGTTGTGAGACTTTCGGGAATCAAATATATTCCGCATGAGCTTATCTGCGAGGGCGATAGTGTTAGGGTGCGTTTTTGCCGCGCTCAAAGCTCCCCGTATACAGAATCAAAGGATGCGGAGCTTATATTTACCGAAGTCGGCGGAGTGCTTACGGTATCCGTCTCGGTGTCGCTTGCACGCTATATTTTCTCACCGTCGGGGGCGGTGAATGTTGATTTTTCGCTGCTCAACGCCGAGGGGGCGGTCTCACTCTATCAGCGCGACCTATGCTGGCTCTACCCCGATTTTTCCACCGATACGACGGCGTTGCACCAGAATACCGAAAGTCTTTCGGCAAAGATCGGGGATAAGCACGTTTGTCTGCTTCCCATCAGCAGTCATTCTGCGGCGGCAAGGCTGGAGAGGGGCGCGTTTGCTTTGCACACGCGCGTTTTCGGAGCACGCGAGGTGAGGACGGCTTTTGCCGTCATATCCTGCGCCGACGATCCTTACGCCGCTATGGATGCCGCCGTCGGTGCGGCGTTGCGCGAGAAAGGGGCGGAGCGTCAAAAGCCTGCTTTTTCCGATCGTCTCGGCGGTCTGGGCTGGTGTACTTGGGAGAGCTTTGGCCCGTCCGTATCTGCCGAAAAGATACTTGAAAAGCTCGACGAATACGCCGCGGCGGGCAGAGTGCCGAAGTGGGTACTGATAGACGACGGCTGGGCTACTTACCGTGAAAACAGACTCCTTGCCTTTAGTGCTGACAGAAAGAAATTTCCCGACGGTCTCGGTGCGCTTGTAAAGCGTATGCGCGAGGAATACGGAGTGGAGCACGTGGGTGTTTGGTGCGCCATGAACGGTCATTGGGGCGGACTTGACGAGGAGCATGAGTACGCTAAAAAATACCGCGAGGAGCTTTATACCGCCTACAACGGTGCACTTTTACTTGGTGATAACGCCGATGCCGTATATCGCTTCTGGGACGAGTGGTTCTCGTATCTGCGCGGCGAAGGCGTGGATTTTGTAAAGGTCGATAACCAAGGCAATGTGCCGCAGTATTATGACGGAAACTTGCGCGGCTCACTTGCGTGCGACGTGATACATAAGGGGCTTGAAGCGGCGGCGAAAAAGCACTTTGACGGTGCGCTTATCAACTGCATGGGCGCGTCGCTTGAGCAGGCTATGGTGCGCGAAAACTCCGTTTTCGTGCGTTGCTCGGGTGATTATATGCCCGAAAAGCCCGACCATCTTGCGTATCACATAACGCAGAGTGTGTATTGCGCGGCTATGCTCTCGCGCTTTCACGTGTGCGACTACGATATGTTTTATTCCGACCACGGCTGGGCGCATGCAAACGCCCTGACGTGTGCCATCAGCGGCGGCCCCGTCTACACGAGCGACAGGCTCGGCAGAACGAGTGCGGAAATTCTTTCTCGGCTTTCCTCTCCCAACGGCGGCGTGGGGCGGTTTGACACAGCCGCCGTACCGACGCTTGATTGCTTTTATACCGATTGCGCCACGGCGGGCGTTCCGCTGAAGGTGTTTTCGTCGGCGGGGGAGAATTTTGCACTCGCCGCGTACGGCTTTTCAAAGGGAAAGACTGTTTTGGGCGTGTTTGAGCTGTCACAGCTCCCCTCGGGTGTTGCGACGGCTGAAAAATACCTCGGCCACGATTATTTTGCCGACAGATATTTTCTTTTTGGCGCGGGCGACTCGCTCCCGATATCGCTTGATTACGAGGCTTGTGCGCTATACTCGTTTTATCCCGTGAAAAACGGCAAGGTTGCGGTGGGAGACCGCCATCGCTACGCAGAAGCGGCAGAATCCCCATGCTTTATGGGAGCTGTGGACGAGATAATAGGGTCAGAAATTACAAAAAAATGATAAAAAAGCGTACTTTTGTACGCTTTTTTTATTGAATTATTATTTTATATGTGTTATACTATATAGAAAGACATAAAACGCAGGGGTATGAAAAATGCGTAAGACAAAAATAGTATGTACAATAGGACCTGCGAGCAGCAGTGAAGAGATGCTTCGCGGGCTTTGCCTTGCGGGAATGAACGTTGCAAGGCTCAATTTCTCACACGGAACTCACGAGGAACACGGAATCGTTATCAACCGTATCAAAAAGGTGCGCAAGGAGCTGTCATTGCCCATTGCGATAATGCTTGATACCAAAGGCCCCGAATACAGGATAGGTATGTTCGAGAACGGCAAGATAACTCTTGACGATGGGGATGAGTTTACCTTTACGTCCGAGGACGTGCTTGGCAATCAGCGCGAGGTGTCCGTAAATTACGAAAATCTGCACAATGAGCTTTCAGCGGGCGATATCATACTGCTCAACAACGGACTTTTGTCGTTTGTTGTCAATAATGTGAACGGCAAGCGCATAAACTGCACTGTTCGCCACGGCGGAGAGCTGTCCAGCCGCAAGAGCATGAGCTTCCCCGGCAAGGTACTTAGCCGTCCGTATCTTTCAGAGCAAGATAAAAAGGATATTGCCTTCGGCGTTGAAAACGGCATTGATTACATTGCTTGCTCGTTTGTTTCAAACAAGCAAAATCTCATTGACGTGCAAGAGCATCTTGCGTCTCTCGGCGCTTCGGGCATAGAGCTTATCGCAAAGATAGAAAATCAGGCGGGTATTGATAATATCGAGGAGATATGCCGGTACTGCGACGGCACGATGGTGGCTCGCGGCGATATGGGCGTTGAAGTCCCCTTCGAGCAGCTCCCCGCAATACAGAAAAAGCTCATTACCAAGTGCCGTATGCTCGGTAAGCGTGTTATAACCGCAACGGAGATGTTAGAGTCCATGATAACCAAGCCGCGTCCCACGCGAGCGGAGATATCGGACGTTGCCAACGCAGTATACGACGGCACGAGCGCTATTATGCTCTCGGGCGAGACGGCGGCCGGAGCTTTCCCCATTGAGGCTGTGTCCATTATGTCAAAGATCGCCGAAACTGCGGAGAGGAGCATAGATTACAAGTCGAAATTCTACTCCACCGAGTTCAAGATAAAGAACTCTTCCGACGCAGTTTCTCACGCTACGTGCGCTATGGCGATGGATATCAACGCCAAGGCTATCGTTGCCTGCACTATCTCCGGCATGACGGCGCGTATGGTCTCGCGTTTCCGTTCCCCCGTTGACATTATCGGTCTTACCACCGATGAGGTGACGTGGCGAAAGCTCTCGCTTTCCTGGGGCGTTACTCCCAAGCTGTGTGAAAAGTTCACGTCCACCGACGTTCTTTTCTACTATGCAAAGAAGATGGCTACCGAAAGCCTCTCGCTTTGCGAAGGTGACAAGATAGTTATTACGGGCAGCGACCAAACGGGAGCTACGGGCAAGACCAATCTTATCAAGATAGACGATATCTGATATCACAATAAAGCGGGGTGAGGCTGTGCATAGAAAGATATATAATGCGTTCTTTTTGATGAACGTCATATTTCAGTCTTTTTTCAACCTTATCTTTCCTGCGGCGCTTGCCTTTGGTCTTGGGTATTTTTTGATATGGAAGTTTTCCATGCCCCAATGGATATACGTCCCTTTGATGCTTGTTGGGGTTTTTTTGGGATTGTTTTCCATGGTGAGATTTCTCATATATACCCTTGGCGTTTTTGAAAAAATAGAAAAAGAGCAGAATAAAAAAGGAGATTGGAGGGACAAGTCCGATGAATAAAAAGGGTATGCCCATGGCGGAAATGACACTTATGCTTTTGGGCGAGATAGCGGTGTCCGCGATCACCGTGCTTGTGTTTTTTCTGCTTGACCGCTTGAACTACCGCGTGTTTACGGGACTTGCGCTCGGCTGTGCCGCGGTGTTGTTTAATTTTCTTTTTCTATCACTTACGGTAAACCGCGCCGTTGACGCAATTATGGCAGAGCGCGGAGATGCGCCCATGGATGACGAGGCGGCGGCGGCTTTCGCTGAAAAGCATAGGGCAGAGCTTCATAAAAAGATACAGCTTTCGCAGACGGCAAGGACGCTTGCTATGATGGTCGTGCTGATACTTGCGCTGGTGACAGATTATTTTGACGTGATCGCCACGATAATCCCCCTGCTTTCCTTCCGCCCGTTGCTTAACGTGGCGGCGCTTGTGTGCAATAAAAATAAATGATAACGGTAAAATTGCAAAGAAAGGAGTGACGTGCGATGGATATAAATATTACAGGCCCTAAAATATATTACACGATACCCATTCTCGGCGGCATCAACATAACGCAAACTATGGTGTCACTTCTTGCGGTGACAATACTCGTTGTGACGATAGCCTTTATACTCACGCGCAAGATCGAAAAGCGCCCGTGCGGCAAGCAGGTAATAGCCGAAAAGCTCGTCGGAATGCTTTCGGATATGGTCGTTGAAACGATGGGCGCGCATAACAAGAGATTTGTTCCCTTTATCGGAACGCTTTTCGTTTCCTCGATATTCGGCTCTCTTATCGGAATGACACAGATATTCCGTTCCACCACCGCCGACCTTTCCACGACGGCGGCGTGGGCGATAGCCACTATAATCGTGGTGTGGTACGGAAATATTAAAAATTTCGGGCTTCTTACTTGGCTCAAGGGCTTTACCGAGCCGATACCGCTTCTGACTCCGATGAACGTCATCAGCGAGTTTGCCACCCCCATCTCAATGGCGTTCCGTCATTTCGGCAACGTAGCGGGCGGCGGAGTGCTTATGACTATCGTCTACGGTGCGCTCGCGGCACTTTCGTCGGTGGTATTCGGCTGGCTTCCCGAGGCGGTGCTCGAGTTTGTTCCGCCCGTCTTTCAGGTAGGTATTCCCGCGGTGCTGTCGATATACTTCGACCTGTTCTCGGGATTCGTTCAGGCACTTGTCTTTTCTCTCTTGTCGATGGTGTACATCGGCATGGCTAATCCGCCGAGGGAAGAGATATCAAAAAATAAATAAAAATTTTGGAGGATAACAATTATGGAAACAGCAATTATTGCAGCAGCAAGAGCACTTGGTGCAGGACTTTGCATGGGTATCGGCGCTATCGGCCCCGCAATCGGAGAGGGACGCGCTGTAAGCGCGGCGCTTGAGGGTATGGCTCGTCAGCCCGAGGCGGCAGGCAATCTGCGTACAAATATGATACTCGGATGCGCCGTTACCGAGACTACGGGTATTTACTCCTTGGTAGTTTCGCTTCTTCTGATTTTCTTCAAGATCAGCTAATAGCTTCGGAGGAGATCTATGGAAGGATTTGAACAGTTTATAGGCGTCAATTTCTGGACTATGATATTCGCCTGGTGTAATCTGCTTATCCTTTACTTTATACTCCGCAAGCTGCTTTTTGCTCCTATTATGAATATGATAGAGTCAAGGCAGAAGGAGATAGACGACATTTACAGCGAGGCAGAGGGATATCGCACCGACGCCGCAAAGACCAAGGCTGAATACGAGTGGAAGCTCGATCAAGTCAAGGCTGAAGGCGAGGAATATCTGAAAAACACCGTAAAGCTCGCGCACAAAAAAGAGGAGGAGATCCTCAAGGAAGCAAGCGACAGGGCGGAGCGTACGCTAAAGCGTGCCGAGGAGCAGATAGAGCTTGAGAAAAAGCGCGCTATAAACGAGGTTAAGGACGAGGTTTCGGGAATGGCAATAGATATTGCCGCCGCCGTTATCGAAAGAGATATTAACGAGGCGGAGCACGCCGACCTTATAGACAGCTTCATCTCGGGAATGGGTGAGTGATATGAGGGGCTACGGCGAGTACGGACGGGCTCTCTTTCTTGCCGCCGAGGAGGCGGGCAGAGTAGAGGAGATAAGCCTTGATATCAAGGCGGCGCAGGCGGCGGTCAGGGAAAACCCCGACTACGTTAAGCTGCTTGATACCCCTGCCGTATCAAGAGGGGAAAAGCACGCTCTGATAGACGAGGCATTTTCGGCTCTTGACGGATATTGCGTTAATTTTTTGAAGCTTTTGTGTGACAAATGTATCTTTTTCTCGCTTCACGAGGCGGTGGAGGAATTCTCGCTTTTATACGATGAATACCACAATATCGAGCGCGTGGAGGCTGTAACGGCACGTCCGATGACGGAGGCACAGCTTGCGGCGATGAAGGAAAAGATAGACAAAACGACGGGCAAATGCGCTGTCATTACGAACACGGTGGATGCCTCGGTGCTTGGCGGTGTTGCCCTGCGTTACTCGGGCGTTCAGCTTGACGGCACGATAAAGCGCAGACTTGACGACTTGGCAAAGAGTCTTGAAAAAACAGTTATTTAAGGTAAAGTTGGTGATAAGATGCGGTCAAAAACAGATGACATCAGCAAGATCATAAAAGAACAGATAAAGAATTATTCAAGCCGTATAGTGCAGGATGAAACGGGCTACGTTATATCGGTTGGTGACGGTATATCCAAGGTGTACGGACTTGAAAAATGCTGCTCGGGAGAGCTGCTTGAGTTCTGCAACGGTACGTACGGAATGGCACTCAATCTGGAGGAAAATTCCGTCAGCGTTGTTCTTCTCGGACAGGACGTGGGCATCAGCGAGGGCAGTATAGTAAAGCGTACGGGCAGAGTCGTGTCCGTTCCCGTGGGCGAGGCGCTTGTGGGCAGAGTAGTTGACGCTCTCGGTCAGCCCATAGATGCTATGGGCCCTATTGAGACTGAAACTTACAGCCCCATTGAGCGAAAGGCTTACGGCATCATAGAGAGAAAATCGGTCTCCGTTCCGCTTCAAACGGGTATTAAGGCTATCGACTCGATGGTTCCAATCGGAAGAGGTCAGCGTGAGCTTATTATCGGTGACAGACAAACGGGTAAGACCGTTATCGCGACTGATACTATTATAAATCAGCGCGGAAAGGACGTTATTTGTATCTACGTTGCCATAGGACAAAAGCAGTCTACGGTCACGGGCGTTGTGGAAACTCTGCGCCGCGGCGGAGCTATGGATTATACCATAGTTGTATCTGCAACAGCATCCGACCCCTCGCCGCTTCAGTATATAGCACCCTACTCGGGCTGTGCTATGGGCGAGTATTTTATGGATAAGGGCAAGGACGTTCTCATTATATACGACGACCTTTCAAAGCACGCGGTGGCTTACCGCGCACTGTCGTTGCTCATCAGACGTCCTCCGGGACGCGAGGCATATCCCGGCGACGTTTTCTATCTGCACTCAAGACTTCTTGAGCGTGCGGCAAGGCTTTCGCCCGAGTGCGGCGGCGGCTCAATGACGGCGCTTCCCATTATCGAAACGCAGGCGGGCGACGTTTCGGCGTACATTCCGACGAACGTTATCTCCATTACCGACGGACAGATATTCCTTGAGGGTGAGCTGTTCCACTCGGGCGTTCGCCCCGCGGTAAATCCGGGTATCTCGGTGTCCCGTGTCGGCGGAAACGCGCAGATAAAGGCGATGAAGAAGGTTGCGGGACAGCTAAAGCTCCTTTACTCGCAGTACCGCGAGCTTCAGAGCTTTGCGCAGTTCGGTTCAGACCTTGATGCCGACACCAAGGCGCGGCTTGAGCAGGGCGCAAGAATAGTTGAGGTTCTAAAGCAGGGCAGAAACACTCCCGTTGCCGTTGAGCTTCAAGTAGCTATCATTTACGCCGTGGTAAACAATATGCTTTCCGACGTCCCCGTGGGAAAAATCGGGGAAATGGAAACGTATCTTTTTGAATATCTCGTTGCGACACGCGCAGAGCTTCTCGCCGCGATAAGAGAAAGCGGTGAGCTGTCAGCCGACAGCGAGGCGGCTTTGAAGGAAGCCATCTCCGCCTGCAAGACAAAGTTTTTGGCAGAGAATAATCTGTAAAGGAGCAGGCAATGTCGGGCGCATCAATGAATGAAATAAAGGCGAGGATGAAGAGCGTCAAAAGCACCATGCAGATAACAAAGGCAATGGAGCTTGTGGCGACTTCAAAGCTTCGCCGTGCGCGTCAGAACGCCGAGAATGCGGCGGAATACTGCCGCGTGCTTGACGAGGTTCTCGCACCCCTTATCGCCTCTCCCGATGCGCGTGAAAACGCACTTTGGTTTGAGGAGGGCGCGAGCGAGGACGTATTGTATATCGTTATCGCCGGTGACCGCGGGCTTGCGGGAGGATATAACTCCAACGTGCTTAAGCAATTCAGAGCAGACGATGAAAATGCGGTCTTTCTTCCGATGGGAAAAAAGGCTCTTGAGTATTTTTCTCATCGCGGCTGTGAGATATTTTCGCGCGGTTGTGAGATCGCCGCAGAGCTTGGCATAGGTGATTGCTTCAGTGCGGCGCACGCCGTCTGCCGTGATTTTGGAAACGGAAGATTTCGCCGCGTGGAGCTTGTTTATACCGAGTTTGTTTCAATGCTTACCCAAAGCGTAAAGCGGCGCACGCTTCTGCCCATTGCCGCAAGCGAGGGCGGCGCTGACGTTCTTCTTGAGGGAAATGTGGAAGAGATGCTTGACGCATCTGTTCCCAACTACATCGGCGGTTTGCTATATTTTGCCGTATGTCAGTCTGTGGCGGCTGAATCAGCCGCGCGCAGGACGGCTATGGATGCGGCTAACAAAAACGCCGAGGAAATGATAGAGGCACTTACGCTGAACTTCAACAGAGCGCGCCAATCCGTAATAACGCAGGAGATAACAGAAATCGTTTCGGGCGCGGAAGCGCTTTAAGAAAGGAACACAATGGAAAAAAATATCGGCAAGGTCATATCGATAATAGGGCCTGTTATTGATATAAAATTTGAAAAGGGACATCTTCCGCCCCTTCTTAACGCCATCGAGATAGCTCACGACGGCGGACGTGTGGTTTGCGAGGTGGCAAGCCAGCTTGGAGACGATACAGTAAGATGTATAGCCATGTCCTCCACTGACGGCATGAGCCGCGGTGTTGAGGCGGTCGATACGGGTAGCGGTATCAGCGTTCCCGTCGGCAGAGAAACGCTTGGCAGGATATTTAATCTTCTTGGCGACGTTATAGACAACGGCGAGGAGATAAAGGACGCGGAAAAATGGTGTATCCACCGTGATCCGCCCTCATACGCGGAGCAAAGCGGAACGAGCGAGGTGCTTGAAACGGGCATCAAGGTCGTTGACCTTATCGCACCCTACGCAAAGGGCGGTAAGATAGGTCTTTTCGGCGGTGCGGGCGTTGGTAAGACGGTTCTTATAATGGAGCTTATCAACAATATCGCAAAGCAGCACGGCGGTCTTTCCGTATTTACGGGAGTCGGCGAACGTACCCGTGAGGGTAACGACCTTTATAATGAAATGAAGGAATCGGGCGTTCTGTCAAAGACTGCGCTCGTTTACGGTCAGATGAATGAACCCCCGGGGGCAAGAATGAGAGTTGCCCTGTCGGGACTTACGATGGCGGAGTATTTCAGAGACAGAGAGGGGCAGGACGTGCTTCTCTTTATCGACAACATATACCGCTTTACGCAGGCAGGCTCGGAGGTCTCGGCTCTCCTTGGCAGAATGCCGTCTGCGGTTGGATATCAGCCCACTCTCGCTACGGAAATGGGTGCGCTTCAGGAGAGGATAACCTCCACAAAGAAAGGCTCTATTACATCCGTTCAGGCGGTATACGTTCCTGCGGATGACCTTACGGACCCCGCGCCCGCAACTACGTTTGCGCACCTTGACGCAACCACCGTTTTGTCAAGAAGCATCTCGTCGCTCGGTATATATCCCGCGGTAGATCCGCTTGATTCGACCTCGAGAATGCTCGCGCCCGAAACGGTCGGTGAGGAGCATTACCGCACCGCACGCGACGTGCAGAGCGTGCTTCAGCGTTACAAGGAGCTTCAGGACATCATAGCGATTATGGGTATGGACGAGCTTTCCGACGAGGATAAGCTGACGGTAAGCCGCGCCAGAAAGATACAGCGCTTCCTCTCCCAGCCCTTCTCCGTTGCGGAGCAGTTTACGGGCATGCAGGGAAGATACGTGCCACTCAAGGAGACGATAAGGGGCTTCCGTGAGATACTTGACGGTATGCACGATGATCTGCCCGAGTCCGCGTTCCTCTTTGTCGGAGATATAGACGAGGCGGTAGCAAAGGCGAAAAAGCTGAAAGAGGAATGAAATGAAGGAATTTCACCTTGAAATAGTTACCCCCGAGGGCAAAAAGTTTGACGGCAACGCCACTATGATCAGCGTGGTGACGACCGAGGGGAGGATAGGCATTCTTGCGGGACATACCGACCTTTTTGCTCCGCTCGATATCGGTGAGGTCAAAATATCCCTTGTTGATGGCGAGCGCAGTGCCGCTTGCGCGGGTGGATTTTTGTCCGTAAAGGGCGGAAAGGTCAGCATCGCCGCCGTTTGTCTTGAGTTCCCTGACGAAATTGACGTTGAAAGAGCCAAAAAAGCTAAAGAAAGGGCAGAACGGGCGATAGCGGAGAAAAAGGACCGCGCCGCCGTCGATGCCGCAAGGATAAGGCTTGCCCGCGCGCTTACACGCATCAGCGTTGCGGAGCGAAGAAAATGAAAAAACTGCTCAACCTGTCTCGGTTGGGCAGTTTTTTGTTGAAAGTGTTTTTCATTTGTGATATAATGAACTTACTTGATTTTTGACAGAGGTAGATATGCTTTTATCACTTTTTCTTACCTTTTTAAAAATAGGGCTTTTCACCTTTGGCGGCGGATACGCTATGATATCCAATATCCGTGAGGTAGTAGTCGAAAAAAAGAAATGGCTTGACGAGGATGGACTTCTTGAGGTCATCGCTATTGCCGAGTCGACTCCCGGACCTATTGCCATAAACCTTGCAACGTATGTGGGCTACAAGAGAAGGGGCTTTTTAGGAAGCCTCGCGGCAACGGTGGGTGTGGTGTTACCGTCGCTCATCGTCATATATTGCATTTCACTTTTTCTTGATGCCTTTATGGCTAATAAATACGTTGCGTACGCCTTCGTGGGCATAAAATGCGCCGTCGCTTTTCTTATTCTTTCGGCGGGCGCGGAAATGCTTCGTAAAATGAAAAAAACTCCGCTGAATCTGATATGTTTTGTTGCAGTTTTCGCCCTCATGATAGTGCTTGAGCTTACGGGGGCGAGCTTCAGCTCCGTATTTTTAATACTTGCGGGCGGTGTAGTTGGCGTGATAGCCTCATCGCTTGCAAGAGGCGGGGGTGGAAAATGATATATCTCACTCTTTTCCTTGAATTTTTCAAGATAGGGCTTTTCTGCTTCGGCGGCGCATTCGGAATGATACCGCTTATCGAGGAAACGGTAACGAGCTACGGCTGGCTTGGCGAGAGCGAGTTTTACGCTTTTCTCGGCGTTTGTGAGTCAACGCCCGGACCTATTGCGGTCAATATGGCGACGTACATCGGCTCGTCGCAGGGCGGTATGCTTGGAAGCATCGCGGCAACTCTTGGCGTTGTAATGCCGTCTTTTATTATCATTTTGCTCGTTGCATCCTTGCTCAAAGGGCTTACGGATAACAAGCATTTTCGCGGATTTCTTTCGGGGGTAAAACCCGTTATCGTTGCGCTCATACTCTCTGCGGGAGCTGTGCTGGCGGCTAAAAGTGCAGGATATTCATATCCGCTTGCGTTCTCACCGAGCAGAGTTTCCATAACGATTTTTGCGCTTTTGGCGGTGATCTGCATCGGTTCGCGGACAATATTTAAAAAGAAAATACCATCTATCGCGCTCATCATTATATCGGCGGCACTTGGAATATGCGTGTCGGTGTTTTTTGAGCTTGCGTAGCTCCCCCTAAAAGCCCTTTAAGGCTTGACATTTTTGTGTTTTAATGATAAAATATATATGTAAAAAAGCTCGAACGGTAAGCCGTGTGGGCAATTTTTGCGCAAGAGTATTGATTTTAGGAGATCGAAATGAAGGATAATAAAAATTTTGGATTTTCACATAAGTGCGGCATTCTTCTTCCCATAAGCAGTTTGCCATCTAAATACGGTATCGGCTCTTTCGGCAAGGAAGCCTATGAGTTTGTGGATTTTCTGGCTGACACGCATCAGAAATGCTGGCAGGTACTTCCCCTCAATCCTACTTCCTACGGGGACAGCCCGTATCAGTCTCCTGCGTCGGTAGCGGGCAATCCCTATTTTATCGACCTTCCTACGCTTTACGGCGAGGGACTTCTCACCGCTGACGAGCTTGCCGAGGCGGAGCATGACACGGAGCGTGTTGACTACGGCTGGCTGTTTAACACGAGATATGCCGTACTGCGCAAGGCGTATTCTCGCTTTAAGGGCGGCAAAAAATACGATAGATTTTGCGCTAAAAACGCCGCATGGCTTGACGATTACGCGCTCTTTATGGCGCTCAAGGGTTACTACAACCACCGTGCGTGGACTGAATGGGGCGCGGAGCACCGCGATTATGAAAGAGCAAAGAAATGGGTGGCAGATTTTGCCGAAGACATTGGCTTTTGGAAATGGGTACAGTATGCCTTTATGACTCAGTGGAAGTCGCTTCTTAAATACGCTCATTCCAAAAAGATCCTTGTGATCGGTGATATGCCGATATACGTTGCCCACGACAGTATGGACGTTTGGCGCAATACCAAGCAGTTTTTGCTTGACGAGAACTTCAATCCCACCGTTGTTGCGGGTTGTCCGCCCGACGCATTCTCGCCCGACGGTCAGCTCTGGGGCAACCCGATATACAATTGGGAGCTGATGAAGGCGGAGAATTTTGCATGGTGGTGTGAGAGAGTCGGTATGGCGTTTGAGCTTTATGACATACTCCGCATTGACCATTTCAGGGGCTTTGCTTCCTTCTATTCTATTCCTTATGGCGACGCGACAGCGCATAGAGGCGGTTGGGTAAGCGCCCCCGGTAAGGAGCTGTTTACGGCTATCCGCACCGCTCACCCCAAGTCAAAGATAATTGCCGAGGATCTCGGATTTATTACCGATGACGTGCGCGAGCTTCTCGCGTTTACGGGATTCCCCGGAATGAAGATACTGCAGTTTGCATACTTGGAGGAGAATAGCGAATATCTCCCCCGTATGTACACCACCGACAACTGCGTGGTATATCCCGGTTCTCACGACTCCGATTGTACCGCAACGTGGTACAAGAACCTTGAGGGCGTGTACAAAAAGAGATTTGACAAATACACTCACCGCAGAGTCGGTCAAAGCGGCACGTGCGCCGTTATTGAGTCGGCAATGCGCAGCAGAGCCAATCTTGCCGTTGTTCCCATGCAGGACTACCTCGAGCTTGAAAATGCCGAGGCGAGGATGAATACCCCCTCACTTGCCGAGGGCAACTGGCAATGGAGAATGAAAAAGAATTACAAGCGCCGTAATATAAAGGAGAAGATCGCAGAGATCGCGACATCCACTCACCGCGCGTAAAATATCAATGGGGCTGAGTCATTAAGATGCAGAAGTCGCGCTTTGGTTCTCGTCGGCGTATAGATATACGGTAGAGAGCCAAAGCGCAGCTAAAAAACACAAATAAAAATCGAAATCCGCGAGGATTTCTACCTTAAAAACCGCTTTCTCCATCATATCAGACGGAAAAAGCGGTCTTTTCTTTGTTAAATTATTTGTGTGTTTTTGTTCTGCGCTGAATGAATCAGCCCCATTTGCTTTCATTCCGATTAAGCAGATAAAGCCAAGCTATGAATGATAATTTTGATAAATTTATATTGAATATGCTTTGCCTTTATGATATAATGTAATAAAATTGGTTGCACGGAGGCGGCGTAAATGGATAGAGTCAATATTCATAAAACTGCAACGGCGGCAATGTTTCTCGCCCTTGCGCTTGTTCTGCCGTTTTTCACGGGTCAGATACCGCAGGTGGGCAAGATGCTATGCCCCATGCATTTTCCCGTACTGCTTTGCGGCTTTTTCTGCGGGCAGTGGTTCGGCGCGTTGGTCGGTCTGTGCGCCCCGTTGCTTCGCTCATTCCTTTTCGGTGTGCCGCACCTCGTTCCCGATGCTGTAGCTATGTGCTTTGAGCTGGCTGCGTACGGTGCTGTGGCGGGGCTGTTGTACAGGCGGCTTCCGAATAGGCGCGTTTTTGTCTACGTATCGTTGCTTGCGGCAATGCTTGCGGGGCGGCTCGTGTGGGCCGGCGCGCGTACGGTCCTTTACGGTCTCGGTCAGTCGGAGTTTGGCTGGACGGCGTTCGTTGCAGGTGCGTTTACGAAGGCGATCCCCGGCATAATTGCGCAGATAGTGCTGATTCCCGTTCTTGTGATAGCGATTGAGCGATTTTCAAGTGATAAGCCGAAAATTAGGAATGATTCTTAATTTTTTTAAATTTGTTCAAAAAAAATTCGCAATTTGGGACGAATTTTATGTTATAATAGGTTATAAACTTCAAGGAGAGCTGTAAATAATGAAAATTACAAATGACATTAAATATGTCGGCGTTAATGACCGAACTACCGACCTTTTCGAGGGACAGTATGTTATTCCCAACGGTATCTCATATAATTCTTACGTCATAATTGATGAAAAAATAGCTGTCATGGACAGTGTGGAGGCGAATTTTGCCGACGAGTGGTTTGCCAATATCCGCAAGGCAACGGACGGCAGATGTCCCGATTACCTCGTGGTACAGCACATGGAGCCCGATCACTCCTCAAGTATTGCCCGCTTTGCGGCGGAATTTCCCGATGCCGCCATCGTTTCGTCTGCCAAGGCATTCGCAATGATGAAGAATTTTTACGGCACAGATTTTCCCGACAGACAGATAGTAGTCGGTGAAGGCTCAACGCTTTCTCTCGGCAACCATACTCTTACCTTTGTTACTGCCCCCATGGTGCATTGGCCCGAGGTCATCGTTACCTATGACAGCGCGGATAAGGTGCTGTTCTCGGCTGACGGCTTTGGCAAATTCGGCACGCCCGATACTGACGAGCCGTGGGCAGACGAGGCGAGACGCTACTATATAGGCATCGTCGGCAAGTACGGCGCGCCTGTTCAGACTTTGCTAAAAAAGGCGGCGGCTCTTGATATAGCCATTATTTGCCCCCTGCACGGCCCCGTGCTTTCGGAAGATCTCGGTTACTACATTGACCTTTACAATACTTGGTCGAGCTACAAGGCAGAGGAGGAGGGAATCGTTATCGCCTACACCTCTGTTTACGGAAACACGAAAAAGGCGGTGCTTCATCTGGCGGACGCTCTGACGGCGCGCGGCGAGACCGTTAAGGTCTATGACCTTGCCAGAAGCGATATGGCGCTCGCAGTTGCCGATGCGTTCAGATATGACAGACTTGTTCTTGCCACAACGACCTACAATACGGACATTTTCCCCTTTATGCGTCAGTTTATCGATCACCTCACCGAGCGCGGATTTGCTAACCGCACGGTAGCTCTTATTGAAAACGGTAGCTGGGCACCCACTGCCGCCAAGGTGATGAGGGGTATGCTTGAAAAGAGTAAAAATATTACATACGCTGAAAACAGCGTAAAGATAACCTCGGCGTTGAACGAGGAAAGCACGGCACGGCTTGACGCTCTTGCACAAGAGCTTTGCAAATAAAATAAATATTTTAAAGGAGATAAAAAAATGGAACAGAGATTTTTAAGATGTGAGCATTGCGGAAATATCGTAGCAATGGTAAAGGACAAGGGTGTCCCCATGATGTGCTGCGGTCAGAAAATGAAGGAGATCATCCCCGGCACTACCGACGCGTCGGTTGAAAAGCACGTTCCCGTATACAAGGTAGAGGGCAACAAGGTAATCGTTACCGTTGGTGCGGTAGAGCATCCCATGACAGAGGAGCATTATATCGAGTGGGTATCGTTGCAGACCAAGTACGGCAACCAGAGAAAGCCCCTTGCACCCGGCGAAAAGCCTGTTGTTTGCTTCTCGGTTTGCGATGGCGACGAGGTTGAGGCAGTTTACGCATACTGCAACCTCCACAGCCTTTGGAAAGCGTAAAATGATAGGCATCGGAGAAAAAGCACCCGATTTCACCCTGCTTGACAAGGATGGAAATGAGGTGTCGCTGTCTGATTTTCGCGGTAAGAAGGTAGTGCTTTACTTTTATCCAAAGGATAATACTCCCGGCTGTACCCGTCAGGCGTGTGCCTTTGCGGCGGCGTATGAGGGCTTTCGCACGGTGAATGCCGTTGTTATCGGCATCAGCCGCGACAGCGTTGCCTCGCACGCAAAATTTGCCGCAAAGTACGAGCTTCCTTTCGTGCTTCTTTCCGACCCCGAGCTTTCCGCTATCGAGGCGTACGGCGTATGGCAGGAAAAGAAGATGTGCGGCAAGGTCAGCATGGGCGTAGTGCGCACGACCTTTGTGATTGACGAAAACGGCATTGTCGAGGTGGTAATGCCGAAGGTAAAACCCGACACGAACCCCACCGAGGTGCTTGAGTACCTCGGAGCGTGAATGCTTTTTGCATCTCTCATAAGCATTATAAAACCCCGACAGCGGATGTCGGGGTTTTTATATTTATCGGTTTAGATGCGTTTTTTGAGGTTTCTAAAGCGTTTAAGCGAGGTCAGCAGGGTAACGATCGCCATAGAAAGACACAACAACAAAGTAAAGGGTTGAAAGGACGCATCTACGGCTTTATATAGGTGAAAACGAGTTTCCATATCGCTTTTGCTTAAAAATCCTATAATGAACATAAAGCAAAACATGGATAATGGCATGATAACCGTCATCACATAATCAAAAACATTCTCTGATGAGGAAAAAAAGCCGAAAGCGGCAGACACGAGCAGTAAGCATACTGCTATTATGTAGGGCGACATTTGAATCAGCCCCAAAGTATCAAACAGCTCACATAGCAGCATCAATGCGGGAACTGCTATAAAGGGCATTGCATAATATAATTTCTTTTTCATTTGCTCTCTCATTAACTTTGGGATTTTAGAATTTGTTGAGACGGGAGACGGGTAGCCTCTTTTCAATGTGTGTTGCAGGATAAACTACCCGAGGTGCTTTTTAGCTATAAATCAATGCCAGATCAAAGGTCAGCCCTTGATCTGGCAGGGCTTGATCCAGCCGTTGGTTTCGACATAATCTGCCCGAAGCACGCGTATAGCTTCATCAAGCTCGTCGGGCTTGTTGATAAGCCAAATTCCGATCTTCGCATATTTGCGCACTCTGTCGCAAAGCTCCGGAGTGGCTTTTTCGCCTTTGAACCAAGAGGTTCGCGGGTTGTCGTGGCAGATCCAGATAATAAGCTCATGCCCCTCGGCAATACGCGATACAGCGTTCAGCGTGTCCTCGCTAAGATCACCGCCGTCGTAGTGGAGCGCGGCGCGGGGAAGGGCGGCGGCTTGCTTTAGTGACTCAAGCGTGCCGCAGGTAAGACCTACGCTTACGCGTTCGCCTCGCTCCGCTATTTTCCCAAGAAATGTCGCGCGAAGCTCCTCGGGGAACGTAGTCCAAACGTTATCAAATTTCAGCGGAACGGCGGGATTTTTCTCTGAAAAGTCCAACACGTCTGACAGCGTAGGTATTGTCTCGCCGCGGAAGGACTCGTTCATCCACGAGCCGTATTCGTACTCTCTTGCCTGCGCCAAGGTAAGGTCGCGTATCAATGCGTCGGGCGCGTTGCCGTTCTTATCTCTTGCTGTGCGCTTTAAGGAATGGTCGTGTAGCATCACGAACTCGCCGTCCGCGGTGTATTTGGGGTCAAGCTCGATGATGGCGTATCCCTCATTCACCGCCGCGCGAAAGGCTATCAGCGTGTTTTCGGGATAGTCGGAGCTTACACCTCTGTGTGCTTGTAATTTTGTCATAGGAATTCTCCTTTTTTGTTATAAATGAAATGTGTATTATTTAGCGTGAACGTTTTTCGCAGTATTTATTATTAAGATATCCTGCGTCTTTCGACTATTGTATCACAAAAAATCGGAAAATTCAACCGTTTCGCGTCCATAAAAACAGTCCTTGTTTTTCTATGGGAAAAGAAAATTGATAAAAACTTATGATTTTGAGATTTATATGTGAATTCTCTGTTTATGGTAAAGACAAATAAAAGATTTTGTGATACAATTACGTTGTATTGATCATCATAAGGAGGGAAAACAATGGATATGGTAAAAATGGGAAGCTTTCTTGCGGAGCTTCGTAAAGAACATGGTCTTACGCAAGCCGAGCTTGGAGAAAGACTTGGTGTGTCCAATAAAACTATTTCAAGATGGGAAACGGGAACATATATGCCCCCCGTGGAAATGCTATCAGAGCTTAGTGACATTTACGGACTGACGATAAACGAGCTTATAAGCGGCAGAAGATTAAACGCCGCGGAATATAAGAAAATGGCGGAATCAAACATTAAGGAAACTCTGGAGGCAAGCGCTTTTACGTTAAAGGATAAACAGGACTTTTGGAAGAAAAGATGGTGTCGGAAAAATATTTTTACATTTATTCTTTGCGGTGTTATGTGGTTGAGCTTGATTTTATCTATGAAGTTTTTGGATGTTGATATGATAGTTATATCGGGAACCGCGGGCATGGTTTTAGCATTTTATTATATTATTTTGAATAACAGAATGATGGCATACGTGGAAAAACATATTTTCGGCGAGCCTGAAGATTTAGAAAAATAAGTAAAATAAAAAACAAATTTCGTACTTTTGTATAAGATTTTGGCAGAAAGAACCCGCAGTTCGCGCATAATGCGGCGGTGTGCCAAAACGAGCGGTAGCGCGAACTATGTCCAAATTGCAAGCAATTTGGAGGGTTCTTCGTTTTACTATCCGCTGATAAAAAGAAAAGAAGCCACCGACTTCTTTTCTTCTTGCTTTAAACGTGATAAAAGGTGTCTAAACAAGGGTAAAAACGAACAAAAGGTGTCTGAAGCCCCGTAAGATTATTCATTTGGTTACATCTAATTCGTTACAGTTGTACATTGTGGAATTATAGGCAAAGACAATTTCCTCTTTTTTATGCAGGACAACAAGATAAAATTCATCGCCAGGGGCAGAAAAGTCAAATGGAGTTCTTACTTTTGGCGCAACGCATCTTCCGTGCTTTGCAAAATAAATCACGTTCACTGTACGACGACCTTCGGCATAACTTTTGGGAATTTCATCGAGAGATATGCGAGAAACAGTATCCTTCACAATTGAAAAGCCATTTTGCTCGATCATTTTTGAGAACGTCACATCTCGTATAATTCTATAAACAAACATAGCA
The DNA here is from genome assembly GCA_045546615.1 of Eubacteriales bacterium. GTDB lineage: Bacteria > Bacillota > Clostridia > Oscillospirales > CAG-272 > CAG-390. Next base: position 71,937 of record JAZQDD010000023.1, on the reverse strand, counting down.
GGGAAAATAGCACATATCAAAGCAAAACCAATTCCCAAAATTAAAATATATTTGGCTAAATACATCGATAAAAGAAAAAGTGGAACAAATATCAACAGTAATACTGCCAACACAACCGAATCTTGCATTAGCCTTGATTTGGATAACCGCTTAAGCTCTGCTTTACAGTTTTCTCGCGTTAATATGTTTTTTGACTCTGTTTTCATTTTTCCACCGCCTTTCTTTGTCTTATTATAGCATAAATTCGCTTGTATGTCAAATGATGCATCGCCTTGCGGCGATATGATGTTTTTCGCTTCGCTCAAAATGATGTTGCTCGTTTCACTCGCAATGATGCGATGTTTGCCCCAAAATGTGGCGAAGCCGTCATCATTGGCGCAAGCCAACATCATTTGCCGAAGGCAAACATCATTCAAAAAACGCACCTTTGTCGGTAGACAAAAGTGCGTTTTTTGCTGTGATACCCTTTCAAAATCAATCCATACCGCAAGTTTTTTCGAAATCGATCCGTGTTTCAAGGTCAGCGGATAGACTTATCCCTTGGCGATGAGGGGAGCAAAAAGTTGTCCGAGGTCTGTCGGGCTTTCGTGCCATGCTTGTAACGAATCTTATGTATCAATAACACCGACTTGATAATCATCTTCATAAATAATTTTACCAACATAATTCGTGTAAACGATATCGTAAGGGATATCATATTTATCAAGTAAATCTATCAAGGGTTGTATTTTTTCCAACATCACATCTGAATTTTCGGTTTTGAAATATGTAATAGCTCCTTGTGGATTATCATTGTTGTCACCATAAAATGGTGGTTGCGGTAAATTATCAAGAAACCATTGATGTGTTTCATCATAAAGCTTAACATCTTCGGAACTATAAATATTGTCACGTATTCTACGCCAATTCAAAATAAATATTCCCACGGGCTTTTTTGTTTTCCACGCGATTTCGCGCCCTTGTATTCTTACATATTTGGGAAGTTTCATTGCTTATCTCCTTTCGCCGTGTTGATCGAGGCGATTAACATCCTGCGTATAGAACCGCAATCGTGCAAAACGCTTTTGGCGATTTCTTCTGAAATGATATTAGCTTTTTGCGCAATTTCGATCCAATATTCCGTTTCGTAGCACTCTTTCAGGGCAATCTGAAATTTGGCAACAAAGTCAGCTTTGCTATGAGCATAATTTGCTTCATGAATGTTTGCGCCAATAGAGGTAGATGAACGCTCCAACTGATTTACGAGGGAATAGTGACCTTTTACATTGTCGCACAGCTTAATTACCTTAACAGCAAAGTCTGTTGATAGTTCCCGAAGTTTTGATTCTGCCATATATGCACCGCCTTTTCGCCGTTATTATATCATAAATCCGATATTTTTTCAAGTGAAATATTCGGCGTGCGCCGAATGTGAAATAGTTTTTTGCGTATTTGAAGTGATACTCTGAATTTTTGATCTTTAGTGAAATATTTTGCCTCACGGCAAAATGTGAAATAATTTCCTGGCGGAAATTGTGAAATATTGCTCCTTCGTCGCAATGTGAAATAAAATTCGCCTCCTCACGCGCGAAGCGCATTTCACATGCGAAGCATATTTCACGCTCCGAAGGAGTATTTCACTCGCCGCAGGCGAATTTCACTGAAAAAAGCCATCCGCTTACGCGAATGGCTTTTTTCTTGGCAGGGGCAGAAGGACTCAGAACCCGCAGTTCGCGCATAATGCGGCGGTGTGCCAAAACGAGCGGTAGCGCGAACTATGTCCAAATTGCAAGCAATTTGGAGGGGTTTTTCGCTTTTGGCTCACTACGAAAAATAACGGATAGCCGAATGGCTATCCGTTATTTTTGGCAGGGGCAGAAGGACTCGAACCCACGACCCATGGTTTTGGAGACCAGTACTCTACCAACTGAGCTATACCCCTGTACAACATGAGTATTATATCACATTAATTATGATAAATCAAGTGTTTTTTTGATTTTTTCTTCTTTTTTTCTTTTTTTCTGATTTTTTGGCTCTTTAGTGCGCTTTGAGGCGGATTTTTGGCAATTTGTGGATAAAAAATGTGGAAAACTATGTGGAAAGTGGGGAAAACTCCGCAGTCCACATAAAAAAGCTGTGCCACGGCACAGCTTTTTTCTTAATTATTCAGCCTCAACAGCGTCCTCGATCTCGACTTCTACATCGTCGCAGAAATCCTCGTCATCGAAGAAAAGCTCGTCGCAATCGCATTCACAGTCGCAATCGCAATCACAGATGGCTGCCTTCTTCTTCTTGCCAATGGCACAGATGATGCCTGCGATAGCTGCCATTGCCGCTACAACAGCAATTACGATAAGAACTATCTTAAAATAGCTGGGCTTTTCGGATCTTCTTTCATACATGGCGGTTACCTCCGTTTTTATTTATCAATTACAGTATACCATATTTTTGTCATTTTGCAACATTAAAATTATAAAAAAATAATAATTTTTTTGTTTCCCTATATTTTATAATAAAAAACTATTTATTTTTTGGTTTTTTTATGATAAAATATGATGAATATTTATTTTTATGGAGGCGTCTGTGACTTATCGGGATGCTGTTTATCGTCTTTCCTGTGCGGGAATTGAGGATGCAGAATTTGAAGTGCGTCTGCTCTTTGAGCGTTTTTGCGGTATATCCTTTGCTGACCTTTTGCTTTCTCGGGATAAGGATTTTTCCTCCCCCGAGCTTGAGGCGGCGCTTTGCCGCCGCGAGACACGAGAGCCTATCCAGTACATCCTCGGTGAGTGGGAGTTTTTTGGCTTGCCTTTTTCTCTTAATGCCGACACACTTATCCCTCGCCCCGACACGGAGACGATAGTTGAGAAAGCAATAAAACTGCTTCCGCCGTGTGCGCGGTTTTGCGATATCGGCACGGGTAGCGGAGCTATCGCGGTATCCGTTTTGCACAGCCGCCCCGACGTATCCGCCGTCGGAGTTGATATAAGCGAGCATGCGCTTGCCGCCGCCGCCGCAAACGCACAGTCCAACGGTGTGGCGGACAGGTTTACCACGCGTGTTGACGATGCTCTTTCTCCCGAGCTTCTCATGGGCGAGCGTTTTGATGCCATCATATCAAATCCCCCATACATTGCCGCCGCAGAGGTCGACACACTTGCGCCCGAGCTTGCCTTTGAGCCGCGCCGCGCCCTTGACGGCGGTGAGGACGGCTATGATTTTTATCGCGCGATTACCCGCCGAGCCGATGCCCTGCTTAATGACGGTGGTTTTATCCTTTACGAGGTCGGAATCGGCATGGCACACTCGGTTGCCGATTTTTCACGCGGTCTTGGTTATACAGCCGAGATTTTCCCCGACCTTTCGGGTATAGAACGTGCGGTACTTCTTAAAAAGTGAGGAAATTGACTATGAAAATAGAAATATATGACTCCACCTTGCGTGAGGGAGCGCAGGGCGCGGGCGTTATCTTTTCCGACTACGAGAGGGAAAAGATAATATCCATGCTTGACACCCTTGGCATATCATGTATTGAAACGGGATTTTACGGGCATGGCTGTAACGATTCGCTTTTGGCGTTGCCGAGCCGAGTAGAGCTTCGGAGTGCGGAGCTTTCCTTGCTTTGCCCCACGCGCCGTGCTGACTCACACGCCGCAGACGAGGACTATCTTTGCCGTATTGCCGCGTCGGATTATCGCACGGTGGCTGTGGTTGGCAAATCCTCGCTTTATCACGTCACAAGGGTGCTTGGTACGACACCCGAGGAAAATCTTTCGATGATACGCGATACCGTAGCGTTTCTTACCTTGGCGGGCAAGCGCGTGGTATTTGACGCAGAGCATTTTTTTGACGGCTACGCAGAGGACAGCGAGTATGCGCTGAATGTTCTTCGCGCCGCGCTTGAGGCAGGGGCGCACACGCTTGCGCTTTGTGATACCAACGGCGGAATGCTTCCCGAAACGGTAAGCGAGGTCGTGTCGGCTGTTATTGCAGAAATTCCCGCCGCTCGCGTGGGTGTGCATTGCCACAACGACATCGGTATGGCAGATGCCTGCACCGTTGCCGCCGTTAAAGCGGGTGCGCTTCAGGCGCAATGCACGGTTTCGGGAATTGGTGAGCGTTGCGGAAACGCAAACCTCTCCACAGTGCTTCCCGTACTGCAATTAAAGCTTGGCTACGATTGCATACCCGAGGAGAATATGGCACGTCTCTCCGGCGTAGCGCGTGGTATATGTCAGACGGCAAACCTCGGCTTTGATGACAGCGAGCCGTTTGTTGGCGGTCACGCTTTCACGCACAAGGCGGGGCTTCACATAGATGCGGTCAAAAAACGTCCGCGCTCGTTTGAGCATATCTCGCCCGACGCGGTTGGCAACAGCCGAAACCTCGTTATCAGCGGTCTGTCGGGGCGTGCCGCCGTTTCCGAGATACTTGACCGCTTTGGAATCGACGTTCACAAGGATGATGCGCGTCTCACCACAGTGCTTGAGGCTATCCGCGCCGCCGAGGAAAAGGGCTATCAATATGAAAATTCGGAGGCATCGCTCCTCTTACTTATTTGCCGCACGCTCGGCATTATAGAGCCGCCGTACGAGTTGCGCGATTTCAAGCTCTTGCTTGGCGGAAAGGCTGACGAGGACAATCCCAATCACTGGTCCGCTATCGTAAAGATAGCTGTTGACGGTGAAGAGGAGCTTCGCGTTGCGGAGGGTGACGGCCCTGTAAACGCGCTTGATATTGCCGCGCACGCCGCGCTCCGCCGCTTCTTCCCCTATATCGACAAAATAAAGATGGTCGACATAAAATCAAGGATAGATTCAAACGACAGTGCCGCATCGGCATCAATCGTCCGCGTTTTCGTCGAGTCGGGCGACGGGGAGAGGCTCTGGCGCACTATGGGCGCATCCACCGATATTATTCAGGCAAGCTGGCAGGCTTTGCTTGACGCATTTGAATACTACATACTTCGCACGTCGGGAACGCTTCCCGGCAGGGCGGAATAAGGAAGGTTTTTTATGAAGATAACTGTACTTGCGGGGGGACTTTCCCCCGAGCGCGACGTGTCGCTGACCTCGGGCGCGCTGATCGCCACATCACTTTCAAAATCAGGTCACGAGGTTTTGCTCGTTGACCTCTATCGCGGACTTGACTGCGCTCCCGAGTTTAAAAAAGGCGGGGAGTACACCTACCGTGTTGACAGCACCGAGCCCGATCTTGAGGCTGTGAAGGCAGCTTGCGGCGGCAGGGAAGAGCCGATAGGCCCCCGCGTTATTGAGGCTTGCCGCGCCGCTGACGTTGTTTTCCTCGCGCTCCACGGCGCGATAGGCGAAAACGGTCAGCTCCAAGCAACGCTTGATTGTCACGGCATCAAGGCGTATACGGGCACGGGATATATAGGTGCGCTCTTGTCGATGGATAAGGATATCTCAAAGCGTCTCATGTCCGAGGCGGGCGTTAAAAACGCCGATTGGGTGTATTTCGACACGCAAACCGGTAACAGCGCCGAGATAGCAGAAAAGATAGGCTTCCCCTGCATAATCAAGCCCGCATCCTGCGGCTCAAGTGTGGGCGTGGCTCGTGTGTTTTCCGAGGAGGAGCTTTCCGCCGCAATATCGGCGGCGGCAAAGTACGAGAGATTTCTCCTTGCAGAAAAGCTGATAAAGGGCAGGGAATTTACGATCGCCGTCCTTGACGGACGTGCGCTTCCCCCCGTTGAGATAATACCGAAATCGGGCTTTTACGATTATAAGAACAAGTATCAAAGCGGAATGACGCTTGAGCTTTGCCCCGCGCCACTCACCGAGGAGGAAACGGCAAGACTTGGAGAGCTTGCGCTTCGTGCGTTTGCCGCGCTCCGCATGGAGATGTACGGCAGAGCCGATTTCATACTCGGCGAGGACGGTGAGTTTTACTGTCTTGAGGTCAACGCCCTTCCGGGTATGACACCGACCTCTCTGCTTCCGCAGGAGGCAGCCGCCGTCGGCATCAGCTACGACGAGCTGTGTGAGCTGCTTGTGGAGCTTGCGTATAAAAAGAAATAAAAAATGCCCGAAGGCGTGCAAAATTAGCGGTAAAATTGAAATGAGCCACCACGTTTTTTCGTGCTGGCTTTTTTCATACGCAGGAAACAAAGAAAAGCCCCGCGAGGCGGGGCGAGTAATTACTTGGATGCTTTTCGACGAATTCTGGAAATGAAGTCGCTCTCATTTCCCTCGAAAAGAATGTCCAATATTTTAATTATTTTTTCTTTATGACTGCTATCGTTTTCGGTTTCAGAAAGCGCAGTCAAATGATAGGACAAAAGCCATACCAACGGTTCTATTGCGGATTTTGCAACTTCGTTTTTTTCGGCATCATCTTTTAAAATACGAACTAACGCGGTTTCTCTTGTCTTGTACAAATTCGGTAATTTGGTAGCGTATTCCACCGCCTTCTCATAATTACCGTATCTGTAATATGCATCAGAAAGATTACAAAGTGCGGCACCTCTGATTTCCGAATCGTCACAGTGTTTTAGAATCTGCTCGTGAAGCATAATTGATTCTTTTAAATACTCCTTTTTCTCCTTTTCGGTACCCTCAAGTCGTTCGAGTGAACACGACAATTGCATCAGCAACAACGCATCATTGGGGTAGGTTTTCAATGCGTTTCGCATGAGTTCGACGTTTTCTTTGTGGGCGCTCTTTGCTCTGTTTGCTTGCCATTTCTGATTGATTTCAGCAAGCCTGTTTGCGGAAGATATTTCATCCATGCCAATCAACTCGTCAACGGATACACCAAAATAATTTGCAAGTGTGGGGAGCATCGTGATGTCCGGATATCCGTCACCTCGTTCCCACTTGCTGATAGCTTGATAGGAAATGCCAATATGAGCTGCCACCTCTTCTTGGGTCAAATCTCTGTTACGGCGCAATTTCCTCAGCTTATCACCAATCATTAATTCCATAGTATTAACCTCCAAATTAAGTTGTTCCGACGCGTCTGAGTATATTATACAGCGTTTTGAATTATAAATCAATAACCGCAACATAGACCAGATTCTACTAATCGTAGTATTTTTCTATCGTTTCGCTTTCGAGCTTTTCTGCTTTCCCAACGCTCGCGTCTGGGGCAAGCATAGCGCGTGGCAGTCCGCGCACCATCGGGCAGAAGCCCGAACCCACTATCCGCAGAGGAATGATATACAAAGGCTCCCTCCGGGAGGGAGCTGGCGCCGAAGGCGACTGAGGGAGAGCGCGTTACATAAAGCTTATCAAAACTCCAAAGTCACGCAGGCTCCTTCCACCGCTATCGCGGTCCCCCTCCCTCTCGGAGGGAGGCTTTGTGAAAGCTACTGCCAATAGAAAAACACCACCAAAGAAAAATCCTTGGTGGTGTTCGTGTTTTCTCCGCTAAGAACGGAGAGAAGAGAGGGCATTTTTTTATTTTCTTTTTATTTAATTACAACCTTCTTGAACGCCTTTTTGCCTCTGCGAAGGAGGACGCCGTTCTTGAGAACATCGGCGGAGAAGGTAGCCTTAACGTCTACGACCTTTTCTCCGTCAACGGTAACGCCGCCCTGCTCAACGGCGCGGCGCGCCTCGGAGCGAGAGGGGGTAAGTCCCGATTTGACAAGCATAGTGATGATATCAGCCTCGCCGTTTTCGTTAAGGTCGCTGTCATCAAGCTCTGCAGAGGGAATATCTGCATCCGCGCCCGCGCCAAAGAGGGATTTTGCGCTTGCCTGCGCCTTGTTAGCCTCATCCTCGCCGTGAACGAGCTTGGTAAGCTCAAAGGCAAGTATCTCTTTTGCGGTGTTGAGCTGACTGCCTTCCCAAGAATCCATCTGCTCGATCTGCTCGATGGGAAGGAAGGTGAGCATTCTGATGCACTTGAGAACGTCGGCATCGTCAACGTTTCTCCAATACTGATAGAAATCGTAGGGAGTGGTCTTCTTGGGGTCAAGCCAAACTGCGCCCGACGCGGTCTTGCCCATCTTCTTGCCCTCGGAGTTGAGAAGCAGAGTGATGGTCATGGCGTGCGCGTCCTTGCCGAGCTTGCGGCGGATGAGCTCCGTACCGCCAAGCATATTGGACCACTGATCGTTGCCGCCGAACTGCATATTACAGCCGTACTTCTGGTACAGATAGTAGAAGTCGTAGGACTGCATTATCATATAGTTGAATTCAAGGAAAGAAAGTCCCTTTTCCATTCTCTGCTTGTAGCACTCGGCGCGGAGCATATTGTTTACGGAGAAGCACGCGCCAACCTCGCGCAGAACGTCAATGTAGTTAAGGTCGAGCAACCAATCGGCGTTATTTACCATTATCGCCTTATCCTCGCCAAACTCAATGAAGCGCTCCATCTGGTGGCGGAAGCACTCGCAGTTATGCTCGATGGTCTCGCGCGTCATCATAGAACGCATATCGGTGCGTCCCGAGGGATCGCCGATCATGGCAGTTCCGCCTCCGATGAGGACTACGGGCTTGTTGCCTGCCATCTGCAGTCTTTTCATAAGGCAGAGAGCCATAAAGTGACCGACGTGAAGGGAGTCAGCCGTGGGGTCAAAGCCGATATAGAATACCGCCTTGCCGTTATTTATCATATCGCTTATGTGCGCCTCGTCGGTCACCTGTGCGATAAGACCGCGGGCTTTCAGTTCATCATAGATAGTCATAGCCATTTTCAAAAACTTCCTTATTTTAATATTATGCTTATTATACCTTTAAAAACGGATTATGTCAATCATTTTAGCGTTTTTTTTAATATTTCGCGCTTTCTTTGCGAAAAAAGTCGGTTTATAAAAAATTTTTTGAAAAAATTTCAAAAAAGTATTGACAAAAGAGGTTAAATGTGTATAATATACTGTAGTTAGTGGAAACTAACCGAAGGAGATCACTATGAATCTTAGACAAGCCGAAGAAGGCAAGGAATATATCATAAAGAATATAAATACCGATGACGAGGAGCTTGACGCTTTTCTGTTTTCTCTTGGCTGCTATAGCGGAGAGCCGATAACGGTGGTGTCGCACCTTAGGGGCGGCTGTGTCGTATCCATCAAGGACGGAAGATACAATATCGACAAGCAGCTTGCCGAGGTCATCGAAATATAAAAAAGTAACCGCGGTTGCTTTTTTTAACCCCGAGAGTTAGTTAAGACTAACTCCCCAAAATGTTAAAAATTTCATTTATATATTCAGGAGGGGATTCAATGAGAATCGCGCTTACGGGTAACCCCAATAGCGGTAAGACCACGATGTACAACGCGCTGACGGGCAGAAACGAAAAGGTCGGCAACTGGGCGGGCGTTACCGTTGAAAAAAAGGAGCACGCAATTAAAAGGAGCTTTTACAGCGGAGAGTCGGAGCTTATAGCCGTTGACCTTCCGGGTGCATATTCGATGTCGCCGTTCACTTCTGAGGAGAGCGTAACAAGCTCTTATATCAAAAATGAAAATCCCGACGTTATCATTAACATCGTGGACGCTACCAACTTAAGCCGAAGCCTGTTCTTCACCACGCAGATACTTGAGCTTGGTATTCCCGTAGTAGTTGCGCTCAACAAGGCGGACGTTAATAAGAAAAAGGAAACCAAGATAGATACCGCCGCGCTTTCCGAAAAGCTCGGATGCCCCGTTATCGACACCGTATCTACCTCTGCCGAGGGTCTTTCCAAGGTCGTCGAGGCTGCCGTTGCCGCAGTGGGCAAGGCGCAGGCCGCCCCCTATACACAGGGAGATATCGACCTTACCGACAAAAAGGCAGTCGAGGTGGCAGACAGAAAGAGATTTGCCTTCGTCAACAAGATAGTAGCCGCCGTTGAGGTGCGCAAGGTCTATACGAAGGACAAAAACGTCGGTGATAAGATAGACGCAGTACTTACCAACAAGTGGCTTGGTATTCCGATCTTTGCCGTAATTATGTTTGCGGTGTTCTGGATTTCGCAGGCAGGCCCCGGCGTTTGGATCGCAGAGGGCTATGAGTTCGAGTCGGGCAAGACTATCCCGGGTCTTGTAACGCTGCTTGAGTCCTTCCAGGGCTGGGTAGGCGGCTTCCTTGAGGGAGCTAACCCCTTGCTCTACGCTCTGCTTATCGACGGCGTTATCGGCGGTGTCGTTGCCGTAGTAGGCTTTTTGCCACTCGTTATGGTAATGTACTTCCTCATCGCTCTGCTTGAGGATTGCGGCTACATGGCACGCGTTTCCGTAGTTCTTGACCCTATTTTCAAAAAGGTCGGACTTTCGGGCAAATCCGTTATCCCCTTCGTTATCGGCACGGGCTGTGCTATCCCCGGCGTTATGGCTTGCCGTACCATTCGTAACGAGCGCGAGCGCCGCGCTACCGCAATGCTTGCGCCCTTTATGCCCTGCGGAGCAAAGCTCCCCGTTATTGCCCTTTTCGCAGGCGCGTTCTTCTCCGACGCCTCATGGGTAGGTCCGCTTATGTATTTTGCGGGCATCGTTATCATATTCTTCGGCGCGCTTATCATCAACAAGATCACGGGCTACAAGGCAAGAAAGTCCTTCTTCATCATCGAGCTTCCCGAATATAAAGCACCCTCGTTCTGGCGCGCGTTCAAGTCTATGTGCTCGCGCGGCTGGGCGTACATAGTTAAGGCGGCTACGATAATACTGCTGTGCAACACCGCAGTACAGATAATGCAGACGTTTGATTGGAGCTTTGCCGAGGCGGCAAGCGCCGATACCTCGATACTCGCGTCCATCGCACGCCCCTTCGCATACCTTCTCATTCCCGTTGTCGGCGTTCTCTCCTGGCAGATGGCTGCTGCCGCAGTTACGGGCTTTATCGCAAAGGAAAACGTAGTCGGAACTCTAGCGGTTTGCTTTGTCGGACTTGAAAACCTCATCGACACCGAGGAGCTTGCGCTTATGGAAGGTGCAGGTGCGGAGGTTGCCGCCGCATTTGCTATAACGAAGGTTGCCGCACTTGCATACCTTATGTTCAATCTTTTTAGTCCTCCTTGCTTTGCCGCCATCGGTGCTATGAACTCCGAAATGAAGAGCGCGAAATGGCTCTGGGGCGGAATCGGCTTCCAGCTCGGCGTTGGCTACACCATCGGATACCTCGTTTACACTATTGGTACGCTCGTTACTGCTCCCGCAACGCTCGCGCTTCTTCCCACCGTGCTTGGCGGAATTGCGGTTGCCGCATTCGTAGGCGTTATCGTTGCACTTTGTCTCCGCTCGGACAGTAAGCTCAAAAAGGAATACGCGCTCAGCGCAAAATAAATCCGATTGAGAGCTGTCAGCGGTAAAAATTATTGAAAAAATGGAAAATTATATTATAATTGCAATAGTTGCCGTTATCGTAGGGCTTGCCGCGTTTTATATCTACCGCGCGAAAAAAAGCGGTCAGAAATGCGTCGGCTGTCCGTACGCAAAGAGTTGCGGCTCAAAGAGCTGCTGTTGCTCGTCAAAGGCAGATAAAAAGTAAATAAGGGATTTGGCGAAACAGTTCCTCCTGCCAAATCAAAAAAATAACCTCCGTGCCGAGCGCCCCAAAGGGCGCTCGGCTTTGATTTTAATTTCAAAAATTGCCAAACATAAAAAAAGAATGGCGGCGCACAATATTAGCAGAGAACGCGACACGCTTCGACAGCGAAAGCTACTTGCGGCGCGGCGTGGGCTCAATTCAATATAGATTCGCTCACCCGCGCACGCGAGCGAGCACAAGGAGATTTAAAATGGCAAAGAACAACGAAACCAAGAAGGCTCTCGAGCAGTTCAAGATGCAGGCTGCAAATGAGGTAGGCGTAAACCTTAACCAGGGTTACAACGGTGACATCACCGCCCGTCAGGCTGGTTCCATCGGCGGTCAGATGGTTAAGAAGATGGTTGAGAAGTACGAGAACGAGATCAAGGGCGGAAGCGCTAAATAAGCTCGATTTTCGATAAAAAGCTAAACCAAAAGGGCAACCGATGTCGGTTGCCCTTGTTTTGAATGGATCATTTTACTTCGAATTCGTCCTTTAAAAGTTCCTTGAAGCGTGGCTTCATGCCCTGCGCTCTACCGTTTTGCATTGACGGCGGAAGCTGGAAAAGGAAATATCCCGGTAGCTGATTTCCCTCGATCAGCAGGGGAGTTTCGTCTGTTATTGCAACGTCCCAGCCGCAAAAACGAAGTTCGGGGGTTATCTTCGCCGCGCGCTTGCACATATCGATCACGGCATCCCAATGCGGCACGGTAAAGCCCTTTATGGGCGTACCCGTCATCGGATGGTTTTCATATTTTTTGCCGTCCTCGTCGCTCGCGGGGAAGAGGATAGTGCCGCTTGCGGTATCCACGACAGTGGACATTCCGCCGCTTGAAATATTGTCGACAACGCTGTTGTTGTTTCCTATGCGGATGCTTGAGTTTATGATATGCACCTCGTCACCAACGAGCAGAGTGGTGATGCGGCAGGTGTTTACCGAGTGCGGATAAAGCTCGGACATCTTTTCGTGCTGTACGACGTATTCCTCTATCAGCTGGGCATTCGGCATGGTCTTGAGCTTTTCGTATACTGCCTCGCCGTCCGCGTAGTCAGCGACGTTTATCTTTTCAATTCCTATACCGCACGATGCATCGACTATCTTCACCATCAACGCTTTTTTGTCCTTGACAAATTCAAGGAAATCTTCCTTTGTTGCCGTGCGGAAATCTATCCAGCCGCGATGCAAAAAGTCATTGTAGCGCGTATTGAAATCTATCTTATCGTGAAGATAATGATAGTACTCGCGTTTGTTGCAATGTGCGATTATAAGATTATTGGTCGTTCGTACGATATACGATTCTCTTTGCTCGGCATCAAGGTCGTAAAACTCGAAATATTCGTAATCAAGATAACCTGCGCCGTATTTTGCGCCGCACCTCATAACGTCAAAAAGGAGTCCTACGCGGCTTTTTTTGCATTTCTTGTGCATTCTGCCGACGGTCTTGAACATCGCACCGACGTTCATATTCGCAACTCGCTTTATAATAAAGCTGATTTTGTTCATTTGCGATTTTTGCGGAAACGCTTATGCGTTGTTTTTGTTTCCGATCTTGCCGTTCTTGATATTCAAGATACGCAAGAGTGCAGGGCTGATGAGAATATTGGCTAACAGCTCCAATATGAAATTCAAGCCAATGTAACCTACCATAATAAAAACAAACAGTGATTGACCCGCGCTTGCGGCACCTGCGACCGTGTTATCAAAGAAAAAGATGAAGCATCCCAGAATAAAGAGAGAGGTGTTAATGACGGGTGCTACTATAGCGCTGACGAGTATTGCCAAATAGCGGTTGACTTTTTCCAGAAGCTTGAAAACGAGTGCAGCCAAAAGACCTGCGAAAAGCCCCTTGAGAAGAACGGTCACGATAGTCCCCCCCACGCTCAAGCCGAGCCAATAAGCGGCGTCCGCTGTTGCGAAGAATATTGCGCCCGAGACAAGGCCCAGCCACGCGCCTACGAGCGGGCCGCAGATAGCGCCGCCAAGCACGATGGGGATCAAGGTCAGGGAAATAGAAGCGGTAGCTCCTATTTTAATAAAGCCGCCCATGTAGGCAAGCATGGCAACGATTGCTGTAAACATAGCTACGAGTGTAAGCCTTTTTATCATTTCTTGGTTTTTGCGTGCTGATTTCATAATGCTCTCCTTTGCTTTTGCTCAAACGAGCTTTTGTCGTGCAAACACGGGATTTCCCATGCTGATTTTAACATAAATCATAGCACAAAAAAGTAAATTTGTCAAGTTTTATATGGTTTGTTATTGACTTGTAAAAAATAAAAAAGCAGATAAAAATATTTTTTGTTGCAACGTGAAGATATTTGTTGTATAATAATAACATCATGCTTATGTTTAGAGGTAAATATGAAAAAGAAAACGAGGCCGCTTATAGGCATAACTTCCTCAATGGTCGAGGATAGAACTATAAAAATGAATCAGAATTATTTTACAGCCGTTTATGAAGCGGGCGGAATGCCCGTGTTTTTGCCGTACACTCTCGGCGCTGATAAGGCAAAGGAGATACACAGCGAGTTCGACGGTTTTCTCTTTGCGGGCGGTGTGGATATTGATCCGAAGTATTACGGTGAGGATGTCACGGGAGATGACGTTGAGATATGTGCCGCGAGAGACGAGTTTGAGCTTGCTCTGCTTGAGGAACTCAAGGCAAGTCCCAAGCCCCTTCTCGCAATTTGCCGCGGAATTCAGGTGCTTAACGTGGCGTGCGGCGGCTCGCTGATACAGCACATGGAGGGACACAGGCAGACCGAACCGAGAAACTGCCGTCCGCATAGCGTAAATCTTGCGCCCGACAGCCTGCTTTTGCGCCTTGCGGGAGATGAACGCATCCGGATAAACAGCTTCCATCATCAGGCGATAAAGGAAGTCTCGCCGTGGTACAAGGTCACAGCCTGTGCAGATGACGGCACGATAGAGGCAATAGAGCTAAAGCGCGCTATGGGGCGCTTTGCCCTCGGAGTGCAGTGGCACCCCGAGATGCTATATGAGGAGGACAGAGTTTCTCGCGCCATCTTTGATGCCTTTGTTCAGGCGGCAAGAAAGCAGAATCCCGAAGAATAAAAAATACCGCAGAGAGCTTGCTCTCTGCGGTATTTTTTTACATATTTCGCGCTGCAACGAAGTTTGCTCCCGTGCCGAGAACGTTTTCTATAATGATGTCTCCGACTTTTACGGGGGCTGTAAGCTCGACGTCATCAAGCAACTTCATAGCCTCAAATATTAATTCCTTGGGGATTGGTTTGTCTGTCTTGACAGGCATACGGGGATAGAGTCCGCCGTTTATCTTGACCGTAGATGTGATAGTGCGCTTTGGTGCGATAACTTCGTTTTTACCGTATTCCTCGCCGCGCGGACAGTTGTTTCCGCTTACGGCGTAGCCGTTTTCCTCATCAACGGTAAGGTGACAGCCCTTGGGGCATACTATACAGATAAGTTCCTTCATTTTACGCCTCCTTATCCTCAACGCTCACCTTTATTTCGCCCTGCGCCTTTGCGAGCAGAACGGAAGGGATGCGTATCTTTTCCATCTCACCCGGAGCCATGTGCTCTCGTGAGAACTTGCATATCTCGGTATCGCCCGAGAGGACTTTTATTATGGAGTCATGACGGGGGCGGTTGGTGCGGAAGAATATCTCGACACCCTTGTCAACGTTTTCGGGACGTATTTTCTGCGGAACGGTGTAGTTTACTCCGTCGCCGTTTTTCACGGTAATGACGTCTCCGCCAACGCGCTTGCCCGAAGCAAATTCAGAGGCGGCTTTTCCCGCGCGGATGCTCTCGGCGCTGACAAAGTCAACGAGGTCGTGAACGTGTACAACATTTCCGCACGCAAATATACCGTTGGTCATGGTCTGCATATTTTCATATACCACGGGTCCGTTCGTACGGGGATCAATCTCAATTCCTGCGCCGCGGGAAAGCTCATTCTCGGGGATGAGTCCGACGGATAGCAATACCGTGTCGCATTCTATCTCAAATTCCGTTCCCGCGATAGGTCTGCCGCCGTCGACCTTTGATACGATGACTTTTTCAACTCTTCCATTACCCACGATGTCCGTGATGGTGTGTGAGAGATACAGCGGAATGCCGTAGTCCTCGAGGCACTGGACGATGTTGCGGTTAAGTCCGTTTGAGTAGGGACAAAGCTCAACGCAAGCAAGCACCTTTGCGCCCTCAAGAGTCATACGGCGTGCCATGATAAGACCGATATCGCCCGAGCCGAGTATTACTACTCGTTTGCCGACCATATAGCCCTCCATATTGACGTATCTTTGCGCAGTGCCTGCGGAAAAGATACCTGCGGGACGGTCGCCGGGGATAGCTATCGCGCCTCTTGTGCGCTCACGGCAGCCCATGCAAAGCACCACGGAGCCTGCGGTGTACTCACAGTATCCGCGCTCGGGGCTGATGCAGCACACCTTGCGGCACTCGCCCTCGTCGGAAACACCAAGCACCATTGTGTCAGTGACAACCTCCGCGTCCGTCTTTGCCACCATAGCGGCAAAGCGGCCTGCGTATTCGGGGCCCGTCAGCTCCTCACCAAAATGGTGAAGTCCAAAACCGTTGTGTATGCATTGGTTCAGAATACCGCCAACTTCGCGGTCACGCTCGATAACAAGGAGCTTTTTGGCTCCGTTCTCGTATGCGGAAACAGCGGCGGCAAGACCGGCGGGACCTCCGCCGATTATAATTACGTCATAATTTCTTTCCATAGCAGCACCTCACGCCTTGGTTTTTCCCGTGATAATAAAGGAGCCGTCCTTGTCAAGCGGTATCTCCTCCATGGGGATACCAAGCTCGCGTGAGAGTATCTCATGCACTCTGGGGGAGCAGAAGCCGCCCTGACAGCGTCCCATGCCCGCGCGGCAACGGCGTTTTACTGCATCGATGGAGCGAGGTGTGATGGGGCGGTGGATAGCATCGACTATCTCGCCTTCGGTGACGGTCTCACAACGGCAGATTATTTTACCGTATGCGGGATTTTTGGCAATCAGCTCGCGCTTTTCCTCGGCGCTCATGCTTGCAAGATGCACCACGGGCGGACGTTCGTTTTTGAAATCACTCTTTGCGTTAAGCTCAAGTCCTGCCTCTGCAAGAAGTTTTGCCGCTTCCTCGCCTACTGCGGGAGCAGAGGAGAGTCCGGGGGAACACATTCCCGCAAGGTTTATCATTCGCTCGCACGCGGGGCTGATGTCGATGGTGAAGTCCTTTATCTGCGTCGTGGGGCGCACGCCTGCGTACTGACGGATAATATTGCGGTAATTTATTGACGGTACGGATTCAAGTCCGCGTGCTTTGAGCATCGCAAGGATGTCGGCGGTTGTTCTTACGTCGTCTCCGTCGCGTGCGGGGGTGGCATCAGGACCTACTATCAAGTTGCCGTGAACGGTGGGGGCGACAAGTATACCCTTGAAGCCGTTTTCGTCGGGACAACGGAAAATTACGGAATTGACCTTTGCGCCTTCTGCCTTGTCAAGTACAAAGTACTGTCCCGAAACATTGGTCTGCGTCAGTCTGTCATCGCCTACCATACGGCAGATATCAGCGGAGTGCGTACCTGCGGCGTTCACGATATAGCGGGTTTTTAGCTCGCCCTTGTCGGTAACTACGGTGAGACAGTTTTCTTCCTTTATTATATTTTCGACCTTTGTTGAAAGCATCAGTTCCGCACCGTTGAGTACGGCAACCTCTGCCATAGCGGTTGCAAATTCCCAGGGGTTGATTATAGCTGAATCATCAGACCAAAGTGCACCGATAGCATCGGGGTTGATGGCAGGCTCTGCCTTTATCAGCTCGTCGCGGTCAAGAACCTTGACGTTTACGCCATTTGCAAGTCCGCGCTCATAAAGAGCATGCACCTCTTTCATATCGTGTTCGTTGAAGG
The DNA here is from genome assembly GCA_045546615.1 of Eubacteriales bacterium. GTDB lineage: Bacteria > Bacillota > Clostridia > Oscillospirales > CAG-272 > CAG-390. The sequence goes on along the minus strand of JAZQDD010000023.1, from coordinate 54,589 downwards.
CGATAACAAGGGATTGCATGGGCTTGTACTCGACGTGCAGTTTGTCGCATATCTCCTTTGCCATAGCGATGCCGCGGCGGTTAAGCGGAGCCATGCGTGACTCGGGCTTGGGGTCGTATCCTGCGTGCATTATTGCGCTGTTGGCCTTTGTCGTAGCGCAGGCAACATCGTTGAAACGCTCAATGATGCCAACCTTGAGGTCGTATTTTGCAAGAGCGTAGGCGGTGGCAGCGCCTGTTACGCCACACCCGACAATGAGAACGTCATACATTATTTGAACCTCATTTTATTATTTTACCGAAGTTTTTGCGCCATCCATATAGAACATACGTGGGCGCGCGTAAGCATCGGGATCTTTACAATATTCATTAAACTCGCTCATGATTATTTCGCAAGTTTTTTCGGGGGATATGTTCTCGGTGTTTACCACGAGGTCAAAATTATTGAGGTCAAGGTGGTCAACACCGTAAAGCTCGCGGTATCTTGCGTTTTCCACAAGCATTCGCGCATTAAGCTGTTCGATTGCATCATCAACGGATGCATAGCATTCCACGTCGCCGCGGCAGTCGCGTATAACGCGGCGTGCCGCTACTGCGGTATCTACGAAAAGATAGACCTTGAAGCTGCCGCGAGCAAAATGCCAAGCCATTCGTGAATCGAAAAGCAATGTGTCAGCCGCACGCTCAAGAGATATTTTTGTAACCGTATCGTCAAGCATGTGGTCATATTTGTGGTCGCTGTTCATAAGCTGATTCATCTGGAGCGTGGTAAGCCCCATTTCTGCGGCTATCCTGCGCTGTATAGCTCCCGTGCTGTAAATCTCAAAGCCCTCACTTTCGGCAAGGAGCTTTGCCACGGTGGATTTACCGCTGCCGAGCCGTCCTGTTATTGAAATATGCATTGTCTTATCCCTTCCTTAATGTCAAAATGTCATCTTCTTGCAAGCTTACGCAGATATTCCGCCTGTGCCTCCTCGGCAACGCCGGCACGGCGTATTTTTCTTGAAGAATTCTTGTCGAATTTTTCCTGTCTTGTGACGAAGAAGTGTATACGCTTATAGTCCTGAACAAGAGCGTTGGCATCCTCCACAGCCTTGGAGAATTCAGCCTCTATCTGTCCTTGTGAATATCCCCTGCCGTACGTTTCCGTAAATGCGGCATCGTTGGGGTAGAGAACTGCGACTATGTCGTAGTCTCCCTTGGATTCATTGACGTAGCCCACAACTATAGCGTCGTCAACGAATTCACTGCGGCAAAGGTAGGTCTCAAGCTCCTCGGGGAAGATATTCTTTCCGCCCGCAGTAACGATAACGTTCTTCTTTCTGCCTGTTATATGCAAAAATCCGTCGGCGTCGATGTATCCGAGGTCGCCCGTATACAGCCAGCCGTCGCGTACGGTTTTTGCCGTAAGCTCGGGGTCGCCGTAATAGCCGAGCATTACGTTGTCTCCCTTGACACGTATTTCTCCCGTGCCATCGTTTTGAACGTCGTATATATCAAGCACGCTGTGCGGTGTTGCAAGACCTGCGGAATCGTCACGGAAATAATCATCCTTGTTTACTGCGGCAATGGGCGCACATTCGGTAAGACCGTAGCCTTGAAGCGTGAGGAATCCGAGGTCGCGCATACCCTTTATAACGATTGGGTCAGCCGCCGCGCCGCCGCACATGATTATTCTGAGGTTTCCGCCAAGGGAATCGTGTATTTCGGAAAAAATACGGCGTTTCAGACGCATATTTTTACCCGTCAGCTTTATTGCGTTGCGCACTTTTTTCTCAATGCCCTTGCGCTTGATGTTCGCCCATATTTTGTGATATATGGTTTCAAGCAGTATCGGCACGCAGAAAAGGGCAGTGGGCTTGACCTCTTGGATATTTCGGGTAATATAGCGAAGTCCCTCGGCAAAGGCGATAGAGCCGCCGATGCTCAATACGAAAAGGAAGCCGCAAGTTGCCTCGTAAACGTGGTGCATTGGCAGTATCGAGAGGACTCTGTCATTGCAATCTGCCTCTATCATTGTGGAGATCTCGGACAGGGTGTAGCAGATATTTCTGTGGGAAAGCATAACACCCTTTGAAACTCCCGTTGTTCCCGAGGTGAAAATAAGGATGGACATGGCATCGTTGTTTATGGGCAGGCGCAGATAATCGCGCTCTCCGCGTTTGAGACGCTTTGCGCCCGATGCGATGAGCGGGTGTATTTCATCGAAGGTGAAGATATCTATACCAAGCCCCTCGGTTTTGTCCTTTAGGTAAGAGGAACAGAATATTGCGCGCGCTTCGCTGATCTTTGCGATGTTGCGAAGTTCCTCGGCGGGTATCTCCTTGTCAACGGGAACGATGACACCAAGACCGCAAACGGTTGCCATATATACGGTAGCCCATTCTATGGAGTTGTCACCCATTACGATGATGCGGCCGCCTGCATATCCGCGCGCATAAAGCTCCGTGCCGAGCCCCTCTATCATATCGCGGTATTCTGAATACGTCGTGTTTTCATACACTCCGCTCTTTTTTTGCATAAATGCTATGCGTGAGCCGAAAAGACGCTCGGACGAACGCAGCATGGAGCGAATATTATCACATTTTTTGGAATCGTAGTATTTTGGCTTCTTACCCATTTTAGGTATCCTTTCTTCGGATAAAATTGTATCAGGTCAGACAGTCGAGATAGTTTAGTATAACGTTTGCCGCGTTATCGGCGGCGAGCTTTACAAAGGTCGGAAAATCCAAGGGGGAGTCCTCGTTGGCGCAGTCTGAAATAGAGCGCAAGATGCCGAACGGAACGTCGAAAAGGCGGCAAACGTGCGCTATCGCCGCGCCTTCCATTTCGCAGGCAACTGCACCAAAGGTGTCAATTATATCTTGTTTTTTCTTGCTGTCGCTTACAAAAACGTCACCCGAGGCAACTATGCCGCGGCACACGCGCAGTTCTGATTTTTCGGCGGCGCGATATAGTGCATCGGCGGTTTTTTCGTCGGCGGCAAGGAGCTTTTCCTCGCGCCCGTCGGGAAAGAATATCATTCCTCGCTCGTCGCCGAGCTCGCCGTAATCAAGGTCATGCTCAACAGCTCCGTCGGCAACGACGATATCGCCAACACGCATCCCCGCGGCAAGACCGCCCGCTACGCCCGTGTTTACCACGGCGTCGGGGGAGTAGCGCATTATCAGCTCGGCGGCAGAGGCTGCGGCGTTTACCTTGCCGACGCCGCAACAGACGAGAACAACGTCACGCCCCGCGAGCTTTCCGCTTATAAATTCGTGCGCGCCTATCCTCTCTGTTGTTGAGTCTTCGATAAGAGACGAGAGCTTTTCAAGCTCGGAGCGCATTGCAACTATTATTCCTATTGTACACTTTTTTTCCATAATTATACAAACCAACTTGCTTTTTTATATTCCGCCCTCAAGCACGTCACCCGAGTAGGCAAAGGTCTGCCCGCGGGAGTTGAGCGCATCGAGGTAACGTGCCGCTTCAGCCTTGGCGGCGGCTACGGAGAGGGCGCGGTAGTTTCCGCACTCGCGCCGCCTTGCTCCGGGCATAGCGCCCGTGTGCTTTGTTATTTTTTTGAGCGCATCCTTCAGCGCGGAGAGATTTTTTTCGTTGTCATCCGTACTTCCCCTCATCAAGAGGTAAAAGCCCGTGCGGCAACCCATGGGACCGACGTATATTACGCGCTCGCCTGCCTCCCCCGCGCGCATATAGGTCGCAAGCAAATGCTCAAGAGAATGTGCGGCAAGCGGGGAGATGTAATCGCCCGCATTGGGACGGCGCATACGCAGGTCGTACGTCACTATGTCGCCATCGACGCGGCTGACGTATATTCCTTCGCAAAGAAGGTCGTGGTCAACGGTAAATGAAGCTATTCTTTCCATCAGTATCTTACCTTTGTTACTACGGTAGCCGCGGCGTTGTAGAAGCGGCATATCTTTACCATGCGTTCGGTTGCCTCGAAGTAAAAGGCGCATCTTTTGCCATCATCGTTAGTGAAAATGGCGAAATATTTGTCGGGACTGTCGGAGCTTCCAATAGCGGAATAGGTAATTTCGGGGTCAAAAAGCTCGAGCTTGTCCTCGTGCATACGGTATCCCAGCGGCGCGATGAGCGTAGCGGAGCGAAGTGGGAAAGAGAGCTTTTCGCGGCGCGAGCGTCCGCCGTATATGACGGAAAACGTCAGCACGCCCGACACTACGGAATATTCGTATTCTATCTTAACGAATCTCCAAGTAAAGAAAATTAGCATCCATTCGCTGACAGGAATGAAGCATAGCATTGGCACGCCGAGTCTTGTGAGAAAGCCTATGACGAGGGCGAAAATGGGGTAGATTATATAAAGCATTATAAGAAGGATACGGCGGGTGCGCCATTTTCCTTCCGATCTTTGCGCTACGACGTATTCGTATGGGGCATTGAAATCAGCCATAACAAAGCTCCTTGAAAAATAAATATTTAAATTATTATACTATAAATCAACTAATAAATCAATATAAAATAAAGAAAAAACAGAGAAAATCCATTGAATCTTCTCTGTTTTTCAAAAACTCCGTCAAACTCTGCGGATGGTTTCTATAACCACTGCCTCGCGCGGAACGTCCTGCATATAGAAGCCGATGCTTCCCGTCTTTACGCTTGCTATCTTGTCAAGCACGTCAAGACCGTCGGTTACAAGACCGAAGCCTGCGTATTGAGCATCGAGATGGGGAGCATCCTGATGCATTACGAAGAACTGTGAGGATGCGGAATTGGGGTCGGACGTACGAGCCATGGAAAGCACTCCGCGAGTGTGCTTTAATGTGTTCTGCATAAAGCCGTTTGCGGCAAATTCGCCGTTTATGGACTCTGCCTCGCGGTGGTCAAATTTCTCGTCGTATCCGCCGCCCTGAATCATAAAGCCCTTTATTATGCGGTGGAAAATGAGTCCGTCAAAGAAGTTCCTGTCAATAAGGGAAAGGAAGTTTTCAACGGTCTTGGGGGCAAGCTCGGGGTAAAGCTCGGCGGTCATAGTGCCGAAATTTTTTACAACGATCTCAATTTTTGGGTTTGCCATTTCTATTACCTCTTTATAAATTATTTTCTTTTGGATAGGCGAGCGCAAAAAGCTCTCGCATACGTTCGGAATTGCCGTCAAGATAAAGCTGACCGAAAAGGCACTCAAGCCCCGTTGCGCGACGGTATTCGGCAACGCTTGCGCTCTTTGGCGTATTTTTGCCGTGGCCTGCGTTTCTTCCGCGCTTGTATATTGCTTCCTCGCGCTCGGTAAGGTGTGGGAGAAGTCTTTCCACAGCTTCGGATTGTGCCGATGCCTTGACGTAGCCAAGCGCGGCGCTGTTAAGGCTTGCCGATGCACAAAGACCTCGCACCACGAGCATCTCGCGCACGAGAAGCTCAAGCACCGCGTCCCCGAGGTAAGCAAGCGCTGAAGCGGTGGGGGAGGCGAGGTCCGGCAGGGCGGAAGTGTCTATGCTTGCCTTGATAGCGTCAGCCATTGTCATCCTCCGCAGAGTATTCAAAGCAGTCCATAAAGCGCAGCTTGAAAAGGTTGATCTTGTGTAGGCGGTCGATGCGCTCTTTTTTTGTCGGTTCAGGCTCTACGCCCTCGCGGATATATGCGTCAAGCTCTGCGTAGGTAAAGCCGAGATTGTCCTCGTCGGTCTTGCCGCAAAGTCCGTCAATGGGTACTTTTTCAACAAGCTCATCGGGCAAGCCGAGGTATCTGCCTATCTGCTTTACCTCTGCTACGGTGAAGTGGGAAATAGGCGAAAAATCACCCGCCGCATCTCCGTAGCGCGTGGAGTAGCCCACCCAATCCTCGGAAAGATTGCAGGTGTTTGCCACTCTGCCGTTTTTGGATTGTGAAACGGCGTAGAGCGTTGCCATTCTTATTCTCGGCGGGATATTCTGCGCCGATTGGGGCGTAAGAGAGCCGAGCTGTGCGCCAACGGCATCCTTCAGGGCATCTATGGTGCTTCCAACGTTTATCGTGACCGAGTCGATTCCGAGGTGCTTGACGAGCTGATATGAGCAATCAATGTCAAATTGCTCGCCTGCGGGCATCAGCACGCCGAAAACTCTGTCTTTGCCGAGTGCGGCACAACAGAGCGCGGCAACTACCGAGGAATCCTTGCCCCCCGAAATGCCGACTATTGCGTTACAGCCCTTTCCGTTTTTCTCAAACCACTCTCTTATCCACTCTATGCAAGCGGCGGTGGCGTTTTCAACGTTAAAATTATACATTTTTCTCCTTCGGTGGACGGCTTATCTCGCTATTTTTGAAAAAAGCCTTTTTGTGCAAAATTTATGAAATCATTATATAGTATTTTTTCTATTTCGTCAATGAAATTTCAAAAAAATAATTGATTTTGTATGAGTTTTGTGTTATTATATTGCGTGTAAGAAATTAACGTAAGGGAAGTATCTATGAAATATGATGTTGCTATAATCGGAGCAGGCCCCGGCGGTATATTTACCGCGTACGAGCTTGTTAAGCGCGGCTTTGACGGTAAGATAGCCGTTTTTGAAACGGGCGCTCCTCTGGAAGAAAGAAAATGTCCCATAGACGGCAAAAAGATAAAGTCATGTATAGGCTGTAAGACTTGTGCTATCATGAACGGTTTTGGCGGCGCGGGCGCATTCTCGGACGGAAAATATAATATAACCAACGAGTTTGGCGGCACGCTGCACGAGTACGTCGGCAAGGCAGAGGCGCTTGAGCTTATGCACTATGTTGACAAGATAAACGTTGAAAACGGCGGAGAGGGAACAAAGCTCTATTCCACCGCAAACTCAAAGATAAAAACGCTTTGTTTGCAAAACGGTCTGCACCTGCTTGATGCCTCGGTAAGACACCTCGGAACGGATATAAACTATATCGTTCTTCAAAATCTTTACAACGAACTCAAGGACAAGGTGGAGTTTTTCTTCCGCACGGCGGTCACGGACGTTAAAAAGAACGGCGGCGGCTACACCCTTGTTACGGCGGGCGGCGAGCATGACGCGGACATTTGCGTTATTTCAGCCGGACGTTCGGGCAGTAAGTGGATGGAAAAGGTCTGCCGAGAGCTTGAAATACCGACAAGGTCTAACCGCGTGGATATCGGTGTCAGGGTGGAGCTTCCCTATGAGATATTTGCCCACCTTACCGACGAGCTTTACGAGAGTAAGATAGTTTACCGCACCGAAAAGTTTCAGGACCTTGTGCGTACGTTCTGCATGAACCCGCGCGGTGCTGTTGTAAACGAGAACACAAACGGTATTGTTACCGTTAACGGTCACAGCTATGAGGATCCCGCAAAGCAGACGGGTAATACCAATTTCGCGCTTCTTGTAGCAAAGCATTTTTCCGAGCCGTTCCGTGACAGCAACGGCTACGGCGAGAGCATTGCAAGGCTTTCCAATATGCTTGGCGGCGGCGTTATGGTACAGCGCTTCGGTGACCTGATAAGAGGACGTAGAAGCAACGCGGACAGAATTGCGGAAAACTTTATGACTCCCACGCTCAGCGCGACTCCCGGTGACCTCAGCCTCGTAATACCCAAGCGTATTCTTGACGGAATAATCGAGATGATATACGCCCTTGATAAGATAGCCCCCGGTACTGCGAACGATGACACGCTCCTTTACGGAGTTGAGGTCAAGTTCTATAATATGGAGGTCGAAACGGACAACAATCTTGAGACCTGCCACAAGGGACTTTTCGTTATCGGCGACTGCGGCGGAACTACTCATTCGCTGTCGCACGCATCGGCAAGTGGTGTATACGTTGCCCGCTATATAAGCAAAAATCAAAACAAGTAATTTGATCCTTATGGATTCGGAGGTATAAAAAATGCAACAAGACATGATCCTCATTATTGATCTGGGCAGCACCGAAAACGCTCGCCTTGCCCGCCTTATCCGCCGTGTTGGCGTATATAGCGAGATCCACCCCCATGACCTTGACGAAAAGGCGCTTGCCGCAATTCCCAACGTCAAGGGAATCATCTTCAACGGCGGTGAAAACCGCATAGTTGACGGTGTGGAGGTCAAGCCCTCGGCAGCTATCCTTGCCGCAGGAGTTCCCACCCTTTCCATCGACTGCGACGGCGCACCTGCGTTGAGCGCGGACGACGACGCGGTCATCGAGATGTTAAAGCCCTTTATCTTTGACACCTGCGGTGCTGACGCTAACTGGAATATTGAAAACTTTATTGCCGATCAGGTTGAGCTTATCCGCCGTCAGGTCGGTGACGGTCGCGTGCTTCTCGCGCTTTCGGGCGGAGTTGACTCGTCCGTCGTTGCCGCGTTACTTATTCGCGCGATAGGCGACCGTCTCACCTGCGTTCACGTAAACCACGGTCTGCTCCGTCAGGGCGAGCCCGAGGAGGTCGTTCAGGTGTTTGGCAAGGAGCTTGGCGCTGACCTTATCTACGTTGACGCAGTCGACAGATATCTTGATAAGCTCGCGGGCGTTGCCGATCCCGAGCGCAAGCGTAAGATAATAGGTGAGGAATTTATCCGCATTTTCGAGGAGGAGGCTCGCCGCCTTTCTTCCGAGGGCGTGAAGTTCCTTGCGCAGGGTACGATATATCCCGACATTATCGAGTCGGGTACAAAGACCGCAAAGAACGTAAAGTCCCACCACAACGTAGGCGGACTTCCCGAGGATCTCAAGTTCGAGCTTGTCGAGCCTCTTAAGATGCTCTTTAAGGACGAGGTACGCGCCTGCGGCGCGGCTCTCGGACTTCCCGACAATATGGTAAACCGCCAGCCCTTCCCCGGCCCCGGTCTCGGCGTGCGTTGCCTTGGCGCGATCACGCGCGACAGACTTGAGGCAGTACGCCACTCCGACGCAATTCTGCGCGAGGAGTTTGCAAAGGAAGGACTCGTTGGTAAGGTATGGCAGTATTTCACCGCTATTCCCGATATGAAGAGCGTTGGCGTGCGCAACCATGCGCGCTCGACCGAGTGGGCAGTAGTCATTCGCGCGGTAAACACCGTCGACGCAATGACCGCAACCGCCGCACCCCTTGATTTTGCATTCCTGCAGAGAGTTACCGAAAGAATCGTAAACGAGGTAAAGGGCGTCAACCGCGTTCTCTACGACCTCTCACCGAAGCCTTTTTCTACGATAGAGTGGGAATAATAGCTTGAAAAAAGCAACATCCATAATGCGCGCCGTAATTTTTTGTCGATCATTATGGATGTTGTTTCGTATGTTCCATGTAATACATCATGAAAAGGAAAAAAGAATATGAACATTAAAAGGCGCAGTTACTTAATATCATTTATAATCATTTTGACCGTTATTCTTGCGGCGACGTTTACCGCATTCGCAACGTCAGCTCAGGAAACGGCGCTTTCTACCGGAGATCGTAACGTGGAGTTTTCGAATGGCTATTACGGTTTCTGCCTGGACCCCCTCTTGCATGGCGCTTATTCGGGTGATACTTTCGCTTCCGCCGGCGGCACGTCCGCCGCGCTCAGCAACAAAGACAACAGCGACATTTCTCAGTACTTGAAGGTGTTGTTTACGCAATGCTTTGAGGATCTGTTTGTACCCGACGGCAACGGCGGATATCAGGTCAAGGATACAAATACCATTCAGGCTATCGTGTGGCATTTTACGGATGGGCAGTGGGTTTCGGGTGAGAAATCCAGATTGGTAAATTTGGTCAAGGCGTATACCGGCCCCGCGATCCCCGACGAAGGTTACACGCTACAACTGGACAACGGGGATATTATTACATTTTATTTTACTGTCATGATTCCCGATAACTCAGAGGTGCAGTACTTTTTCGCCTACAAGATCGTCGTTGGTCAGACACCCTCCCACGTTCACGATTACGATAAGGATTGGTCGTTTGACGAAAACGAGCATTGGCACGAATGCGAGTGCGGAGATAAAAAGGATCGCGAAGAACACGTATATCAAGGCGGCGTTTGTATCGAATGTGATACGGTTGACCCCGATGGAATGCCCCCGAAAACGTCCGATGATCTCGAACCCTGTTTCCAACTTGCGCTTTTACTGCTGAGCATTGGCGGCGCAACGTGGGCGGTTCGTACAAAAAAACGCCATCAGTCTTAAGCTTTTAATAAAGCTGACAAGGGGGTGAGTCAAATGCATTTTTGCATTTGACTCACCCCCTCCGAGTTATGAGCACCGCATGCGTGAAGTTTTCGTTAAACGATAAATAAAATATTGCGGAATGTGTGAGCCAAATTCATAACTCTAAACTCATAACTTCTCGTCCCCCGTTGCGAAACGAGTTATCAGTTATGATTGCCTGCGGCAAGTTATGATTGGCTTCGCCAAGTTTGAAGTTAGAGGTAAGTAGAATGGCAGATAGTGTATTAAGAACAAAATCCAAGGAGTTCGCCAAGGGAATAGTTTTTCTTTGCCGAAAAATGAAGCAAAACGGTGTTGAAAGTGCTTTGGTCAATCAACTTCTGCGTTGCGGTACATCTGTTGGAGCAAATATCCACGAAGCTCAATATGCACAGGAAACAAAAGATTTCATTTCAAAATTTGAAATAGCTCTTAAAGAATGTAATGAGAGTGAATATTGGCTTGAACTTTTATGTGAAACAGGTAGCATTACCAAAGCAGAATTTGACGATTTTGAAAGAAGATGTGTTGAGCTTCGCAGAATGTTAGTTTCTTCTGTTACTACATTAAAAAACAAATAAACTACGGCAGGGGCGCAAAGCCTCTTATGTTGCTATCTTTCAAGGGTGCCGCTTCGGTGGCACCATGATTTTTTATATCAGTTCACACATTTTCCACAAAAATATGTTATAATATAAAAAATCCAAAAACTTTCAAAAAACGTGAGCTATTTAGAAAAAAGTATCGACTATTACTTATGAAGGGCCTTTCAAATAACGGCGAAGGAGGTGTGTTATGGAACTTCAAACCAATCGGGCGGCTACAATAAGTGACGAGCAGATTGTTGAGCTGTATTGGCAGCGTGACGAGCAGGCGATCAAGGAAACCGATATTAAGTATAAGAAATTCTTACTCTCGGTTGCAATCAATATCGTTCACGATATGTGCGACAGCGAGGAATGCCTGAACGATACATATATCGGTGCTTGGAATGCAATTCCTCCGGCAAGACCCGTGGTGCTTCAATCTTTTCTTGGAACAATCATGCGCAGAACAGCAATAGATCGTTTCAGACAAAACAATCGCCAAAAACGTATTGCATCGGAATTCACCGTTTCGCTTTCCGAACTTGAAGATTTCATAGCAGACGACAGCGATATGAATGCTGAACTCGAAGCAAAAGAACTCGCCAAAACCATAAGTAATTTCGTCAGAGCTCTCCCCGACAGACAAATGTATATTTTCGTCAGCCGTTACTATATCGCTGATCCTATTCCGACGATCGGCAAAGAACTCGGCTGCAGCGTTTCTACCGTCAAGCGAGAGATCGAATCAATCAAAATTGGACTCAAAAAATATCTTGAAAGTGAGGGATACTTACCATGACACAAGAAAAACTCATAGATGCTATTACCGATCTGGATTCGGACATTCTTAACCGTTATTTCGATATGAAAGCAGATCTCGCATCGAAAAAGAAACCGAAAAAACGCACTTGGATAAAATGGGCTTCGATGGCGGCAGCTTGTTTCTGCCTTGTTTTAGTTGTAAGCGTAGTCTTTTTTAAGGGGGAACAAACACCCAATGCGCCATCAGCAGAATACATTGGATACACTGCTACATCATCGTTCTATTATGATGGAGATGTATGCAACAGCAAAATTGCATCTATTGCACACAAGGGCTTTGACGACACATCTATTACACTGTTTATTAATAAAAAAACAAACGATCCGCTGGTGTTCGCTTTCAGAGGTTGGCAATCTCCCAATTCTGAAGTGATAACGAATACCGTCGCAGATTTGATCATTTACGTTAATGGCGAGAAAGCCGACCAAATGCCGACTACTCCCGGCAAGTATGAGGTGAGAATTGATTACAGCAATTTCGTTTCAAAATGTGACGAGATCGATGTCATGATGTATATATCTGATTTTGGATATTTCAGCTTGAACAGTGAAGGCTATAAAATAGACGGTATTGATGGGGTACTACCCGATCTTACATTGCCAGAATAATTGAGAACATGTCGCATGTCACGACTCACTCAGTATTTATATCGGTTCACATTTTTTCTCAAAAGTATGCTATAATACAAGAAATTATAAATGTCATGTTTAATTTCGGAAATGTAAAGTATATTTATGCGCTTTACAATAAATAAAAGAACAAATTAAAATTAGGAGGTTTGTTATGAAAAATATTATTATTTTGATAATGTGTTGCATAAGCGTAATAACGGATTAGGCAAAAAATTAAGCCGTCGATCATTCGACGACTACCATAAGGAAAGGTGATACCTAATTAGGTATAGCCTATTATAGATTTCTAAATTAATTTGAGGCGGAATATGAAAAAAATAGTAACTATTGTTATGTTGATTTGTGCGTTGTCTTTAGTTTTAAGTGGATGTAGTGATTCTACGGTTTCATTTGGTACTTATCAAAATGAAAATGATACCGAAAAACAGGTTATCATCACGGAAAACAGTATTCAGTTTATAAATGTATCCTTTGACGAATTCAATGAGGAATTGCGCCAAGATATGGGCGTGGATCTTCGCTTGACCAATTTTTTGAGTGGAGAAAACGCCTATATGTGCAAAGACGGTGTTTTGTCGGTTGACATAGAATCGGCTATATCTGTATCCTTTGAGTATGGTAAAGATTACATTATCGTCAATGGGGAAAATTTCAAATTATCTTAAAATTGCTTGATATGAAAATTCAAGCAAGGTTTTGGCGGTATATATTCGAAGACTGCCACAAGGAAAGGCGACACCTTATCGTGTGCCTCCTTTCAATATTTTAGCCATTCAATCAACTATGATCGTTTCGCAGAAACGGTCATATCATAACATTTGGCGAAGCCAAATTCATAACTCTAAACCCATAACTTCTCGTTCTCCGCTTGCGAAACGAGTTATCAGTTATGATTGCCTGCGGCAAGTTATGATTAGCTTCGCCGCGTTTTGCTTACTACCATAAATATAAGGCGTGGCGTAGGTCGATCCCTTGGCACAGTAAGCGTTAAAGGAGAAATCAAAATGAAGCACACGATGAAATTGAACGATGCGCCGTACGCTATGATAAAAAGCGGGCGCAAGACCATAGAACTGCGTCTGTACGACGAAAAGCGTCAGGCTATCGCCGTTGGCGACGAGATAGAGTTTTGCCACCGCACCGACCCGTCCGCCACCTTGCTTTGCCGCGTTATCGCGCTACACCGCTTTGCTTCGTTTGAGGAATTGTATAAGACTCTCCCTTTGCTTAAGTGCGGATATACGGTCGAGAACGTAGCCGCAGCCTCTGCCGCGGATATGGAGCTTTATTACTCCAAAGAGGAGCAAGCCGCATACGGTGTAATAGGAATTGAGATCGAGCTGATAGGCTGAAACACCGTAAAATGAAAAAGATCTGTGTGAAAACGAATTGGCTAATTACACGGTAATAAACCAAACGGGACTATCTAATTCGGCGCAGAACGAAAATACAAAAATAAGTAAAGAAAGACCGCTTTTTCATCCTTTGGGACGAAAAAGCGGTCTTTTGGGTAGAGATACTTGCGGAGTTATTACTGATAAAATAATTTAAGAGTAATAACTTTTCGTTTATGATGATTAAAATGGCTTTTTTGAGTAATACGTATTGACAAAAAACGAAATGGGCAGTATAATATTATTGATTAAGTGGTAAGGAGTGCTCCTATGAAATTCAATGCTGATAAGAAGCAAACTATTATTTTATACCTTTTGGAAAAGATTTCAGCTAATACCAAAAGCGTTTCAAAGGTCGTGTCCGATGCTTTTGATATAAGCACGAATACGGTGCACACGTATATAAATGAGCTTATACTTGACGGCGTGATCAAGAAAGGCAAGCGCGGACAGTACGAATTGGTATCGACACAATTTGACTATACCCTTAAAAGAAGCAAGGGCGAGCTGGATAGCGATACGTATGCTTACGATGCGTGCCTGCGCCGACACATCGCCTCGTTGGCGGAAAACGTTAAGCGTATTTGGCTCTATGCGTTTACCGAAATGGCAAATAACGTTGTAGATCATTCGGATGCCGAAAATATGCAGGTCACGGTTACTCAAAACTATCTCGAAACCGCTGTGCTCATAATGGATGACGGCGTGGGTATCTTTGAAAAGATCAAGAAGCATTTTTCTCTTTCGGGTCTCGATGAGGCGATATGCGAGCTGTTTAAGGGAAAGCTTACGACGGATGAGCAAAATCACTCGGGTGAGGGGATTTTTTTCACTTCCAAAATGATGGACAAGTTTTTGATATCTTCAAGCAGAAAAATATTTACGACCTCAAAGTATAACAACGATAACGTTTTTGATATGGATGAGGCTTCGTCGGGAACATGCGTTTTTATGTCGCTTTCAAATTTCACGCATAAAGAGCCGCGTGAGGTTTTTGATCTGTACTCAAATGATGACGGCGGTTTTTCAAAGACTCGTATTCCGTTAAAAAATATTTTCGATTCCGCGCCCGTATCTCGTTCGCAAGCTAAGCGAGTTTGCAATCGCTTGGAAGATTTTCAAGAGGTCGTTTTTGATTTTGACGATATCGGTTGGATGGGGCAGGGATTTGCCCATCAGCTTTTTGTGGTTTTTCAAAATTCTCACCCGCAGATATCCCTCGTTCCGATAAATATGAACGAAAGCGTGACTAATATGTATAATCACGTTTTGAATTCTTCCCGTTCGACGTCTTGAGAAAACAAAGCAAAACGGCTTGGAGCTTTGCTCCAAGCCGTTTTATCGGTTTTAATACATTTTTTCGCGCAGAGGGAGTGCGTCCTTGAAGGTGAATTTCTTGTCAAGGAAGCGGCTGATCTGACCTATCAAAAAGCCGTTTAGCGCCGCGCAGACGAGCGTTCCGAGGTGTATTCCGCGAAAGCCGCCAAAGAAGCAAAGCGAGAGGATAACTGCGAGGGTACAGCTGCATATATCGTACGCAGTTTTCGTTTTGCCTATCGAAATATTGAATTTTTGCGCGATCTCCTTGACGATAAGCTCGTACGCTTCGGTCGGGAAATACGTGTGGAACATAAAGGCTATGCCCACGGCGGACGTGCCGAGCCCCACGGCAAAAAGCGCGATGCGTCCTGCCATTCCAAAATCGGGCAGAAAGGCGACGAGGCTCATCACCGCGTCAAGAATGAGCCCGTACAGGAAGGCTGTTGCAAACGAGAGAAAATAGCTTTTCTTGACCTTTCGCAGAAAAACGGCAAGCAAGAGCAGAAGAAGCGCCTGAAACGCGTACGCCGCCACGCCAAACGTGAAAAACGGAAGATACGGCGATATTTTAAGGTGCAGAAGATACGCGGGTGCGACGACCATTGACATACCGAAGCTTGCGCGCTCGATAAGCGACGTGCCGAACGCCAGCACGATAAGCCCTACGAAATACGCCGCCTCGCAATAAAAAACTCTTTTTTTCATATCGACCTTTCGGGGTGGAAATTTTCACTCCTGCTATTATAGCACATTTGCGCGAAAAGTCAAAGGAATTTTTGCGCGTTTGCCAAAAGTTTTAAAAAATTCGCTTTTTTTATATTTGTTTGCTATTGACAAAACAAATACTTCGTGATATGATGTATTACACGATGGGAGGTATTGTATGGATATTCAGTTGAAGCGAGGGATCCTTGATGTTTGCGTGCTGGCGGCGATAAAAAACGAGGATTCGTACGGGTATAAAATAATAAAGGATATGAAACCTTACGTTGATATGTCCGAGTCTACTCTATATACCATTCTAAAACGCTTGGAAACGGCAAATATGCTAACTGTCAGGACGGCAGAGCATAACGGCAGATTGCGTAAATACTATCGCATTACAGGCGCGGGACTCTTTCGTATTGAGGAATTTAAGAATGAGTGGCGTGAGGTGATGCAGATGTATCGCTTCGTGACGAAGGAGGACGGGGAAAATGAATAAACAAGAATTTTTTGATGCGCTTCGCTTAAAGCTCAACGGCTTGCCTGCCGAGGATGTCGGTGAGCGTATTGCGTTTTACGGCGAGATGATAGATGACCGTATGGAAGAAGGACTTACGGAGGACGAGGCGGTTGCCGAGGTTGGCTCGGTAGATGATGTTGCGGCGCAGATAATAGCGGAAATTCCTATTGCCAAAATAGCAATCAAGAAAATAAAACCTAAAAAACGTCTCGGCGCGGGAACTATCGTGCTTTTGACGCTCGGTTCTCCAATATGGCTTTCCTTGCTCATTGCCGCGTTTGCCGTGATACTTTCGCTCTACGCTTCGGTGTGGGCGGTGATCGTTTCCGCGTGGGCGGTCTTTGCTTCGCTTGCCGCCTCTTTTGTCGGCGGTGCGGCGGCGGGATGTTTCTTTATCGTTAAGGGAATGGTAGTGTCGGGACTTGCCACGCTTGCCGCAGGGCTTGTTTGTGCGGGCATTGCTATCTTTGCGTTCTACGGATGCAAGGCAGTAACGAGGGGTATTTTGATGCTGACCCAAAAAACGGTGACAGGGATAAAGAATCTCTTTATCAAAAAGGAGGGAGAATAATGAGAACGGGAACGAAGGTATGTCTTATTACAGCGGCTTCTCTTGTGTTGCTCGGTTGTATCCTTTTTGTGGGGGTAATGACAACGCTCGGATGGGATTTTAGCAAATTATCGACACATAAATATGAGACGAGCGAGCATGAGATAAGCGAGGAGTTTTCCTCTATCTCAATTTATACCGAAACTGCGCACGTTACGTTCGTGCCTTCCGATGACCAAAAATGCCGCGTTGTCTGCTATGAGGATGAGAAAGCGAGGCATAGCGTTTTTGTGGAGGACGGCAGTCTTGTAATAAGGCGTTCGGACGACAGAGAATGGTACGATTACATAGGTATAGGCTTTGAGCTTCCGAAAATAACGGTCTGTGTTCCTCGCGGTGAGTACGGCGAGCTTTCGGTGCGCACAACTACAGGAGACGTGATGATTTCCGACGATTTTTCATTTAGCAGTATTGACATTTCGGGAAACACTTGCGACGTAACGAGCTATGCATCTGCTTTAGGTGATATGAAAATAAAGCTGACTACGGGCGATATCAAGCTTAAAAACATATCCGCAGGTGATATCGAGCTTTCCGTCTCGACGGGGGACGTGTACCTTTCGTACGTTGCGTGCGAGAGCCTGACCTCAAGCGGAAGCACGGGAGATATTGAGCTTGAAAACGTTATCGCCGAAAATAAGCTTTCTGTTGAAAGAAGCACGGGGGACGTGGAGCTTGAAAAATGTGACGCCGCCGAGATATACATAAAAACCGATACGGGCGACGTTGAGGGAAGCTTGCTGACGGAAAAGGTGTTCGTTACCGAAACTGATACGGGTAGCGTAAGAGTGCCAAAGTCCACTACGGGCGGCAGATGCAAGATAATAACCGATACGGGAGATATTGAGATAACATACCGTGATTAAAAAGGTGTGTGAGCCGAATTTGCAGTCGGCTCACACTTTTTTGATTCAAGCAATGGTTGATATGATAATTTCTTGATTCTATTTACTTTTTAATATTGATATGCTATAATGTTTTAACAGTAATAAACCTTAACCGAAGAGAGAGGAAAAAATGATTCTTGAGTTTAAAAATATAGAAAAGTCCTTTGGCGAAAATAAAGTACTTAACGGCATTTCTTTCAAGGCAGAGGGCGGAAAAGCGTTCGGATTGCTCGGAAGAAACGGCGCGGGCAAGACCACGTCAATTCGCATTTTGATGAACGTATTTCCCGCCAACGGCGGCGAGGTGTTGATCGACGGCAAACCCATTGACTACGACAAAATAGGCATCGGATATCTGCCCGAGGAGCGCGGTCTGTACCCCAAAAAGCTCATTATAGACCAGCTTACCTATTTTGCCGAGCTTAAGGGGATGAGCAAAAAGGACGCGGTGAAGTCTATCGACTATTGGCTTGACCGCCTCGAGATGAGCGAATACCGCAACAAGCGTCTTGACACCCTATCCAAAGGAAATCAGCAAAAGATACAGCTTGTCACGGCGCTTGCGCACGACCCCGATATCGTTATTCTTGACGAGCCGTTTTCGGGACTTGATCCCGTAAACGCAATGCTTCTCAAGGACGTTGTCAAGGAGCAGATAGCAAAGGGAAAGATAGTGCTGTTTTCGAGCCACCAGATGAGCTATATCGAGGAATTTTGCGACAGCATAGCAATTCTTAACGCGGGCAAGGTCGCCGTTTGCGGCGATCTGCACGATATCAAGCGCAATTATCCGCGCGACCGCCTCGTCGTGCGTACCGAAAAGCCCGAGCCGATAATGGCGGAGCTTGGAGATGCGTGCAGTCTTACGGACAAGGGCGAGATAATAATAAAGCTTGCCTCGGCGGACGAAAAGCAGAAAATGATGGCGCAGCTTGCGCAAAAATTTGATTTTGACGAGATACGCGTGCTTGAGCCGTCGCTTAACGATATTTTCGTGGAGTACGCGGACGATGCACCGCAGGGGGAATAAACGATGAAGCAGTTTGGAAAGATATTTAAATTTGAGCTGAAGTACTATCTGAAAAATAAAATTTTCGTCGGTATAACGCTTTTTCTCGTTATACTTATTGGATTCGTTATGTTTTTTCCGCGCGTCATGGAAGCGTTGGGAAATAAGCAGGGCGATGTAGAGGTTGACCGCCCCGTGCTCCTCGTAAAGCCCGACGTGCCCGAAAACGCCGACGTGGTCAAGGAGATATTTGCCGCGTCCTTTACCGACTACGACGTGCAGGTGACGAACGAGGACGATGCCGCTATCAAGGAAAATATTACGTCCGAAAAAGCGAAGTGCGCTTTCGTTATGAGCAGTCCTACGGCGTTTAAATATTACGTAAACAATCTTTCGCTTTCCGATATGAATACCGCCGTTGCAACTACGGCACTTCAGCAGATATATCAGATGAACGCTATGATAGGCGGCGGAATGACTCCCGAGCAAGCCGTGGGCGTGATGAACATCTCGATAACGTCCGAGGTGGAGAGTCTTGGTAAGGACCAGACGGAGAATTTCTTTTATGCATACATTATGATATTTGCGCTCTACATGGTCATTTTGCTTTACGGACAGATGGTTGCCACCAACGTTGCAACGGAGAAAAGCTCGCGCGCTATGGAGGTGCTTATAACAAGCGCAAAGCCCACCTCTATGATGTTCGGAAAGGTGCTTTCCTCGTGTTTTGCGGGATTTATGCAGCTCTTTGCCGTATTCGGCTCGGCGGTGCTGTTTTATACCCTCAATAAGAGCTATTGGGGCGACGATATGATAGTAAATTCCATTTTCAATATCCCCGCGGAGCTGCTTGCGTATATGCTGATATTCTTCGTTCTCGGCTTCCTTATCTACGCATTTATGTTTGGCGCGGTAGGCTCTACCGCCTCAAAGCTTGAGGATATTAACACCTCCGTTATGCCCGTTACATTGATTTTCATGGCGGGATTTATGTTCGTTATGACCTCAATGTCATCGGGTAAGGTTGACAATGCGTTGATGACGGTCTGCTCGTATATCCCGTTCACGTCACCTATGGCGATGTTTACGAGAATAGCCATGAGCACGGTCGCGTGGTATGAGATTGCGGCTTCTATCGCTATTCTCATTGCTTCTACCGTAGGAATCGGAGTTCTCTCCGCAAAGATCTACCGCGTAGGAGTTCTGCTATACGGCACACCCCCAAAGATTTCCAAGATACTCAAAACTGTCTGGAAAGCATAAAAACAAGGCATCGCGACTGCGATGCCTTGTTTTTATATGTTTGTTACGTCCTTGCTTCTTAAAACGTCTGCGACCTCGCTTATGGTCACAAATGCCTGCGGGTCTATTGAGCGAATGATGTTTTTCATTTTGTAGATCTGGAATCTGTTTACCACAAAGTAAATTACGGTCTTTTGTGCGTTGGAATATCCGCCCGTTCCCGACATCATCGTTGTGCCGCATTTGAACTCATCCATGAGTGCCTTGTTTATCTCTGCCGCCCTTTCCGTGATTATCATTACGGATTTTGAACGGTCAAAGCCCTCAACTACGAAGTCAACGGTCTTAAGCCCTGCCGCGTACGTTACTATCGAGTACAGCGGCAATATCCAGCTGTTTATCACTATTCCGCAAATGACGTACAGAATTACGTTGTATATCATCACGAATGTACCGACTGTTATATTCAGCTTTTTTGAAAAGATTACAGCCATGACTTCGATACCGTCGATAGCTCCGCCGTTACGGATGGTAAGACCGCTTCCGACACCCGAAATGACTCCTCCGAACAGCGCACACAATAAAAGGTCCTCACCCGCAAGCGGCGAGGCTATGCTGACGTCGATGGGGAGGACGTACGTGATCAGCCACGATACGAAAGAGTAGACGGCTATTGCAAATATGGAATATACCGTAAACGGCACGCCCTGCCTTTTTAATCCGAAAAGGAAAAGGGGAATGTTAAGTATCAAAAGGAACATGGAAAGCGTCCACGTTTCGGGGGTAAGCTGTGAAAGCAGGATGGACGTTCCCGATATGCCGCTGTCATAGAGATTTACGGGGGCGAGGAATATCGTTACTCCTATGGCATTTATAGTACCTGCGATAAGCAGCCAAATGAAATTTCTGATTCTCAAAAAACTCGATAATTTTGCCATTAAGATCTCCGTTAGTTTATTATTATTTTAATTATATCATAAAAATTTAAAAAAAGAAAGGGGTGATTTTTTCTTCGTATTCATTTTTTGTTTTCTATTGCAAAAAAACGCTTTGTGTGGTATAATACAAATTGGTAAATTGTATGTCAAAGGAGAGAAATTTTAGAATGAACAATGGCGATCAACCCTTCAACTCCGCATACGAGGGATTTGCTCCCGTTGAGAATAAAAACAGCGCGGTAGCGAAGGCTTCGTTGGTGCTTGGTGTTTTCTCCATCATGTTGAGCTTTTGCTGTGCGGGTGTTGCAAGCGGCATTATTGCGATGGTGCTTGCGGCTGTTGACAGAACCGAAAAGGGCAGATTTTCCGCATTTTCCGTTGCGGGTTTGGTCTGCGGTGTTATCGGTATAATTTTTGGTGTTGCTATCTCGGTGCTTTCCGTCTTTCTTTCCGACGCTTTGATGGAAATCGCCGCAGATCCCTCATATTTCAATATTTAATAAGGCAGGTGTAACTTATGGATTACAGAAAAGAATCGCTTAAAAAGCACGCTGAATGGCAAGGTAAGATTGAAATCACGGCAAGAGTGCCTGTAGGAAGCAGAGAGGAGCTGTCTTTGGCTTATACTCCGGGTGTTGCTGAACCATGTATGGCTATACACGAGGACGTTGAAAAGAGCTTTGAACTGACACGCCGCTGGAACACAGTTCCCGTAATTACCGACGGCACGGCGGTGCTTGGTCTCGGTGATATTGGACCTGAAGCGGGTATGCCCGTTATGGAAGGCAAGTGCGCACTCTTTAAGGCGTATGGTGACGTTGATGCATACCCCTTGTGCATCGCAAGCAAGGATACCGAGGAGATAATCCGTTCGATAAAGCTTTTTGCAGGCTCGTTCGGCGGTATAAATCTTGAGGATATATCCGCACCCCGTTGCTTTGAGATAGAAACAAGACTCAAGGAAGAGCTTGATATTCCCGTTTTCCACGACGATCAGCACGGTACTGCCATAGTTACTGCCGCCGCGCTTCTCAATGCGCTGAAGCTCGTAAACAAGAAGATAGACGAGATAAAGGTCGTTATCAACGGCGCCGGAGCCGCAGGAATAGCTATTGCTAAATTCCTTATGGCGTTTGGTGTTAAGGACGTTATTGCGTGCAGCAGCCACGGAATCATCGTTGAGGGTGATACGCGCTTCAACCCCGTTCAGCAAGAGCTTGCAAAGATAACAAACAGAGAAAAGCTCACGGGTACGCTTGCGGATGCAATGAAGGGCGCAGACGTGCTTGTCGGTGTTTCTGTGGCGAATTGCGTTACAAAGGACATGGTAAGATCCATGGCAGACAAGCCCATTCTCTTTACCTGCGCAAATCCCATTCCCGAAATACACCCCGACGATGCGAAGGAGGCGGGTGCTTTCATAGTCGGAACAGGCTCATCGCAGTATCCCAACCAGATAAACAACGTACTTGTTTTCCCCGGACTTTTCCGCGGTGCGCTTGACGTCAGAGCTACCACGGTAAACAAGGAGATGATGATGGCGGCATCCCGCGGAATTGCAGATTGCATTTCGGATGATGAGCTTTCCTGCGAATATATACTCCCCTACGCTTACGACAAGCGCGCGCACGAATCCGTTGCCCGTGCCGTTGCCGCCGCCGCAGTTGAAACGGGCGTGGCAAAGATCAAAAAATAAGGAGAAGATCTATGAAAGACTTCAAAAAGATTTTAGCGCTGATCCTTGCGCTTATCATGTGTCTTGGCATGTTCGTTGCCTGCGGTGACGATTCCGAGACACCTGTTGACGGTTTTACCGTCACCTTTATGGTGGAGGGTAAACAGTACGGTGACGCACTTACCGTTCAGAACGGCAGACGCATTACCGAGCCTGCAAAGCCCACCTTCTCGGATGCGGGCTTCGTATTTACGGGCTGGTATACAAGCGACACGTTTGCCGAGGATACTCTGTGGAATTTCACCACGGGTATCGTTACCGCAAACCTCACTCTTTACGCCGGCTACAGACAGGTATTTGCCCACGTATCGGATGTCAGAAAGGCAAATGAGCCTTGCACAAGCAAGATAGTATGGTCTCAAAGCGCCGCATCTGCCGCTGATAAATACGAGGTCGTTATTACCGATGCCGCAGGTGTTTCCACCACTCTTACGGGCAGCGTGGAATTTGATTCTGCCAATTATCTTGTGACCTTTACTCCCGCCACCATTCCTCAAGGCGGAAAGTATAAGATATCCGTCAAGGATACCACACAGACCTCTGATGCGGGAGTTGCGGAGAACGTGCTTCTCGGCGGTGCGGGAACCGAGGCGAATCCCTATCTTATAGGCGATGCGCTTGATTTTGCCGCTGTTAACCGCGCGAACGTAGCTGAAAATACATATTTTGAGCTTGCCGCAAGCATCACTATTGAAACCTCAAGAGTTGACCAGACGGGCTTTGTGTTCAATGGCGTACTTAACGGAAACGGCAGAACGATAACTCTTGCAAACAGCAACTGCGGAGCTATCTACAAGGTCGGTGAAAAGGGATACGTTCATAACGTAGGTGTTGCAGGTGCTGTATCTACCGCACTTTATGACAGCGTTGGCTCTATCGCTGATTTCAATGCAGGTAAAATAGAAAAGATAAACACCACCGCAAAGATCGAAAGCACCGCAGGTCTTGCAGGTGCGAACGGACTTGAAAACGCGCTCAACGACACTCTCCCCGACGGAGAGGGCAAGCGCGGTATAGCAGGCGGCGTCGTAGGTACGAACCTTGCGGGCGGTACTGTCTATAACTGTAAAATAGTAACGAACGATTCTTCCACGGGTACTGTCAAGGCTTGCATCGCGGGCGGTACTATCGTAGGTCTTAACTACGGCACTATCGAGCTTTGCACGTCAAACGGATGCTTCGGTGCGTGGAACAGCACCGAAAGCGGCGGCAAGTCGCTCAGCAATTACAGCTTTGGCGGCGGTATTGCGGGTATCAACGCAGGTAAGATAACCAAGTGCTTTGTGGAAGGCTCTGCAAAGCTCCTTGCACAGCGTTACGATGATGCCGCGGCAGGTGATGCCGCAAGCGGCACAAACAACTCCAATTTCGGTGGAATTGCTGGCTACAATATGGCAAACGCAAGCATTACCGAATGCGGATTTTCGGGAATCAGAGTTCACGCGGACGAGAACGTGGGCGGTATTGCGGGACTTAACGCAGGTACTGTCTCCGATTGCTATGTCGAGGGTGAATACAGGTCCACAAAGATACTTTCCTACGTTGGCGGCAGAAAGAACGTCGGCGGCGTGGTAGGTAAGCTGGAAGCTACGGGCAGTGTTAAAAACTGCTTCGTTACCGCAAACGTTTTCGCATTTACCGAGGGTAGTGCGTATGCGGTAGCAGAGAAGGCTGATAACTGCGTATATCTTAACGCAAACCCCAACACAAAGAGCGTTGATACTAATCCTGCGGCTGTGGCACTTATTGCTCCCGTGGGTAGCAATAACGTAGCCGTAAGCGTTACGGCGGGCTCTTACGACGGTCAGGCTGACGTTTCGTTCGTTCTTGCGGAGAGCTATCTTGCAAGCATTAACGGCAACGCAAAATTCAGCTTTAACGGCACTACCGTTGTCCTCTCTTGCGAGGGCGAGACCGAGCCTGAACAGAGCATAGATATCATTATCGTTGCTGACGGCAACGAAAGCGGCGCAACCGTTGGCGAAACGGGTAAGGAGATCACCGCTCCCTCCAAGTCAGGCTTCAAGTTTGTTGGCTGGGCTGTGAAAGAGGGCGGAGAAGTGGTATTTGATGCCTCCGCGCCTATTTCCATGTACGATCTTCAGGACTATAAGGATGCGGCAGGAGCGATAAGACTTTACGCCGTTTACGAGGAAAGAGCGGCAAGTGCCGAGGGAACTGTTCTCATTGCCGTATGGACTAAAAACGGTGATTGGGTAAGCGCTGATGAGCTTGCGGCTATCAAGTCTGGCTTTGAGGCGGCTCTCACCGCTGCCGGCAAGAACGTAAGCACTCTTACCATTACCTTTGAGGAGCTTACTACGGATGGCAATAAGGTAGCTGACCTTGGCGCACTTGTTAACGCAGGCACGTACGACATCATCGTAGGATGCGGTAACAACGTAAACTCCACCGGCGGTGTCAGCATCATTGCGAAGGCTGATATCCTTACAAGCATCGTTGCGGCGGGCAGAAAGGCAGCTCTTCTTACCGAGAATGAGCTTGCAAAGGCGCTTTACACTTATCTGACGGGCGAGGAATACGCTCCTGAGACAACTGCTCCCGAGACTACCGCTCCCGAGACAACCGCTCCCGAGACAACTGCTCCCGAGACAACTGCTCCCGAGACTACCGTTCCCGAGACTACCGTTCCCGAGACAACCGTTCCCGAGACAACTGCTCCCGAGACTACAGTTCCCGAGACTACTGCTCCCGAAGCGCCCGCGGCTGATACTTCCGTTAAAATCTCCGTGTGGACCAAGAATGGCAGTTGGGTAACTGCCGATGAGCTTGCCGCCATCAAGTCGGGCTTTGAGGCTCATCTTGCAGGCAAGGGCTACGACGTGAGCAAGCTGAACATTACATGGGAGGAGACTACTACCGAGGACAACAAGGTAGCAGGTCTTGGCGCACTTGTTAACGAGGGCGGCTTTGACATAGTTGTGGGCTGTGGAAACAATATTAACTCAACTGCAGGCGTTAGCGTAATCGAAAAGGCGAAAATTCCTACTTCCGTCGTAGCGGCGGACAGAATGGCGGCTCGCCTTACCGAAAACTCTCTCGCGCTTGAGCTTTACACATACCTTACAGCAGCATAATTTATTAATAAAAACGGCGGAATCTATTTCCGCCGTTTTGCCGAAAGAGGTAAATAATGAAAAAGATACTTGATTGGTTCAAAAATTGGGATAAAGCTAAATCTGCCCTCGCCATCGGTCTTGCGCTCGTTGTCCTTGGCGGATTTCTCGCCTCTCTTATCCAAAGTGATTTTTTCTCCGTTGAAATATACACCACCTCGATAGAGACCACCCCAACGCTTGAAACGTCCACGTCAAAGGCATATCAGCGTTATCTTGACAGCGGAAAACTTCCCGCGCTGAACGTTGCTGACGTTTATAAGCCGAAGGACGCATCTGCCGAAAATCCCGTTCCGCTTATCCTTGTTGCCCCCGGTATTCAGCGCACCAAGGAAACGCAGGCATCGTTCTGTATTGAGCTTGTCCGCCGCGGATTTGGCGTTATTTGCATAGACCCGTTTGGACAGGGCGAGTCCTCGCCATCTTACGAGTCGCAGTCTGCCACAAACGAGGGCTACGGGCTCTTTTATTGGATGGATCATCTTTTCTCCGATGAGGGAAAGGCGGAGTTTGACTGGGTAGACCGTGACCTCATAGGCGCAACGGGACATTCTGCGGGCGGTAACGGCGCGCAGAAGCTCGCGGAGCGCGAGGGCAAGCTTGCGGGCGACACCAAAACAAAGTCGAGGATAAATTCCGTTTACATAACGGGCTACATCCGTGGATGGAACTGGACTAACGCCGATTGTAACATAGGAATCAGTTATTCGAAGAATGACGAGGGAGCGTTCCAGAACGCCACCGCAACGAAGAAAAACGAGATACTCGATAAGCAGGCTTCGGGCGCTACTCTCTCCGATGATGAAAAGAAGTGGCTTGATATCGGAAACGGCGATATGCGTTACGCTCCCGAGGCTATCGATATTGTAAATTATCAGCTTAAAAGAGCAGGTCTTGAAGCTGTAAACGAGGTCACGGTGGGCAAGGATTACGGCAACCCCTACGAGGGCAATTACGCCGTTATCAACAACGAGTCCTGCATTCACGCGGCACAGCCGTATGACAACGAAACTCTGACAAACCTTGTGCGCTTCTTCGGATACGCATTCGATAATTACGACAGCGCAAATCTCCAAAACGGCATCAAGGATACCTCGCACAGTTGGCTGTGGAAGGAGATCGGAAGCGGAATGGCTCTCATCGGCGGATTTGTGTTCATTATGGCGCTTTTCTGTCTCTTGCTCCGCACACGCCTTTTTGCAAGCCTCAAAAAGGAGCTTCCTGCACGCACCGCAGACCAGAAGGTGAAGGGCAGAGTTATATTCTGGCTGTCTTTTGCGGCATCTGCCGTAATAGCTTGCGTGCTTTATATGGTTTGTGTAGAATTGAGCGTTGAATGGTTTCCCGAGGCAAAGGCGGGTACGCAGACTTGGTTCTTCCCACAGAGATTTACCAACGCCGTTATGCTTTGGGCAGTTGCCAACGGTCTTATCGGTATTACCATCTTCTTTGCAACTTGGGGACTTGAGTACGCCATCGACCACGCCCGCGCAAAAAAGGGCGGAGACGTTGCCGCCGTGCGCCGATCATACCTCTCAAAGCTTGAGCCGATGAAGCTTGGCGGAAGCGATTTTTGGAAAACGCCCCTTATGGCGATAATTCTCATTGCCGCATTCTTCGGGCTCAACGCCCTTTTGTATCTCGTTTTCCATACGGATATGCGTTTGTTCTTCGTTTCGGCAAGGGTGATGCTCACTTGGGAGTCTATCCTTGCGGGACTTATGTATATTCCGTTCTTCCTTATATTCTACATATCCAACTCCCTGCGCGTCAACTGCTCGATGCGTCCGTCGAACTGGAGCGAGTGGCTCAGCAAGGTCATTTCCTTCCTCGGTAACACGCTCGGACTTGTGGCGATACTCGTTATCGAATATCTCCCCTTTATCAGAACGGGAACTATCGGCTACACCGACACAGCCGCACCCCAATGGCTCTTTGTAAATATGCTGTTCAGCATCATTCCGCTGATGGCGGCACTTCCGCTTCTCAACCGCTTCTTCTTCAACAAATCGGGCAGAGCGTGGGTAGGTCCCATCGTCGTTTGCGTTATCTTTATTATGATGACCACGAGCGGAACTACCATCTATTATCTGATGGGATAAGGTGATAAAATGAAGAAAATAATTTGCCTGATGCTCTGCATCATTATGTTGCTCCCGACGCTTGCCGCCTGCTCCGAAGAGGAGGCGCAGGGCGTAAAGCTCATCTCGGGTGAGGCGCTTGCTTCGTCGCCCTACGTTAAGTGGGAGGGCAGATACGAGGCGAAGGGGGAGGGCGTTACACTTTACCATACCGCAACGGGTTTTACTATTGATTTCGTTGGAACTGCGCTTTACGTCGAGTTTGAGTCTACCGTCGCGGGCGGCTCGGAGTCGCACTACCCCTACTATAACATCGCCGTTGACGGCGAGACGATACCTACCGCCGCACCCGAGCGCACCTTCCGCCTGACGGGCGGACGCCAGCGTATAACCATCGTCGAGGGCCTTGCCGAGGGCAAGCATACCGTTAAGTGTCTTAAAATGAGCGAGCCGTACGATGCCATCACGTCCATTCTGGCGATTGAAACGGACGGCGCGTTTGAGGAGCGCGACAGAGAATATGATGCGGGCAATTTCAAATTCATGGTGGTATGCGCGTCGGGCGGCTCGGGCTACGGCTCGCTTGCTTACACCGAGACCGACGGAGCCTGCTCGCGCACGAGCGCGAACAGCAGCTCGCTTCACGCCTTTAACTATCTTACCGCGCGTATGTTTGGCGCGGACGTGCAGTTTGTGGCGCATAGCGGCTGGGGCGTTGCTTATACCCCCAATAAAGCTATTACCAAAGTGCTTGACTACAGCGGAATCACCACCTCGAATGACGTTTCGGGTGCTCAGACTACCGCAAAATGGGATCATAGCGCGTGGGTTCCCGACGTGATACTCTTTAACATCGGCGGTAACGATACTACAAAGGATGGTTTTGAACAAGCCACGTATCAGCGAGAGGTCGTTGCCATGGTGCAAAAGCTCCACGAGCTTTACCCGAATGCGTATATGGTGTGGACGCACACCAATTCCAACGCGGGCAAATACGCCGTTTCCGCAATGACGGATGCGGGTATTATGAAAGAGGATTATATGCAGGTCGTCGTTATTCCCAAGGTCGGGGCGGACGGCACGGAGGGCGCGGCTGACCACAACAGTCTGCTCACTCACATAACTACTGCTGATACAATCGCAGATGCGCTCGTGTCAAAGTGGGGCTTTACCCGCATACGCGAGAACGTGAAGTTCGAGGATTTCAAAGGAAAATTGCAAATATTCGGATAAAAATATGGGGTATCAAATGCTTGGCATTTGATACCCCAATCTTTTTTAAGGCATCGGGTTCCATCTCGGTTCGGGAACCCACGTATTAAAGTTTTTGATAGTCATATTGGTCTCGCCCGCAATGTGGTTGGTTATGCCGGATGCAAAGAACCTTTGGTTAAAGCTTACGCCCTTTACATACGCTCCACCCGAGCCATCGTAATGTCCCGTGCTTACGGGCCAGAAAACGATGCTGGGGTCTGTATAATCGTAAACAACTCCCGCACCCGTGTTGTGGTAGCCGTGGTGAGCAAGCTGAAGGATGTCACAATCAAGCTCCTCGGCGTAGATGGTCTTTAGCTGGTTATTCATAAGGCTTTCGGAGTCAGCAAGGTAAAGCGCGTCGTAGCCCTTAAATTCTACCATGCTTACTATCGACATATTGTTGTGGGAGGAGATAGTTCCGGGGAGAACGAGATCCTGTGAGCCGAGAATATTTATCGTAACGTCCGCAAAATACAGCACCTGACCGGGGTGCGCCTTGATAACGCGCTCGGGCTTCCAGCTTTCAAGGGCATCGGGAATCCACACTCGCCTGTAATACTTGCCGATATCCTGCATGTGCTGATCGTTGGGTTGGCTGTATATAACCGTCTGCACGGTGATTCTGCTCGTGCATTTGGTATCTTTCGCCATATCTATAAACGCACCGACGTGGTCATTGTGGATGTGAGTAAGGAGCCAGCCTGCTATGACGATGTTCTCGGGATCGTCGGCAAGCTCACGGAGCGTGTAATAGAGCCATTCTGCCGAGCACATATCTTTGTTCTTGCATTCCTCATCTCTTGTTATACCGCCGTCTATGATGAAGAATCTGCCGTCGGAGAGCTTGTAAACGTAGCCCATTCCGCCGGGATATCCCGACTCACCGATTCCGATAACGGTCAGGGAAGGGTCGGTTACTTCTTTATAGATGTTATCCGACTTGAGTCCCGTAAGGTCAAACTGCGATCTATTATCAACAGTGATCCTCGTTTCGCTCTTGTTCGGGAAATACATTACGTTTACTATCTGGGTTTGGGTAAGGAAGGTGGCGTACTTATTTTCGCCTATCGCGTTGTCGGTATAGAATACAAAGCCCTTTTTCTTAAGGTCGTTAAGATATTGGTTGTATTCATTGAGGTTTGTGTTCGAGGCAACGTGCATGACAGAGCCTTGACCGAGGTCAACATTGGACTTGGAAAACGCTTTGCCGTTGTAAATTGGCAGAGTAAGCTTCGTTTGAAGCCTATCCACTTCATATCCGAGGACTTCGGAGGCAGAGAGATTTATGTTCCACTCGGAATCGATAATAATGTTGTCAGTGTTGCTTGCGGCGCACTCGCGCAGCTTATCTTCTATTTTTTGAATTAGCATGATATATGATTTGGGGGATGTGTAGGCTATAATGTATTTGTTGTTTATAAATTGTGCGCAAGCCTCATCAGCACCAAGCTTTGAATATACGGAGAGGGATTCTGCCAGTTTGGTTTTGCCAATGAGAATAGCAGGGGATGAGGCGCCTTCGGCATCATCAGTCAAGGCTTGCGGTGTTTTGCCGAGAACCTTGTTAAAAACAGCTTGGAGAGCAAGCAGGTCTTCCTTTTCGCTATCGCTCGCGCCGCTCTTTATTATCAGATTTGCTTTGTACTTACCGTCGGTGAAAACGATTAATTGTTCCGGTTCCGGCTCAACGGGGGCGGTAGTTTCGGGGGCTTTAGTGGTCTCAGGTGCTTTGGTAGTCTCTGGAGCTTTAGTAGTTACGGGAGCTTTAGTGGTCTCAGGAGCTTTGGTAGTCTCAGGAGCTTTAGTAGTTACGGGAGCTTTAGTAGTCTCAGGAGCTTTGGTAGTCTCGGGAGCTTTGGTGGTCTCGGGAGCTTTAGTAGTCTCGGGAGTCTTTGTAGTCTCCGGTGCTTTAGTAGTCTCCGGTGTTTTTGTAGTCTCGGGAGCTTTAGTAGTCTCAGGAGCTTTGGTAGTTACAGGAGCTTTTGTGGTCTCGGGAGCTTTAGTAGTCTCAGGAGCTTTGGTAGTTACAGGAGCTTTAGTAGTTTCGGGGGCTTTGGTAGTCTCGGGTGTTTTTGTAGTCTCGGGAGCTTTAGTAGTTTCGGGAGCTTTGGTAGTTACAGGAGCTTTTGTGGTCTCGGGAGCTTTAGTAGTCTCAGGAACTTTGGTGGTCTCGGGAGCTTTAGTAGTCTCAGGAACTTTGGTGGTCTCGGGAGCTTTAGTAGTTTCTGGAGCTTTGGTAGTCTCCGGTGTTTTTGTAGCCTCGGGAGTCTTTGTAGTCTCGGGAGTTTTTGTAGTCTCGGGAGTCTTTGTAGTCTCCGGAGTTTCCGTAGTTACGGGAGTCTCCGTAGTTTCCGTAGTTTCCGTAGTTTCCGTGGTTTCGGGAGTCTCCGTAGTCTCCGGAGTCACGGTCGTTTCGGGGATTTTAGTTGTTTCATGAGTCGCGGTGGTGACAGGTGAAAGAGTTGTATCGTAGGATGTAGTGGCGTTAGGTGTAGTCGCACTCGGTGTTGTTTCTGCCAGTGTTGTTTCCGTTGTGTTGCTACTGTCGGATGGCGTGCAGGATGCGAACGCCCCGAGAAGCAGTGAGCATGCGATCAAAAGCGCGATGAATTTGAAGTGCTTCATTTTTTCTCCTTATTGATTAAGATTTACAAATCGATTATGCGGTGTTTTTTCTAATGCAATTATAGCATAAAAAAGGGAAAAGCGCAAGATGGTTTTGTGTAAATTTACTAAAGAATGCGTGACGGTGCGTGATTAGATATACTATCCAAACGCCACGCACAAAAAAACCACCGCTATGCGGTGGTTTTCATGGCGCGCCGTAAGGGACTCGAACCTACATTTCGTCCGCTTACGCGAACGAAAACCAGCCTGAACTAAAGTTCAGCGAGGGCTTCTCGACCCAAACGCCACGCACAAAAAACCACCGCTGTGCGGTGGTTTTCGTGGCGCGCCGTAAGGGACTCGAACCCCTGGCCTTTTGGTTCGTAGCCAAACACTCTATCCGGCTGAGCTAACGGCGCATATGAAATTTGGTACGTTTCGCGTACTCACACATGATACCACATTTGAAATCATTTGTCAATAGAAAAAATGAAAAAAATCAAAAAAATTTAATAAAAATCAAAATAGTTTACGCCACAAAGTGTTAAAAAAATATCAGACTTGTTACTTTTTAAACTATTTCGCCGTTTTACACAAAAACTTTTTTTATATGGCTTGAAATTAGCCTTATATTTGTAATAATTAACATATTTTTTGAAAAAATCAAATAAATACTTGATTTTTTAATGATTTTACTTTATAATATTTATGTATCAATATATCTATTATCGATAATTGTCTTTAAAAAACAACTAAAAAGGCGGACAAATGAAAACAGCGAAAACAATTTGGAATATAGTTACTTGGACCATCGTCGTTTTGGCGGTAGTCATAGCCATTTTGCTTGCGGGTGTAAGGCTCGTGGGCATTGATCCCTACACAGTGCTCTCCGGATCGATGGAGCCTGAATATCACGTAGGCTCGATAATTTACGTTGTGGACGTTGATCCTCACGAACTTAAGAAGGGCGACCCTGTTACTTATATGCTTTCCGATTCTGTGGTCGTTACCCACAGGATAGAGGAGATAGTCCCCGCCGTTGACGAAACGGGCGCGCCCATCATCAACGACAGGACCGGCAAGCAAGCAATACGCTTCGTCACCAAGGGCGATGCGAACAACTCCGTCGATGGTTCGCTTCTGCATGAGAATAACGTTATCGGCAAGCCCATCTTCTCGGTTCCTTATCTCGGATACGTTGCCGATTACATACAGAACCCCCCGGGAACGTATATCGCAATAGTTATGGCTTGTCTGCTTCTTTTAGCGACGTTCCTGCCCGACCTGATTTTCCCCGATAAGAAGGAAGAGGAGAAAAAAGAAGATCAGACAATATCCTCAGACAATACCGAAAACCCCGAAACTCCCGAAACTCCTGCTGAAAACGGTGATAATACCGCAGAATAACTCTTATATATAATAAGGTAGCTTTTCGCCGCGGCAAATACAAAACGCAAATCGAAATTCAAAGAAAGGAGATGGCTGCTAATGAAGAGATATAAAAAGATTATTTTGCATGTAGTAGCAATGATTCTTACTGCTGCGCTCTCGACAACAGCAACCATTGCCTATTTGAAGTCGCAAACGGATGTGGTGCAAAACACATTCACGGTCGGAAAGGTAAAAATTTCACTTGACGAGGCAAAAGTAAATGAGTACGGTCAGCCCGTCGACGAAAACGGAAACGTGGTTGAATTGAAGGATGCTCCCCGCGTTATTGAAAACGACTATAAGCTCGTCCCCGGAAGAACCTACGTAAAAGATCCTACCATATACGTAGAGGAAGGCAGCGAGGAGTGCATAGTGTTTGTGCTTTTGCATATACCGAAATCGCTCTCGAGTGTTATAGATTATAACAATGACCTCTCAAACCAAATCATCGGTAATGGTTGGTCTGTTGATTTTGGTGAAGTTTCTGTTCCGAGTGAGTTGGAAAATCATTCAGAGTATAGGGTGTTTTCATGCCAAAAGACTTTTAAAGCAAATGACAAGATTCAATTCTTCAGCTCCATAACGATTGATGAAAGCGCGACGTACAGCCAACTTAAGGGCGCGGATCTTAGCGAAATAACAATAACCGCTTTTGCTTTCCAAAATGAGGGAACTGACAACATGACATACGGCGAAGTTTGGAACATAATTGTGGAAACCTGCGACCCCTTTGGTCTTAAAAGCAAATAAAACGTACACTTTGAATTCTTATATATTTAAGGAGAAAAAGCAATGAGAAATATAAAAAGAACGCTTATCACCGTGCTCGCAATGCTTCTTGTTTGCATAATTTCGGTATCGGTAACTTTTGCGTATCTTTACGATAAGTCCAAATCAGTCGTCAACACTTTCTCGGTTGGTAACGTCGAGATATCGCTTGACGAGGTGGACGTGGATAACGACTCAAATACCGCTGATAACGTTACCATCAATGGACAAACAAGAGACCTTGCAAACAAATATAAGCTGACGTCGGGCGCAACTCTTTCCAAGGACCCGACCGTTCACGTTAGCAAGTACAGCGAGGAGTCTTACATCTTCGTCGAGGTGGTTATTAGCGATGACGTTGCCGCCGTGCTTGATACTGCAAATATCACGGATCAAATGACTACAAACGGCTGGACGAAGCTGGAGGGTGATATCTACTATTACAATGAAACCGTAACCGGACTTGGTAAGCCAAATAACGTAGATCTTCCCGTTTTCACGACAATTACGGTTAAGAGCACAGCTACAGGCGACGAGCTTGTCAATGCTGCCGCAGACGGACAAAGTATCACCATTACCGCATACGCAATTCAGGCTGATACCATCAAGGATGCCGGCAAGGCTCACGCGGCTAACGCTCAAGCCGCTTGGAGCGCACTTAATACCGAGCTTGGCAAGTCCTAATAGCCACACATTACTTGATTTATTTATAATTAAATAAATAAATAAAAAAATTTTTTTCATGGAGGAAAAGAAATGAAAAACACCAAAAAGACACTGCTCGTGATCGTTGCTATGATACTTATGTGCGCAATGTCCGCAGCAGTAACCCTCGCGCTCTACACCGCAACCACCGACAACGTGGAAAACACTTTCACCTTCGGTAACGTTAAGATCACTCTTGATGAGCTTGATTCTGACAATGATGATTACCTTGCCGACAACGAAGAGTACGAAAACCCCGAAGACCCCGAGAACCCCATTATCAGAGACACAAAGAACCTTTACGACATCGACCCCGGTCTGACCTATGGCAAGGATCCCATCATTCACAACGAAGGCTCCGAGACTGCTTGGATCCGCGCAACCGTAACTCTTGACAAGAACGTTCATGATGAGTTCGCACAGTTTTACGCTATTGATTTGAAAAACGGCGGTAAGCACATCGACGTTCTTAAGAACTTTGTAGTTGACGAGGAGGGTAACACCACTCTCAACACTACGGATTGGGCATACGTTGGTTACTTTACCAATGCCGATGGCGACTACATTTATGTATTCGACTATGTTGAGGCTCTCGCAAAAGAAACTGATACTAAGGCTATCTTCACCAAATTCACCATCCCTGCAGACTGGGATCCTTCGAGAGTACATGATAACACTAAAATCGAGCGGAATGTTAATTTCATCACTGTTAAAGGATTTGCAGTTCAGGAAAGCGGCGTTTCCTACACGAACGCTGCAGCTGTTATGCTTACCCAGTGGGCTGATCATTTTACCTCTCCCATTACCGCTGAACAATAATTTCTTCGATTCAACAATTTAATTTTTAAATCCATTTTAAGAAAGTGAGACAAAAATCATGAAAAAAAGAACAATGATTTTCGTAACCGCAATGGTTCTCCTGTTCGCTATGGTTACAGGCTCCACCATCGCTTACATGACTTCCAAACCGACCGCTGTTATCAACACCTTTACTTACGGTAGTGTTGTCATCGCCCTCGATGAGAAGGACGTTGACGATTCTACGGACGGCGCAGAGCGTGACACTGCCAATAGCTACCATCTCTATCCCGGAAAAGAATATGAAAAAGATCCTACCGTTCATGTTGGTACAGCCAAGGAGGGCAACGCATCGAGCGAAAATTGCTACCTTTTCGTAAAGGTTGTTAACCCCATTACTGCTATTGAGGATTCGGCCGCCACTATTGAGAAGCAGATGGATGCCAAGGGTTGGGAACCCGTTGAGGGTCAGACCGGTGTTTATTACTATGACGGCAAGACCCAGAAAGCCGGAGACACAACCGCAACCGTTTCCAACGGTGAGTCTATAGTAGTTTTTGAGCATGTTAAGGTTGCAACTGATGCTGATCTTAGCAAAATTACTAACGGTGCAGAAGTTAAGATTAGAGCATACGCTATTCAGGCTGAAGGTTTCAACACTGCAAAGGATGCATGGGATGCCGCTCCTTTGACCGACTGGGGAATCTAATGAGGTTTTCATATTTACCAAAGGTGAAATAAAATGAAAAAATTCAGAAACATAGCCATTTTTGCAGTGGCAATGCTGTTGGTGTTTGCACTGGGCGTTGGCTCAACGATTGCTTACTTCTACTCCAACAGCGGAATAGTGACTAATACTTTTAACCCCGCTAAGTTTGGAACACCTACTGTAAGCGAGGATACCCCCGGTCCTTATCCCGTAGTTCCCGGCGTTGACATTACAAAGGATCCCCGCGTGACCTATAAGGTTCCAACAAGCGCCACCCAAGAACCGGCTGAAGCTTACATTTATCTTGAGATTAAGCTCACCGGTGGTTGGACGATGAATGCCAATTATAACCAAGTTACTAGACAAATTGGCGACGATGTAAGCGCATTGTCATTTAATTTGAATACTGCTAATTGGCAGTATCTTGGAACCGCCAGCGGCAATTACATTTATGTGTATGTGAAAGACGGCAACATTGTAAAAGTTAAAACTAATATCGACGATTCCAATGGTATTCCGGTTATCGATGGTGATAAGGTAACTGTAAGTCCTGACATTGAGAAGGATGATATGGAAAAAGAAGGTACTTCTCTCGGAGATGTTACATTTAAGTCTTACGCTGTTCAGGTGGAGGGACTTGGTACTCCCAAGGGGGCTTGGAATACGGTCTACAGCGCTAATCAAATTCCCTAATTTGACGCAAGTCAAACGCAATTTCATTTTCGCGCGCCAATAAATTAAAAATAAAAATTTATAGAAAGGACACGAACCATGAAAAAGAAGATTCTTGCACTTGCTCTTGTTATAGCAATGCTTGCAGTTGCTATAGTAAGCGCATCGCTCGCGTACTTCACCGATGAAGATTACGCAACGAACACCTTCACCATTGGTGAGATCGACATCGATCTCGAAGAGAACTTCGGTAACGAAGATGATAAGGATGGCGACGGCAATCCTGACGGCTCCGAGTTCTATCCCGGTGTTGACGTAAAGAAGGAAGTCTGGGTAGAGAACACTTCCACTACCGGTAATGAGGCGTACATCCGTGTACACGTTGCATTCCCCGTAGAGCTTGCTCCCAGAGTTGCAACCAAGAATGCCAATGGTGAGGTTACCGCCTACACCTACGACATAACTGGCACAGACGGTCTCGCTATCGTTACGGCTAACACAACTGATTGGACTTGGACCGATATTTACAATGCTAATATCGGCGAAGTTGGCAATCAGAAGGCATGCATAGTATACGTAGCAACCTACAATACTTCCGTAGAAGCAGGAGACCAAACCACCAATGCGATCACTGCAGTTAGACTCAACGTAGAGGCTGACACTGATATCATCAAGACTGGCGATCCTGCAGTTGAGCATCTTCACCTCTTTATGGATGCTAACAAAGACGGCGAGTGGGACAGCGGTGAGCTCAGAGTTGACGCTCAGGGTAACAACCAATTCACTATCGACGTTGAAGTAGCAGCTGAAGCTGTTCAGGTTGAAGGTATGCCGGTCATTGCCGATAACAAAGACGTTAAGGGTAACGATAAGGGTGTTGCAGCCGATGCTCTCGATACTGCATTTGGTGTTCCCGGAAACTACCAGCTTTCCGGAACCGATGACGATCACGATATCGTTTGGAATGGTTGCACCACTCCTGCAGTAGGACAGATGCCCTCTTACGTAGCTCCCTAATCATCGCTAACTAATTCTCGGCGTTAAGCCGAATACCCCTGCTCCCTTTGGGGAGCAGGGCGTACACGGGTACCTCGGCACTGCGGAGGTGACCGCGTATGCCCTGCGAGGGGCTGCCAAACGGCAAAAAACACGTATATTTTAGAAATGGAGAGAAATAGATGAAAAAAACTGTCAACTGGGCGCGCTTAAAGCGCAGGATCATCTCAATTTCCATAATGTTGGTGCTGATTTTGGAGATAGTTCCGGGCACAACACTCGCGTTTTATACGGCAAATAGCACTGCTACAAACGTAATTACGTCGGGTAACATCGAAATTGAGCTAATCGAGGAGAAAGAGGACGACAAGGGCGGGCGCGTTCCGTTCGAGGACGTTGACGATGCTTCTCCCGGAAAAAAATACTCCAAGATCCCGATGATAGCAAACACGGGTGATCACACCGCGTGGGTAAGGATGTCATCGGTGCTCACAGTCACGCTTGCTGACGGCAAGACGACAGAGGCGGATTTTGAGTATGCACATATCAATTACGACACGAAGAACTGGGAGTACCGCGACGGATATTGGTACTACCTAAAGCCGCTGGAAGCGGGGGCGACCACAGCGCCGCTGTTCACCGAGGTGGCATTTGATAGGGGAATGAGCAACAAATACGGCGAATGCACCGTAAGCATAAATGTGACGGGCTATGCAGTACAGCACGTACATAATGGCGATGGCGAGGGACAAACGGTCTTTGATGCTGTCGGATGGCCCGAAGGAGGTAACGGATAATGAATAACACCAAACGCAAGATTTTAGCAGGTGTGATAGCGGCGGTCGTCTGCTTCACTATGATCATGGGCTCGTTTGGCGCGATAATCGGTGCAGTTTTTGGCTTGATCTCAAACCAAGACCTTATCGACGCGATCAATAACGGCTCTATCTCCGTTGGCGACCTCGCGCTTCTCGCAAGCCTTACGGAAGGTAGTTACAAGATAGACGGTAAAGACGTAACTAACGTGGCGTTGGACGGATATCACGAGGATCTCAATAGGAAGAACCTTGACGAAATAAGTGATAAAAAAGATGATTATGATACGTACAATAAGCCTTTTTATCCTGCAACTCCGTATGCGAATGGCACAGAGCAGAGCATTGAGCTTAAAGATACTGCCTCTGGTACAAAGTACACGAAAACTTATAATGTATATACGGCGGAAGTCTCTAACGACTTTATAACTGAGAATATTAATGGCAAATTAGTTTACTGTACGATCGGTATCCGTGTTGGTGTATATAGTGAAACAGGCGAAGGACAGACACTTGATATTACTAGTGATACTGTTATCGCTATGGGGTCTGCAGATGATATTGTTAACGGTCCTTATGCAACTGAAAACAGAATTGTTCTCAAGCGCCCTGTTTTTGCCGACGGTCTTCTCGATAAGGGTATAGATATCAACGGTAACATTGTAGACACAAGCGCGGAGAAGATATACGGAATATGCATTCACAGATCTTATTTTAATATTGCTAAAGGCGCAACCCTTACTCTTCTCGGACGTGACTTTAACGGAAACGGCTATATCGACGACGTGCCTGTTGAGATTACAGTAAACGGAACTGATTACTGGTTCTACGAGAAGATCGTTCTCTCCGGTTCTTCTGCTTTCCAGGATTACGATGTAATGGACGATTCAACGATAGCCGGCCAATATAACGCTAATAAGGGCGGTATGGAACTCGTTAACCTAAAGGATGGCGTTACCCGTCCCCTTATCTCGGTTTACGGCGGTCCCAAAAACACGACATGCAAGCTCATTATAAGCGGCGCGGATCTTCGCAACAACCTTAACGAAACTATCCCCGACCTTACGGGCAAAACCTCTGCTAACATCGCAGAGGTAGATGACGTAAAAGCGGGCGGCGGTGCTATATATCTTGCAAGCGGCTCGAAAGACGGCGCCGGCAGAAACGAAACTACGTGCGGTTATTTTTCCGAGGTCGTTATTACCAACACCCGCTTTGCTTACTGCGGAGCAGTTCGCGGCGGCGCAATAATGGTCGGTAAGAACTTCTTCTCTCCAACCCTTGACCTTTCATACTGTGATTTTAATCACTGCTACACAACGTATTTTAACTACGTGGGAGTTACTGACGACCACAAGGAAGGCGACCAGTCCGGTGACGGCGGTGCTATCTGCTTCTATCAGGACGAGTCCTTGACCGAGGACTGGGATGCTGTAAAGGATCACAACAACCCAAGCCTTGTATACGTCGGCACTGCCGATTTTACGGGCGCAAGCTTCCGTTTCTGCTACGCAATGCGTGCGGGCGGTGCTATCTCCTTTGGCGGATATCACTACGACAATGATGATTTCACCCCTGATGATAAGGGACACGTCACTAAAAACCTCGGAGCAGCTGCCGAAACCCTCGGCACGAGGATCGAAAAGCTCATGCTTGATTTCTGCGATTTCTATTGCTGCGGCGCGGGCTGGGCTATGTACGGCGATCCCATTGACAGCAGCGGCAGAGCACTCGTTGACTCTGACTTCATCTTTACTAAGAATTTCGTTGCAGACATTGTTAATGGCAACCGCTTCTACGCTGTAAAGAATGCTCTCGGTATCACCGATATTCCCGCAAATGCGGACGTTGATGCAAGCGAAAACCTCAACCATAACAACGGCGGCACGGGTAGCTATCTGTTCAAAGAGGCGCATATGTATTCCAACACCACTGCTCTTGCCTCATTCAACTGGTATAGAGGTTACGATACCTTTGCCGGCGGTGGCGAAACAGCGGAAGATTTGCAAAACGCCTCTACTAAATACGATAATTACACAACACAGCGTGGATACAACAACTGGTATAATATTCCCCAGCTTAAATTTGCCGAGGGCTCCCGCGAGGGCGGCGCGCTCTTCTTTAACTGCCGTGTTAAGGAGATGAGCATGAAGGACAGCACCTTCGTTTACTGTGCGACAGACTCCAACGGTAGTGCGGTATTCCTTGCCGACTATTTCGTATGCCCCAAGGCAACTGTTGAAAACTGCCTGTTCAAGAACTGCCTTGCAACGCAGAGCTTTAACGGTAACGGTACCGAGGGCGGAACCTTCCGTTCCAGAGGACTCGTTGCGGCTGACATTCATTTCAACAACTGCAGCTTCCTTTACAACAGCAATATGTCGGGTGCGGGTGCGCTGTATATGAACCTTAACCACACCTACACGGGCCCCAATGGCGATACTGAGTATAACGTTTACGCTCCTGACAACGAGGAAGCAAACGGAACTGCTAAACGCAACGGCGATCGCTGTGCGGGCACCGAGGTAAATAACTGCGTATTCTTCGGTAACTTCTCCTTCTGGAAGGGCGCGGCTATCAAGTGCTCGGGCGTTATGGATATCAACAGCTCCACCTTTGCCTACAATATGGTTAACGCAGGTTCGGGCGGCGCTATCAAGTTTGAAACTTATATCAGAACAGGTGTTAACGTAGGAACGTCAAAGGCTCACATGAGATTTGATATAAACTACAACGACCCGAACACTCTCTTCGACGGTCATACCATCGTTTGCAACAATGCTGCAGGCGGAAACGGAGATAGCAATGGCGGCGGCGGTATAAGTATTAACGCAGACCATTCGGGAAGCGTAGGTACTCCTAATACCACCGTAACGTCCGGAAGCCTTAAGTCAAATGAATATTCCTTCGACTTCCAGCTCAACGGCGTTCTTGTATTTGATAACACTGCCGCAGGCGGTGGCGGTGGAATATTATACCGCGTTAAAAGCTCTGAGGCTCCTGCTGACACTACCGCAAACGCATGGCTCTACAACAAGTCCGTTATCCTTAACGACGGTTATATTTTCAATAATATAGCTTATGCTTCTACCGTAGGCGGCGGCGGCGTTCGCGTGCGTGACAACGTTTCCGTGCTTGAAGGCTCTACCCAAGTAAACATAAGCGGTGCTTACATTTATAATAACAAGGCTGATACAAGCTACGGCGGCGGACTTTATATCCTTGCCGAGGGCGGTACAGTAAATATCACGGGTGGATACGTTATAGGTAATACTGCTCCCAACGGTGCAGGTATCTATATCAAGGATACCAACGCCGTTAATATCACCGGCGGTCACGTAGGTATCAACAAATACGGCGCTCCTACTCTTACCGTGACCAAGGATGACACTACCTTTCCTGATGCGGCATCTGCTACCCTTGCAGGCGGTAACGTTGCAACAGGCAACGGAGGCGGTATCTTCATTGAGAACTCCTTTACAGACGAAACGTATTTCGATAACGATACCACCGTTACTATGACGGGCGGTATTATCGAGGCAAACGAAGCTGGAACCGGCGGCGGACTTTACATGGTTCGTGGCAGTGTCACAAATGCAGGCATCGTAAACTTTACGATGAACCAATCATCCGATAACTCTGCATACGGATTCTATGGCAATACGGCAACCGGCAACGGCGCGGGTATTTACGCGGCTTCCGATAACAAAACTGACCCAGCACAGAGATACGTTGTAAACCTCAACGGCGGTGAAGTAGCAGCCAACGTGGCAGCTGAAAACGGCGGCGGCGCGTTTATTACCGGCGGTGCAAAGCTTGTAGTAGACGGTGGTACTATGGACTCTAACGTGGCCAATACTAAAAACGGCGGTGCGGTTTATATTAACAGCGAAGACGCAGAAGCCTTTATCAGTAACGGTCAGATATCAAACAACTATGCGGCACAGCACGGCGGCGGTATTCAGGCATTCGATGCTAATCTTACCGTAAGCGGCGGTAATATAACCAAAAATGAGTCAGGCACCGCGGGCGGCGGCTTGGCTATCAGAGGCTCGGCATTGCTCACCATGGATGGCGGTACCGTTTCCGCCAACACCTCTGTAAGCGGCGGCGGAGTTTTCGTCTCCGGTGCATCTGCCGTAGCTACTATCGAGGGCGGTACTATCGGCGCAGGCAATAACGCTACCACAAACGGCGGCGGTATCTACGCTAACGACTCAGCGACCGTTACGATGAAGGGTGGTAAGGTTGACGGCAATACTGCAGCTAACAACGGCGGCGGTATTTGCATATCGGATACCAATAACTTCAAGATGGAGGGTGGTGCTATTTCGAACAACGTCGCTACCAACGGAAACGGTGGCGGAGTTTATACGGATTCTCCCGCATTGGCAACCAGCGGTCTGCCCAAAGATAACAAGACTAGCTTGTTGGTTGGTGTATGGCTACAACCAAAAAGTGCTGGTGATTGGATCGGTGACAAGTATGGTGATATTGAAAGTCAATTCAAAGCCCACCTTGCAAACCTCGATTTCGAAGTAAAAGATTTGGATATCCAATTTAAAACATTTGGAAATAACGAAGCTAACGCGACAACATTCAAAACATTTATAGAAACGTATCCCAATGTAGATGTAATTGTTGGCGGCGGAGGCAACATTTATACATCTTGGCTTAAAGATTATGGATATGACCAATGGTATACTTCAGCGGACGATACAAATAATAATGCAAAAATAAATACAGCTTATACACAAGCAGGTGGCTCACGTACTGTTGCTATGGTAACCAAGAATGGAAGCAATACTGTACAATTTGATAAGACTTCTCATCTCGCCCAGCTCTTTTATAGATTCGTGTTGGATAGTTCAATGACAAATCACTGGAGCAAGCTCTCCGATACTGAAAAAGACGCTCTTATGCCTAATACTGCAACTTCGAGTGCAGCAACCCTTGAATCCGGTAACATTACCGGCAACAAGGCACTCAACGGCTACGGCGGCGGTGTATGCTGTGATTCGTCTATCGTTAATCTGACTGCTA
This sequence comes from Eubacteriales bacterium, assembly GCA_045546615.1. GTDB lineage: Bacteria > Bacillota > Clostridia > Oscillospirales > CAG-272 > CAG-390. The sequence continues at coordinate 11,085 of JAZQDD010000023.1, read as the reverse complement.
AAGACAACAGCTCTTATCCCGTTATACAATCCAATACCGCAAAGAACGGCGGCGGCGTTGCAGTTATCAATGGCGGTAGCGTTACCATGCAGGGCGGATACGTTACGGATAATACTGCAAAGTGCGTAGATGCAAATTACGTTAATACCAATACTACTTCGTATCAGCGCCATTCAGACCTTGAGGGTGTTGGCGGCGGTATCTACGTTGCTAACGAGCTTGGAAGCTCTGCCACTACTTCAAGTTTCTCCATTAAAGATTATAATAATTTCAACTCCGGTATCTACCTTAACAATGCAGAGTTTGCGGCTGACGACGTTTTTGCAAACGCTGTAAAGACTCAGCTCAGCGTTCCCGCATTCAAATCGATGAAGATCATCGGCAATGCAGGTAATCCTACGGGCTGGTTTGAGGACTATGCAAAGAACGATACCAACTACACGATAGGTCTTAACGGTATCAATACTCGTACCGATCCCATCCTTCGTTATGACTACGCTGTTGCTAACGGTAAGGACGTATTCGAGTCTTGGATCGATTCCGCTGATAAGACAACGAATGGTGCAAGCAACACTATATCAAAACCTACGAAGTACATCAACGCAGAGAACACCTTCGTTTGTGTAACTCTCGGTGCATACGTTATTTACGACGGTCAGCTTACTATCACGAAACGCATTGATAATGTTGATAACGTTGATCCCGAGCAGACATTCATCTTCCACGTTGTACGCACTCTTGACGGCAACGGTAACGCGCTTGCTGCAGGCTCTGCCGATGCGGTCGATATGTACGTTACTATCAATGTAGTCAATGGTACCTCAAGCTCCGTAACCATTACGAGCCTGCCTCTCGGCACCTACGAGGTTACCGAGATGACCGAATGGTCTTGGAGATATAAGGTGGTAAACGAAAAAGGAGAGGATGCTTCTAAGAGTATTACCGGCATATTGCAGAAGTCTGACGGCGACACCAAGGACCTCGATGTCACCTTTATAAACACGCTTAACAGCGACAAGTGGCTCGACGGTAACAGCCCGAAGGTCGTTAACAGTCTTAATTCTTCGTCTAAAATAGATATTAGCTACATTGGTGGAGAGAACACCACTACCGTAGCATACGTAAACTTTAAGAGAGAGGAGACATTGATATGAAAAACAACAAATTCAAAGGTTTCCTTAAAAAGCTTTTCAGCGGTCGCATGGCGATCGTAAGCTCTATCGTTGCCCTGCTTTTAGTCGGGGCAACGGTAGCGTACCTGTTCTCGGTTGGACAAGAGATCGTTAATAAATTTGAGCCCGGTAGTGTCGACGTTAAGGTGATTGAGAGTACATCTTCCGATACTAAGACGGAGATAATGCTGACAAATACCGGCACCGCCAAAGCGTTTCTGCGCGCTTCCATCGTAACCTATTATGTAGATGAAGACAAAAACGTTATTGGTAGTATTCCCGCAAGGCTTGGCACGTTCAACCTCAATACCGGTTGGGAAGAGGGTTCTGACGGTTATTACTACTACATAAAGCCCGTTGATCCCAACGGCGGCGCAACTAATAATCTCTTTGCCTCGAGTAGCGATAAGATAACGCTTACTCCTGTGGAGCAGGAGATCAATGGCGAAAAGGTTACCTATTATCAGGTAGTTGAGGTCTTTGCCGAGGCTATTCAGAGCGCACCCAAAGAAGCTGTCCAAGAGGCTTGGGGTTCTAACTTTGACATCAATGCCAGTGGCAATCTTGTAGTTCCGCAATAAGGAGGCTCGGATATGAAAAAAACTATTAGAGCTTTTGCGGCGATTATGCTTTGTGTGATGCTTGCTGCAACACTCGCATTCGGTGCATCCGCCGAGGGCAAGGTAACGTATAACGGCAACTCAAAGATTTTTGTCTTTGCTCCCGGAAGCAAATATTCCCCCACCGACCTCTTTACTGATTTCAAGGGCGTTATGCCCGGTGACAAGATCACGCAGGAAATTTTCATCAACAACGACGTTGATAATGGCGTAAAAACTACCATTTATCTGCGCGCTCTTGGCGAGACCGAAGGCACGAATTCCAATGGATTCCTTGATCAGCTTACCATCACGGTAGCGGCAAAGGACGGCAAGGAGCTTTTCAAAGCTCCCGCAAGCGCACCTGCTCCCGTTAACGATTGGGTGTGCCTCGGCACGTTCTATTCGGGCGCGGCTGTAACGCTTGAGGTAACGCTTGAAGTTCCGCTCGAGCTTGATGATAAGTACGAGAACGCAGTTGGATTCCTTGATTGGGAATTTAAGTCAGAGGAATTTCCTCCCGAACCCGACGATCCTACTCCTACGGGTGACGGAAGCCAGATCGCAATTTTTGCAGGTGTCGCAGTACTCGCGGTGGTTGCGATAGTTGCGGTTGTGTATAAGACAAAGCGCCGCGAGGCGTAAAGTATAAATACCGAAGTCTTTTATGGCTTCGGTATTTTTTCTTATCTTCAAAAAAACTTGACGGGGCGTTAGTTTGGTGGTATAATATAACTTGAATAGTTATGTGCGCCGCGGCGCACTTGAAAGGAATACCAAATGGCTAATTACAGACGAGGAAGAATCAATGACGAAACGCAAAAGGCACTTTCCGTCATTTTGAGAGAGGTCAAGGACCCGCGCGTTGCGGATTGCTTTGTCAGCATCACGGGCGCGGAGGTAACGGCTGACCTGAAATTTGCAAAAATATTTTATTCGGTGCTTGGTGCTGATGCCGAGCGCGAAAAGGAAGTAGCACGCGGACTGAAATCCAGCGCAGGCTTTATTCGCAAGCGCCTTGCGCAGGAGCTTCAGCTGCGCCAGACTCCCGAACTGACATTCTGCCCCGACCGCTCAATCGCTAACGGAGCGCATATTTCATCTCTTTTGCACAGCATCTCAAAGCCTGCAAACGAGAGCGAGGGTGGTGAGAGCAATGAATGAGGCGATAAGGCCGCATCTTGCCGACTTGACTTTCGCCGCAATGGTGGACAGGCTCTACGCTCTTGCAAAGGATGGGCCGCTTGCTCTGCTTGTGCACGCACGCCCCGACGGGGACTGCATTGGCTCGGCGTTTGCTGTGTCAGTGCTTCTTGACAAGGTTGGCTGTAAAACGCGGATAGTATGCTGTGACAAGCTCCCCGAGCGCCTTAAATTTATTGGCGAGGGGATACAGGACAACATACTCCCCGAAAGCGCCGAGGGCGTTTTCGCGGAGGGGGGACGCGCTATATCGCTTGACGTTGCCTCGCCCACACAGCTTGGCGAGCTTGAGGGGAAGTATAATATTCTTCTTGCCATTGACCACCATGCAAGCTCCACGCAGTTTGCTGACCGTTATCTTGACAGCGGTGCGGCGGCTACGGGTGAGATAATTTGGCGTGTGGCGCGCGAATGGCTTCGCAGGGGATATATTGATGAGATACCTCACCGCACGGCGTTCGCGATATATGCGGCTATAAGCTCTGATACGGGCTGTTTTAAATATTCAAACGTTACTGCTGCTACGCACCGCGCGGCGGCACAGCTCGTCTCTGCCGTTCCCGAGCACGCCGACATTGATAGGCTTCTTTTTGACACTAAAACGCCATCTCGCCTTGCGGCAGAACGCTCCGCGCTTGAGGTATTGCGCCTTTGTGAGGGGGGCAGAATTGCCGTTTGCCCCATGTCAAAGCGACAGATTGAGGAAAATCGACTTGAATCAGAGGAGCTTGACGCTCTTATTGACGTTGCACGCTCGGTAGCGGGTGTTGAGGTTGCCTTTTCCATTCGCGAGGAGGGAGAAGGGAAGTATCGTGTTTCCTCAAGGTCTAACAGCGCCGCGAACGTTTCGGAGTTGTGCGTCAGCTTTGGCGGCGGCGGACATCTCAAGGCGGCGGGTTGTACCGTGACCGCCGGCGGACTCGAGGAGGCTGTGAACATCATTGTTTCCGCGGCGAAACGCTTGATTTCGTGAAAAATCACGATGGTGATATATTTTTTTACAGAAAATAAATTTTTTTCAAAAATCTATTGACAAACTGCTTTATTTATGGTAATATATTAAAGCAGTTTTATGCGGGTGTAGTTCAATGGTAGAATTCCAGCCTTCCAAGCTGGTCGCGTGGGTTCGATTCCCATCACCCGCTCCAATACCGGATGAACGGCATCCTAACGGATGCCGTTTCCCTCGGAAAATGCGCCTTTAGCTCAGTCGGATAGAGCAACTGCCTTCTAAGCAGTAGGCCGGGGGTTCGAATCCCTCAAGGCGCGCCATTTTATGGTGGGTGTAGCTCAGTTGGTTAGAGCGTCAGGTTGTGGCCCTGAAGGCCGTGGGTTCGAATCCCATCATTCACCCCATAAAGAAAATGACACCCACTGGGTGTCATTTTCTTTATGGCGTAAATATAATATTGAGAACCCACCTCAAAAAGCGAAGCTTTTTGAAACATTTGCGCAAGCAGTAATTAGGGATTAGCAGGGCATTAGGCGCAAATGCGGGTTCTGAATCCCATCATTCACCCCATAAAGAAAATGACACCCACTGGGTGTCATTTTCTTTATGGCGTAAATATAATATTGAGAACCCACCGGAGAAAACGCCGATGGCGTTTTCAGTGAAATCCATTCCTTGCGGAATGGGTGAAATACGGCTTCGCCGTGTGAAATATTTGCCTTACGGCAAATGTGAAATATTTTGCTTTGCAAAATGTGAAGGTAGCTTTTTGCGGCACAAAAAGCATTTATATTAAAAATAAAGCTCCGCATAGGCGGGGCTTTATTTTTGATTTCTAAAAATTACATTCTGACGGCATAGACTGATTTTTAAATTTATGGTATAATTATTTAAAAAGTGCCAACCCTTTTATATTTTCTTCCACTATATAGTCAAACGGTACCGAGGTGATAAAATGGAAAAGAAGAAAGCGGACGAGTTAATTGTTAAGTATCTGCCAAAGATATATGCCTTTGCAATGAAAAAGGCATTTTCCTACGAGGAGGCGGAGGAATTAAGCTCTGATATTGTCGCAGAGGTTTATTTATCCTTTCTTTCGTCAAAGGAAATATTCAACATGGATGGATACGTTTGGCGAATTTCAGAGCACGTCTATTCAAAATTCGTATCTTCAAAGAAGAAGCACGAAGGAATTTCAATAGACGGCATGGAGCTTCCCGATGACACGCCGATTTGGGAAGAAGATTCGGAAGATATGCTCGATATGCTACGCCGCGAGATCGCGTTTTTGACAGAAACTCGCCGTAAGATCATCTATTCATTTTATTACGAGAATAAGACTGTTTCTGCTATCACCGAAGAAACAGGAATTCCCGGGGGTACTGTAAAATGGCATCTTAGCAAGGCCAGAAACGATTTAAAGGAGGGTTTTAGTATGGAAAGAAAAATTGGAAAGCTTGGCATTAAGCCTATTGAAGCAAATAGCGTCGGGCATAGCGGCACTCCCGGAAAGAACGGAGGTCCCGAGCATTATCTGGACAACAAGTTAAATCTTAATATCGTATATAGCGTTTATCACACTCCGAAAACGCTGGTTGGTATCGCCGAGGAGCTTGGGCTTACTCCTGTTTATATTGAGGATGCGGTCAAAGAGCTGGAGGCTAACGGCTTTTTGGTAAGGCAAGCAGGAAATCGCTACACAACGTATGTAAAATTCAATCCCGAAACATATTCTCTTGAGCAGGTGGACAAGCAAAAGCAAAAGCAAATGGAGGTTGCAAGACTTCTGGCAAAGGAATACGTGCCGCAGGTGCGTGCGAGAATCGCGGATATAAAAGATATTTATATTCCAAGCGGAAACAGGGAGCTTTTTGAGGCTGCTGCAATATTTTACGCGGTAAGCAACAAATGCGGAGTCGAATTGAAAACAGACCTTTCCAAGTACATTATCAAGACCTTGGACGGCGGTGAGTATATAGCCTATGTTGACATTCCCGCAACGCAACGCGACAAGGATTACGTTCCAACTCGTAGCTATCCTTCCTATTGGGCTTGCGGCAATATGACTCGTTGGTCGCAGAAATATCCTTCTGTAAGCTCGTGGTCGGTCGACACGCGTTATTGCTCGCGTGAGGGATATTGGGCAAACAACCTTACGTCAGACTATGAATATTTATATGAATTTATAACGGGAGCAATAGATAACACACCAGCAAACAAGGAAAAATTTGAACGCCTGAGGGAGCGCAGATATTTAAGCAAAGAGAATAAAATCAACATTATGGTAATGCGCGGTGACCAAAATGAATTTTTCTCAAAGCTTCCGACCCTTGGCGAGGAGATCAAAAAAACCTTTGCGGATTATGCTCTGGAGCAAGCGATGATATCTGCAAAGGATTATCCGCCGCAGATGCGTGACCTTGTAGTGGATTGGAGCGTGGGAGGCTTCGTGGGAAGAACTGTTGCGCTGATGCTTATGGATATTCTTTATGAAAACGGTACGTTCAAGCCTCTTACGGAGGAAGAAAAGATCACCTCGAATCTTTTGATGTTCTGTGATAGATTACCCGAATAAAGGTAGCCTTTTGCACCGCAAAAAGCATTTAATATAATAAAAACGGAATAAACCTTGTGTTTATTCCGTTTTTTACGTTAACTTTGCACTTCGCGCTTTCCTCTCCCGCACACCTGCGAAGCGAGCTTCTCAGGTGTGCCGCGGGCGGCGGCTATGCGCCGTTATTGCGAGGGAGAAGGTGGCGTGAGCCGCCGTCGGATGCGGAAATAAGGCTTATATCGTGCCCCTTATGCTAAGGAAAGCAGTGCCGGGGGTAGTCGTCCACGAGCCATCGGGATTCTGCGTGTAGGTCGCGGCGGGAACGGTAATTCGTCCTGCCACCGTCGCAAACGCGCCCGTCGCTTCATCATAGGTGTAGTCCGTGCCGAGCGTCAGCACCGTTCCGTCAAGAGTAACTACAATGCCCGTAAGGATGGGGTCAAAATTATCGCTCAAAACGAGGTCGTCTGTTGCGACAACGGGCTGATTGCCCGTGTTTTCAATCAAAAAGGTGTAGGTCAGCAGACCGTTGGGCGCAACGGTCGAGGGGCTTACTGCCTTCGTGATGTTGAGTTCGGACGTCTCGACAGCGCTTACGGTTTCGGAAGCCGTAACGGGCGAGGTCAAGCCGCTGCCCGTTATCGTGACTACGTTGTCGATGATAGAGCCTGCCGCAAGGGGCGCGAAGTCCGTAACGCTCGTTTCATAAACGATAGTGGCGTTGCCGCCTGCGGGGACAGAAATCCCGCTGATGACGAGGGGAGGGCCTGCGGTCACGGCGGGAGGCGCATTCAAGAGTCCGTTGACGTAGTAAAGCACCGAGCCGTCGGTGTATTCAAGCGGATACACGTTCGTGCCGCCAAAGCTATACGCGCCGAGGTCGTCGGTGAGCGTTAGTCCCGAAACGGCAGACGAACTGCTGTTTATCAGCGAGATAACATACGTTACCGTGGTGTTTGCGCCGTAGGTCTTGATAACTGCCGTTTTTGTCGCGGAAACGGCTTCTTGTATCTCGCCTATTACCGTGTTGGAGGTAGCCGAGCCGCCGTTATAGGAAAGAGTTGCAAAATTTGTGAAAATAGCCATAAAACATTCTCCGAGTCTTATATTTTCTCCCTCAATATAGAATATGAGTGCGTGGGCGTGGGTGTGCGACAAAAATCGACAGATGTAAAGAGAATGTATTTTTATTTTTCTATTGCCAGCGCGATTGAAATGTGGTAAAATATATATTGAAAAAATATGGAAGGCGGTAGCGAAATGCTATCCTATCTTGCACCCGATTATTATTTTAATACTTTTGATGAGATCCCCCCCGAGCTTTTGGTGTCACTCGGGTGTAAATATCTTTTCAGCGATGTGGACAATACTCTTGCGCCCTATGAGGTGGCAGAGCCTGATGAGCGCATACGTTCATGGATAAATGCTGTATCAGCGGCAGGGATAACGGTTATACTTGTTTCAAACAACGGTCCTGAACGCATCGAGCTTTTCAACCGAACGCTTGGCGTGCGTGCCTACGCCGATTGTAAAAAACCTACACGCAAGCGTCTTGGGGCAATAATGCGCGAGCTTGGTGCAGTGGGGGAGAACAGTGTGTTTTTGGGAGACCAAATATACACCGACGTGCTTTCAGCGCGAAGGCTTCGCGCCCGCGCCGCAATCCTTGTCCCACCGATAAGAGACAAGCGTAGCTTGTTCTTCCGCTTCAAGCGCTTCATGGAAAGACCTGTGATGTGGCGTTTTCGCCGTATTCAGGCGGGAAAAATGAATGGCAAAAATGCTTAAAAAACCGAAGGGATTTAAATATGACACATTTGGAAAGGTTGCGCGCCGCACTTGCAAATGACGGAAGGTTCGATGCGCTTATTATAACGTCCGAGATAAATCAGCGCTACCTTACGGGCTTTAATTATACTGATGGGCTTGTTTTGGTAACGGAAAAAAGAGCCTGTCTTTTGGCAGATTTTCGCTATATAGAGGCGGCAAAGGCAAGCCGCGCGGTAGACGAATTTGAAATAATAATGCCCGACTGCTCCATGGCGGAGATGGCTCGCCGTATCTTCAAGGACTGCGCAGTAAAGCGTATTGGCGTTGAGGAGGCAACCCTTGCCCTTCGCACTTTCGAGTCATACAAGGGGATTTTTGAGGGCTGTGAGGTGCTTGGCGGAGCGTCAGCTCTCATTGATACCTTGCGCGAGTATAAGGATGCTGACGAGATGGCGGCAATAGCCAAGGCGCAGAGCATTGCGGATGCGGCGTTTTCGCACATTGTGGAGTTCATACGCCCCGATATGACAGAGATGCAGGTCGCACTTGAGCTTGAGTTCTTTATGCGAGCAAACGGTGCGGAAGCGGCGGCATTTGAGACGATTGCCATTTCGGGTACTGCTTCCTCGCGTCCCCACGGAGTGCCGCGCTATGAAAAGCTCGAAAAGGGCTTTCTTACCATGGACTACGGTGCAAGGGTGGACGGATACTGCTCGGATATGACGCGAACTATCGTGATAGGTAAGGCGGATAAAGACCAGATAGAGATATATAACACCGTACTTCGCGCACAGCGCGCCGCGCTCGAGCTTGCGAGGGATGGCATAGGCTGTTATGAGATGGATTTTGCCGCAAGGCATATTATAGATTGCGCAGGATACGGCAAATATTTTGGTCACTCGCTCGGTCACGGAGTCGGAATGTATATACATGAAGCTCCCAACCTCTCACCGCGCTCGCCGCGCGATAAAGTCCTTGAGGTTGGGCATATTGTAACTGTCGAACCCGGAATTTATATAGAAGGCAAGTATGGATGCCGCATAGAGGATATGATCGGCGTTACGGAGCAGGGAATTATTAATTTTGCCCACTCCACAAAGGAGCTTATTGAGATTTATTGACTCAAAATCGGCTCTCTACTGTTGGTAGAGAGCCGATTTTTTCATTCTACTGCGCGAGCACGAAGAGTATAGACTAAAAATAATAGAGTAGATTGACTTTTGCGATTATTTGGGGATATAATATGGACAGAATCAATCGAAAGGAAACCGCGCAATGTCCAAAGCAGCAACAATTAACTCAAACACCTCTTTTCAGTCAGGCAAGGGCGTCTCTCGCCTGTCAAAAATAACACTTCCCGCCTACACCATCGGCGAGGAGCGCCTCAACGCGCTTACACACACCACGGGCGCACTTTTTGGCATAGTTGCTCTTGTACTATGCTTGACCGCCGCCAAAAGCGCGTGGGCGGTCGTGGGAAGCGTGATATACGGAATATCGCTGATGTTGCTTTATTCCGTGTCAGCCACCTATCACGCAATTCGCAATGAGGAGCGAAAAAAATTCATGCGTGTGGTTGACCACTGCACGATATATCTTCTCATAGCGGGAACTTATACGCCCATACTTTTTGAAGCTATCCGCCCTGTTTCGGCAAAATGGGCGTGGATAATCTTCGGTATAGTTTGGGGACTCGCTATTATTGCCGCCACGCTTACTGCATTAGATATGAAAAAGTATTCCAAATTTTCTATGGCGTGCTACATCGGCATGGGGTGGAGCATTTTGATCGCGTGGGATACCGCAGTTGCGGCTATAGATACGGCAGGGCTTATTTTGCTTGTCGGCGGCGGAGTGGTATACACGCTTGGCGCGGCAGTTTACGGTATTGGAAAAAAACACAAGTATATACACTCACTTTTCCACGTTTTTGTCCTCGGCGGAACGGCGCTTCAATTCCTCTGTATCTACCTTTACGTTTTATAAAAAACAAACCCGACGCCATGGCGTCGGGTTTATTCTTTTAAGAAACGATGCAATACATTACAACTACGAGGACGGCGAAGATGCCGGCAACGATGGGGGTAATGATATTGAGCAACTTGTCAACACGAGAACCTCTGTCCTTGCCGAGGAAGGATTCAGCGCCGCCTGCGATAGCACCGGAGAGGCGCTTGTCCTTAGCGGACTGAAGAAGAACGGCAATTATGAGGAAAAGTGCGAACACGAGAAGAATGACGCCCATTACGATTTCAAGAGTTCCCATAATAATCTCCTTACAAAACTGTGATTAAAATTCGATAACGGCAGATACAAAGTATCGCCAACATTAGTAAATAGTATTATATCATAAAGTTTGGATAAATGCAATAGTTTTGCCGAATTTTTTTCGCAAAATACGTATATCCTAAAAAGGTGCGCCATAATGAGCGCACCTTTTTAAGTTAAATATTAAAATACGGTGTTGTAGAGATAGTCCTTGAGAGAACTGGTCTTGTCGTTGGGGTCATAGGAGTGCCATGCGACTGCAACGTTCTTTGCGCGGTTGATGTAGAGTCTCTGACCTCTCATGCCGCCCTTTGCGTATCCGTTACCGCCTACACTGCCAAGCTCGTAGCCATTTTTAAGAACCAGATTTACCCATTCCTTGGAGATTATCTGCTTGTTGTTGTATTTACCGTTGTCAAGATAGATTCTGCCGAGCTTTGCAACGTCAGCACTTCTGATATAGAGGCCTGTAGCGCCAATCGGATAACCGTAGGGGCATTTTGCAAATGCGTATTCACGGCAGTCGGTGTACTTGAACAGACGCTCTGCAAGGAAATCGTCAAGTTT